>CAZVWP010000009.1:0-101899 GCA_964630805.1 uncultured Novosphingobium sp. | reverse complement strand
AACAACGAGAAGGAACTGCCCGACGCCTTCCTGCGCCGCTGCTTCTTCCACTACATCAAGTTCCCCGATCGCGAGACGATGCAGGCGATCATCGACGTCCACTTCCCCGATATCCAGAAGACTCTCGTCACCAAGGCGATGGATGTGTTCTACGAAGTGCGCGAAGTCCCCGGCCTCAAGAAGAAGCCCTCGACCAGCGAGCTGCTCGACTGGCTGAAGCTCTTGATGAACGAGGACATGCCGCTCGACGTCCTGCAGAACCGCGACCCCACAAAGGCCATCCCGCCGCTCCACGGGGCGCTGCTCAAGAACGAGCAGGACGTGATGTTGTTCGAGCGGCTGGCCTTCATGGCGCGGCGCAACTCATGAAGCGTTGGCTAACGATACTGCCGCTCCTCGCCTTGTTTGCGCAGGGAGCAAGTGCACATCGAACGGCCGAGAATGAGCAGTTTTCCTGTGACGCGCCCGGCGGCGCTTATTCTTACTATCAGCGACCGCTAGGCAGGTCGCCGGTGCGGCTGTCGGCGACTGTCCATGTGAACCAGTTGCGGCAAGGTACGAACTGGCTGCCAGTAATAAATGTAACACTCGTCTCAGACAATGCAGACAAGAGGATCGGGTTTCGGCTGCTCCCGCAACCAGACAGAAACAAACTTCTAATTGCCGCTGTATTCCCCAATATGCAGGGTAGCGACATGGTGCCAATTGGGGAAAGTGACATGAAGTCGCAGGTGCCGCTTTCGATTAGCGTCACTGAACAGGAAACGCGTATCTCGGTTGGTAGCACATTTCGGACGGGCCCGGCTGTGCCTGGTTCAAAATGGCGCACTGGCATTTCCTGTTCTTCGATTGACGCCCATATTGACGACATAACTGTTGGAGCCGCTCCATGACCCACACCGGCCACTGCTTCTGCGGCCAGGTCCAGGTGACCATCGATGCCGAGCCCATCGGTTGCCGCGCCTGCTGGTGCCGCGATTGCCAGTATATCGCCAGTGGCTCGGCCACGGTGAACGTGCTGTTTCCTGAAGAGGTGGTCACTTTCACCGGCAATGTCACGAAGCTCACCAAGACCGCCGACAGCGGCAATACCGTGGAACGCGGATTTTGCCCCACCTGCGGATCGCAGATGTACAGCCGCACGGTGGAACCGAAGGGCCAGCCCATCCGCATCCGCGCCGGCACGCTCGACAATCCGGAGTTGCTGGCCCCGCAAGCGCTGATCTGGGTGGACAGCGCGCCTTCCTGGGCGACGCTCGACCCGGCCCTGCCCCACCACACCAAGGGGCCGCAATCGCCCCTTGCCGGGGGTAAAGGCTGATGCCCGCTCCCTACACTGCGCGCTGCGCCTGCGGTTCCGTCACCGCAACTGTTCGCGGCGAGCCGCTCGGCGTGCGCCAGTGCTGGTGCCGCCAGTGCCAGCAGGCGGCGGCAGGCGGCCCGACCAACAACGCCATGTTCCTCGCCGCCGACATCGAAATGACGGGCGAACTGGGCCGCCACGACACGCCTGCTGCCAGCGGCAACACGCTGCACCAGTTCTTCTGCAAGAGCTGCGGCAACCCGATCTACGGCCAAAGCTCCGCCCGGCCGCACATGATGTCGCTGCGCCTCGGCTTCCTCGACGAGGGCCATGGGTTGAAACCCGACGCCGCGATCTGGCTGGACGATGCCCCGGACTGGGCGCAGATCGATCCGGCCATGGAGCGGTTCGCACGGCAACCGCCGCCGCCGCCTAACCCTGCCTGACCCTTACCGCTTCGGCAGGCGGAACACCCATAGCGTCGTCGCCGTTGGCGTCGTGCGGATTTCCGGCGCCAGCGGGGTCAGGAACATGTCGAGCGAGCCGGTGCCGCCTGTCGTGACTGCGACGTACTGAACGCCATCGACCGCGAAGGCGATCGGAAAGCCGTTGATCGCCCCGTCCAGCCGCGTCTGCCACAGCACTTCGCCGGTGCGCTGGTCGAGCGCGCGGAACCAGCGGTCACGGCTGCCGCGGAAGATCAGGCCTCCTGCAGTGGCCAGGATGCCGCTGGCGCTGGGGCTGCGCTCGCGCAGGGTCCAGATGCTCTTGCCGGTAGTGAGGTCGATGGCATCGACGCGTCCGATCTTGCCGTCGGAATCCGGCCGCCGCGTCAACTGGAACGACATGTCGAACACCGGGCCGGGCGTCCACTGGTAGATCATGCATGCCTCGTTCGAGGGCACGAACAGGACCTTGCTCGCCGGATCGTAGGCCGTCGCCGGCCAGTTGCGCCCGCCGAAGGCGGAGGGGCATACCTTCTCATCGACGTTGGCCCGGGGCCTTATCCCGGGAGTCTTGCGGCCGGTTCGCGGGTCGATCGAGGCCACCACGTTCTGCGGCGCGGTCTGGAACGAGCGGATGTAGCGCCCGGTCGCGGCATCGAGCACGTCGCCGATGCCGGTCTTGCCGATGGTCGTCACCGTGCGGCGCGGCTTGCCGTTGACATCGATGGTGGCGAGGGTGCGCTCGAACGCCCAGTCGAGATCGAAGACATCGCGCGGCATGTGCTGGTAGTACCAAACCAGCTCGCCGCTATCGGGTCGCAGCGCCAGCGTGGAATTGGTGAACAGGCCGCTCGCCTTGGCCGGGTCGCGCAGATTGCCTGCCAGCAGGGGCGAGACGTGGTAGGTCTGCCCCGTGCCGATGAACAGCAGGTCGAGTTCGGGATCGTAACTGCCCGGCGTCCAGACCGAGCCGCCGAGCCGCTGGTCAGCCGAGACGCCGTTCCAGGTGTCACCCCCGCGCTCGCCGGGCTGGGCAATGGTGTGGAAACGCCAGAGCTCCTCGCCCGTCCTGGCATCCAGCGCGGCGACGAAGCAGCCCCGCAGGTAGGGCGCGGAGCAACCACCCATGCCCTGGAACACCTTGCCCTTTGCCGCCAGTGGCCCGGTGGTGATGTAAAGCCCGTCCTTGGGCCCGGCGAGCGCCCGTTTCCAAACGAGGTGGCCATCGCGCATGTCGATGGCGTGAACTTCAACGCCGGCCGAATAGTAGATCAGGTCGCCGTAGATCGCGATCGAACGCACCGCCATGCCGGCTTCGGGCCTCTCGTATTGCCAGAGCAGGTCACCCGAGGCGGCATCGATCGCCTGCAACCGCCCACCGCCCGCCATGAACATCACGCCATCGTGCACCAGGGGCGCGATCTGGTTCGCGCTGGGGCCGAACTGCCAGCTCCAGGCAAGTTGCAGATCGCGCACGTTGTCCCGGTTCACCTGGCCCAGCTTGCTGTAGCCATGGGCATCATGGCCATTGCGCCAGCCGAGCCACTCGCCCTCCCCCGGATGCGCGAGCATCTCGTCGGTGACGGGTCGCAGCGCCTTCAACTGCGCCGCGCGGCGCTCCATGGCCTCGGTTGCCACGGCATCGGGCGGCAGCGCGACCGGGCGGGGCTTTCCTTCCATGAGGCTCGTGTCGGCCGGCAGGACCTCGGCCAGGCCGAGACCCGCGAGCCGCGCCGGGTCGGCGGGCAGCGGCACCGCTCCCGGCTTCACCCCGTTGGCGCGAAGGATCGCGGCGGTGAGGTCCGCATAGGCGGCATCGCCGAGCGAACCGGCATTGCCCGGCGGCATCTTGTCGCGGATATAGCGGAACAAGGCTTCGGCCGGCTGCCCGCGCCACTTCGCGCGGAATGTGGCCCCGATCAACGCCATGCCCCCCGGCCCGCCGCTCATAGTCCCACCGTGACAACCCTGACAGCCGTTGCGATAGATTTCCTGGCCATGGTCCGCCTGCTCGTTGGTGAGCATGGCAGGGACCAGCTGCAACTGGGCCAGGGCCCCGCTCGCGCCCAGCGCGATTGCCGCCGCAGCGGCCAGCGCCGTCTTGATGTTCATCGCCTCACCCCAGACCTTTGTTTTGCGGAACCCTATGCATCGTGCGAGAATGGAGCAAGCGCTTCACGCAAACACTTGCGGGCCCATCGCGCCGGTCTTACGGCTTGCCCGCTTCCACTGCGGGGAGCGGGAGTCAGTCCATGTTCTTCAACTTCGTCGACGAACTCCGCGCAGCCGGCATCCAGGCCAGCTTCAAGGAGCACCTCACCCTGCTCGAGGCGCTGGACAAGGACGTGATCGAGCAGACGCCTGAGGCGTTCTACTACCTCTCGCGCGCCACCTTCGTGAAGGACGAGGGCCTGCTCGACCGTTTCGACCAGGTGTTCCAGCGCGTCTTCCGGGGTATCATGACGGACTATGGCCAGCAGCCGGTCGAGATCCCCGAGGAATGGCTCAAGGCCCTGGCCGAACGCTATTTCTCCGAGGAGGAGATGGAGAAGATCAAGTCCCTCGGCTCCTGGGACGAGATCATGGAGACGCTGAAGAAGCGGATCGAGGAGCAGGAAAAGCGCCACCAGGGCGGCAACAAGTGGATCGGTACCGGCGGCACAAGCCCCTTCGGCCATTCCGGCTACAACCCGGAAGGCGTGCGCATCGGCGGCGAAGGCAAGCATGGCCGCGCGCTCAAGGTCTGGGAAAAGCGGGAATTCAAGAACCTCGACAACACGGTCGAGCTCGGCACCCGCAACATCAAGGTGGCCCTGCGCCGCCTGCGCCGCTTCGCCCGCGAGGGCGCGGCCGACGAGCTGGACCTTGAGGCCACCATCGACGGCACCGCGCGGCAGGGCTGGCTCGACATCCACATGCGGCCCGAGCGGCACAATGCGGTGAAGGTGCTGCTGTTCCTAGACAACGGCGGCTCGATGGATCCGCACATCAAGCTGGTCGAGGAACTGTTCAGCGCCTGCACCGCCGAGTTCAAGAACCTCGAATTCTTCTACTTCCACAACTGCCTCTACGAAGGCGTGTGGAAGGACAACCGCCGCCGCTGGTCGGAACGCACGCCGACCTGGGACATCCTTCACAAGTACGGCCACGACTACAAGGTGATCTTCGTCGGCGACGCCTCGATGAGCCCCTACGAGATCAGCCACCCGGGCGGCTCGGTGGAGCATTTCAACGAGGAAGCCGGAGCGACCTGGCTGCAGCGGGTGACGAATACCTATCCGGCGACCGTCTGGCTAAACCCCACACCCGAGAAGCAGTGGGAATATTCGCAATCGACCAAGCTGGTCCAGGAACTGATGGGCGGCTCGATGTATCCGCTGACGCTGGACGGGCTGGACGATGCCATGCGGGAACTGACGCGGAAGAAGGGGTAGAGCCCTGACACTTGCTGCTAGGGGACAGTAACCGGCAACGACTCCCACCCCCGCACCGTCGAAGTGGAAGCCAGCCGCGCATTTGCCGCGTCCACCTCCCACTCGGGAAAGCGGTTCAGGATTTCATCCAGCACGATTCGCCCTTCCGCCCGCGCCAGTGCATTGCCCAGGCACACGTGGTGGCCATAGCCGAAGGTCAGGTGCGGGCGGCGTTCGCGGAAGATGTCGAAGCGGTCGGGGTCCTTGAACTCGCGCGGATCGCGGTTGGCGGCCCCGGTGAGGAAGACGACGATGGAGCCTTCCGGGATGCGCCTGCCGTGCAGCACCACGTCCTTTGCCACATAGCGCCCAATGTGGACGGCCGGCGGCTCATAACGCAGAATCTCCTCCACCGCCTGCGGGATCAGGCTCCGGTCCTCCACCAAGGCGCGGCGCTGGTCGGGGTGTTCGGCGAGCAGCTTGCCGGCCCAGCCGATCAGGCGGTTGGTCGTCTCGTTGCCGCCCGAGGCGAGGAAGCCGATCATGGTGGTCAGCTCGTTGTGTTCCAGCCGGCGCGGCTTGCCGTCCTCGCCCTCGAACTCGGCCTGGATCAGTTGCGAGATGATGTTGTCGGAAGGCTGGGCGATGCAGCACTCGACATAGAGGTCGAAACCCTGCCGGACGCCGTCGGTGTCGTACTGCATCGGCTGGCCGTCGGCAGTGCGCAGCCGTTCGTCGGCGCGCAGGCGGATGGCCTGCCGGTCCTGCTCCGGGATGCCGAGCAGCATGCCGATCACCTGCATCGGAATGATCGCGCTGACATCGCGGACGAAGTCGAAGCTCCCCATGCCCACCAGCGGATCGAGCACTTCGGCGGCGAAGGCCCGAATCTGCGGCTCCAGCTTCGCCATGCGGCCGGGTGTGAACACGCGGCTTAGCAGGCTGCGGTGGATCGTATGCTCAGGCGGGTCCTCGAAGTTGAACAGGCCCTTTGGCATGGGCTTGCCGCTGCGGATCTGCTCGATCATCACGCCCTTGCCGTTGCGGAAGGTGTCGCGGTCGGCGAGGCCCTCGATGCAGTCGTCGTAGCCGGTGACCGCGTAGAAGTCGTACTCCTCGTTGTAATAGACCGGCCCCTGCTTGCGGATCGCCTGGAAGGCAGCGTGCGGATCGATCATCAGGCCGTAGTCGTAAGGATCCCAGCGGGCTTCGATTTCAGGATACATTTCCATCCCCATCGCTACCAAACGCTATCCTGCCCGATCGAGTTCCTCGGGCAGGTACTTGCGCGAAAGCCAGAACAGCAAGGCCGCGACCAGTGTCACCGCGCCCATCGACCCGGCAAGGACCATGCGGACGCTGTCCGCCCCGAACTCCGGCTTGAAATGGTCCGACAGCCAGCCGATCGCCGGCACGGCCAAGCCCAGCCCGAACAGGTTCTGCATCAGCAGGATCGAGGCGCTGGCCGTCGCCCGGCACGGCGGCGGGACAAGACCCTGCACGGCGCTGTAGGCCGGGCCAACATGCAGCCACTGCAGCGCGAGCGCCGGGAAGAAGATCAGCACGGCAACGTGCCAGTCCGGCGCCAGCAGCCCGGCGACCAGCAGCGGGCTGGCCAGCGCGATGGATATCGCCGGACCGGTCATCAGGTGCTGCTTTCCGCGCGCCATCATCCGGTCGGAAATCCGGCCGCCGTAGTAAACCCCCAGGGCCGAACCGAGGCCGTTCGCCAGGCCGAACCACAGGCCGGTCTGCGCCGCCGAAATGCCGAAAGTGCGCTGGAGATAGGTCGGCGCCCAGAGCATCATGCCATAGTTGGCCACGGCGGCGAAGGCGACCGAGGCGAGGATCAGGCGGTTTGCCCGCGAAGCCAGGATGGCGGCGAATGCCGCGCCCAGCGGCGGCTGGGGCTGTGGCGCGACGGTCATTCCCCCCGCTTTCCTGGGATCCTTCAGCAAGGCGCGCACGACAAAGGCCAGCAGCACGCCTGGCGCGCCGACTGCGACGAAGGCCCAGCGCCAGCCGATGCTGTCGGCCAGGAAGCCCCCTAGCACCATGCCGATGAGCCCGCCGATCGGCGGCCCCAACTGATAGAACGAAAGGGCCGAGGCGCGCTGTTCGGGCGGCGCCATTTCGGCGATCAGGGCATGGACCGGCGGCGTCCCCCCCGCCTCGCCAATGCCAACGCCAATCCGCGCCGTGAACAGCTGCCAGAAATTCTGCGCCGCGCCGCACAGCACCGTCATCGCTGACCAGACCGCGAGACAGGCGGTAACCACGGTGATGCGGTCCGTGGCAGGCCGGTCGGAAAAGCGCGCGATAGGAATGCCGAGGCCAGTGTAGAACAAGGCAAAGGCAAGCCCAGTCATCAGGCCGAGCTGCGTATCGGTGAGGCTAAGGTCCTTCGAGATATGCTGGGCGAGGATGCCGACGATCTGCCGGTCGAGAAAATTGAGGATGTAGACGACCAGCAGGACGTAGATCGTCAGTCGCAGGCGCTTATCTGTCTGTGCGGGCATTGGTTCCCTCCCGGGCTGGCTTGTGCGAAACGCGGCGCTACGGGTCAAGAGAGGGCTTCAGTAGAGCAAAAGCCTGCGCACATCCTCGCGCCATTTCGCTTCATCCCGGCTGGCCAGCGCCTCGAGTTCGCCAGCCTCGGCCGCCGCATCTTCCACCCACTCACGCAAGGCCGGGCCGCCATTGATCACGTCGATGGCAAGGCGCTCGAATTCGTACTCATAGGGAAAGTCACGCCAGATTTCGTAGTTCGGAAAAAGCCGACGGATCGCCTTGAACGCGAGCGCCTGCAGGCGCCAGGGCTGGAACAGGGAATGGTCGTAGAACTGCCCCTCGGCGTGGATCATCAGCGAGGAACACAAAGCGCCCGCATGCTTGTGGAAGGTAGGCGTGAACCAGCATTCGCGGATAGCGCAGCCTTCCAGCCACTGCGGCGCGAACGCCTGCATTTCCGCCAATACTGCCTTGGCATCGACATCCGGCGCGCCGAACAGCACTTCGAGAGGGCGGGTGGTGCCCCTGCCCTCGCTCAGCGTGGTGCCTTCGAGCATCACCGTACCGGCATAGGCGCGGGCCATGTTGAGGCTGGCCGCATTGGGGCTGGGATTGATCCAGATGCGGCTTTCAGGCCAGCCGAATCCGGGCGCGGCATCGGGCTGCCAACCATCCATTGCAATCACATGGTAATCGACATCGAGGTTGAAGTGCTCGACGAACCAGCGACCCATTTCGCCCATGGTCAGGCCATGGCGCATCGGCATCGGCCCCGCGCCGACGAAGCTCTCCTGCCCGGGCAGCAGCAGCGTGCCCTCGACGGGGCGCCCTGCGGGATTGGGGCGATCGAGCACCCAGACGCTCTTTCCCTCCTGCGCGGCGGCTTCCAGCAGGTAGAGCAGCGTGGTGCAGAAGGTGTAGATACGGCAGCCGAGGTCCTGCAGATCGAACAGGAAGACATCGGCGGTGGACATCATCCGGCCGGTGGGGCGCCGCACTTCGCCATAGAGGCTGAACACCGGAATGCCGTATTGCAGATCGGTCTCGTCCGCGGTTTCGACCATGTTGTCCTGCTTGTCGCCCTTCAGGCCATGCTGCGGGCCGAAGGCGGAGGTGACGTTCAGCCCCACCGCGATGAGCGCGTCGAGCGAATGTGTGAGGTCCTCGGTGACACTGGCCGGGTGAGCCACCAGAGCAATGCGCTTGCCTTCCAGGGGCTTTCTCAGTTCAGGTTCCGCCAGCAGGCGATCGATGCCGAATTTCATGGCTGCTCCGGTGCCGGAAGTATGGCGGCAAAGCAATCCGCGTGGTGGAAGTCGGGCTTGCCGGATGTGTGCGCGAGCGCCCAGTAGGACTTGTCGCCGCTGTCGGTCTCGATGACTGCGGAAATACCCAGTTCCCAGTCTTTCCCGAGGTAAGCGGACGGCAGGCCGAGCACCGCATTCAGGTCTGTCCGCGCCCTCTGGATCTGCCAGCTTGCAGAGTGAAGCGTGATATCCTCCAGCGCTGCCATGCCGCTGCGGTAACCGGTGAAGGAATAGGCAGCCCACTGGCCTGACGTCGCGAAATTCAACTCGGTGTAGCCGGATTCACCAGCCGGGCGCACGAAAGCCTCGAAGCAACTGTGCTTCCATAGCTCGTCAGCCCTCTCCCATTCGCCGAAGCCGACCGCCTCGTCTCCCGGCCAGGCGACATCGCCGACCTTGCCCAACGCGCGGAAGCTAAGGCTCAGGCAGCACACCCCCCGGCGCTGGAGAACCACCTCCACTCCCGACAACGCGCTCTGCGGCGTGTCCGGGTGGCAGATCAAGCGATACGTTTCCAAGCGCACCTCCCCGTGCTAGGCGCGCGCGCCATGTCCAGCTACCAGTCTTCCCTGCTCCGCCTGCTCGACGAGCGCGGCTACATCCACCAGCTTACCGATGCCCAGGGCCTCGACGAGATGGCCAGCAAGCAGATCGTGCCCGGCTATATCGGCTTCGACGCCACCGCGCCATCGCTGCATGTCGGCTCTCTGGTGCAGATCATGCTGCTGCGCCGCCTGCAGCAGGCCGGGCACAAGCCGGTTGTCCTGATGGGCGGCGGCACCACCCGCATAGGCGATCCCACCGGCCGCGACGAAAGCCGCAAGATGCTGAGCGACGAGACGATCGAGGCCAACATCGCCTCGATCCGCAACATCTTCGCCCGCCTGCTGACCTTCGGCGACGGCCCGACCGACGCTGTCATGGTTAACAACCACGACTGGCTGGGCAAGCTGGGCTACATCGAGTTGCTGCAGAAGGTCGGCACCCACTTCACCGTCAACCGGATGCTGACCTTCGATTCGGTCAAGCTGCGGCTGGAACGCGAACAGCCGATGACCTTCCTAGAGTTCAACTACATGATCCTGCAGGGCTACGATTTCCGGCACCTGTCGCAGGACATGGGCGTGCGCTTGCAGATGGGCGGCTCCGACCAGTGGGGCAACATCATCAACGGCGTCGAACTCACCCGCCGGATGGACGGCATCGAGGTGTTCGGCGTCACCACGCCCCTGCTCACCACTGCCGATGGCGGGAAGATGGGCAAGACCGCCGCCGGCGCCGTCTGGCTCAACGAGGATGCCCTGCCCGCCTACGATTTCTGGCAATACTGGCGCAACACGGATGACCGCGACGTCGGCCGCTTCCTGCGCCTGTTCACCGACCTGCCGCTGGACGAGGTCGCCCGGCTGGAAGCGCTGCAGGGCAGCGAGATCAATGCCGCAAAGGTGGTGCTGGCCAACGAAGTGACGCGGCTGTGCCGCGGCGAGGAAGCCGCCCGCAGCGCCGAGGCCACTGCATCGGCGACATTTGCCGGCGGCGGCACCGGCGAGGATCTGCCCACCTGGCAGGTTCCCGCCGAAGGCTGCACCATCGTCGATGCGCTGGCCGGCATCGGCTTTGCGGCCAGCCGGGGCGAGGCCAAGCGCCTGGTTGCCGGCGGCGGCGCGCGTCTCGAGGGCGAATCGGTTACCGACGAGTCGCACCGGATCGACGGAACGGGTGCGGAACTGCGAATTTCCGCCGGAAAGAAGAAGCATGGAATCCTGCAGCGCAGCTAAGCCTCTAACCGGCAACAATTTGCCATCTGATTTGCCGGTTTACCCATTCTTTGCCATTTCCGTGCATCTTGCGCCTTCACGAACTCTGGTCCGAGGCGAATTATGTCGGGTGCAGGCGCACAGCTTTCCGTCACAGACATGCGGCGCGCAGCGCGGCATCCCGTGGACTATCCGGTCATCGGCGAGCATCGTCAGGCCGGCGATATTCACTTGCATATCGTCAACCTCTCGGCCCACGGATTCATGGCGGAAGGCAACATTCCGCTGGGCCGTGGCGAAAGGCTGACGATTCGCCTGCCAGTCGTCGGCCGCATCGAGGCGCACCTTATCTGGAGCGCGGAGGATCGCTGCGGCTTCCAGTTCGAACGGATCATCCGGCTCGACGATTTCCTCAAGGTGATCGAGACCCTGCAACCCAATCCGCGCCTGCGCCGCAGCCGTTAATCGCTCGGCGCAACGACGCCGCATCCGGTCGCCGAACACTTGATATAATATATCATTACAAATAGACGGCCGGCATGACTGCTCGACTGTCCGCTCGATTCGCCGCCTGCCTCCTTGCCGGGGCACTTCCACTGACCTCGCAGGCGGCATTTGCCCAGGACGAGCAGCAAGGCTCTCACCGAAGGGATTCCGGCCACGGCGAAGCAGCCGAAGACCAGATCGTCGTCGTCGGCCATCTCCCGTCGGACTTCGGCCTGCTCGCCAGCACGGCCACGCTGGAAGGCGACAAGATGGTCATGCTGACGCGCGGCCAGATCGGTGAATCACTGACGCGCCTGCCAGGCGTTTCCGCCACCTCGTTCGCACCCGGCGCCTCCCGCCCGGTCCTGCGCGGGTTCGACGGCGATCGCATCCGGGTGCTGACCGACGGCATCGGCGCGATTGATGCCTCGTCCGTCTCGGCCGATCACGCCGTCGTGTTCGATCCGCTCACGGTGGACCACATCGATATCGTGCATGGGCCGGCCGTCCTGCTGTTCGGCGGACAGGCGATCGGTGGCGCGGTCAATGCCATCGACAAGCGCATTCCCCGCAAGATTCCCGATCGGATCGCGGTAACGGCCATTGCCGGCTATGGCTCCGCTTCCGACGAACGCTCGGCAGGCGCCGCCATCGACGCGCCGCTAGGCGGGAATTTCGTCGTCCACGTCGACGCGAACTGGCGCAAGAGCAATGACCTCAAGGTGGGCGGCCTGGTGAATTCCGAGCCGCTGCGGCAGGAACTGCTGCAGGAAGCCGCGTTCCACCGGTCCGAAGGCGAAGCGGAGGAAGCCGACGAGTTCGAAGGGCTCGCAAACCTGTCCGAGCGCATCCCCAATTCGGCGGCGCGCAGCTACACGCTGGGCGCCGGAGCCGCCTACATTGCCGCAGACGGCAGCCTGGGCCTGTCGGTCCAGCACTACGATTCGCAATACGGCGTGCCCCTGCGGCCCGGCAGCGGCCATGGCCCTGGCGATGAGGAAGGTGCCGGCGAATCGGAACATGGCGCCGGGACTGTCGCCATCGATCTCCAGCAGACGCGCGTGGACTTGCGGGGGGAGCTCAAGCTCCACGGCCTGTTCGAAAGCGTCCAACTGCGCGGCGCCTATGGCGACTACAAGCATGTCGAGCTGGAAGGCGGCGAGGCAGGTACGCGCTTTTCCGGAAACGGCGTCGAACTGCGCGCGGACCTTATCCAGGCGGAACGCAGCGGCTGGCGCGGGCGCAGCGGGTTCCAGTTCCAGACGCGGAACCTGAAGATTCAGGGCGCGGAAGCTTTCACGCCCGACAACAGCGTCGATCGCTGGGGCCTGTTCACCCTGCAATCCCAACGCTTTGGCCTGTTCGAGATCGAGGCCGCAGGCCGTTACGAAAAGGTCACGGTCAAGTCCGAGCCCACCGGCTTCCATCGCGGCTTCGACCTGTGGTCCGGCGCGCTGGGCCTCTCCTATGCTCCAGCCAAGGGCCTCAAGATCGGCGCCAACTACATTCGCGGGGCACGTGCCCCAGCCCCCGAGGAACTCCTCTCGAACGGCCTCCACGTCGCGACCCAGTCCTTCGAGGTCGGCAACCCGGCCTTCCGGACCGAAACCAGCGACGGCTTCGAGGCCTACCTGCACTACAAGAGCGAGCGCGCAAGCTTCTCGATCACCGGCTATGTCACCCGGTTCGGCAATTTCATTGCCGCCCTGCCCAGCGGCGAAGATGCGGAAGGCTTTCCGGTCTTCCGCTACGCCCAGCTCCCGGCCCGATTCCACGGTTTCGAGGCAAGCGCCTCGGTCGAGGCCTGGCGGTGGGGCGGCGGCAGCCTGACGCTCGACGCATCGGCCGACTATACCCACGCCCGGCTCGTTGGCGTCGGCCCAGCCCCCCGGATTCCGCCCCTGCGACTGCGCGGCGGCGCGGAAGTGCAGCAAGGGCCACTGCGGTTGCGCGGCGAAGTGGAATGGAACGACGGGCAGAACCGGGTCGCCGCCTTTGAAAACCCCGTACCGGCCTTCACCCTGGTCAACCTTTCCGCCGACTGGCATCCCATGGGCGAGGACGGGCCGCTGACACTGATCCTCTCCGCCGACAACCTGTTCGACGTGGTCGGCCGGCGCGCGGCCAGCTTCACCCGCGATTTCGTGCCGATTGCCGGACGCGACGTCAGGATAACTGCCCGCATCGCCTTTTGAGCGCGCTTGGCAAGCGGGCCGCACGCTGCCAATGCGGCAGGCGTGACCGAGCCGACCTCCCCGCTGCAAATCCCTGACTTCAGAAAGCTGTGGCTGTCGCGCTTTGCTTCGGTGGTCGGCACCACCGGCATGGTCGTCATCCTCGGCTACCAGCTCTACGACGTCGCGCGCGGCCAGTACGGCATGAGTATTGCGCAGGCATCGTTCCAGCTCGGTCTGCTCGGCCTTGCCCAGTTCCTGCCGTTGCTGCTGTTCACCCCGGTCGCCGGCGTCCTCGCCGACCGGTTCGACCGGCGGACCGTTGCCGGTGTCGCCACCCTTATCGACCTGTGCGTCGCGCTGGGGCTGGCGCTGGTCACGAGCGCGAAGGCGCTCAACCTGCCGGTGCTCTTCGCTTTCGCGGCGCTGCACGGCACGGCGCGGGTCTTCATCGGGCCGGCGCTCAGCGCCTTCACGCCCAACATCGTTCCCGCCCCCCTGATGCCCCGGGCCATCGCGCTCGGCTCCATGGCATGGCAGACCGGGGCCATTGGCGGCCCTGCATTGGCCGGCCTGCTCTTCGGCCTCGAATCCGCCCTGCCCTACTGGGTGGCGACCGGCCTGCTGACGATCACCTGCATCAGCATCTTTTCCATCCGCCGCCTGCCGCCCCCGCCCGGAAACCGCGACACCCATCCCGTCCGGCAGGTGGTGGAAGGCTTCCGCTATGTGTGGAACGAGCGCTTCCTGCTTGGCTGCGTCACGCTGGACTTGTTCGCGGTTCTGCTCGGCGGGGCGACCGCCCTGCTTCCTGTGTTTGCCCGCGACATCCTGTTCATCGACGGCCATCCTGTCGGTGCGGACGGCCTTGGCCTGATGCGTGCGGCGCCGGCGGCCGGCGCGGCCTTGGTCTCGATCCTGCTCTCGGCCCGCCCGATCCAGCACAATGTCGGAGTCAAGATGCTCTGGGCCGTCGCCGCATTCGGCTCGGTGACCATTGTCTTTGGCCTTTCAACCAATTTCTACCTGTCGCTAACGATGCTCGCCCTGCTCGGCGCGGCTGACATGGTCTCGGTGTTCATCCGCAGCACCTTGGTCCAGTTGAACACACCCGATGAAAAGCGGGGGCGGGTCTCGGCGATCTCGGGCCTCGCGATTTCCGCCTCCAACGAGCTGGGCGAAATGCAGTCCGGCATCGCCGCCGCCCTGCTCGGGGCCACCGGGGCGGTTGTATTCGGCGGCGCGGGTGCCATAGTCGTTACTGCATTGTGGGCACGGCTTTTCCCGGAGCTACGCAATGCCCGGACATTTGCTCCGCAGTACAGAGATACGGAGAATGCGACATGAAGGCTGACAGCATCCTCGCCACTATCGGCAACACGCCCCACATCCGGCTTTCCCGGATGTTTCCGGACCATGAGGTCTGGGTAAAGTGCGAAAGGGCCAATCCCGGCGGCTCGATCAAGGACCGCATCGGCCTGTCCATGATCGAGGCGGCGGAAAAGGACGGCAGCCTCAAGCCGGGCGGCACCATCGTCGAGCCGACTTCGGGCAACACCGGTATCGGCCTGGCCATGGTCGCGGCGGTCAAGGGCTACAAGCTGATCCTCGTTATGCCCGATTCGATGTCGGTCGAACGGCGGCGGCTGATGCTGGCCTATGGCGCGACATTCGACCTGACACCGCGCGAAAAGGGCATGAAGGGCGCGATTGAGCGGGCGAAGGAGCTGGTTGCCAGCACCCCCAATTCCTGGATGCCCCAGCAGTTCGACAATCCGTCCAACATCGACGTGCACGCCCGCACCACGGCGCAGGAAATCCTGAACGATTTCGGCGGCACGCCCATCGACGTCCTCATCACCGGCGTCGGCACCGGCGGGCACCTGACAGCCTGCGCGGAAGTGCTGAAAAAGTCCTGGTCCGGCTTGAAAGCCTATGCGGTGGAGCCGACGCTGAGCCCGGTGATTTCGGGCGGCCAGCCCGCGCCGCACCCCATCCAGGGCATCGGCGCGGGGTTCATCCCGACGAACCTCCACACCCAGGCCATCGACGGCGCGATCCAGGTCGATCCCGCCGACGCCAAGGAAATGGCCCGTCGCTGCGCGCGAGAGGAAGGCATTCTCGTCGGCATCAGCTCGGGTGCAACGCTGCAGGCGATTGCCCAGAAGCTGCCGGAACTGGCGGCAGGCAGCCGGGTTCTCGGTTTCAACTACGATACCGGCGAGCGGTATCTTTCGGTACCGGACTTCCTGCCGGAGTAAGTCTCCAAGTTCCCCTCCCGCTCGCGGGAGGGAGTGATCAGGGTCACGTGCCTCTGATCACGGGAGGGCTTGATGGGTGAGGCCAGGTAACAGGCCCTCCCCAAGCCCCTCCCGCAAGCGGGAGGGGAAAAACGTGCCCAGTCTCCAACAAGTTTCGTATTCCGATGGCAACACCGCCCTCACTGGCTGGCTTGCCGCGCCTTTGTCCGGAAAGCCGCGTGCGGCGGTCCTGATTTTCCCCACGATCGCCAACGTCAACGAACACATGGAGCGCCGCGCCCGCATGCTTGCCAATGCGGGCTTCGTCGCCATGATCGCCGACTTCTACGGCGAACCAGTGCCCAGCTTCGAAGCCGCAGGCCCCCTCGCCCAGAAGCTGCGCGCCACCCCGGAACACTACCGTGCCCGCCTCGCTGCCGCTGTCGCCGCGCTGCGCAAGCGGGCCCCGGACCTGCCGATGATTGCCATAGGCTATTGCATGGGTGGCCAAGCCGCACTGGAAGCTGCGCGCGACGGCCAAGACCTCGTGCTGGCGGCAAGCTTTCACGGAATTCTCGAGACCGAGGCCCCTGCTCAGCCGGGTGCGATCAAGGCCCGGCTGCTTGTCTGCCACGGCGATGCCGACCCCATGGTCCCGCACGAGCAGGTGCTGGCCTTCTGGAACGAGATGAACGCCGCCGGGGCCGATTGGCACTTCCACGCCTACTCCGGCGTCAAGCATGGCTTCACCGACCCCGCCAGCGATGCGCGCGGGCTTGCTGCCATCGCCTACAACGCCAGCGCCGACCGGCAGAGCTGGGTCGCGCTGATGGCCTCGCTGGACGAGGTTCTGGGGTAACACGCATCTGCTGATCCTCCCCTGCAAGGGGAGGTGGCATCCCGTAGGGATGACGTAGGGGGTGACGCACGATCGACAGGAGGATGCCTTTCCGACTCGCGCTTCGCGCGATCCACCTTCCCTTGCAGGGGAGGATCGAACTCAAGCCAGCTCTCTCTCCAACCCCTTGGTCTCGACCGGCCGATAGAGCGTCGTGCGCTGCTTCAACGGTCGTCCCGCCGCGGCCGCAGCCGCACGCAGATCATCCACGCTGACTTCCTGTCCATGCTCTGCCCCGGCTGCGCGGCTGATGCTTTCGTTCATCAGCACGCCGCCAAGGTCGTTCGCCCCCGCCGCCAGCACCGCCGCAGCGCCGGGCACGCCGAGCTTCACCCAGGAGCACTGGATCGAATCGATCTGCCCCACCAGGGCCAGCCGCGCCACGGCATGAACCATCACCGCCTCGCGCCAGGTCGGGCCCTTGCGGCTCTGGCCGCGGCGGTACATCGGCGCTTCCATGTGGACGAGCGGCAAGGGCACCATCTCGGTGAAGCCGCCGGTCTCCGACTGCTGGTTGCGAATGCGCAGCAAGTGCCGCGCCCAGTGCTCGGGCGCCTCGAGGTGGCCGAACATGATGGTCGAGGTGGTCGGCAGGCCGACCTTGTGCGCCGCGCCAATCACTTCGAGCCACTGATCCGTCGTCAGCTTGTCCGGGCAGATCTGCGCGCGAATCTCATCATCCAGGATCTCGGCGGCAGTGCCGGGCAGCGAGCCCAGCCCCTCGTCCTTGAGCATGCGCAGGTAGTCTTCGAGCGACCGGTTGAGCGTAGTGGCGCCCTGCCACACTTCCAGCGGCGAGAAGGCGTGGACGTGAAGGTCCGGGCAGGCCGCCTTCACTGCGCGCACGATGGACGCATAGGTCTCGCCGGTGTAGCTCGGATGGATGCCGCCCTGCAGGCACACTTCCGTGGCGCCCTTGGCGACGGCCTCGCGGGCACGCTCGGCGATTTCCTCAAGGTCGAGGTTGTAGGGCTTGTCGCGGAAACCGGCCTTGCTGCTGGTCTTGCTGAAAGCGCAGAACGAGCAGGCGTGGGTGCAGATGTTGGTGTAGTTGATGTTGCGGTTGATGACATAGGTCACCGCGTCGCCGACGACATCGCGCCGCAGCGCATCCGCCGCCTCCACCACCGCCTGTGCCGCAGCACCGCGCGTTTCGAACAGGGCCACGACTTCGGCTTCGCTGAGTTCGAAGCCGTCGGAGGCGCGATCGAGAATGCGGTGGAGCCGAGGCGCAATGGTTCCGGCATGGAAACGGCCCAGCGGCTGTTCCGGCGTTCCCGGTGCATGTTCCGCAACACCCGGGCTCCAGCGGCTGTCACGGGCAAGGCCTTCGGCATCTGAAAGCTTGAGCACTTCGGGCCGCAGGTTGGCGTCGATCCACGAGCGGTCGCGCGAATTGACGAAGCGCGGATAGATAGTCAGGCGTTCCACCAGGGGCAGCCCGGCGCGCGCGCAGATGGCTTCCAGCCTTGCGATTTCCGGCCAGGGCGCCTCGGGGTTCACGTGGTCCATGGTGACCGGCGAAATGCCGCCCCAGTCGTCGATCCCGGCCTCGATCAGGTCGGCGAGGCGCTCGTCGTTGAGGTTGGGCGGGGCCTGTACGGAAACCTCGTCCAGTAGCACGATCCGGGCGGCGGCAAGGACGCGCAGGAAATCTTCCTGGCTGGCCACCGGCTTTTCCGCCATCTTGGTGCCCGGCTTGGGCAGGAAGTTCTGGACGATGACTTCCTGCAGGTGGCCGTGCTTGGCGTGAACATCGCGCAGCGCCAGAAGCGCCTCGATACGTTCCTGCGGCGTCTCGCCGATGCCGATAAGGATGCCGCTGGTCATCGGCACCCGCGCGCGGCCGGCGGCTTCCAGCGAGGCAATCCGCAGCGCCGGCACCTTGTCCGGCGAGCCATGGTGCGCCTCGCCCTTATCCAGTAGGCGTTCCGACGTGCTTTCCAGCATCAATCCGGCGGAAGCGGCGAAAGGCCGCAGCATCAGGTAGTCCGCCTCCTCCAGCACGCCGGCATTGACGTGCGGCAGCAGTCCGGTTTCCTTGAGCACCAGTTCGGCACAGTGGCGGACATAGTCGATGGTTCGAGCAAAGCCGCGCTCTTCCAGCCACTCGCGGGCGGCGGCATAGCGGCGCTCGGGCGCATCGCCGAGGGTGAACAACGCTTCCTTGCAGCCCGCCGCCGCTCCGGCGCGGGCGATTTCCAGCACTTCCTCCTCGGAAAGGTAGGGCGCCTTCAGCCGCGAGGGCGTCGTGGCGAAGGTGCAGTAGTGACAAACGTCGGTGCACAGGCGTGTCAACGGAATGAAGACCTTTGGCGAATAGGTCATCCGCGCCGGGCCGCGTCCATTGCGGCGTTCGCGGGCCTCCGCCATCAGTTCGTCGAGCGGCGTATTCAGCAATCGAGCAATCAAATCACGGTCAGCAAGTGCCATGGCATACCTATCCCAAACCGGCTGCTGACAGTGCTACGCGCGCAAGCCGCTCCCGGTCCGCGGCATCGCACATGACTGTTGCCGTGACAGTTACCGCTACGCCGCTTGCCCCAAGCTCCTGGGCGTCGGCGGCGTCGGCGAGGTCGATCAGCAGATGATCGACGAGGCCGGAGTAATGCCTGGCGATAGCGAGGTTGTCGCACGCGAAACCGAGTTCCGCAAGCATCTTGGCAAGCGGGCCCTTGATCGCCTGCCCGCCCACCAACGGCGAGACAGCGACGAGCGGGACCTTGCGGTTCTTGAGGGCATCGCAGACGCCGTCCACCGCCAGCATCGGATCGACGCTGAGAAAGGGGTTCGAGGGGCACAGGATGATGGCGGCAAGGTCCGGCCGGGCCAGCGCTTCGGCAAAGCCCGGCGAAGGCGCGGCGCCGGGCGTTCCGGCGAAGCGGATGCCCTTCACCGCCGGCTCGCAACGCTCCCGGACAAAATAGTGCTGGAAGTCCAGCCAGCCCTTGTCAGTCTCGATCTGGGTGCGCACCGGGGCGTCGGTCATCGGCACGACAGCGGGACCGATGCCAAGCGCCTTCGTCAGCCGCGCCGTGACTTCGGAGAGCGTCTCACCTGCCCTGAGCCGCCAGGTCCGCGCGATGTGCATCGCCATATCGCGGTCGCCGAGGTTGAACCACTGCGCCTCGCCCAGCCGCCCGAGCTGCTCCAGCACCCGCCAGCTCTCGTCCGCCACGCCCCAGCCGCGCACAGTGTCGTTGAGACCGGCCAGTGCATAGACGTTCGAATCGATGTCCGGGCAGACCGTCAGTCCCAGATGCTCGAAATCGTCGCCGGTGTTGACGGCAATGGTCAGGTACTCCGGCGGAAGCACTGCCGCGAGACCCGAGGCCAGTTTCGCCCCGCCGACGCCGCCCGAAAGAGCCAGTACGTGGCCGCTCACCGGAACATGTCCTCCGCCATGGGCCGCACGACGCTCCCCGCGCCGGGCCCGTCTTCGTGACTCACCCATTTGCCCGCGCCGCGTACCAGCGCGACGGGCGTTCCTTCCGATGCCTCGCCCATGGCCAGCACCGCCATGGCGGCGACGGCATCGGCGATGGCGATAACGGTTGCCTGGAGGGTACGGCCGAACAGGTCCTGCCCCTTGCCCCGCTGGTCGTCGAGCACCGTAAGCCCAGCGCAGCCGATGGCCTGCCCCACCGTGCCGATACGCCAGGCGCGGCCGAGGCTATCGCCGATCACCACTGCCGGATTCGCCCCGCACAGCTCCGCCAGTTCCGCCCGGATCGCCCGGGCGCTGGCGTCCGGATCCTGCGGCCAGAGCAGCACCGTGGCGGCATCGCCACCTTCGACGTTCGAGGCATCGATCCCGGCGTTGGCGAGCACGTGCCCGCGGCGATGGCGCGCGATCACAGCCGCGGGCGTTGCGCGGAGAATCTCGCTGCTCTCATCCAGGATCAACTGGGCAAACGCTGGTTCCCGCCCCGACTTTGTCGCCAGCTCCCGCGCCGCTTCACAGGGCGCAATGTCGCCAAGCCGGACCAGCCGCCCTTCCGCCTTGGACACGATCTTCTGCGCTACGACGACCACGTCGCCCGCCCCTATCGTCTCGCCCATTTGCTGCGCCGCCGCCTGCACTTCCGCCGCGATGGACATGCCCGGCGCGAACATCGGCATGCCCTGCAGCGGCACCACGCTCATTCCGCCCGATCCTGTCATCGCTTCGAAGTTTCCTGTCCCATGGCGACAATTCTATTGCCAGCCTTCGCGCTGCCGCTATCGGCATTCGCATTGCATTGGCAACAGACATTCTCGGGAGAACAAGCATCATGGCCTCGATTGCGGTAATTGGCGGAACCGGGCACCTCGGCAAGGGCATCGCCCGGCGGCTGGCCAAGGCCGGCCATTCCGTCACCATCGGTTCGCGCGCCGCGGAAAAGGGCGAGGCGATTGCCGCGGAGCTCGGCCTTGGCATCAAGGGCAATTCGAACGACGAGGCGGCGAAGGGCCAGGACGTGGTGATCGTCACCGTCCCCTACGAGAACCAGGAATCGACGCTGAAGGCCATTGCGCCCCTCGTGGGCTCGGCCATCGTGGTCGACACCACCGTGCCGCTGGTGCCGCCCAAGGTCATGCGGGTTCAGCTCCCAGCCGCAGGCTGCGCCGCGCTGGAAGCGCGCGAGCACTTGGGCCCGGACATCCGCTTCGTCACCGCCTTCCACAACGTCGCCGCGCACATCCTCGACAGCGATGGCAAGCCGGAGTGCGACATTCTCGCCTTCTCCGACGACGTCGAGGCACGCAACACGGTGATCGGCCTGATCGGCGACATGGACCTGCGTGGGCTTTCGGGCGGGGCGCTCGCCAATTCGGCAGCGGCCGAGGCCCTGACTTCGATCCTCATCTACATGAACAAGACCTACAAGGCCGACGGCGCGGGCATCCGCTTCACCAACCTCGCCGCCGCGCCCGCTATACCCTGATTTGTGGCCAAGTAATGGCAGTTTGGGCCGTCATCCCGGTCAAGCCGCCCGAGGGCGCGAAGACCCGGCTGGCCGGCAAGCTTAGCCCGCCCGAGCGCGAGGCGCTGGTGCGGGCGATGCTCGCCCACGTTTACAGTGCGGTGCAAGGCTCCGGGAAGGTCGATAACCTGCTGATCCTCGGCCCTTCCCGGCTCGGCCTGCCGGATGAAGTGCCGCTGATGGCCGACCCCGGCACCGGGCTGAACCCGGCACTGCAATCGGTGTTGCCGCAGGTCGAGGCCGACCGGCTGATCGTGCTGCATGCGGACCTGCCGGGCATCACCTCGGCCGAAATCGACTTTCTGGCCGTTGCGCCGGAAGGCGTCATCGCCATCGGTCCGGACCGGTACGGCAAGGGAACCAATGCCTTGTCACTGCCGCTACCACGCGCAAAAGACTTTACCTTCGCCTTCGGGCCTGACAGCTACGCAAGGCATGTTGCCGAAGCCAACAGGCTGGGTATCGAAATCGAGACCATCCGCAGCGCGGGACTTGAGCGGGACGTGGACGAACCGGAGGACCTGGCAGATGCAGCCAGGCTGACCGGAACGACCGAATAGAGAGGAAAAGCGGGAGATGAATGCCAAGGATATCGACCTGAGCGGCCAAGTGGCCTTCGTCACGGGCGGCGGCGGAGGGATTGGCAAGGCCTCTGCCTATGCCCTCGCCGAGATGGGCGCCGACATCGCGATCCTCGAATCGATCCCCGAGCGCTGTGACGAAACCACCGCGCTGATCGAAAAGCTCGGCCGCAAGTGCCTGGCAATCAACGCCAACGCGATGGATGCCGATGCCGTCATCGCCGCGGTCGACCAGGCCGCGCAGAAGTTCGGCCGGATCGACGTGCTGGTGAACAACGTCGGCGGGGTCGCCCGCAAGCCGTTCCTCGAGCTCGCGCAGAAGAACTGGCGGCGGCACATCGACCTCAACCTCGTCAGCCACCTCGCGGCGACAAGCGCGGCCGTGCCGGTGATGATCGAGGGCGGGCGCGGCGGCTCCGTGATCAACGTCTCCTCGATCGAAGGCGCGCGCGCCGCGCCGGGCTATGCGGTATATGCCGCCTGCAAGGGCGGGCTCAACAACTTCACCCGCACCCTCGCGGTCGAGCTGTCCGACCACCAGATCCGCGTCAACTGCATCGCCCCCGACTACACCGCCACCCCCGGCGTCAGCGGCTGCTGGACCGGCAGCGCGGACGAGAGCAACTGGCACCAGCCCGACGCGGCCCAGCTCGAAATCATCCGCAAGCGCATTCCGCTGGGCCGGCGCGGGCTTGAGTCCGAATGCGGCAAGCTGGTCGGCTTCCTCGCCTCTCCCGCAGCCAGCTACATCACTGGCGCGATCATTCCGGTCGACGGCGGCACCTGGGCTTCGGGCGGCTGGGTTCGTGATAAGACCGGCGACTGGATTCTCCCGCCGGAAGCATAAGATTTCAAACAAGGATTGCGTGATGGCCTACACTCTTAGCGTTACCCTGCCGATCGACTGGATTCACCTTACCGAGGAATTCTGCACCGGCCCTGCCCTGATCGAAATGTCGCAGACGGCCGAGAAAGCCGGGTTCTGGTCCGCCTCCGTCACCGACCACCCGATCCCCGGCTACCGCTGGCTGGATAGCGGCGGGCACTATGCGCAGGATCCCTTCGTGATGCTGTCGATGGTCGCCGCCGTAACCACCAAGCTGCGGCTGCAGACCAACATCATCGTGCTGCCCTACCGCAACCCCTTCATCACCGCCCGGGCCGTTTCCTCGCTTGACGCCTTCTCCAACGGCCGCTTCGTTTTCGGCATGGGCGCCGGGTACCTCAAGCCGGAATACAAGGCGCTGGGCGTCGATTTCGACAGCCGCAACGACCTGATGGACGAATACATCGTCGCCATGAAACTCGCCTGGAAGGGCGAGGACTTCGCCTTCGAGGGTACCGGCTACAACGCCGTCGGCAACCGCATGCTGCCGACCCCGGCACAGAAGCCGCATCCGCCGCTGCTGATCGGCGGCAACTCCAAGCGCGCGCTGCGCCGCTGCGCCGAGCATGGCGACGCCTGGCATCCGTTCATCGTCCCCAAGATGGTGACCGACACCGCCCGCACCGCCAGCATCTCCAGCGACGACGACATCCGCAATGCCATTGCGTACATGCACGACCATTGCACCAAGATCGGCCGGGCGACGCCGCCGGATGTGATCCTGTCCAGCACCTTCCAGATCAAGCGCGGCTTCAACGCGCAGGAAGCGCTGGACAGCTATGGGCACATGAAGAGCCTGGGCTCCATCGGCTCGGGCGCCAGCATCGACGCCCAGACCCGCGCGGAATGGTGTGACCTGGCGCTGCAATTCGGCGAAGAGGTGATCGCCAGGCTCGACTGAACGGATCGGGGGAGAATGCCGGAATGAACGAAGGTCGGCCGACGGCGGCGGCGGAATGGAAGCGTTACTGGCCCATGGTGCTGGCCGCCATGGCGGGCTTTTCGTTCAATGGCGTAGGCACAATTACCCTGGGCCTGTTCATTCCCCAGCTCAGGGGTGAATTCGGCTGGACGGTCGCGCAGATCGCGGCCGGAACCAGCGTCTTCGCCCTCGTCAGCATGCCGCTGGCCCCCTTTGCCGGCGCCCTGGTCGACCGCTTCGGACCGAGGCCCGTTGCGCTGCTGGGGCTCGCGTTCTCGTCGCTGGTCTTTGCGTCGTTCAGCCTGCTGGACGGGGCCTACTGGCAATACCTGCTGACATGGGCGGTGTTCTCGATCGTCGCGCTCGGCATCCGCACGATCGTCTGGAACAGCGCCATCTCCGCGCAGTTCACCGCCAGTCGCGGCCTTGCCATCGCCATGGTGCTTGCCGGCGTGGCAATTACGTCCTCGTTTGGCCCCAGCATCACGCATTGGCTGATCGAGAGCCAGGGCTGGCGCGGCGCCTATGCCGCCATCGGCCTTGGCTGGGGCGGTCTGGCCCTGCTGCTGGCCCTGCTGTTTTTCCACGACCTGCGCAGCCGCAGGCGGACCGGCGAAGTGGCGGCCCTGGCCGATGCCACCCCCGCAGCGCTTCCCGGTGGCCTGACGCTGGGGCAGGCAGTGCGGGACTTCCGGCTGCAACGGATCACGCTGGCCATCTTCCTGCAGACCTTGATGAGCACGGCCATGGCGGTTCTGATCGTCCCCGTGCTGATCTCTCTGGGTATCGGCAAGGCCGAGGCGGCGGGCATGGCGGCAATCGTTGGCCTGTCGTCGCTCGCCGGCAAGCTTGGCGCCGGGGCGCTGGTGGACCGGATCCAGGCCGCCTGGCTGCCATTCACCGGCTTTGCCCTGCCTGCGCTGGGCTTTGCCCTTATCCTGCTGGGCCGCGACCATGGCCTGCCGGTTTCGGCCGGCCTCGTCTGCATCGGCCTTGCCGGCGGGGCGACCCTGCAACTGTCTAACTACCTGGTGAGCCGCTATGCGGGCGTGCGCCATTTTGGCAAGATCTTCGGCATCGTCTCCAGCCTGATGGGCCTGGCCGGCGGGATCGGACCGGTCGTCGGCGGCCTCATCTTCGACCTTACGGGCAGCTACCTTGCCCTGATGGTGGCCGGTATTCCCCTGGCGCTCGTTGCGGGAATGGCGGTCTACGGGCTGGGACCCTACCCGGTCCATGAACCTGAACCCGCAGTTTAGCGGAACACAGCGGGGGAGAGCAGCGATGGACCAGAGGCAGCAAGAGGCCTCGCGGGAATGGCGGGCAAACTGGCCCATCGTGTTTGCCGCAACGGCCGGCATCACCTTCAGCCCGATTCCAACGGCGTCGATGGGCTTCTTCATCGATCCACTGCATGCGGAATTCGCCTGGCAAGTGGCCGCGATCACCAGCGGGCTGACCATCCAGTCGATGGCCTCCACCTTCCTGGTGCCATTCGCGGGCGCCCTCGCCGACCGCTTCGGTGCGCGCGCAGTGGCCGCCCCCTCGATCGTCATGGCCGCACTCAGCTTCGCGGCCATGGGACTGGTGACGGGCGAGCTTTGGCAGTGGACCGCGATCTGGGTGGTCTATTCGCTGGTCTCGCTCGGCACCCGCTCGGCCGTCTGGAGCACCGCCATATCCAAGGCCTTCGTGGTCAGGCGGGGAACTGCGCTGGCGATCGTCCTTGCCGGCCTTGCCGTCACCCAGGCGCTCGCGCCGATTGCATCGCGCTGGCTGATCGACAGCTATGGCTGGCGGATGGGCTACTTTGGCCTGGGACTGGGCTGGGGCGGCCTAGTGTCGCTGATCGTCCTCATGATGTTTCATGACCGGGGCAAGCCGCAAAGGACCGCCGAAGCCGCTGCCCAAGCGCCGCCGCCACCGATGCAAACCGGCCTGACGCTCGGGCAAGCCATGTCCAACCACCGCGTGCCGCGCATTGCGCTGGCCGTCCTGCTCACCAGCATCGCCGGCGGCGCGGTCAACGTCCATCTCGTCAAGATCCTCGGCGTCCACGGCATTTCGCGGGCGGACGCGGCCTTGGTCGCCTCGGTCTTCGGCTTCGCCACGATTGCCGGCAAGCTTGTCGCCGGCTGGTTGATGGATCGCTTCACCTCGACGCTGATCCCGTTCCTCAGCTTTTCGCTGCCAGCCTTCGCCTACCTGCTTCTGGCAAACGACTGCGGCATGCTCTGGCCCGCCTTTCTCGCCGCAGTGCTAATGGGCCTCGGCGGCGGCGCCTCGCTCGAGATCGCGACCTACCTCACCTCGCGCTATGCCGGCACGCTCCACTTCGGCAAGATCTTCGGCATCATCGCCAGCATGATGGGCCTCGCCGGTGGCCTCGGTCCGCTGCTTGCCGGAGCGATCTACGACAGGACCGGTTCCTACGCGGTGCTGCTGTCCACATCGGTAGGCCTGGTGCTGGTCGCCGGGCTGGCGGTCCTGAGACTTGGGCCCTACCCTGATTTCACCCCTGCAGCGGACAAACCGGCATGAGCGCGTCGCAACCCACTGCAGGGCAGGAATGGCGCGCCAACTGGCCGGTGGTCATGGCCGCCATGCTGGGCATGTCGTTCTATGCGACGGTGAACTACTCCTTCGACCAGTTCGCCGCCCCGGTGGAGCAGGCATTCGGGCTCAGCCGCAAGCAGGTATTTACCGGCCTTTCGATCTTCAACCTTCTGCCGGTGCTGTTCGGCCCCTTCGTCGGAGCGATGATCGACCGGTTCGGCGCGCGCAAGGTGGCCATCCCCGGCATGGTCCTGTCGATCGCCACTTTCGCGGCGCTGGGCACGGCGACGGGTTCCTACCTGCAATGGTGCCTGCTGTGGCTGGCATTCGGCATCTGCGCCTTGCTGATCAAGTCCACAGTCTGGACAGTGGCCGTATCCAGGCTGTTCAACACCAGCCGGGGGCTGGCGCTTTCCGTCATGCTTTCCGGCACCGCCATCGCCGAGGCGGCGGCCAAGATCTATCCCAACTGGCTGGTGGTGAACCACGGCTGGCGCTTTGCCTATGTCGCGCTCGCAGGCTCCTGGGGCGGGCTGGCACTGCTCTTGGTGGTGCTGTTCTTCCGCGACACCAGCAAGCAGGGCGCGGCCGGAGCAGTCCAGGCCCCCTCGCCAGCCAGCCTGCCCGGCCTTTCGCTGGCAGAAGCCCTGCGCAGCCCTCCGATCCTGCGCGTGGGGCTTGCCAACCTGATCTCCTCCTTCGTCGGCGGTTCGATTTCCATGCACCTGTCGCTGGTCCTGCGCGATGCCGGCCTGGACCGGGGCACGGCCGCGCAGGTGGCGGCGACAGCGGGCATCGCCGGGATCGCCGGCAAGCTCGTAACCGGCTGGCTGTGCGACCGCACCCAGTCGAGCTGGCTGTGGTTCACCAGCTTCGGCCTGGGCGCCCTGGGCTATTTCCTGCTGCTCAATCCGCTGCATTCGACAGCGTCGCTGGTGCTGGCCGTGATGCTGCTCGGTTATGGCGGCGGCGCCGCCTTCCAGGTCACCGCCTATCTCACCGGCCGCTTTGGCGGCCTCAGGAACTTCGGCAAGATCTATGGCACCATGGGCAGCGCGATCATGTTGGGGGCGGCGATCGGGCCGGTGTTCGGCGGAGTGATCCATGACGCCTTCGGCGGCTATCGCCCCCTGATCCTTGCCGGGATACCCATCGTCTTCATCGCCGCGCTGCTGACGGTGCGGCTCGGGTCGTTTCCGGATTTCGCGCACGTTCAGCGGGATGAAAGCAAAACAGCCTAGAGAATCAACCCGCGCTTGACCAATTCAACTTTTGAACGAATATGAGGGCACCAGACAGGGTCCAATTGCAATCTGGAGATTTCAACTTGCGTAAAACCGGTTTCGCCGCTGCATCCGCCTTGCTGGCAGCAGCCCTCGCCGCCCCCTTGCTGGCGGCCCAGCCTCGCGCGCAGGGCCCCTCGCCGGCCGATGTCGTTCGCACCCGCATCGCCGGCCTGCGCGAACTGGGAGCCGCGTTCAAGAACGTATCCGACGGCATGCGCGGCGATCCGCAGATCATCCTGATCCAGCAGTCGGCCCGCCAGATCAAGAACGCCTCGACGGCGATGAACGGCTGGTTCCCCGCCGGCAGCGGCCCGCAACCGGGCATCCGCACCGCCTCCAAGCCCGAAATCTGGAGCAAGCCTGCCGAATTCAACGCGGCAAAGGCCAATTTCGCGCGCCAGGCGGATGCCTTCCAGGCCGCCGCCGCCAGTGGCAACGCCAACACCATCCGTGGCGCATTCCGCCAGCTGGGCGGCACCTGCAAGGGCTGCCATGACACGTTCCGCGTGCCGGAACAGCACTGAGCGAGGTCCTGCAGATGCACGGAAACTCCACTGCGGTAAGGGTGTGGGACCTGCCGACCCGGCTGTTCCACTGGTCGTTGGTCGCACTGATCGGCTTTTCCTGGTGGAGCGCCGAGGTGCGCCAGATGGATTGGCACCTCCTCTCCGGCATAACGGTGCTGGCGCTGGTGGCGTTTCGCCTGCTCTGGGGCTTCATCGGCGGCAGCACGGCGCGATTTGGCCAATTCGTCCGCTCTCCCGGGCGGGTCCTGGCCTACTTGCGAACCGGTACCGCATTGCGCAGCCCCGGCCATAACCCGGTGGGGGGCTACAGCGTGGTGCTCATGCTCGCGCTGCTCACTATCCAGGTCGCCACCGGACTGCTCGCGGTCGACGTCGACGGCATCGACTCCGGCCCGCTGTCGTTCCTCGTGAGCTTCGAACAGGGCCGCGCGGCCTCGGAAGTGCACGAGATCGCATTCACCCTGCTGCAGGTGGTGGCCGGTATCCACATCCTGGCCATCCTGTTCTACCTCGTGGTGCGCAAGCTCAACCTGATCCGCCCGATGATTACAGGGAGCGACAAGGCGCTGGAGACCCGCACAGGCGCACTGGTTCCGGCCTCGCCGGTGCGGCTGATCGTCGCCGCGGCCCTGGCGGCGGGCTTTGCCTATGCAGTGTGGAAGGGCTTCTGGCTTTGACCGCGACGCAGGCCAGGCAATCGGGGAAGGGAAGCCTCGATGCGATGGGCTGGGACGAGCTCGGCCTGGTCTGCGAAGGCCTTGCCTATGGCCAACGCCTGCTGCGCGCCGCGACCCGGCCAGTGACCCGGCAATATTCGCTGGGTCCGCGCGGTGCATTCATCCTCAACCTGGTCTCGCTCGGCGCGCGCTATCCCCTCGATCTGGCGAATGCGATGAAGTGCGGCCGCAGCCTGATCACTGCGGAGCTGACCCGGCTGACCGATGCCGGGTTGATCGTTGCAAAGCCCGGTGAGCAAGACCGGCGGCGTTCCGAACTTGCCCTGACCGCCAAGGGCGAAGACGCCTGCAGGCGAGTGCGCAGCGAGATGGAACGCCTGCTGCGGCGCACCCTTGCAGGCTATTCGGCGGATGAAGTCCGCCTGTTCTCACGCATGTTGCGCGATGTTCGGCAGATCGAAGACGGCGAAACAACCGCGTAGAAGCGGAACCAATCAGGAGGAGAGGATCATGGACCGTCTTGCGATGGAATTCATCAGCACGTTCGGGATGCCGCCGGTCGAGCACATCGAACTGGTCGCCAAGCTGGGCCTCGCCCACACCGGTATTGGCCCGGCGCCGATCGTCGTGCTGGAACCTGGTCTCTATCCGGAGTGGTCGATGCGCGGCAATCCGATGCTGGTGCGCGAGGTCAAGGCGGCGCTGGCTGCGAATGGGGTTTCCGTCAGCGTCGGCGAGGGCTTCCTCGTCATGCCCGGCATGGGACCCGAAATGTTTGCTGCGGACCTCGACCTGATGGCCGAACTCGGCGCGGGCCTGGTCAATTGCTGCTGCGTTGCGCCGGACTTCGACAGCAACGTCGAGGGCTTTGCCAAGCTGGCCGAAATGGCGGGCCAGCGCGGCCTGGCTATCACCGTCGAATATCTCCCGGGCATGGCCATCGGCACCCTTCCAGTGGCCAGGCAGCTTGTGGAGCAATGCGGCCAGCCCAATGCCGGGCTGCTGCTGGATTCCATGCATCTCTACCGCTCGGGCGGAACTGCAGACGATGTCAGGGCCCTGCCAAAGGGCATGGTGAAGTATGCGCAGCTCTGCGACGTACCGGTGGTTTCGACGTTCGAGGAATATGCCGACGAGGCGCGCTTCGAACGGCTCGCCCCGGGCGACGGTGAATTGCCGCTGGCGGATTACGTCGCGGCGGTGCCGGCGGACCTCATCATCGGGCTGGAGATACCGATGCGGGCGCTGGCCGAGCAGGGCGTTAGCGCGAAGGACAGGCTGGCGCCGGCCGTGGCGAAATCGCGGGCACTGCTGGGGAAATAACGCCTCGCGAGGCCCTCTCCATTTTCACGAAGTGCAAATGGAAAGGTGGATCGCCCGCAGGGCAAGACGGACGGGTTAATCCGCACATCTCGCCATTGCCCCTCCATCAGCCGCCTTCGGCGACTGCCACCTCCCCAAACGCGCATCGCAAATTTGGAGAGGGACCCGGTCGCCCTAAACCCTTTTCCCCGTCAGCTTCGACGAACCGAATATCCCCATCTTGACCTTGCCCGTCATGGCATCGCCATCGATGGTGAGATCGTACTTCAGCGTCATCTTCATCGGCTGCTCGACCGCGAGGTCGAACTTCACCCGGTTTCCGGCGACGGTCCCCGTAAAGGCCTGCGAACCCATCGGGCTGATCAGTTCGCCGGAAACCGTCTCGCCGCTGGTGGCGAACTTGCCGGTCATCTGCTGGTCGCCCATCGGCGTCGACATGACCATGGCCCAGTCGCCATCCACTTGCGCTGGAGTGTCGCCGGTCACAGGCGCCGCTTCCTCCTTCGGGGTCGGGGCCGGCACGGAACTCAGCGGCTGGCCGGCATGTCCGGACACATTGCGGCCCTCGACAAGGTCGAGAATCTTCGCCGGGCTGAGCGGCAGGTCGAGGTGCAGTTCGCCGAACTCGGCAAGCGCATCGGCGATCGCATTGACCAGCGTCGGCGGGCCGATGATCGCCCCGCCCTCGCCCACGCCGCGCATGCCGCCGATCGTCTCGGACGGGGTGTTGGCGTGGACATATTCGAAGTCCGGAATGTCGCTGATGGTCGGCATCAGGTAGTCCTTGAACGTCGCGGCAAGCGGATTGCCGCGCGCGTCATAGGGCATGTCCTCGAGCAGCACCTGACCGATGCCTTGGGCAAGCCCGCCGGCAATCTGGCCTTCGACCACGCCGGGATTGATCACTGTCCCGCAGTCCTCGCTGGATATCCAGCGCAGGATCTTGACGAAGCCGGTCTCCACTTCGACCTCGACCACGCACAGGTGCGCCGCGCTGGTGAAGGTGAAGGCGGGCGGCTGATAACGATACTGCGCCTCCAGCCCCGGCCCGACACCTTCCGGCAGGCGCGCGGGCTCGCCATAGGCGATTTCGGCGATCTCCTTGAGGCTGTGCGACATCTCGGGCGTGCCCTCGACATGGACCATGCCGCCGTCGATGCGGATCGAATCCGGTGTCGCGTTGTAGAGGTGTGCGGCGATGTCCTTGACCTTCTTCGCCAGCATTTCCGACGCGGTCCAGGCCGCCCCGCCGGCGATCACGCCTTGCCGGCTACCCGCCGCGCCCGGGCCAAAGCCGCCGATGGCGCTGTCGCCCTCGAACACGGTGACGTCCTCGTAGTTCACGCCCAGCCGGTCGGCGATGACCTGCGCCATGGTCGTGGCCGTTCCGTGGCCCTGCGAGTGGGTGCTGAGCGAAGCCGTCACCTTGCCGGTCGGCTCGATGCGGATCGTCGCCAAGTCGCCGGTCATCGGCGCCATCTGGCCCGCCGCGGCCGTCGGCTCGATATAGGCGGCGGTGCCGAGGCCGAGATAGCGGCCCTGCTTGCGCGCCTCGGCCTGTTCCTTGCGGAAGGCCGGGATGTCGAAGTGCGCCACCAGCTTTTCGAGGCATTCGTATGGAGTTATATCCTTGACTTCGAGTCCGAAGGTAGAAGTCCAGGGCTGGTCGGTCAGCTTGATCAGGTTGCGGCGGCGAAGTTCGACGGGATCGATCTTCATCTCGCGGGCCGCCTGATCGAGCAGCACTTCGCGGATCAGCGATTCCATCGCCCAGGGCCCGCGATAGCCGCCCAGCCCCATGGTGTTCGAATACCAGCCGCGCGCGACGAAGCCATAGTTCGGCATCTTGTAGGCCGGCCACATGAACATGTGGACCGCCATGTTGCAGTCCTCGCCCATCGGGAAGGCGCCATTGTTGCAACTATAGTCGCCGAAGCCGCCGACCATCTGGCCGTCCTTGTCGAAGGCGACGGTGAGCGTCACTTCCTGCTCGCGCGCGTGGCTGGAGGCGGTCAGCGATTCAAAGCGGTCCTCGATCCACTTCAGAGGACGCTTGAACAGGCGCGCCGCCGCGATCACCGCGATTTCCTCGCGCCAGGGAAAGTTCTTGAGGCCGAATCCACCGCCGACGTCCTTGGCGAAGACGCGGATGGCCTCCTGCGGCAGCCCGAAGGCCAGCGACGTGTAGCGGGCCACCAGGTGCGGGCTTTGGCAGCCGATCCAGATGGTCATTTCCTCGGGCCCGTCGCAGGTGGCAACGCAGCCTCGGCATTCCATCGGCGATTGGGCGATGCGTTGATGTCGGATCGAGCGGCTGACCTTGTGGGCCGCGCCGTCGAGAATGGCCTGAAGCTCCTCGTCGACCTCCTCGTCGCCCATGATCTGGGCGATGTTGCTTTCCATTCCGGGGTGGACTGGCGGGCCATTGCGGGCATCGCCGATGGTGACGACCGGGTCTTCCTCGTCGATGACCACATCGAGCAGCGCGGCTGCATCCTCGGCAATCGCGCGGCTGTCGGCGATGACCATGGCGACAGGATCGCCGACACAGGCGACGCGGCCATCGGCCAGGATCTTCACCGGCGCCAGAACCGGGCCGAAGAAGAAATTCATCACGTCGAGCTTGATATGGGCGAAATCTTCCTGGGTGTAGACCGCATGGACCCCCGGCACTTCCAGCGCCGCCGCCTTGTCGATCGAGACGATCCGGCCACGGGCGACCGGCGACCGCGCGAAGGCGATGTGCAGCATACCCGGCAGGCGGACGTCGTCGGCGAACTGGCCGCGCCCGGTGAGCAGGCGGCCGTCTTCCTTGCGGGGCGTGCGCTGGCCGACATAGCGGTGCGCGCCGGGGACGTGGATGTTCATGCGGCGGCTCCCTCGCCGGCAAGCTGGCGGATTGCGCGGCGGATGCCCTGGTAGCCGGTGCAGCGGCAGATATGCCCGCTCATCGCGTCGATCATTTCCTGCTCCGTCGGCTGCTTGCCCTCGGCATTGAGCGCGGAGAGGGTGATGACCACGCCCGGGGTGCAGAAGCCGCACTGCAGGCCGAAGTTGTCCCGCATGGCCTGCTGGACCTTGTTCAGCGTGCCATCCGGCGCGGCGAGGCCTTCGACGGTGGTGACTTCGCAGCCGTCGGCCTGCACCGCCAGCATCAGGCAGGAGCGGGCAACCTTCCCGTCCACCATCACCGTGCAGGCGCCGCAGACGCCATGCTCGCAGGCGAGGTGCGTGCCGGTGTAGCCCAGCCCCTCGCGCAGGAATTCGCCGAGGCTGACGCGGGCTTCGACCGTGCCGCTGTGCTTGCGGCCGTTGACGGTCAGTTCAATGCGATGCTCGCTCATGCCGCTTCCCTCAGATTGAATGTTTCGCGCAGCTTGCGCGCGAAGATGCGCTTGCCGACAGTGCGGCGGTATTCGGCGCTGGCGTGGTGATCGTCGAATGGCGCGGTTTCGGACAGCGCCAGCTCGGCAATGGCATTGGCGTCGAGCGTCGCCACCTGACTGCCGACCAGCGCCTTTTCCGCTGAAGCCATGGCAATCGGCGTCGGGCCCATGCCGAACCAGGCCAGACCCGCGCGGGTGATCGCGCCGCCCTCGACCACCAATGCTCCGACCATGCCGACCAGGGCAAAGTCGCCAGGCCGCTGCGCCACTTCGCGAAACAGCGTGACATGGCCCGAAGGCCAGTCAGGATAAAGGATACCCGTAACAAGCTCGTCCGGCTCAAGCACGGTCATGTAAGGCCCAACATAGAACTCGCGGGCCGGAACCCGGCGAGTGCCACGCGTCGAGCGTATCTCGATCTCCGCACCCAGCGCCACGGCCGTTGCCGGCATTTCCGCCGCCGGTTCGCCGAGCGAGACCGAGCCGCCGATGGTGCCGCGGTTGCGGGTCTGCAGGTGGCCGACATTGCTCAGCGCCTCGACCATGACGGGAAGCGCCGACTTCAGCTCGGCGCTGGCGAGCCCCTCGCACTGGCGTGTCATCGGGCCGACGCGGGTGTAGCCGCCGCCGCGCGATACACCCTTCAGCGCATCGATCTTGTTGATGTCCACGATGACGAAAGGCTGGCTCATCCGCAGGTTCAAAAGCGGCATCAACGTCTGCCCGCCGGCAAGCAAGGTTGCCCCGCCGCCGGCATCAGCCAGCGCTTGGCAGGCTTCCTCTATGCTCGTGGGAGCGACGTAATCGAACGGTGCCGGTTTCATGACCTACCTCCCGAACGGCCGGCGGAATAGCCAGCTGCTGCTGCCGCGACGACCAGGATGGCCATGGCGACCATCCATGACTCGCCGGCCTGGCTACGCCCAAGCAGGAAGCCCGCGACAATTGCGATGGCCGTGACGACGATCCATGCCCAAGGCGCACCGGCCGGAGCCGGGGCTGCCGCCGGGGCGTGCACCACTACCGTGGCCGGAGCCGCTGCGGGTGCTATGGCTGCCGCCACTGGAGCCTCACCTGCCGCTGCGGGAATTGCCGCAGGAGCAGCCATGGGCGTTTCCGCCGCAGCCGCCTCGGCAGAACCGACCACCTCGCCGAACTTGGCGAAGAACCGTCCGGCCATCTGCTTGGCCGTCGCATCGATCAGCGGCCCGCCGAGCTGGGCCATGCGCCCGCCGACTTCCGCCTCGACATCATAGGAGATCAGCGTGCCCGTGCCATCGTCCGACAAGCGAACCTTCGCACCACCCTTGGCATTGCCGGCAACGCCGCCGTTGCCCTGCCCCGAGATGGTATAGCCATTGGGCGGATCGAGATCGGACAGGGTCACCGTCCCCTTGAACCGCGCTCCGATAGGACCGATCTTCACCTCGGCAACGGCATTGAGCCGGTCATCCCCTTCGCGCTCCAGGCTCTGGCAGCCCGGGATGCACTGCTTGAGCACCTCCGGATCGTTCAGCGCCTCCCAAACGCGTTGACGCGGCGCGGCAATTCTTTGTTCGCCAGCCATATGCATAGCGGCATCTTCTCCCCTAGATTCAGGCTGGACTGTGTAGGGGCAAGCGCGGGCATACCGCAAGGGGGCAGCGCGCCGCCCGGGCGCTACTTTAATGCTTCAGCCGACCATGTAGACCCCGGCGTCGCAGTTGATCGACTGGCCGGTGATCGTCCGGCTCTCGTCGCTGGCGAGGAACAGGGCCAGGTTGGCGATGTCGGCCGGCTGCGAGATCGTGCGCAGCGGCACTTTCGACAGGGCGCCTTCCTTCCATTCCTCGAAACTGATGCCCTGCTCCTTGGCCATGCGGTGGCCGTAGTTCACCCAGAGTTCGGTCTCGATCGATCCGGGCACCAGGCAATTGCAGCGGATGCCGTGAGGCCCGGTTTCGAGCGCGATGCTCTTGGTCAGGGCCCGCAGCGCCGCCTTGGCGGCGGTGTAATGCGTCTTGCGCGGCATGCCCACCCAGCCGGCGGTCGAGGAGAAGTTGATGATCGAACCGCGCTTGCGCTCCAACATCGAGCGATTGAGCACTTCACGGGTGCAGAGCATCGCGGCGGTCAGGTCGATGGCGAGCGTCGAATTGAAGTTCTCCAGTGTCTGCTCCCAGACCCACTTGTCCTGCCCCGGAGCGGCGGCGTTGTTGAGCAGTATATCGACCTGGCCGAACTCCTGCATCGCCCGGTCGACCATGGCGCGGATGTCGTCCTCGCTGGTAACGTCGGCGCGCATACCGACGGCCCCTTCGCCAATGTCCGCCGCCGCCTGCAGCACCAGGTCCTCTCGCCGCGCGGAAAGGAGCACCTTGGCGCCCTGTTCGGCGAACAGCTTGCCCATCACCGGTCCGCAGCCTGTGCTCGCACCCGTGATGATGGCAACCTTGCCGGCCAGCCTGCCTCCCATTGCACTCTCCCAATTACGTTTGGCACAGGTTCGGGGAAACCGGAGAGCAGGTCAATCCACCAGACGGTTAGCGCTTGACTCTTTATTCCCCGCGCGGAGCATGCTGGCCATGAAAACGACCAGACTCAATTCCTTCGGCTGGGAGGCCAGCGGCATAGACCTTGGTGAACAGGTCAGCGACAAGGATTTCGCACGCGTCCGGGAGATGCTCGACAACCAGGGCCTCGTGCTCTTTCGGGACCAGTCGCTCGACGCCCGCCAGCAGGCGGCCTTCTGCCGCCGGTTCGGCAAGTTCTCGGGCCACAACCAGTCCGACCGCGAAGGCATTCTGGGCGATGGCTCGGGCGAGCCGGGCCTGCGCATGTATTTCAACGACAATGGCCTCGGCTCCGCGCCCGAGCTCGATTTCCATTCGGACAATGCCCACAACTCGTTTTCGCTCACCTACCTGACGCTCTACGGGATCGAATTCGGCAAGGACGGGCAGCCGATGACGGGCGGCGAGACCATGCTGGCCAGTGCCGCCGAAGCCCTGGACCGACTGCCGGCCGACTTGCGCAGGCGGCTCGAAGGGTTGGAATGCCGCATGACTGCGCAAAGCATGGGAACCCACGTGCGCCCCTGCATCGAACATCACTGGCGCACCGGCCAGCCCTATCTCATTCCCAGCTCGCTGTGCGAGGCGATCGTCGGTGTCGATCCGGAGGAATCGGCGCGGATCATCGAGCAGGTTCGCGCTGTGCTCTACGATCCCGCCCACCTTTACCGCCACCAATGGCGCGCGGGCGACCTGATCCTATGGGACAACCGACTGCTCCATCACGCCCGCGCCTGGTACGACAACAGCCAGAAGCGCACGATCCGCCGCTGCGCCATCGCCGATGACGCCGAGCCGACAGCCATTGCGGAAGCGGAGTGGGTCGGTTGACGCAAGTGAACGGGCTTGAGGCCTTCTCGCTCGCCGGTCGGGTCGCGGTTGTCACTGGCGCCGCATCGGGGATCGGCCGGCAATCCGCCCTGGCGCTTGCCGGCGCGGGCGCAAGGCTGGTCCTGACCGACCACAACGAAGACGGCCTGGCCGAAGTCGTCGAACGGATCGGCGATGCGGCAGAGGCCTGCCCGGCGAACGTCGCGGTGCGGGACGACGTCGAGCGCGTCGCCAACTTCGCGCTGGAGCGCCATGGCCGCATCGAAATCTGGGCCAATGTCGCGGGCATGGCAAAGGCCTGCCCATTGCTCGACCTGACCGAGGAGCTTGTCGCTAACACTGTCGCGGTCAACCAGAACGGGGTACTGTGGGGATCCATTGCCGCCGCCCGCGCGATGAAGGCGCAAGGCGGCGGATCGATCGTCAATATCTCCTCCACGGGCGGGACCACCGCTCCGCCGGGCCAGTCCATCTATGCCATGACCAAGGCGGCAGTAAATTCCCTGACGCGCTGCCTCGCCACCGAACTGGGCCCATTCGGCATCCGGGCCAACACGATCTCACCCGGCTGGATCGACACCCCGCTGGCAGGAAGCATGTATCGCAATGCCGATGGCAGCACCGACCCGGAGAAGCGCGAACAGTTCCTGACCATGATGCGCGGCACCTCTCCACTCAGGCTGACCGGCGAGCCCAGCGACATCGCCAATGCTGTGCTCTACCTCGCGTCGGACGCCAGCCGCTTCGTCACCGGCCAGAACCTGTTCGTAAACGGTGGGGTCTACATGAATTGACTCGACGGCCGCCTCAGCCCCCTCCGGCGCTCGTCGACTGCAATATCCTGCCGCTTTGGCCCCATTCGCCGACCAGCGTGTCCGCTTGCTTGAGCCTGTCCAGGAAGGCCTTGTAATCCGAATCCATGCAGCCCGCGTTCCAGGATATCTCGGTGGTCGTGGAACCGCGGGTCAGGCGCAGCGTTCCATAAGGCTGGTCGGTTATTCTCTGCCTGCACTTGTCGTAATCCGGCGCGCGTGGGGGCAGGCGCTCGAGAATTGCCCTTAGCCTGCGCCATCCTTCGTCCCCGGCATCCACTTCATGCACGGTGAGCACATATTTGCCGAAAAGCGCCCCGTTTTCCGAAACCGCTTCCGTCCAGCTACCCTTGCCCGATGCCGAGACATTCCACGACCAGCGCGGGCGTCCCCAGTATTTCATGTCGAAGGCGACCATGTCCCAGTCATCGCCTCCGGAACGGGCCTGCGCGGCCGGAACCGGTCCCGTTGCGGTGATCAGAGTGCAGATCAGAAGCGTGATCCAGCGCATGGTCCTCTCCCTTTCGCCAGCCGATGCTTCAAAGCCCAGGATAGTTGGGCTCCAGCCCCAGGGCTTCCCTGCCGGCCAGTTGCCGGCTGACGTCCCAGTCCCAAAAGGCATGGGTCGCGATCATGTTCATGTCACGGAAGAAGCGCTGGATCGGCGCGTCGAGGTGGAAGCTGGAGGAGCCGACATTGCCCATCATGGCATTGGCCGCATCGCGGCAATGCCGCGCGACGTAGCCGATATGGCTCTTGCCGTGGATGCGCTCGGACACGGTCGGTACGATCCGCTCGATGAGGCCGGCGGTAAATTCCGCATGCTTCTCCACCAGTTCACAGGCGATGCGCGAGGCGAGGACCGCATCGCCCAGAACGATCTGCCCAAGCTGGCTCTCGCCGGTGTTCTCGTTGGTAAACTTGCGAATGCGCTTGCCGATGACTTCGGCGAACTCGCGCACCATTCCCTTCAGCCCGCCGCTGAACACGCCGATGGTCTCGCAATACATCATCAGCATGCTGGGGACCGAGAACATCGGGTTGTCGTGCAGTTTCGCTCCCGGGGTTCCACCCATGTACCAGTCCGCCGCGCTCATTGCCCGGTGATCGGGAACGAAGACATCCTCGACGATCATGTCGTTGCTGCCGGTGCCGGCCATGCCCGAATAGTGCCAGACGTCGCCGATCGAAATGTCCGAGGCCGGCATCAGGAAGAAGTGCGGTCCCGCCTCGGTCATGCCGGAGGTCGTCACCCAATTCGCATCCATCACGCCCGTGGCCCACGAGGCCCGGCCAGAGATCACCCAGCCGCCTGGCTCCCGGCGGGCGCTGAAATTGCCGCCCGGCGCCATGGCGTGAAGGGCAAAACCCCGCTCGCCTAACACCTCCTGCTGCGCCTGCTCCGGAAACTGCGCAAGCATCCGGTTCTGCCCGATAATGAAGGCGCTGTTCCAGCCGGTCGACATACAAGCGCTCGCGAGCGTCTCGACCACCTTGACCAGCGTGATCGGCGCCGCCTCCGCCCCGCCCCAGCGCCGGGGCACCAGCAGCTTCACCAGGCCGGAATCGACGAGGTCGGCGATGGTATCGGGATGGGGCCGGCGCAGGTCCTCCACTTCCCTGGCCCGCGCCCGGATGCGCGGGACCAGTTCCTCGGCGCGGCCGACGAAGCGGCGGTGCTGCTGTTCGTCGGCCATCGCCGAAACCGTCAGGCGGGAGAGGCCACCGCGATCGACTTGGTCTCGAGATATTCCTCGAAGCCTTCGATGCCCCATTCCTTGCCGATGCCGCTCTGGCGATAGCCGCCGAAGGGCAGATCAACGTCGATCGACATGCCGCCGTTCACCCCGATGGTGCCGGTTCGGATGCGGCGGGCGACCGCAAGGGCGCGCTTGGGATCGGCGGAGACCACGCCGCCCGACAGGCCATAGACCGAATCGTTGGCGATGCGCACCGCGTCGTCCTCGTCCTCGTAGGGGATGACCACCAGGACCGGGCCAAAAATCTCTTCCTGAGCGATCTTCATGTCGTTGGTGACGTCGAAGAAGCAGGTCGGCTGGACGAAGAAGCCGCTGCCCTTTTCGGTCGCCAGGCCGCCGCCGGCGATCAGCCGGGCGCCCTGGTCGATGCCGGACTGGATGTAACCCATCACCCGGTCGCGCTGGCGTGCTGAGATCACCGGGCCCATGACGTTGGCCGGATCGTCCTGCTTGCCCCAGGCCTGTTCATAGCCCTGGTAGGCTGCGGTAAGGATCGCTTCGGCCTCGGCATAGCGGCTCTTCGGCACCAGCAGGCGGGTGATGTTGGCGCAGCCTTGCCCTGCGTGGAAGACGACCATGTTGCCGGCGACGGCAGCGGCGAAATCCGGCGCGTCGTCGAGGATAATCGCGGCGCTCTTGCCACCCAGTTCGAGGAACAGGCGCTTGAGCGTCGGTCCGCCCGCTTCCATGATGCGGCGGCCGACGGCGGTCGACCCGGTGAACGAGATCAGGTCGACGCGCGGATCGGTGGTCAGCATCTCGCCCAGCATCGCCGGGTCCTTGCCGGAAACGACATTGAGCACGCCGGCCGGGAAGCCCACTTCATTCGCCAATTCGCCGACTATGGCGCTCATAAGCGGGGTTTCGGGCGCGGGCTTGAGGATCACGGTGCAGCCGGCGAGCAGCGCCGGGATCACCTTGCCGACGGTGATGTAGAACGGCACGTTCCACGGAATGATCGCGCCGACGACGCCAGCAGCTTCCTTGGCGAGGACGCGGTGGTGCTTCATGCCGAAGAATTCGACATCGCCCTTGTCCACGTCCCATTCGATGGCGTCGAAAGTCTCGAACAGCTTCTCGAAGAACGACAGCGGCCGGTCGACATGGGCGAAGGCCACCCCGCCCAGCGCCGCGCCGCCTTCCTGCACGGCGATCTCGGCCAGCCGATCACGGTTCGCGCGCAGCTTTTCGCAGAGCTTCCAGACGATCTCGCGGCGCTTGGCATGGTTGGTCGGCCAGTCGGTCTCGTCGAAGGCGCGGCGGGCAGAGGCGATGGCCTCTTCCATGTCATTGGCCGAGGCATCGGCGGCATAGGCAATCACTTCGCCGGTCCAGGGCCCAATGTCCTCATACTTCGCGCCGCCTTCGGCATCGCGCAGCTTGCCGTCGATATAGAGCTTGCCTTCGGGAAGCAGTGTCATTTCAGAATCCTCTCTTTCGGAAATTGCCGCGTGAGATGGCGGCTCGGGATCAATCGGGCAAGTCAGTTTATAGAGTGCCCACTGGCGTAACCGGCGAGCCGACCGCACCCGGTAGATTTAGCGGCGGAGCCGTCAGCAGGAAGCGGGTGCGACCTCGCTTCGCCAGCTCCGGCGCAATGCCGCCGAAGTACCAGAACTCGCCGAGATGCACCCCAAGCTTGACCAGGCAATGCAGGTGCAGCGCCATCATCGGCTGCCCCTCGCAGCGCACCACGCCGGCCATCTTCTCCACCGCCGGATTGTCCGCGCAGATCGCGGCCACGCCGGAGCGGGTGATCCAGTCGTGCAGCGCCTCGTCGCGGCCGTTGATGCCCGGACAGGCGGCGAGCGCCTCGTCGCTGACCTCGGCGCCACCCTGAAGCAGCAAGTCGCCGTAGCCGGTGTAGATGCACAGGAAGTCACCCTCCCCCGGCTCGGCGCCCTGCGCCTCCATCGCCCGCATCAGCGCGTCATAGCCGACGAGGCCCAGCGCGCCCTCGCCCGCCTGCCGCACGTCCACCAGCACGCCCCTGCCCTGCACGCAGGTCTCGGCGAGCTTCTCGATGCCGAGCGCCAACGCGGCGGGCGCCGTGTCGCCGTCAGGCATGATGAAGTCGCGGTCCATGCGGTAGCCGTTGTAGAACACGTGCTCGGCGTGTCCGTCACCATCGGCATCGAAGCAGGTGCCGTAGTGCGACAGACCGTCCCACTGGGTGGAATACTGCAGTCCGAGGCGCACTTCGTCGTCATTGACCACGTCGGTCGGGCCGCCTGCCGGAGACCAGCCATACATCGGACGACCATCGCCCGCGATGGTTGGCGCCAGCACGGGCGGGTAGCGGCCGGCAAACGTCAGCTTCCGGGGATGATCGAGCGGCAGGCCCAGCGAAAAGGCCAGCCCCTCGCGCACTTCGGCCACCGCCGCCAGCCGCTTTTCCGGTGTGATCAGGTTCATCCGGCCGACCTGGTCGTCCTCGCCGAAATCGCCCCAGTTGGAGCCATCGGGCCGTTTCAGCCAGCGCCGGGGCCTGTCGCCATCACACATCGAATGTCAGCACCGTGCGGGCAATCTGCGCCTGTTTCATGTCCTCGAAGCCCTCGTTGATTTCCGCCAGAGGACGCGTGCGCGAGACCAGTTCATCCAGCTTGAGCTTGCCCGCGACATAGAGGTTGACATAGTTCGGAATGTCGATGGCATTGCGCACGCCGCCCATCAGGGAGCCCTGGATGCCCTGCTCGCGCAGCAGGGCCGCGGCGCTGATCTCGATCTTGAGGTCGGGAGGAGTCATGCCGATGACGATGGCGCGCCCGCCCTTGCCGAGCACGCGGTATGCCAGCTCTATGGTGTCCTTGCGGCCGATCGCCTCGATGGCATGATTGACCCCGCGACCACCCGTCAGCTCCTTGACCATCGCGGCGACATCGACGCTGGACGCATCGATTACGTCGGTTGCGCCGAAGTCCTTCGCCATCTCCAGCTTCGATGCCACCCGGTCCACGGCAATGATCCGGCCCGCCCCCGCCACCGCCGCGCCGTTCACCGCCGCAAGGCCGACGCCGCCGCAGCCGATGATCATAACCGTATCGCCGGGCCGAGCCCTTGCCGTGTTGACCACCGCGCCGAAACCGGTGGTGACGCCGCAGCCGATCAGGCAGACCTTGTCGAGCGGCACGTCGCGCCGGATCGGCACCACGCCGCTTTCGTGCACCAGCACCTGCTCAGCAAAGCCGCCGATCTTCATGTACTGGTCAAGCCGTTCGTCGCCCCGCGTCAGCCGCGCCGGCTCGTCCGCCCCGCGTTGGGCCTCAGGCGTCAGGCAGCGGTACGAATTGCCCGAATGGCACTCTCCGCAATGGCCGCAATGGAAGGTCAGGCAGACGATGACGTGGTCGCCGGCCCTGACGTTGTGCACTTCCGGCCCGACCTGCTCCACCACGCCCGCGACTTCGTGGCCGAGCACGCAAGGCAAGGGGTTCGGCCAGCCGCCGTCGATGACGTGAAGGTCCGAATGGCAAATCCCACAGGCCGCCACCCGCACCAGCACCTCGCGGCCCTGCGGCTTGGAGATGGCGATGTCCTCGATTTCCATCGGGACATTGATCCCGCGCAGGACTGCTGCTTTCATTTCATGGTCTCCCGATCAGCCCATCCGCTTCCAGAACAGCCGCATCGCACGCTGGTCCGGCCCAGGATCGAGCGGGGTCTCCAGCACCAGAATGCCGTCCTCGAAGCGGGCATGACGTATGTAGTCCGTGCCGACGTCGTTGGGGAACGCGTTGAACTCGACATGGTGGACGATGTGGTCGGGCTTGATCTCGTAGGGCCCGGCATAGGCGGTGAAGCTGCGCGCGGCGCGCTTCCAGTCCGCATCGGTGCCGCCCTTGCGGCCGCCCGGAATATCCGCACGCCCGGCCTGGTGGATCATCGCCACCATGCGCCCGTCCGGCATGTAGTGCAGCAGGCCCTCGGGCTTGCCGCCATAGGGCGGCGGGCCGTTATCTGCGGGATCGAGCAATTCGATGCGGACGAGGCTCCAGCTGCCGAGCAGGTCTTCCTGCAAAACGCTCATACCATGCCCTCGGCATAGCGCGCCCGCAGCACCTTCTTGTCGGGCTTGCCGACTGGCGACAGCGGAATTTCATCCACGAAATCGACCGTCTTGGGCGCCTGGTGCGAGCCCTTCTCCGCCTTGACCAGATCGATCAGGTCTTGCGCCGTGACGGCGATCGCCGGATCGCAGACCACCACTGCCTTCACCGCCTCGCCCCACTTGGGATCGGGCACGCCGATCACCGCGGCGCGCAGCACCGCAGGGTGAGTGGTCAGCACGTCCTCTACCTCGCGGGCGAAGACGTTGAAGCCGCCGGTGACGATCATGTCCTTCTTGCGGTCGACGATGCGGAAGAAACCGTCGGCGGGGTTCTTGATCGCAACATCGCCGGTGTGCAGCCAGCCGCCTTCGAATACCTTGGCTGTCTCCTCGGGCTTGTTGAGATAGCCGCCCATCAGGAGCGGCCCGCGCACGCAGATCTCACCCGGCTCGCCGTCGGGCACCTCGTTCATGTCCTCGTCCATCAGCGCGACGTGGACCCAGGGCGTCGGCCGTCCGCAACTGGCCAGCCGCAGGGGATCGTTGGAGATGTGGTCCTTGCGCTTCATCACCGTGATCGACATCGGCGCTTCTGCCTGGCCGTAGAACTGGAAGAAGATCGGCCCCAGCTTGGCAATGGCATCGCGCAGCCGCGCCGCCGGGAAGGCGCTGGCGCCGTACCAGATCACCTCGAGGCTGGAGAGGTCGAATTCGTCAAAACGCGGGTGGTCGATCAGCGAGAGCACCATGGTAGGCACCATCAGCGCGGAAGTGATGCGGTACTTCTGCACGGTCTCCATGAAACTGACCGGATCGAAACCCGGCAGCACGATCATCTGGCCCCGCCGGGTCAGCACCGGCAGCAGCATCGCCGCCCCCGCATGACTGAGCGGCGCGCAGACGATGTGGCGTAGTTCCTCCGGCCATTCCCACTCGGTCATCATGATGAGGCCGGAGGTCAGCGCGCTGCGGTGGGTGCACATGATGCCCTTGGGCTTGCCGGTCGTGCCGCCCGAATAGGCGATGCGGGCCAGGGCATCGGGATCGACATTGGGGGCGACCAGCTTCTTCGGCCGGAATGGTTTGGCCAGTTCCTGGATCGGCGTGCCGACACCCGCCTTGCCGATCGAGACGAAGTGCTTGAGGCCGGGGGCGCGGCTCTTCAGTTCGGCAACCTTGTCCTCGTACTGGTCGTCATAGATCAGCAGATCGATCTCCGCGTCCTCGATCACGTAGAGGTAGTCCTCGATCGAGCCCATCGGATGCAACGCGGTCGAGACGATGGGCGCGAAGGACAGGGCGTAGAACACGCCGGGTACTTCCGGCCGGTTCTTCGACAGCAGCGCCGCCCGCGTGGGCGCGGGCGAGAGCGACTTCAGCGCCTGCTCGAAGCGGCTGATGTCGTCGCGCAGTTGACCGGCGGTGATCGTCGTCCTCTCGTCGAGGATGATCACCGGGCGGTCAAGATCGGTCTCCAGCGCCCGCGCGGCGATATCGGTGACGGTAATCGGCTGATAGAGAAATTCGTTCATCGTGCTCCCCTGACCAGCCTGCCCGGCAGCGCGCCGGTGGCCTGGCCGTTTCGATAAGTTACCTGGCCCGAGACGATTGTCGCCTCGTAGCCATCCGCATGCTGCACCATGCGCCGCCCGCCCGCCGGCAGGTCGTTCACCGTGCGCGGGGCGTAGAGTTTCAACCGCATCATATCGATGACGTTGAGATCGGCCTTCATTCCCGCTTCGACCCGGCCCCGGTCGGTGAAGCCGATGGCCTGCGCGGTGTCGCTTGCCAGCATCTTGATCGCCGCCGGCAACTCCACCCGCTTGGCCGGGTCCTCGTGCCCGACCCAGTGGGTGAGGAAATAGGTCGGCAGCGCCGCATCGCAGATCATGCCGTAATGCGCGCCGCCGTCGCCAAGGCCGAGCAGCGTCAGGTCGCGCCCGATCAGCTCCGCGCCGAATTGTTCGAAACGCTCGCCCCCGCAATTGGCGGCGGGACGATAGAGCACAGCGCGGCCTTCGTCCTCCAGCAGCAACTCGTAGATCGCCTCGAGCGGGTCCACCCCGGCCCGCCTTGCCTTGTCGGCGATGCTATCGGTCTTTTCGGGATGGTAGTTCGGCGGGTTGCCCAGCAGGTACAGCCCTTCGACATTCTCCGAGACCAGGCGGAAATAGGGGTGCGGATCGTCGCCCTCCTCGCTCAGCAGGCGGTGACGCATGTCGGGATCGCGCATGGCCGCAACCTTCTCCGCCAGCGGCAGGTCCTGGAGCGGGCGGAAGCTGGGCTTGAAGGCAAAGGCGTGCATCGAAAGGTCGAGCCCGAACAGGAAGCCGACCGGGCGGGGCATGACTTGGGCGCGGATCGGCAGGCCCTCTTCCAGCGCCTGTTCGATCCCGTTTGCGATGGTCCGCCAGCCGGTCTCGTCGTCGCCCACCTGAGTCAGTGTGAAGGAAACCGGGCGGCCCGACGCCTCGGCAATGTCGCGCAAATGGGCGACCTGCTCCTCAGGGCTCTTGCGCATGTCGTTGAGGATTTCGAACACGCCCGCGCCCGCATCGCGCAGCCCCGCCGCCAACGCCAGGGTTTCCTCGTCGGCAGTGGTCGTGGTCGGCACCGGGCGGCCATCGCGATAGTGGTGGGCGAAGTTGCGGGTGGTCGAGACGCCGACCGCCCCGGCCCGGACCGCCTCCGCCGTCAGCCGGCGCATCTCGGAAAGGTCTTCCGCCGTCGGCACCTCGCAAGCCGCGCCGCGCTCGCCCATGACATAGACGCGCAACGGGTTGTGCGGCAGTTGCGCGGCGAAATCGACGTCGGCATGGCGCTGCTCGATGGCGTCGAGGTAGTCGGGGAATGTCTCCCAGTTCCACGGAACGCCATCGGCCATAACCACTTCGGGAATGTCCTCCACCCCTTCCATCATCTGGATCAGCATGTCGCGGTGCTGCGGCTTGCAAGGCGCGAAGCCCACGCCGCAATTGCCCATGACGACCGTGGTGACGCCATGGCTGGAACTGGGCCCCATGCGATGCTCCCAGGTGACCTGGCCATCGTAGTGCGTGTGAATGTCGGTAAAGCCCGGTGTAACTATGCACCCATGCGCATCGATCTCCTCCTCGCCGCGCGAGAGGACCTTGCTTACCTCGACAATGAACCCATCGCGGATCGCGACATCCGCTTCGAACGGCTCCCCACCGGTGCCATCGACAACTGTGCCGCCACGAATGACAAGATCGAAACTGCCATCAGCCATCGCTTCTCTCCCGATTCACACGTCGAAATCGACCTGCGGCCCATTTATGCCAAGCGGCCGGCCCAGGGCATAGTCGCCGGAAATCGTCGTGCGTTCCATCACCCGCGTTACGTGCGGCGGCACGCCGGTGAAGCAGTGCAGCACCCGCCAGTTGTCCCACAGCACCATGTCGCCCATGCGCCATTCGTGCATGTAGGCATAGGCCGGCTCGGTGCAGAGCGCGATGACCTCGCGCAGCAGCTCGTCGCCATCCGCCCCGCCCATCTCGTAGATGCCGAGCGCAAAGGCCGGCGAGACGTTGAGGACCTTCCGCCCGGTTTCCGCCTGGGTGTAGACCATCGGGTGGATCACCCGCGGATAGGTGAACTTGCGCGTCTGGATGGCAAAGCCGCTCTTGGCCATGCGCACCAGCTTGATGTTGCCGCTATTGGCGAAGGGCTGGAGGCTCATGTCGACATCGACGTGATAGACCACGTGCAAGCCTTCGATCCGCTCACGCAGGCTTTGCGGCAGGCGTTCCCAGGCTGCGATCTGGTCGATGTAGCCGGTGCGACCGGCTTCCTGCGGCAGCTCCACTGGCCGCAGGATGCCGCCCCGGTTGATCCGGTGAGTGTACATCAGGTCACTGTGCCACGGCAGGTAGGAGCCGCGCAGATCGCCATCGATGTCGTAGTAGGAGCCGTCCTCGGGATAGAACTTGATCTTGGTGAGCTCCGCCTCGCCCTCGGCATGGGTTTCGCTGAACAGGTGCTTTTCCAGCGGCCCAAAGAGCCGGCTGAGATCGAGTTGCATCTCCCGCGACTGGTCGCCATCGCGGAACAGAAGGACGCCGCGATCGATCCACACATCGCGCAGGGCGGCTTGCACCTGGGGGTCGCCGAGCTGGGCATGATTCAGCCCCGATATGGTCGCGCCGAAAGGCAGACTGTCCGCCAATGGCGATACATCAAGGACACTTGTGACACTGGCCATGATCGATCCTCCTCAGCCGCCTGCCTTGCTTCGCTCGATCCGCCCGGCGATGCGCTTCGGGAAGTTGGGCTGGCCGGTATGGCTTGTCGCACCGCCATCAACCGGGACAATGGCGCCGGTCATGTAGCTGGCATCGTCGGAGGCGAGAAAGGCGACTGCCGCCGCAATCTCCTCCGGGCCGGCGGCGCGCCCCATCGGAATGCGTTCGAACCAGAAGTCGCGATCCACCGGATCGGCGATGGCGGCCGTCGACATGTCGGTGGCGACCAACCCCGGACAAACCGCGTTGACCCGGATGTTGTCAGCCGCGCAATCGAGCGCGAGGCTGCGCGTATAGTTTACCGCCGCGCCCTTGGAAGCGTTATAGGCCGCCATGGAATAGTCACCGAACATGCCCGAGATCGAGGCGATGTTGACGATCGCCCCACCCTGGCGCATCGCGGGGATGGCTTCATGGCAGAACAGGTAGATCGCCCGCACGTTCACCGCGAAGACCTTGTCCCAGCTTGCCGCGTCGGTCCCCACGCTATCCCCCAGCGCGCCGACGCCGGCATTGTTCACCAGCACGTCGAGCCGGCCCCATTTGTCCAGCGCGGCAGCGACCGCAGCCTTGACCTGCATCTCATCGGTGACGTCCGTCCGGAGGAACACGGCTCCCTTGGGCAGCGCGGCCGGCTCGCCTAGGTCGGCCACCAGCACATGCGCGCCTTCCGCGGCCAGGCGCGCTGCCGTCGCACCTCCGATGCCGCGCGCGCCGCCGGTGACAATCGCGACCTTGCCCGCGAACCTCTCCATGCAAACTTCTCCTCTATCCCCGAGAGCATGGCTGCTGGAACAAATGAGTCAAGCGGATTGCATTCTTGACTCGGCGCATCGCCTTCTCCCTATGATAGCCGCACCCGGGGACGAGGAAAAAGGCGCCAAGGCATGCACCGTGCGATCTCGATAAACACACTGTGCCTCGCCCCCGCGCCGCTCGCCCTGCAGGCGGAAACGATCGCTCGGCTGGGCGCGCGGGGGATCAGTCCCGATCTCGAGCAGGTGCGGGAGACCGGAGAAGGAAAGGCTGCGGCGGCCCTGCGCGATTGCGGCCTTGAAATGGCAACTATCACACACCGCGCCTTTGGCTTCTCAACCCCTGAGGAAATGGCGGCCGGCCGCGAGCGCCTGATGCGGACTCTGGACATTGCCGCCGGGCTCGGCGCGCAAAACGTCATCATGACGACGGGCGGCAGGGGGGCACTTGCCTGGAACGAAGCCGCCCGCCGTTTTGCCGATGCGGTTGCTCCCTGCGCCGAAGCCGCCCGCGCCGCCGGCATCGGCCTCGGCATCGAGCCGACCTCGCACCTCTATGCCGATGCCTCCATCGTCCACCGGCTTGCGGACACGCTGACGGTGGCAAGGATGGCTGGCATCTCGGTGATGATCGACCTTTTCGCCTGCTGGGTCGATTCCGACATTGAAGGCTCCCTGGCCGAGGCTGCGCCCGTCTCGCCGCTGGCGCAGATCTCGGACTATGTCCCCGGCGACCGTAGCCTGCCTTGCCGGGCAGTTCCGGGCGATGGCGCGGTGCCCTACGAGAGGCTGATCCCCCTGATGGTCTCTGCGGGATTCAAGGGCTGGTACGACCTCGAAATCATCGGCCCGCGCCTCCAGGCGGAAGGCCAGGAAGCGGGATTGAAGCGGGCGGCCGGACACATCGGCGGGTTGCTCGAAAAGGCGGGAGTACAAGGATGACGGAAGTGCGGATCGCGTTCGATGCCGACAATCACCTCGGCGAAACCCCGGCATGGTCCGCCGGCGAACGCGCGCTCTACTGGGTCAATTGCGAGCACCCGCCCGAACTGCACCGCTGGCATCCGGATAGCGGCGAGCACACTGTCTGGCCGATGCCCAGGCGCATTGGCGGCTTCGTGTTCAAGGCCGGTGGCGGCCTGCTGGTCGCGCTGAAGGACGGCGTTTACGATTTCGATCTCGCAACCGGCGCGCTGGAATTGCGCGCGCTCTCCCCATTCCCGCCCCACGTCAATCTCCACGAATGCTGCACCGATCGGCAGGGCCGGTTCTGGATCGGCGGCTATGACACCCGCTACCCGGCGGATCGCGGCGCAATGGACGCCGGCTATTGCCGGCTGGACGGGGACAGGCTGGTCAAGGCCGCCGGTGAAGTTCACGTCAGCAACGGCCTTGCCTTCAGCCCGGACGGGCGAACCATGTACGGCACCGGCACGCCCACCCGGCGCGTCGATCAGTGGGACCTCGATCCGGCCACCGGCGAGCTTTCTAACCGCCGCGAGTTCATTATGCTGCCCGAGGGCGAAGGCTTCGCCGACGGCGCGACGGTGGACAGCAAGGGCGGCTACTGGCTCGCCAATGTCGGCGCGGGCGCGCTGCGGCGCTACCTGCCGGATGGCACGCTCGACCGGATCGAACCGCTGACCTTCTCCTTCCCGACCAAGCCAGCCTTTGGCGGCCCGGAATTGAAAACACTCTTCGTCACCAGCGGAAAGGATTCCGCCCCTGGCGGCATCCCGAATGCGGTGCCCGGCGGTCCTGTGTTCGCGCTCGAACCGGGCGAAACGGGCGTAGCCGATGCGCCTTTCGCCGGATGAAATGCGCTGCGCACGTTGCAATTACGCCCGGGTCGCTTAGGAACCCGGTGTAATGCAATCACCACGAATCATTTTCCGGGACACTCGCCATGTATCTCGCCCCTGACGGCGAGGAAGCCGAACTGGCGAGAGCGGCGGCGGATTACCTCGCCAACGCATTGCCGATCTCGCGTCTTCACGCCACCAACAGCGCGGACATGGGGCCGGAACTGCGTCGGCAGCTGGGCGAAATGGGCTGGTTCGCCCTGGCGGTGCCCGAAAGCAAGGGGGGCAGCGGCCTGTCGGCAGTCGAGCATGCGCTGTTTTTCCGCGAAGTCGGGCGACAGTGCGGCCCTGTCGACGTGCTGGCGCAGTGCCTGATGGTCAATGTCATCGCCCGTGCTCCCGTCACACAGGTTTCCAACGAACAGGACGATGTGCTGTTCAGCACCGGGGCGCTTCTCGAACAACTCATGTCGGGCGAAAAGGGAGCCGCGCTGGTCGCCGCCGATGGCGAGCAATATCGCCTGATCGGCTCGCCGGACGCGGAATGGGGCATCCTCTCCGGGCCAAACTGGGCCAGCCTGCATTGGCTCGGGGATTGCGAGGCCCGCCCCTGCCCGTCCCTCGATCCGGCGAATTCGGTTCGGATCGCGGAAAGCCTGCCGCCGGGCGGCCCCGGTTCGAAAGGCGGACTTATCCAGCAGCTCGGCCAACTCGGCGCTGCGGCCATGCTGGTCGGAATTGCCGAGGCGGCGCTGGACCTCATCGTCGAATATGCCAAGCTGCGCGAGACTTTCGGGCGCAAGATCGGATCCTGGCAGGCGGTGCGCCACCCGTGCGCCGACATGGCGGTGCGCTCCGAAGCGGCGCGCTCGCAGCTATGGTTCGCGGCGGCTGCGATCAAGGAAGGGCGCGGCGATGCCCAGGCCCATCTCGACGCGGCCAAGCATTGCGCCAACCAGGCGGCGCTGGCCAACACCGACACAGCGATCCAGCTCCACGGCGGCATCGGCGTGACCGACGAGCACGACTGCCACCTGCTGCTCAAGCACGCCTTGCTGCTCTCGCGCCTGTTCGGCGGCAAGCGCGCATTGCTGGCCTCGCTCCTCCACGCGGAATTGGAGGACTGACGATGGACCTGCAGTACTCCGACGAGGACCGCCTTTTTCGCGCTCGTGCCCGCGAATGGCTGGTTGCCAACATCCCGGCCGAGCCGCATCCGGGCTATGGCCCCGCAGGCGCGCAGTACGACCGCGACTGGCAGCGCAAGCTGCATGACCACGGCTGGGCCGGCGTCGCCTGGCCCAAGGAGTACGGCGGCCTTGGCCTTTCCGGCCTGCAGCAGGTGATCTGGTACGAGGAACTGGCCCGCAACCACGCCCCGCACCACATCAACACCACCTATGTCGCCCTGATGCACGCCGGCCCCACCTTGATCGCGCGCGGCACGGACGAGCAGAAGGCGTTTCACCTCCCCCGCATCCTCTCGGGCGAGGCACTATGGTGCCAGGGCTTTTCCGAGCCCAACGCCGGCTCCGATCTGGCTGCCCTCAAGTGCCGGGGAGAAGTGGATGGCGATGCCATCGTCGTCACCGGCGCCAAGATGTGGACCACCGACGCGCAGTTTTCCGACTACCAGGAACTGCTGATCCGCACCGATCCCGAAAGCCAGCGCCACAAGGGCCTGACCTGGCTGATCTGCGACATGAAGCTGCCCGGCATCGATATCCAGCCGATCCGCACCATGGTCGGCGGCGAGCACGTCAACATGGTGTTCTACGATGGGGTGCGCATACCCATCGAGAACGTCGTCGGCGAAGTGAACCAGGGCTGGTCCACCGCCATGGCGACGCTCTCTTTCGAGCGCGGCCTAGGCTTCATCGGCGACCAATTGGAGCTCTACGAACGCGTCAATCGAGCCATCGACCTTGCGGGCAAGACAAGGCTTGAAGACGGCCGCCTCGCCATCGAGGACGACGGCATCGCCCAGCGCCTCGCCAGCATCAAGGCGGACTGCATGGCGATCAAGGCCATGACATTGGCCGACATCACCGAGACCGACCGCACCGGCATGCCCGGCCCCAAGGGCTCGATGATGAAGCTGATGGTGACGCAGACCCACAAGGCCCTAGGCGAAGTCGCGGGCGAAATCCTCGGCTGGCAGTTCCTCGACTTCGACGGGCACCGGCCGAGCAATCCCTGGACCTATGACTACCTGTGGTCCTGGGTCTTCTCGATCTCGGGCGGCACCAACGAGATCCAGCGCGAAAACGTCGCCGACCGCGTGCTCGGCCTGCCGAGGGCCCGTTGAGCGTGCCGCTGCGCATCGGCTTTGCCGGGGTTAACCCAGAGCGCGGCTGGGCGAAGGACGCGCACTTTCCGGCGCTGAAGGCGCTGCCGAGTCTTTCGGTCCACGCCGTCTCGGCGCGGACGCAGGAGATTGCCGATGCGGCCGCTGCAAAGTTCGGCGCGGTAAAGGCCTTCGGCGATTCCCTCGCCATGGCGCGCGATCCGGACGTCGATGTTGTCGCCGTGACCGTGAAGGTCCCCGAACATCGGGCCATTGTGCTTGCCGCGCTGGATGCCAGAAAACACGTCTACTGCGAATGGCCCCTCGCCCGCGACCTCGCCGAGGCGGAGGAACTGGCGGAATCCGCGCGCAGGGCCGGAACCCACATATGTATCGGACTTCAGGGCGCAGATGCCATCGCCGTGCGCCACGCGGCAAGGCTGGTGCGCGAAGGTACGATCGGTGAACCGCTGGCGCTGCGGGTGGTCAGCTCCACCCAGGGCTGGGGCAAGATCGCCCCGCCATTCTACGCTTACCTGCAGGACAAGCGGAACGGGGCAACGCTGGAATCCATAGCCGGCGGCCATACCCTGGCGATGATCGAGAAGGTGGTCGGTGCCTACGAGGAGGTCGGCGCGTGCAATTCGATCCTCACTCCCGAAGTGCAGATCGCCGGGACCGAAGAGCGCGTCGCGCGCACTTGCTCCGATCACATGTTGATCCATGGCCGCCACGCCGGCGGCTGCGTCTCCAACGTCGAGATTACCGGCGGCGCCAATGTGCCGCTGGTCTTCGAGCTGCGCGGCAGCAAGGGCAACCTGACGATCGAGGGCCACCATCCCGGCGGCTACCAGTGCGGCGACCTGACGTTGCGCTGTTCCGTCGTGGCAGAGCCGCAGCCCCCCTTCCCGCTACAAGGACTGAGCGCCCAGGCCATCAACGTCGGCCAGCTCTGGGCGCATTTTGAAGGCGACATCCGCACCGGCGCCAGGACCGTTCCGAACTTCGACGTGGCGGTGAAGCTCCATGCCCTGCTGGACGCCATCGACAACGCCTCCAATGAAGGCCGCACCATTCGGATTGGATGACATGACCATGTGGACCACGCGCACCGACGTCAACGGCTTTACGACCCGCTGGAGTGACCACTTTTCCGCGAAGTGGCTCTCCGAAGGCCACTGGACCCCGGCCACCCTTCGCGATCGCGCCAAAGCCCGCACCGTGGAGGATCCGGGCAAAGTCATGATCATCGAGGGCGAGCGCCGCATGACGCGCGGCGAGTGCCACGACCAGGCGCTCCGCCTCGCCGCATGGTTCCTCTCGCGCGGGCTCAAGCCGGGCGACGTCGTCTCGTTCCAGTTGCCCAACTGGGTGGAGGCATCGGTCCTCGCCCTCGCCGCGCGCATGTGCGGCCTCGTCATCAACCCGATCCCGCCGATCTACCGCGAGAGCGAGCTGGCCTACATCCTCACCGACTGCGGGGCGAAGCTGATCTTCGTGCCCGGCACTTTCCGCAAGTGCGACCACGTGGCCATGGTCGAGGGACTGCGCGGGCAACTGCCCAAGCTGCAGGACGTTATCGTCGTGCGCGATTCCGGCGCGCTGACCTGGGAGCAGGTCACCGCGGGCGATCCGATCGACGAAGCGGCATTGCCGGAAATCGACCCCGCCTCGGTCATCATCGCCATGTACACCTCGGGCACCACCGGACGGCCCAAGTGCGTGCTGCACACGCACTACACCTATGGCCACCGGGTCAACGCCATGGCCACGGCCTACGAAATGACCGAGGCCGACGTCACCTTCATGCCCTCGCCCGTCACCCACATCACCGGCGCGATCTGGGCCTTCGACATGTGCTGGGTCGCCGGCAACACCTGCGTGCTGATGGACGTCTGGACTCCTGCCGAAGGTGTCGCCTGCATCGAGGAGCACGGCTGCACTGTCTCGGGCGGCGCGACGCCCTTCCTGCAACAGATGCTCGACGTCGCCGAGGCAGCGCCGGAGCGGCTGCGCTCGATGCGGCTGTTCTTCTGCGGCGGCACCACAGTCTCGCCCGAACTGATCCGGCGCGCCATGGCCATGGTCCCGCAGGCCAAGTTCTACCGCGCCTACGGCTCGACCGAATGCCTCACCGCCACGCTCGGCTACGAACGTCCGGAAGACGCGCATTATGGCGCCGAGACCGATGGCAAGATCGTCTACCCGGTGGAAATGCGCATCGTCGACGGCGCGAGTGGCAAGGAACTGCCGGAAGGCGCGGAAGGCGAAATCTACCTGCGCGCGCCGGGCCTCTTCGTCGGCTACCTCGCCCCCAACGACAACGAGGGCAACTTCGAGCCCGACGGATTCTTCAAGATGGGCGACCTCGGCCGCAGGGTAGACGGCGACTACCTGGTCATCACCGGCCGCTCCAAGGACATCATCATCCGCTCGGGCGAAAACATCAGCCCCAAGGAAGTGGAGGACGTGCTGTTCGGCCATCCGGCCGTGGCGGACGTCGCCATTGTCGCCATGCCCAGCCCCAAGACCGGCGAAATGGGCTGCGCCTTCGTCATCCCGCGCGCGGGCCAGACGATCGACCTGCCGGAAATGGTCCGCTTCCTCGATGCGGCAGGCCTCGCCCGCCAGAAATTCCCCGAGCACCTCGTGCTGGTCGAAGACCTGCCGCGGGTGCCTTCGGGCAAGGTGCGGAAGGACGTCCTGCGCGAGCGGGCAAAGGAAATTGCGGCGACGAAGGCAAGCTGATTGGCGGCCCTATGCAACACAGTGGCGCATATGCAACAGGGTGAGAGAAATCGCCCCCGCGGCATTGTCAAAGGCGGCATTCGCGTTATCGATCCAACCAGAGGGATGTGAGGCGATTGCCTCGGAAACTAGGGAGAAAAATCATGGCAAATTCATCCACCCGCCGCGCGCGACTGCTGGGCTGCACCGCCATTGTCGCCGCAGGCTTGCTGCCCGCAGCGGCCTGGGCGCAGGACGAGGCCGGCAGTGGCGGCCTGGAAGAAATCATCGTCACCGCCCAGAAGCGCGAACAGAGTGTGCAGGACGTGCCGATCGCGGTGACCGCCGTCACCGCCGCCTCGCTTGAGGCCAACCGCATCCACACGGTCAACGACCTCTCATCGATCGCCCCGGGTCTCACCGTGAAGCCCTCGGCCGGCGGCATCCAAGTGCCAGCCTTCACCATGCGCGGCCAGGTCAGCTACGGTGTCGTTGCCGGTTCGGATAAGCAGGTGTCGATCTACGTTGACGGCGTTTACCTGGGCAACCCGCGCGGCTCGATCTTCGACCTGCCTGACATCGCCCGCCTTGAAGTGCTGCGCGGTCCGCAGGGCACCCTGTTCGGCCGCAACGCGACGGCCGGCGCAATCAGCATCACCACCAGAGACCCCACCGGCGAAGCCCATTTCAAGCTCACCGGCTCCTATGGCAACCGCGACGCCTATCGAATCAGGGCCACGATCGACACGCCGCAGTGGGGGCCGTTCAGCGCCTATTTCAGCTACGTTCGCGATTCCAAGCGCGGCGACATCCGCAACGCGGCAGCCGGGACCGTCTGGGACCGCTCGCTTTCGAACGACCCGGCCGTGAGCAAGATCACGCGCTCGCCGGAATACCTCGGCAGCATCGATTCCCACTCCTACTTCGCGGCCGTGAAGTTCGAGCCTAGCGACACCTTCCGCATGGTCTACAAGTATGACCGCAACGATGACCACGGCACGCCGGAAGGCACTTCGTTCATCGGCTACGACAAGTCGCTCGGCGGCGGTCTCGCAGGCGGGGTTCTGACGGCGCTCTATTCGACCAACCAGACCTACATCAATCCGACCGGCCAGCGCCCCGAAGTCGTCAGCAACGGCTGGGTCGTCCCGCGCGAGCAGCATGTCGAAGGCCACAGCGTGACCGCGACCTGGAAGGCGACGGACAGCATCACTGTCAAGAACATCTTCGCCATGCGCAAGGCGCTGGTCTTCGCGCCCTCGTCGATCGACGGCGTTGGCCAGTTGACCTACACGCAGGCCGTTGCCGATGCCTCCACGTTCCTGGCAGCAGTCAGTACGTCCCCGTCATCATTCTTTGGACCAAACGCACTGACGCCAGAAGGTCAGAAGGCGTTCCTGGCGAATTTCGCCCCGTTCTTCCAGGGCAACGTCGGCAAGCGCCTGCTGGTCATCGACTCCGCTGCCTTCTCCAGGGCAAAGCAGTGGAGCGACGAAATCCAGGTCAACTACAGCTCCGAGAAGCTCCAGGTCACCCTGGGCGGACTGTGGTTCCAATCCGATGACGTGGCCGGCGGCGCCGAGGGCTTGCAGAACACGCCGGCCTTCAACTTCACACCGAATTGCGCTTGCATCGTTCCCACGTCGGGCCTGATGCCTCGCAAGAACGAAGGCCGCTATTTCAACAAGGCTACCTCCCTGGCCGCCTATGCCCAGATCGAATACAAGATCACGCCGCAGATCGAAGTGATCGCTGGCGCCCGCATTACCCACGACAAGAAGACCAGTTCGTTCAGGTGGGACGTCAACGGCTCGCCCAGGCCGCTGATCGTGCCGCCCGAATACAGCAAGACCAAGCCGAACTTCCTGATCGGCGTGAACTGGAAGCCGAACCCGGACACCCTGGTCTACGCCAAGTATTCGACCTCGTTCGTGTCGGGTGGTTCGACGGCGGGCATCACCTTCCAGCCGGAAGAAGCGAAGTCTGTTGAAGTCGGTCTGAAGGCGGATTTCCTCGATCGTAAGCTGCGCACGAACATCGCCGTCTACCATGTGACCTACAATCACTTCCAGTCGGCCGGATCCACCACCAGTCCGACATCGACGGCCTCGATCCTGCCGATCCTGACCAATCTCTATGGCGCGACCGTGGCTGGCGAGCTGGTGGGCAGCCTCAGCACCTTCGTCAACGACAACGGCAAGCTGCGAGTAAACGGTTTCGAGGCGGAAGTCACTGCGGCTCCCACCCGCGGCCTTTTGCTTGGCGGCAGCCTTGCCTACACCGATCCCAAGTTCCTGTTCCTCGAAAAGAACATCGTCGATGCCTACGGTTCGACCTACCAGGTCCGCGACCGGCCCAAGTGGACCGCCAGCGTGTTTGGCCAGTACGAGACGCAGCCCCTGTTCGGCGAAGCAACCATGTCCTTCCGGCTGGACGCGCTGTATCGCTCGTCGGACATCCGCATCACGTCGCCGGGCGATGTCTATGCCGACAAGAGCAACGCATCGGTCGCCACGATCCCCGGCTACTGGCTGCTCAACGGCCGCATTGCGCTGAAGAACTTCAAGATTGGACCGGCAAACGCCGAACTGTCCGTCTGGGGTAAGAACCTGACCGACAACAAGAACCCCAACTTCGTGCTGTTCACGCCGCTGGCGACTTCGGCCAACTTCGGCCCCGCCCGCAGCTTCGGCGTCGAGCTCGGCCTCGATTTCTAAACCCGACCAGCATCGGCGAAACAAGCGCCCGGACCGAAAGGTCCGGGCGTTTTGTTTGGGTCCGCCCTGCTACCAGACCAGTGGCAGTCCCGGCATCATCGCCGCCGCGCCCACCTTGACTTCAAGGTGCGCTCCTTCGGCGACGGCGAAGTCGGGAATTCGGGTCAGCCACTCTTCCAGGAATATCCGGATTTCCGCCCGTGCAAGCGGCGAACCAGGGCAATAGTGCGGACCTGCGCCGAATGTGGCATGGGGCAGGCGCTGCCGTTTGAAATCGACGGAGTGCCAATCGCCGCCATCGCTCGGGAAATTGCACAGCGGCGTTGGGCACACGACAAGATCGCCCGCAGCCAGTACCACCCCGTCGATAACCGCGCCATGCGCCACTTCGCGCGTCAGGTTGACCATGGCCATGCGGCGCAGGAACTCCTCGATCGCTTCGGTATGCGCCTCGGGATGATCGCGCAGCCAGCGGCGATGTTCTGGATGGAGCGCCAGGTGGCGCGTCATGAAAGTCAACATAGAGGCGACCGTATCCAGCCCCGCCAGCATCAGTACTGACATCAGGCCCTGCAACTCATCGTCGCGCAGCGGTCGGTCGCGAAATTGCGCGGAGGCGAGTTGGCTGACGAGATCGTCGCCAGGTGCGGCGCGGCGCTCGCGCACTTTGGCCATGGTGTAGATTGCAAGGTCGGCAAAGCCCTGCATCCGGGTTTCGGGCATGTCCGGTCGGACGATCCGGTCGACGATAGCAAGGATTTCAGGCCGGTCCCCCGGGGGTAGGCCGAGCATGCGCATGAAAACGGCGATCGGCATGTGCTGGGCGAAATCGGCGACAAAGTCGCAATGCCCGCGCGGCCGCAATTCCTCGATCTGTGACACGCAAAGTTCGCGAGCCGGCCCGGTGAGGCTCTTCACCGCGCCCGGCGTCATCGCCCGTGAAATCAGACGGCGGTATTCGCCGTGGTCGGGTGGATCGATCATCAGCGGTATGATCGGCGGCACCGGATTGGCCGCCTTGGGCACTCGCATTGCGCGGCTGGAGAAGGTCTCCGGATCTTCGAGGATTCGCCGGATCAGATCGCCATCGGTGGCGATCCAGTGGCCGCCGTTGCGCCTTGTCCAGAACAGCGCCGGCACCCCGGAATCGCGCAGCCGCACCATGGCCGCGGCAAAATCCCCGTCAGGCGCATCCACGGTAAACACGTCGAAGTCCGCGACGCGATCGGCAGGCACATGCGCCGGCAGTTCCTCGCGCGTGGCGTAGAGCATCATTGGCGCAACAGGTCAGGCCGCCTTGATGCTCGGGGTATCGTCGTCGTAGTTGTAGAACCGCTCATACTGCTTGCGGTAGGCCAGGATCGGGCCATCGCCCTTCACCAGCAAGGGGCGCGTTTCGCACTTCTTGGCGTTCCAGATCGGAATGTCCTGCTCCACCTGCTTGACCAGGTCGCGCATGCGGGCCTGTGTGACGCGCAGCTTGCCGTCGCTCAGCCCCGGCGTATGATAGAGTTGCCAACGCAGGTGGGTACGGCCGGAATCGATCGGCGTCACCTGCTGGTTCATCACCACATGGGTGACGTCGATGAATTCCGTCATCGACTGGCCAGGGCCGGTGGCGGTGGCGTCGATCTTGCCCGTCATGGGCCCTTTGGGCGTGTTCATCTCGGCGACGACCGTATTGCGGCGGACCCAGCCTTCGATCTTGAATTCCGTCGCCGGGGGCCCCGGAACGCCGTGGACCGCGCCGAAATGCGCGTAGTCCTGGCCGTTTTCCGGGATCTCGCTGCAATGGATGTTTATCAGCCACTCATAGGTGCCGGCCAGCACCCATTCGCCTTCCGGGCATTCCGGGATACGCGCGATGTCCCACTTGGGTTCGGCCCCCTTGGGATGGAACCAGGTGTAGACCACGCCATCGACTTCCTCGACCCGCCAGGTCGGCAGGCAATTGCGCTTCATGCTGGACGAGATGGCGTCGGTGTAGGGGATCTTGGTGACCCCGCCCTCGCCGTTGAACCGCCAGTGGTGATAGGGGCAGCGCAGGTCATTGCCGGTAACGTCGCTGCCGACTCCCAGGTGCGCGCCGAGGTGCGGGCAGAAGGGATCGACCGCGCGCAGCTTGCCATCGCCGCCTCGCCAGACGACGAATTCGGTGCCGAAATAGCGCATGGTGTGGACTTCGCCGTTGCCGATCTCGCTGGAGCGGGCGATCGCGAACCAGCCGAATGGGATCGGCATCTGCGAATAGCCCCGGTCGAGCATGGACGGCGTTTCAATCATGGCGGGCTCCTCGCGTGCCGTTCGACTCAATAATGCAACACTCGAATTTCATTCTACCGCGCGCTTTGACGCCGGTCAAAGATCAACGACCCGTCGGGATATCGCGGAACGGCACGTCCTTGTCGACGCGCGGGTCGCCCGGCAGGCCGAGCACGCGTTCGGCGATGATGTTCTTCATGATCTCGTCCGACCCGCCGCCGAGCCTCAGGCCCGGAGACCACAGGAAGCGGTGCTGGAAGGTGCCGTTGCGGTGGGCGATGTCAGGGTCGTCTATCATGCCGTAGCTATCGAGCAGTTCCAGCGCCTTTGAAGTCATGGCCTGCGTGGAATTGGCCCAGAGCAGCTTACCCGCCGATGCCGCCGGGCTGGGCGCCTCGCCGCGCGACAGCGAGGTCATGGTGCGGAAGGAGAGCAGGCGGATCGCCTCGACCTCGGTGTAGTAGTCGGCCAGCCATTCGCGGAAGGCCGGGTCTTCGCTGGCCACGCCATCGAACCAAGGCGTTTCCTGCGCCAGCTTGAGCACGTCGCGCCAGTTGATCCCGGTGATCGAGCCGACGGCAGCGCGCTCGTTCATCAGGGTCGAGATGATCACCTTCCAGCCGCCGTTGACCTCGCCCACCCGCTGGTTGTCGGGGACGCGCACATCGGTGAGGAACACCTCGTTGAACTCATAATCGCCCGACATCATCCGGATCGGGCGGACTTCGACGCCGGGGGTCTTCATGTCGATCCAGAAGGCGGTGAGGCCCTTGTGCTTGGGCACGTCGGGATCCGTGCGAGTGATGACCATGCCATAGTCGCTGGCCTGCGCACCGCTGTTCCACACCTTCTGGCCGTTGATCACCCAATGATCGCCGTCTTTTACCGCGCGGGTACGCACGCCCGCGCTGTCGGAGCCGCTGGAGGGCTCGGAGAAGAGCTGGCACCAGATGGTATCGCCTCGCACCGCGGGGGCGACCTGCGCCAGCGAGGCTTCGTCCTGCGTATGCTCCATCAGCGCGGGCAACAGCATTCGAAGGCCCGTGGCGAAATAGTGGAACTGCACGCCGGCGCGCTGTTCTTCCTGCGAGAAGATGGCTTCCTCGATTGGGGCGCCACCAGCCCCGCCGCGCTCCTTCGGCCAGCTTATACACGCAAAGCCGGCATCGGACTTGGTCTGTTGCCACTGGCGCGCCATTTCCTTGTGCACCGGGTGCCACAACCGATTTTCCTCCGGCGGCAAGCCAGCGAAATCAGGCGCATTCTCGGCGATCCATGCCCTCACCTTGGCACGGTAGGCGGCCTCTTCCGGGGTGTCGTCGAAGTTCATGGCCTTTCCTCCAGCGCCATTTGCGCCTCCAGCCCGTCCGCCAGCCTGCGCTTCCAGTCTCGCGCCGAGCCCAGCACCAGCGCGAGATGCTCGGCGCGACGATAGAACAACTGACAGTCCGCCTCCCAGGTGAAGCCGATGCCGCCGTGCGTCTGGATGTTCTCCTTGGCGGCAAGCCAATAGGCACGGGTCGCCGACACCCGAGATGCCGCCGCTGCGACCGGCAGTTCCGGCGCGTTAACCGACAACGCCCAAGCCCCGAAATAGGCATTGGCCCGCGCAACCTCGTTTGCGACGAAGACGTCGGCCAGCTTGTGCTTGATCGCCTGATATGAACCGATCGGCCGACCGAAGGCGAAGCGCTCCAGCGCATAGTCGCGCGCCATGTCAAGGCAGCGGTCGGCCCCGCCAACTTGCTCGAAGGCGAGGAGGATCGCGGCACGGCTTTGGATGCGGTGCAGGAGTTCGAGGCCCTGCCCCGGCGCACCGAGCGGTTCGGCGGGAGTGCCGTCGAACACGATGCGCACAGCGCCGCGGGTTGGATCGACCGTGTGAACGCCCTCGCGCACTGTTCCGGAGGGATCGCACAGGTACAGCCCCGGCCCCTGGTCCGATTGCGCCAGAACCAGCATCCGATCCGCCGCAAGTCCGTCTGTCACTGGCAGCTTGGTTCCGGTCAGCCTACCGTTTTCGAAGCGCGTTGCAGGGCGCGACACCGCGCCCGGCCCTTCCGAAACCGCAAGCGCCCCGATCAGCTCCCCGGCGCTAATCCGTGGCAGCAGCTCGGCCTTCTGCGCCTCGCTCCCCGCCAGCAGCAGCGCTTCGGCAACAAGATAAACCGTCGAGGCAAAGGGCACCGGCGCCAGCGCCCGGCCCAGTTCCTCCGCCAGCGCGCAAAGCTCGACATGGCCCATGCCGATGCCGCCATACTGCTCGGGCACGGCCGCACCGCACCAGCCCTGTTCGCCGATCCGTGACCAGAGCGCCGGATCGTAGCCGTCACCCGGATTGTCGAGCACCGTCCGCACGGCGGAAAGCGGCGCCACCGAGGACAGGAAGCGCCGGGCTTCGTCCTTCAATGCTTTCTGTTCGTCATTGTAATCGAAGTTCACTGTGCCAAACCTCTCTTGGCCCCGCTTTACAACAACGCGGGCCTGTTGCAATGCCACACACGAAGTGCATTTCTGAAAGGAACGCTCCGCCGTGCCAATTCCTCCCGGCATCCGCGCTATCGATACGCTGATCGGCTTTCGCGACACGCACCAGATGGACGTCGCCGCGCTCAGGACCAAATGGGAGAAGCACCCGGCCGAGTACATGTTCAAGGACGTGCCGGACGACCTTCAGGAAGGGCAGGACCGGCTCGACTCCATCGCCGAGACCGTCGCGCAGATGGACGCGCACAACATCGCTGTCGGCGTCATCCACATGTCCGACGACCGGGCGGTGGAGGCGATGAAGCGCTATCCCGGCCGTTTCGTCGCGATCCGCCCGGTGAACCCGAACACCGGCATGGACGCCGTCCGCCTGATCCAGCACGAATACGACGAGGGTCTGATCCGGGGCGTTTCCTTCTTCCCGTCTGGCCAGAACCCGCCGGTGCCGATCAACGACAAAAAGGCCTACCCAATCTACGCCAAGTGCATCGAGCTTGACCTGCCGATCTTCATCAACGTGGGCGTGCCGGGCCCACGCATCCCGATGATGCCGCAATGGGTCGGCCACCTCGACGAAGTGGCATATGACCTGCCGGAGCTGAAGGTTGTTATGCGCCACGGGGCCGAGCCGGACGAGGCGCTGGCGGTGAAGCTGTTGCTGAAATGGCCCAACCTCTATTACTCGACCAGCGCCTTCGCGCCCAAGTACTGGCCAGAGGCGATCATCAAATTCGCCAACAGCCGCGGCGCGGACAAGATCATCTATGGCGGCTATTTCCCCATGGGCCTGGAACTCACCCGAATCTTCGCCGAGATGCAGGCCGTGCCGTTCAAGGAAGAAGTCTGGCCCAAGTTCCTGCGCGACAATGCGGCAAAAGTGCTGGGAATTCAGTCGCCTGCCTAGCCTCTGGGTGCGCGGGCAATCTCAGCATCGCGGATTGCCCGCCAGATGGCCTGATCCAATTGCCGCGCCTCCGGCCCGGTGCGTTCCTCAAGCCATGCGTGAAGTTCCACCAGCAGCTTGCGCAGCCTGCCAGTTTCCGCATCGAGCTGGCTGATCCGCAGGCCGGGATCCTGCGACTGTGCCGCTTCCCGGACGCGCGCCCGCAACCGCTCGTCACCGACCATGTCCGCCGCAACGGCAAAGATCCCACGCATGCGGGCATTTTCCTCGACCCGGATCGCGGCCGCATCCTCCCCTGCCCGGCCGGCAATTGCGATCAGCGAACCGGCCATCCGCGCGGCCTCCCGGGCGAAGGCATCCTCCAGCCCCGGCGCGATCTGGTCGCGCAGCGTCTCGATCACCCCTTCGAGCACCGTGGCGGAGGTCAGCTTCATCCCATGCACCCCCGCGCCTGCATCCGCTCAAGGATTTCCTTGCGGTGGAAATGGCTGGCCCGAAGCGCAGTCAGCGCAACGATCGGCTCGCGGCTCTTGCCGTCCTGGAACGAGGCTTCGGCGGTAGTCCAGATAGCACAGGCCTTGACCGCCGCGAACAGGCGCCACCATTCCAGCGCCGCGCGGTCCACCTTCAGGCCGCTCGCCTGCTCCCAGATCGAAAGGCCCTCATCGAGCGGAAAGTGGCGCTCCATGGTCCACATCGGGTTGATCGCCCAGACAATGTCTTCCAGCGGATCGCCGACATGGCACATCTCCCAGTCGAGCACGGCCGAGATCGAGCCATCGGGCAGGAACAGGAAATTGCCGCTGCGGTAATCGCCATGGACGATGGCTGGCTTGGCCGGTTCGGTCGGCGGATTGCGCCGCAGCCAGCGGATCGCGCCGCGCAAGATGGGCTCGACGACGTCTTCGCCATCGTCGAGGATCGCCTCCCAGTGCGCCAGCTCGCGATCCCAGAAGCCGGCATGCACATCGCCATTGCGAAGCTCGCCCAGCCTCAAGGCCGCGGGATCGAGTGCTGCGAGATTGCCCAGATGCCGCCAGAAATTGCGCCCCACGGCCTCGCTCTGGCCCTCGTAGGGATCGTCGGAGCCGAAGAAGTGCCCGGGCTTGCCCGGCATCAGGTCCATGACGAAGAAAGGCCGGTCCAACCACCGCTGTTCCAGCTCCATCCAGTGCACGCCCGGCACCGGCACACCGCTGCCGGTGAGCGCAGAATACACTTTGAACTCGGCATCGCGCTCGGCGACGACAAGCCCCGCTTCGGGCGCGCGGCGCAGGATAAGGTGGCGTTCGAACGGCTCGCCGCTTTGCCGCCATCGGGCCCGCAACCGGAATGTCTCTTGGCTGGAACCGCCGTGAATCCGCGCCAGATCGTCGACTGCCACACCCTCCGCATCCGGCATGCGGTGCGCCAGGTATGCGGCGATCCTGACTTCCAGTTCGCTCACTTCGCCCGGAAACGACCATTGATGAACAGGTCGATCTTGGCGTCGAGGTCCTTTTCGGCCGAAAGCGCGTTGGCCCAGCCAAAATAGATCATCACAGTCCGGTTGCCGAGGATCAGGTCGGCGAACAATTCTGCGGATTGGGCATGGTCGCCGTCGGGGATCATCCTGCGTTCGGCCAGTTCGCCAAAGGCCTCGGAGACATTGGCAAGAAAGCGCGAGAAGATCTTGTTGCCAACATCGTTCATCAGCTCGGGAAAGCGGGCGCTTTCGGCAATCATCAACCGCATCAGTTCGATCGAGCGCGGGCGCAGTGCCACCTGGAAAGAATAGTGTGCCACCTTGCGCAGCACGGCGACAAGGTCCTCGCCCGCTTCCACATGCGGCTTGTCGATCACGGCGGTATCGCGCGCGAAGATCACTTCGCGAAAGATCGCCTCCTTGTCGCCGAAGTGCTGGTAGAGCGTGCGAGTGGCGACGCCGGCCTGCTTGGCGATGTCGAGCAGGGTGGTCGCCGCATAGCCGCGCGTGACGAACATGTCGGTGGCGACCTGCATCACCAGAGCTTTGCGGCGCTCAAGCTCGTCCGCGGTCGGCCTGCCGGCCCGGTTGCGCGTGCGGCGCGCGTGCGCAGCCCGGGCTGTTCGCCCCTGCCCTGATTTCGACAACCTGTTTCCGCTTGTCGCCACCTTGCTGTTCCCGATCGCCCGAACGGCGTTCGCCAACGAATGCCGCTTTCCGGAATTATTGCAAGCTCGACGGTGCATTTGCCGTGCATGGCGGAATTAACGCGGATGGTTGAGCCTGCATGTTTTAACAGCTTCTGCATGGCGCTCCTGCCGGAGGGCAAGGGCGCGGTGGCGGTCGATGCGCCTGTCTTGCCCGAGACCGGTTGATTCATCGGCGAATTGCATGATTTGGACGATGGAACACCCCTATTTCGGGGAAAATGCAATTGTCACGGTGCATTGGCCGCAATAGCTTCCGCTCAATTGATCGAGCGCCGGGAGCGCCTAGCCAGACAAAAAACGGGAGGAATTCATGCGCAAACTACATCTATTGATCCATTCGGCGCTTGCCGGATCCATGCTGCTGATCGGTCAATCGGCCTTTGCCCAGGACACCGCCGATGCCGGCGCCTCCAGCGGCGACATCATCGTCACCGCCCAGCGCCGCGAGGAAAAGCTGCGCGACGTTCCCATATCCATCACCGCGCTCAATGCCGAGATGCTGAGCAAGGCCGGCGTCAGCAACCTACAGGACCTTGAGCGGGTGACGCCCGGCCTGGCCCTGCCGCTCTATGGCGGCTTCCTGCGTCCCTCGATCCGCGGCATTTCCTCCGGCGTCACCTCGGTCGGCGACAGCTCCAACGTCGCCGTCTATCTCGACGGCGTCTACCAGCCGACCCAGACCGCGGCGATAGTGGACTTGCCGGATACGCAGTCGGTCCAGGTCCTCAAGGGCCCGCAAGGCACGCTCTATGGCCAGAACGCCGCGGGCGGGGCCATGATCATCGACACAATCAAGCCTAGCTTCAATCTCAAGGGCGAACTGGTCGCCAGCTACGGCAACTACAAGGACATCGCGACGCGCGGCTACGTCACCGGCCCGATCAGCGACAAGGTTGCGGTGCTGGTGTCCGGCTCGTTCGAGGATCGTGACGGCTTCAACCGCGACCTGCTGCGCGGCGGCCAGGACGACGGGCTGCGCTCGCACCAGATCCGTGGCAAGATCCTGTTCGCCCCGAGCAACACCACCGAATTCACCCTGGCCGGCTACTATTCGAAGCGCGACGATTCCGGCGTCTACATCGGCGCTCCGCTGAACGGCAATTCGACCGGCAATGCCCTGACTAGGCTGATCTTCCCCGCCACTCCGGTGGCGAGCGAACCACATACCTACGCTACCAGCTTCCAGCCGGACCTGCTGGCCAAGACCTGGGGCGTGAGCCTGCTCGGCAAGATCGGCATCGGCGACTTCGGCACGCTGAACACGGTGACGGCCTATCAGAACGCCAAGGTTACCGACCTCGTCGACGTCGACGCTTCACCGATCAACCTTGCCGAAGTGCGGCCGCTGGTCACGGAAGGCCAGGCGTTCATCCAGGAACTGAACTTCGCATCGGCCAAGCTCGGCAAGTTCAGCTTTTCAGCCGGCCTCTTCTACATGAACCGCAAGGAGCAGTTCATCCCTTCGCAGTTCGGCGGATACGAACTCCAGACGGCCATGCCTGCGAACTACAATCAGACCGGCACCTACCAGTTCCAGATCTTCGACTACATGAAGACGGTGAAGAACAGCTATGCCGCCTACCTTGAACTGAACTACGATATCACCCCGCAGCTGACGATCACCGCCGCGGGCCGCTACAGCTACGAGACGGTGCTGGCCTATCACCGCCAGCTTTATGCCCCCTCGGCCCCGCCCTCGTTGCTGGCCGATCCGCGCGGCAAATTCACCTTCAAGAAGTTCACTCCGCGCGCCGTCATCCGTTGGAAACCGGATGACAACAATACGCTCTACGCAAGCTATTCGCAGGGCTTCAAGAGCGGCTTCGTCGATGGCGGAAACATCGGCCTTTGCCCCGGTGGACCCAACGATGCCTCGTGCCTCAACCCGACGGTCAAGCCGGAGACGGTCGACGCCTTCGAGATCGGCTACAAGGGCCGGATCGGCGACCAGGTGACCCTGAGCCTCGCGGCCTTCCACTACAAGTACAAGGACATCCAAGTCTTCATCTACAACCCGCCCCTGGGCAAGTACCAGAATGCGGCGGAAGGCAAGCTGCAGGGCTTCGATTTCGACCTCGGCTGGAACCCGACGCCCGATCTGCACATCAGCCTTGGCGGGTCCTACGTCGACAGCAAGTACATCAGCTTCCCCGGAGCACAGGTCTATGCGCAGACCCCGGCGGCAGGCTGCGCGGTCCAGTTCCTGCCCTTCCCCTGCGGCAACTTCAGCACTTCGGTCGATGCAACGGGCAACCAGTTGCAGAACGCGCCCAAGTTCACCGCGACCGCGGCGATCGACTATGGCTTCGATACCTCTGCGGGCCGGTTCGGTATCAATGTCAACGGCAGCTACAACTCCGGCTTCCCGTTCGACTCCGGCGGCCACATCCGGCAGAAAAAGTATGCGCTGGTGAATGCCGAAGTATCCTTCTCGCCCAAGAGCCTACCGGGCCTGCGTGTGGTGGGCTGGGGCAAGAACCTGTCGAACCACGATTACCTGCAAGGCACCTTGCCGACCTTCTACGCCGATCTCGTATCCTGGGCTCCGCCGCGCACTTACGGCATCCGCGTCGAATACCGGTTCGGGCAATAGGGGCGGCAGAAATGGCGACCGACCGAAGGACCCTCTTGCTTTCGGCCGGCGCCGCGAGCCTCGGCACCGGAAAGGTCGCTCTGGCCCAAACGACCAGATCCGCCCCCACCGGCGACGGCTATTTCCTGTCCGCCTCAAACCCGGTCGCCACGCGCGACCAGAAGGACCTGGAGGAATTGTGCCTGAGGCTGCAGCAGCATCCGGAGGTTCGGGCGGCGATCCAGCGCACCTCGGCCATGTGGGCGCGCCTTTGACAATACGGCCCTACCCGAGCTCTGGGCCAAGTTCCCCCAACACATTGCCGATTACTGCTTCCGCTCGATTATGGTCGCGGCCAATTCGGACCCGGCCTACCCGCGGGTATTCCGGGTCTATTCGCCGGCCGGGCACTGGCTGGGGCATGATGTGCCGGCCTCACGCTGGGGTTCGGAAAACCCCGACAACTGCTACCGCATCATTCCGGTCGAGCAACTCGGCAGCTACCGGATTTCCGGTCAGCTCTCGGCCAACCCGCCGGCCAGCGTGTCCTACACCCTGGTGGCGGACACCGACACCTCGATCACCCTTGGGCTGCTCGATCAGGACGAGCTGGCGGTCTCCCCTGACGGCAGTTTCGAGATAACGCTGGACGCTGAGCCGGCAAACGGTCGTCGCAATCATATCCAGATGCCTTCGGATGCCCGCTATCTGTTCATTCGCGACACGATGAGTGACTGGCGCCAAACGCCCAACGCCCTGCGCGCCCAACGGCTCGATCCGCCGAAAAGGCCCCCGGTATCCATCGATGAACTGGCCCGCCGCGCGGGGCGGGTGATGCTGACCAGCGTCTATTTTGAGGTCTACAACCTGCAGTCCGTCCGCAACGTGCCGGTGAACACCATGGCGAGGCCGATCCTTGCGGCGGCGGTCGGCGGGCTCAGGACGCAGCTCACCAGCCCCGGCTGGTTCCGGCTGGCGGACGACGAGGCAGCCATCATCACCGTCGATCCGGTGGATTCGGCCTATCGCTCCTTCGTGCTCTATGATTTCTGGTCGCGCTCGCTGGAGTACCGCGACAGGCAGACCCATCTCAACAACGCGATGATGGCGGCCGATGCCGACGGGCGATTCACCTTCGTCGTCGCCCATCGCGATCCGGGAGTGCAGAACTGGGCCGACACGACCGGGCTGCACGAGGTTTCGGCCGGCTTTCGCTGGCAGGGCGTTTCACCGAGCGTCAAGGCCCCGCCCGCCATTTCAACGCGAGTGGTGAAGCTTGGCGAACTCTATTTCAACCTGCCGACGGGCGTGAAGCGGATCGACGCGACCGAACGTGAGCGGCAGATGGCCGAACGCAAGGCCCTGTTCGACCGGCGCTTCGTCGATAGCTAGCTGGGCCGCAGTATCCTTCCGGCGTGGGCTGGAATGGTGCGCTCGTCCCGCCGAACGATGGTTCCGTTGACCAGCATGTGGTGCATGCCGCTGGGCTGGTCGGCGACCAGCCGCTCGCGACCTGCCGGCAGGTCGTTCACGGTGCGCAAATCGCCGGGGGCAACTGTTTCGGGATCGAACACGACGAGGTCGGCAAAACAGCCTTCGGCAATCGTGCCGCGCCCCGCGATGCCCATCAGTTCCGCCGGTTCGAGGGTCAGCTTGTGGACTGCCTTCTCCAGCGGCATCGTGCCCCTGCCGCGTACCCAGTTGCCGAGCAGGTCGGTCGGCAAAACCGCGTCGCAGATCTGCTCTGGGTGGGCGCCGGCGTCCGACAGGCCGAGCACCGCGCCCTCCTCGTTGAGCAGGCGCGTGACTTCGCCAGCATCGTCATTGCCATAGGTGAAGATGAAGCTGGTATCGAGCCGGTCGGCCACGCCGAGGTCGAGCAGTACGTCGAGCGGATCGGCGCCGCGTTCCCGGCCGATCTCTGCCAGGGTGCGCCCGGACAGCTGCGGCGCGGTGCGGCTGTGCTCCAGAGTCGCGTGATTCCAGTCGATCTCCTCGCCTGTGTTGGAGCGCAATTCCGGCGCCATCCGCTTGCGCCAGTCGGTATCGGCATAGGCGGCGATGCGCTCCGCTTCGCTAAGTGGGTTGAGCTCGGCCATAAGCGGCGAGCGCATGATCGAGGGCATCGACAGGCGGTTGCGAGCGATCAGCGGGCGGCAGGAGACCTGCGGGCGCACCTCGGCCCCACGCTCGCGCCAGCTGCGGTGCAGTTCGAGGAAGTGGTTGTGGTGGCCGCTCGGCATGGCCAGCAGGGCGATCCAGGTGAAGGGGCGGCCGATTTGCTGTTGGACCTCGTGAACCATCTCGAGGTCGAAGGAGCCGCCCGCATTGAACATGGCGATGCCCTTGCCGGCATCGCGCAGCACTTCGAGCAGGGCCATGATCTCACCCTCTTCGGCATTCTGCGAGGCGGTCTTGGCGGCGCGCGGCATGGTCTTGGTGGCAAAGCCCATGGCGCCCGCCGCAAGCCCCTCGCGCGTTATGCGCACCATGGCGGCGACTTCCTCCGGCGTCGCCGCCCGCTCGAAGGCATCCGCGCCCATCACCGATATGCGCACCGTCGAATGGCCGATCAGCGCCCCGAAGTTGAGCATCGGCCCGGCGCGCTCCACCTCGCCAAGGTAGTGCGCGATGCTGGGCATGGCCGTCGGCAGCGCTGCTTCCAGCACGTCCGGGTGCATGTCCTCCTGGTCGCGCAGCATTTCGATAACCAGCGAGCGGGTATCCGTCTCGAACGGCGCGATGGCGAAACCGCAATTGCCGTTGATCACCGAGGTGACGCCGTGGTGGCAGGACGAAGATAGTCCATGGTCCCAGAACACCTGGGCGTCGTAGTGGCTGTGGATGTCGATGAAACCCGGCGCGACGATCCTGCCGCCGGCATCGAGCACCTCGTCCGCCTCGCCCGTCGGGATGTGCGGAGCGACGCGCACGATCCTGTCATCCTTGACCAGCACGTCGGCGCGAAACCGCTCCCGGCCGGTTCCGTCGATGACTTCCCCGCCCCTGACCAGTGTCGTCGTCATGACAATGCCTTTCTCAGGCCACGTTGTCGGCGTTCGCGGCGTGCTTTGCGGCAATGTAGCCGAAAGTGAACGAGGGCCCAACCGAAGCGCCGGCCCCCGGATAGATCCGGCCCATCACCGATGCAGTGCTGACGCCGGTCGCATAGAGCCCCTCGATCACCGAACCGTCGCTGCGAAGCACCCGCGCATTCACATCGGTGACGACGCCGCCATAGGTGCCGACGTCGCCCGGCACCATCGGTGCCGCGTAGAACGGCCCCTGCTCGATCGCGCCCAGGGTGTGCGATCCGTCCTCGCGGTAGAAGTCGCCCAGGAAGTTGTCGTAGGCGCGGTTGCCGCGGCCGAATTCCGTATCCTTGCCCGCCTTGGCGTCGGCATTGAACCGGTCGACCGTCTTCCTCAGCACCACCGGATCGACATCGATCATCCCGGCCAGTTCCTCGATGCTGTTCGCGCGCTTGAGGAAGCCGCTGTCATACCATTCCTGTGGCTTCTTCGAGCCGGCCATGGTGCCGGTGTACATGTACTTTTCCATGTACTTCTTGTCGACGATCCACCAGCTGGGGATCGCCGGCACCACCTTGTCGCGGGCGATCATGTTGTTGCAGAATTCCATGTAGGAACCCGCTTCGTTCATGTAGCGCACGCCGGACTGGTCGACGATGATGCTGTGCGGCTTGGTGATGTTCATCTGCCCGCCGACCGAGCCGAGCGGGATGCCGTTGCCTTCATTGCGCACGCCGGGCGGGATCGACATCTGGTTACCGACCGATTCCTCCATCTGGCCGAGCGCCGCGCCGATCCGCTCCATCTCCTGGATCATTTCGCCGGTGCTGCCCGGGGTCGCGGCGGTCCATTCGACCGAGAACTTCGGCTGGTACTTCGCCCGCATCTCGCGATTGTGGGAAAAGCCGCCGGCATTGACCAGCACGCCGAGATTGGCGCCCACGCGCCATGGCTTGCCATCCTTTTCGGTGACGACACCCCGCACTGCCCCCTTGTCGTCCTGGATAAAGCTCTTGACCGGGCTGTTGACGCGCAAGTCCACCCCGGCATCGAGGGCGGCCTTCATCATCCGTCCCTGCAGCGCACCGCCCGAGGTCGTCCAGCGCTTGCCGGTCAGCTTGGCCATGACGATCCGCACACCGACCTTCAGCATGGCCAGCCGGCCCTTGAACGAGCTCTTCAGCAAGGCAATGTCGAAGCCTTCGACGTGATAGGCCGGGATCACCATGAAGTTCGGCTCAAGCTTGTCGCGCCAGGGGCCCAGCTCGTTGGTGTCGAACAGGTCGGCGATCACAGTTCGGCCCGGAACGCAGCCGCCCGGCCGGTCATCGTAGTAATCGGGCCATGACTTGACCCGGCGCAGCTTGATGCCCTTGCTGACGAGGAAATCGACCATCTTCGGAGCCTCGGTCACATAGGCGGCGCGGCGCTCCTTGGTGGTGCCTGGGGCATCGACCGACTGACCGGCGGTGGCCTCCATATACGTGATCGCCTGCTCATAGCTGTCGGGCACGCCGTCCTCGGCCATGAAGCGATTGTTTGGAATCCACATCACGCCGCCCGAGCGCGATGTCGTCCCGCCGATGCGCGGCATCTTTTCCAGGATCACGCAGCTCTTGCCAAGGCTGCGCATCAGAAGGCCCGCGCACATCGAACCGCCGCCACTTCCCGCCACGACGAAATCGAAGGTCTCGTCGAATTCCAGTTCGTTCATCACATGTCCCCTCGTTCTTTGTGGTTGTGTCCCGCAAGCGGGCGGCAAGTTCAATAGTATTCCGGCTCCTCCCACCAGGGGTAGAAGTCGGGCATGTCGCGTGAAACCTTGTCCGGAAAGTCGGGCAGCCGCTTTTCAAGAAAGGACATGACTCCCTCCTTCGCATCCTTGTCGCGGGCGCGGACATACATGCCCCGGCTTTCGATCCGCGATGCCTCCATCGGGTGGGACATTCCGAGACCCTTCCACAACATCTGGCGGATCAGCGCGACTGAGACCGGCGCGGTATTGTCGGCAATCTCGCGGGCAATGCGGTTTGCTTCGGCCAGCAACTGGTCTTGCGGAACGATAGCGTTCACCAGACCATGCTCCAGCGCCTCGGTCGCCAGGACCATGCGGCCCGACAGGCACCACTCCAGCGATTTCGAGATTCCGACGATGCGCGGCAGGAAGAAGGACGCGCCGGTCTCCAGCGTCATCGCGCGGCGGGCGAAGACGAAGCCGAACTTCGCCTCCTCGGTGCAGATGCGGATGTCCATCGGCAAGACCATCGTCGCCCCCATCCCCGCCGCCGCGCCGTTGATCGCGCCGATAACCGGCTTTTTGAGGTTGTAGAGCGCCAGGGCGAGATGGCCGCCGAGCTCCTGGTTGCGCTTGTCGCCGAGATCGGCCTGGCCGTCTTCAGCTTCCGGTGCTGCTTCCGGCGCCTTGAAGCTGTCCGCCCCGCGCGACAGGTCTGCCCCCGAACAGAATGCACGCCCCGCGCCGGTGACAATCACGGCCCGCACCGCGTCGTCGGCGTCGGCCGCCTCCAGCGCCGCCATCAGCTCGCGCACCAGCGCTCCGTTGACGGCATTGAGCTTGTCCGGCCGGTTGAGCGTGATCGTCGCGACGCGGTCGGCAACGTCAAAGAGGATGCACTCGTAGGCCATCACCCATCCCCGCGAACGGACTTGAGGAACTTGCCGCGATCGACCTTGCCGGTCGCGTTGCGGGGCAGTGCCTCGCTGCTGAAATGAACTTCGCGCGGCACCTTGTAGATTGCAAGGTGCGCCTTGCAGTGCGCCTTGATGGCTTCCGCGTTCAGCGCCTCGCTCTCGTTGCCGACTACCATGACCACCATCCGCTCGCCCAGCCGCGCGTCCGGCATGCCATAGGCGATGCATTCGCGAACGCCGGGGAAACTAGCGCAGACCCGCTCCACCTCGGCGCAATAGATGTTCTCGCCGCCGGAAATGACCATGTTCTTCTTGCGGTCGACGATGGTATAGATGCCCAGCTCATTGACCGTGGCGATGTCGCCCGAAGCCAGCCAGCCGTCGTGGATCGCCTCAGCCGTGGCTTCGGGATCGTTGATGTATTCGTTCATCACCATGGCGCTGGAAACGAACAGTTCTCCCGGCTCGCCGGTCGCCGGTTCGCTGCCGTCGTCGCGGCGGAGCTGCACCTTGGCCGTCGGCGCGGCCCAGCCGCAGGCTGCGGGGTGCTCAAGGTAGATGTCGCCGCTGATTCCGCAGGTCCAGGCCGTCGCCTCCGTCTGGCCATAGCCGTTGGAAAGCTGGCAGTTGGGCATGCGCGCCTTGATCTGCTCGACCAGCGCCATGTCGAGAGGGGCAGCGCCGTTCGCCATGTAGCGCACCTGCCCGAGCAGTTCCGGCGTGGCGCGCGGCGACTTGAACATGTCGAAAAGCATGGCGGGCACGAAGCTGAGCCGCGTCATGCCGATCTTCTCGATCATGTCGAAGGCAATGTCGCTGTTCCACTTGGCCATGATGTGGATCGTGGTACCAAGGCTCAGCGCCCGTAGGGTGGGCATGATCCCGCCAAGGTGGAACATCGGCCCCAGGATCACGGCGGGCGTCGCCATGGCGCGCTGGTGGTCGGGCAGCGTCTCGCCACTCTCCTCCTCGTAGCGCACGTCGTAGAGCGTACCCATGAAGGTCGCGACGGCAACGGAAGCGGCCAAGGAACCGTGGCTGAGCAGCGCTCCCTTGGGAAAGCCGGTGGTACCCGAAGTGAACAGTACGACCGCGCCTTCGTCCGGGTGGATATCCTCCGGCTCGAATTCAATACCGGGAATGGCGGTGGACAGCGCCGCAAAGTCGCCATCCTTGCCCGGACGCAGCGCATTTCGCCCACCGGGCGTGACGATGCGAGGCCAGGCCGGATCGGGGCGCTCTGCCGATATCACGTCGTCGCGCTCGGCATCGAGGATTGCCACTTCGCAGTCCGCCTTCTCTATGGCGCGCAGCATTTCCTCGGCGACGCCGCGGCTGTTGATAAGGGCAGCGATGCCGCCGAGCGAAGTGATGGCAATCAGGCTGAGGACCCATTCCGGCCGATTGCTCATCGCGACCGCAACCTTGGTCCCGCGATTCACGCCGAACTGCTCGCGCAAGGCCTTGGCCAGCGCGGCGGCGCGGGCGAAGCCCTCGGCATAGGTGAAGCTTTCCTCGCCGAAGACGATCATGTCCTTGTGGCTGAATGCCAGCCCATTGCGGAACAGCCCGGCGAGATTTCGCGGCCTGCCCTTGAACACTTCCTGCGGACGGCCCCTGACCATGACCGTCTCGATCTCCCAGTCCTTCCCCGGCCCGATCAGCCGCTCGGCCAGCGGATCACGAATGTTCGGGCGGTATGGGACAGGCTGAGCAGACACCGAATTTCTCTCCCTTTTGCGCAAGACAAGCGCCCGGCAAGGCAATATGCAACGCGCGAAGCACATTTAGCTATAGGGGAGAGGCATTGGCGGCAAGGCTTGAAGGAAGCGCGCGCGAAGAATGGCGTGCGCACGGGACGGTTGTGCTGGCAGCCTGTGCCGGTGCGGCTATGTCGGCAACTTCCAGCTATGCGACCAGCCTGTTCTTCGAGCCCCTGGAAAGGGAATATGGCTGGAGCCGGGTGGATATCACTTCGGTTCACCTGTTCGGCGCCATCTTCTCCCTGCTGCTCGGGCCTTTCGTCGGCCACATGCTCGACCGTTACGGGCCGCGCCGCATCGGCATCGTCGCCGTGATCGCCTTCTTCATCGCCTTTTCGATGCTGGCGCTGACCGGGCCGAGCATCTGGTCGTGGCGGGCGCTATGGGTGATACTCGCGCTGATTGCCTTGCTCTACCAACCGATGGTCTGGAGCTCGGCCGTAGCCAGTTTCTTTGCCGCCGGGCGCGGGTTTGCGCTGGCGGTTGCACTGTGCGGCACCAGCATCTGTTCGGTGGTGACGCCACCGCTAACCGTGTTCCTGATCGACAATCTGGGCTGGCGCCTGGCCTTTCCCGCGCTTGCCGCCTGCTGGACCGTGGCCGTGCTGCCGCTGGTCGTGATCTGGTTCACCAGCGCCACCGACCAGGCGCGCAAGGCAGGGCGAATGGAGAACATGGGAATCGCCCACGTGGGCTTTCTCCAGAGCTTTCGCGGGGAGGCGCTGACGCCGAAGTTCCTGCAGGTCGCTGTCGCCGGTTTTTCGATCGCCCTGGTCGTTGTCTCGATTGCGCTGACCATCGTGCCGATCCTTTCTTCGAACGGCATCGCGCGCGGCACCGCGGCGGGCATCGCAGCCCTGCTCGGCCTGTCCTCGATCGCGGGCAGGCTCACCATCGGCTTGCTGCTCGACCGCTTTCAGGGCCGGATCGTCGCCGCCGTAGCCGTCTGCATGCCGATCGTCGGCAGCCTGGTGCTGTTGCTGGACCCGGGCTCGGTTCCTGCAGCTTCGCTGGCGGTCGTCATCTTCGGCCTCGCCCTCGGCGCCGAGCTCGACATTCTCGCCTACCTGACCTCGCGCTACTTCAAGCTGTCCAGCTTCGGCCTGCTGTTCGCCCTGATCGGCGGGTTCGTCGCTCTCGCCGGCGCCATCGGCCCGGTCCTGCTCAACGCCGTCTATGACTCGACGCATTCCTATGCCCTGGCGCTGTGGGGTGTGATACCGGTCTGCGCGATTTCGGCCCTGCTGTTCCTGCTGCTCGGCCCCTATCCGGAGAAAGCGCGATGAAGCTCGGCCTCGAACTGGGATACAGCGGCGCGAAGATGGCGCTGCCGATGGACCTGATCCTGAAGGCGGAGGAACTGGGCTTCGATTCGGTGTGGACGGCGGAAGCCTATGGTTCCGACGCCTTCAGCCCCCTTGCCTACATCGCCGCGCTGACCAGGCGCATCCGCCTGTGCACCGGCATCGCCCAACTCGCCGCGCGCACGCCGGCTAACTGCGCCATGACCGCGCAGACCATCGAGGAACTCGCCGGGCGCGGTCGGGTGGTTGTGGGCCTTGGCGTCTCGGGTCCGCAAATCGTCGAAGGGTGGTACGGCCAGCCCTGGGGCAAGCCATCCGCACGCATCCGCGATTACGTGGCGATCATGCGCAAGATCTGGGCGCGGCAGGAGCCGGTCAGCCATCAGGGAGCGGAAATCTCGCTGCCCTATACCGGCCCCGGCGCGACCGGGCTCGGCAAGCCGCTCAAGAGCATCCTGCACGGTAATCCCGACATCCCGGTGTTCCTCGGCACTTCCACCCCCGGCAACATCCGCCTGACCGGCGAGATCGCCGACGGGTGGACTTCGATGCATGTCACTCCGGACGCGCTTGGACCGAAGCTGAAGCTGCTGGAAGAAGGGCTGGCCCGGCGCGGCGACGGGCGCAAGCTCGCCGGCCTTGAGATAGCCGGGAACGTCCAGCTGATCCTGACCGACGACCCCAGGGCGGCGATACAGGCGATCAAGCCGCACATCGCGCTCTATGTCGGTGGCATGGGTGCGCAGGGGAAGAACTTCCACACCGAAGCCATGACCGAGCGCGGCTTTGGCGCAGAGGCCGCCCGCATCCAGGAACTGTTCCTTGCGAAGCGCAAGGACGAAGCCGCAGCCGCCGTCCCCGACGAATATATCGACGATGGCGCCCTGATCGGTTCCGAAGCCCGGATTGCCGAACGCTTTCGAGCCTGGCGCGACGCAGGGTTCACTCTGCTGCGCCTCACGGTTCGGGATGCAGAGGCGATCGAAGCCGTGGCCCGCATTGTGCGCAAAGGATGAATGCATGACTGATTACAGTGGAAAGACCGCCGTCATCACCGGTGCCGGTTCGGGGCTCGGCGCGGCCATGGCGGAGCTGTTCGCCGGGGCGGGCGCCAACGTCGTGCTGCTCGATATCGACGGAGAGCGGGCGGAGGCGAATGCCGCGGAGCTGAGGGCAAAAGGGACGGACTGCCTCACCATGCGGGTCGATGCTGCGGACAAGATTTCGCTCCAGGCCGCAGCCGATGCGGTGCGCGCGAAATATGGCAAGGCCGATGTTCTTTGCGCCAATGTCGGCGTGCAGCAGTTCGGGGCGATCGACAAGCTGACCGACGACGACTGGCACTGGGTGATGTCGGTCAACTTCCACGGCGTGCTGCACACGGTGGCCGCCTTCCTGCCTCTGCTCAGGGCCTCGGCAGGCCAGCGCCACATCGTCCTCACCTCCTCGGCCAGCTACTTCCAGCACGGCATCCGCATGGCCGCCTACGTCGCCTCCAAGTTCGCGGTGACCGGCTATGGCGAAGTGCTGCGCGCGGAGCTGGCCGAGGAAGGCATCAACGTCTCCCTGCTGTTCCCCGCCGGCATGATGACCCGCCACATCGAAAGCAGCATCGCCGCCCGCCCTGCCGAACTCGGCGAAAGCCGGTTCGACCAGGCCGATGTGCGGGCGATGATGGCGCAGGCCGTGGGCGATGCCAGCGCCCATGTCGCCACGGCCGAACATGCCGTGCGAAACCTACTGGAAGACCTCGATGCGGGCGAGCGCTACATATTTACCCATGGCAACTACCGCGACCAGATCGAGGCACAGCAGGCCGAAGTGCTGGCCGCCTTCGACCGCATGCTGCGCAGCGAGGAAAGCACGCCGTGACCATCGAACAGCTGGCCGACATCGAACGGATCAAGAAGCTCAAGTCCAGGTACCTGCGCTTCATGGACCAGCGTCGCTGGGACGAATGGATCGACCTCTTCGCCGAGGACGCGACGATCCGGGTGATCATTGATGACCAGCAATTCTGCCTCTGGCAAGGCAAGGCAGAGATCCTCGCCGGCAATTCCGGCCACAACACCGGCAATGTTTCGATCCACCACGCCCACACGCCGGACATCGAATTGATCGGCGCAATCCGGGCAACCGGCGCGTGGCAGTTGCATGACACCTACCTGCGCCCCGGTCGCAAGGACGAGTCCTTCGGATATTACGAAGACGAATATGTGCGGATCGACGGCATCTGGAAGATCCGCGCGATAAATTGCCACCTTTACCCTGCCGTGAAGATGCCCGGGGGTAACGAGGTCAGGCCACCAGCGGAAACATCGGATGGCGAAACGGATCGCCATGCTTCAAGGTCTCGTGCAGGCCGGGCACCCGCGGGGCAGCTGTCGGACCTGGTCGTTCGCACAAAGTCGCGTCCTGGCCGAAAAAACGCAGTGTAAGCGTCCGGCGGCGCCCGGTGAGGCCGGGCGAGCCGCCACCATGCAGCACGCTCGGGTGGAAAAGCACGACATCGGCCGGCTCGGTCGCCCAGCCATCGATCCGCCAGCCTGAGCGATCCGCCTCGATGTCCGGGAGGCGCGGCAGGTTGCCGGTCTTGTAGAACGGATCGGTGGGATCGTCCGGCTTGAAGCTGGTGCCGTTGTACAGCGGGCCCCGGTGGCTCCCCAGGCAATATTCCAGCGTCGATTCCCGGCTCACCGGGTCCAGACTGATCCATGCCACCGCCAGCTGTTCCCCGGCGATCGGCATGTAGGGCGTATCCTGGTGCCAGGGAGTGAAGTTCTCGGTCGCTTCCTTGTGGAAGATCTGCTCGTACATGTACCAGACCGGCCCGCCGTCCCACAATGCCTTGAGCAGCGGCGGAATCGGCGAGCGGGCCAGCATACCGGCATAAGCCGCGTAGCTTTCAGGGTTGGACAGGTCCTGCCAGGACCGCTCATCGCCGCCCATGGTGGTAAAGGCCGGGCTACGATGGTCGCGGGTCCATTCATAGGCCTGAGTGACGTCGGCAAGCCGGCCAGCGTCCAGCAGGCCCGGAAGCCAGGCGACGCCATCGCGGTTCAGCGTGACGCGCAGGGCCGGGATGTCGATCAGAACGCTTCCCGCTCGCGCATGTGCCGCAGGCGCGGGACCGCCAGCGCCGCAACCATCGCCGCCAGGGCCAGCAGCGGGATGCCATAGAGCATCATCGCGTCGGCCACGCGAGACTCGTCCTGCAGCACATGGTTGGTCACCATGGCGACCAGCGTCGGGCCAAGGCCGAAGCCGACGAGGTTGCCGATGAACTGGTAGACCGCGATCAACCGCCCGCGCCAGTGCGGCGGCACAAGGCCAGGCAACAGCGACATGGCAGCCGTTGCGGCAACGCCGGTTGCAATGACGTTCACGGTCAGGGCCAGCGTGATGATGACCACCGAGCGCGGGTCGATCAGCGGCACCAGGGCCAGGCCCTGGATCGTCAGCGCGGCGGCGAGGAGCTTCAAACGCCCCGTCGCCGGGTCCCGCCGCGCGGCCCAGTCGCCAAGCCAGCCGCCTGCAAGTGCGACCACCAGGCCGGTCACGATCGAATTCAGCCCCAGCAGCACCCCGGTTTCCGCAGGCGACATCCCGAAGCTGCGTATGAACACGAAGGGCCACCACATGCCGACGCCGTTTCCGGCGAGGGCAATGCAGGTGAATGCGGAGAACAGCAGAACGAACATCAGCGCGTGGCGCGCGATATAGGGCTTGATGCCGAAGGCGTGCGATCCGCCGGACGCAGGTGCATGTCTTTCGCGCTCCGGCTCGCGCACCGTGAGCAGCAGCGGCGCGCCGATCAGGGTGACGCTGCCGGCGCCGATCAGGGCGACCTGCCATGCCGCCAGCTCGCCGAACCCCGGCAGGACGGGCAGTGGATTGTGGGCAAACCAGGCGAGAAATCCCGCCGCAATGAAATTGGAAAGCACGCCACCGAACATTCCGCAGGCCATTAGTATCGCGGTTGGACGGCTGCGCTTTTCCGGCGGGAACATGTCGGCCACCATGGAAATTGCCGCCGGCGCCAGCGCGCCCTCGAAGGCCCCGACGAACATGCGGGCAACGAAGAAGCCCCAGAACGAACTCGTGAGGCCGCAGGCGATCGTGGAAAGGCCCCAGCCCGCGACACCTACGAGCAGCAGATTGCGCCGGTTCCAGCGGTCCGCCGCCGCGCCCAGCGGTATGCCGGCAAAGGCGAAGCAGAAGGCGAAGGCAAAGCCGAGCAGCAAGGATACCTGCGTATCGGACAGACCCATGGATTCCTTGATGCCGGGAAGCAGTATCTGCAGGATTACCCGGTCGACGACCGCCATGACATAGACGAAGGCAAGCACTGCCATGGCCCGCCACGCGCCCGCCATCGGCGCCCTGCCAGCCGCAACCGTATCCGCTGTCATCTGCCTCTCTCCCAACTCCCGCTGCAACATGGCAGAAGCGCCTGAAGCGTCCAGCGCTATTTCGCCAATTGCTCAGTTTGCGCCGTCATTCATCCCGGTGAACCCGGCGGGGGCGTACGGGCCAAGCACAACCTGCTCCAGCACGCCAAGCCCCTGTCGCTCGCCGTCACTGACGCGGGTCACCTGCTGGACGTGGAAATTGGCCATCTGCAGGGGGTCGACGCTGGCCGGATCGAAAGTCTCGTGCCCCGTGGCCAATTCGCCCTTCCAATAGGCATGGCCCCACTCCGGGTGGGCGTAGCCGATGCCCTTCATGTAGAAAGTCAGGATAGGATCAAAAGCGATTGTTCTTGTTTGGTCTTCATGATCGACGAGATCGATCTCGGCACAGCGGGCGAGCCGTGTGCCGGGATGATAGGCAATCCGGTGGCGGGCCGTTGCCAGACGGAGCAGTCTGCCGTCCTCCACCTCCGTACCTGTCGGCTCGTTAGCATAGAGCGGGGCAGTCATCGCCTCGCGGATCAGCGGCTTGCCCTCGATGTTGTCATAGAAAATCGCCTGGCTGACATGGTCCTCCCAGAACAGCGGAGCCCAGAGGAAGAAGGCCCCGAACTTCCCGGTCGAAGGCGCCCCGCCGGTCTCCGGCTCACCGATGCGGCGCACGCCCCAGCTGCGGTCCTTGACGCCGAGGCAAGTATCCTCACGCACGGCAATGTCCCCATCCGGCGTACGGATCGTCCCTGACCAACGGCCGAACAGGTCGAAGCGGGTCGTGTCCATCGTCCGCTTGGGACCGTTCCACAGGGTCTGGCGGCTTTCCTCGATGGCGGCGGTGCGGGCAGAGAAGGTCAGGTCGCAGGAAAGGCCGCTGTCATTGTCGTCGAGCACCACGCGGGTGCGGCGCATGGGTTCCGGGATCTCGATGCGAAACGGCCCCACCTGCATGTCGGTGCGCTCCTTCGGCGCGCGCCGAGAACCGAAAAAACACCGCTGGAGCCCGCCCTTGCGTACGATACTGAAGGCGCAATCGAGGATACCGCGGTGCGGATAGAGCCCCATGGCAATGCCGAAATACCACTCGCCATCGATCGAAAAGCCGTTGAACCAGAAGCGGTCATAGGCATTGCGGTCGGTCGTGCCGGGGTGGGCGATGGGCTCCACCGTCTGGTGGATCGGGAAGTCGTCAAGCCGGTTGAGCATGTGATCCTGCCTTGCTGCGATCGGCGAGGCGCGGCCCCTGCCAAAATGAACCTTGCCTGTTACAATACCTCGCAATTCGCCTTCGGCAATGGCAAGGGCGGCGACACAACCAAAGGGAATGCAGATGACCAAACTTGAAGGCCGCATTTGCCTGATCACCGGCGCCTCCTCGGGCCTGGGCGAGCATTTCGCCCGGTTGCTGGTCGGTGAAGGCGCGCGGGTGGTCCTGGGCGCGCGACGGATCGAGCGGATAGCGGCGCTGGCGCAGGAACTCGGCGACAAGGCGCTGGCCGTGGAAATGGACGTCACCGACGAGCCCTCCACCATTGCAGCCTACGATGCCGCTGAGGCGCACTTCGGCCCGGTGGACACGGTCATTGCCAATGCCGGCGTGTCGAAACCCGGCCGCAGCACAGAAGTGCCGGTGGAAGCGCTGCGTACCATCTTCGATACCAACCTGCTCGGCGTCTATCTCACTGCCCGCGAGGGCGCGAAGCGGATGATCGCCGCCGGCAGCCGCGAGAGCGGGCGCGGACGGATCGTGATGATCGGTTCGATGGGTGCGGTCGCGATGGTGCCCGGGGAGGTCGCCTATTGCGCCAGCAAGGCCGCGGTCGCCACCATGGGCCGCAACATGGCGAGCGAGTGGGCGCGCCTGGGCATCAACGTCAATGTCGTCCAGCCGGGGTATATCCTAACCGAACTGGCGGCGGACTGGTTCGCCAGCGAGGGCGGAAAGGCGCAGATTGCCGGTTTCCCGAGGCGGCGGCTGCAACCGATCGATTCGCTGAACGAAACGATGGTCTATCTGTGCTCGGACATGTCGCTGCACATGACCGGCTCGGTGCTGATGCTGGACGACGGGCAGTCGCTTTAGCGGACGTCCAGGTCCTCCCCAGCAAGGGGAGGAGAGTGGCACGGCCGTCGCCTAAGGATGCCTTCCCCCCATGCGCACGGTATCGACGTGCATATCGGCGGGCGAATCCACCAGCGAGCGGAACACCCAGGTGACCGATTCGAACTGGGATACGGCGGTCTTTGACAGGTCCATTCCCCGCTCGATGCAGGCCTGGTGGAACGCCGCCGCCGCCTCGGGACTGGCCTGCATCGTATAGTCCGCATCGTACATCGGCCCGGCGCGCACCACGGTGACGCGGATGCCCATGGGGCGGACCTCGTCCTGAAGATGCTTTGACATGCATTCCACCCCGCCCTTGGTCGCCTGGTAGGCGACATGGTGCGGATAGGGCGCGTCCACGGCTTCACTGGTGACGTTTATGATGTGCCCGCCCCGGTCCATCATGTTCAGTGCCGAGCGGGTGCACAGGATATTGCCGGTCAGGTTCGTGCTGACCACACCAAGGATGTGCGCGTCACTGGCCTCGGCTATGGTGGCATAGTCGATCATCGCCGCGTTGTTGATCAGCGCGTCGATCTTACTGTGGCGCTCCGCGATCTGGGCGAATGCGGCTCGCACTTCATCCGGGTTGCCGATGTCGCAGGCCACCGGCATCGCCCGCTCGCCCAGTTCCGCCGCGACCTTCTCCAGCTTCGACAGCGTCCGCCCGAGCAGCACGACATGGTCGCCGTCCGCCGAGAACCTGCGGGCAATGGCCCTCCCCAGCCCCGAGCCCCCACCGGTGATGACGATAACCTTGGCCATGCTGCAATTCCTCTCCCTTTGTATGCCGTGAAGCTGGCCGCAAAGCGACGATTGCGTCAAGACTTGTCCGTGGGCATGTTCAAGGCATGACGGACCTGGAAACATACCCGTGGGAAGCGACGCTCGCACCCAGCACCCAGCTCGATCCCTATGCCCCGTGCGAGGCGCTGCTGCGCGATTGCCCGCCGCTGTTCCGCTCGAAACCCAGCCATTCGCGGCTGTCGGACGGCATCTGGGTGGCCACCCGGTTGGAGCCGATCCGCGAGATCTTCAACAATTCCGACCGCTATTCCTCTTCGGCGATCTACCCCTATTTCCGCGCCATGGGGATCGACCTGACGGCAATCCCGATCCAGCTTGATCCGCCGGTCCACACGAAGTTCCGCAAGTTCCTGGAACCATGGTTCTCGCCCAAGGCGGTGGTCGCGCTGGAGCCGGTTATCCGCGCGGAAATTTCCAGACTGATCGACACCTTCGAGCAGCGTGGCAACTGCGATGCCGCCTACGAGTTCAGCCGGGTCTATCCGGTCAAGGTCTTCATGCAGTTCATGGGCTTTCCCGAGGAACGCTTCGAGGACTTCCTCTCCTGGTCGCACCCGATGCATTTCGAGTTCGAGAACTTCGAACGAATGAGCTGGGGCGTCTCCAGCGCGCTGGATTACATGCGCAGCTTCATCGAAGAGCAGCGCGCGCGGCCCAACGGCGGCGTCGCCAGCAAGATCGTCCACGGCGAGATCGAGGGACGCAGGCTGACCGATGACGAGGTTCTGGGCACTGTATTCTTCCTGTGGGATGGCGGCATGGACACGGTCGCGGCGACCAGTTCGCTGATGTTCCGCCGCCTGGCGCTCGATCCCGAGCTACAGCAGCTCCTGCGCGACAATCCCGGCAAGCATGCCAATGCCATCGAGGAGTTCGCCCGCATGAACCCCACGGTCAACACCGTGCGCATGGCCAAGGAAGACCACGTGCTGGAAGGCCAGCAGATCAAGGCGGGCGATCTCCTCATGTGCCTCGCCTCAGCGGCCAACTTCGACCCCGACAAGTACGAGACGCCGCGCCAGTTCCGGCTCGACCGCAAGCAGAACCACCACCTGACTTTCGTCGCCGGGGCGCACCGGTGCCTGGGGATCAACCTCGCCCGCTTCGAGATGCGCCTCGCGCTAGGCGAGTTCCTGCGGCGCATCCCGCCGTTCCACATGCAGGAAGGTGTGGAATGCGAGGCGACTCCCGGCCTGCTGGGCGCGCCGCATGTTCCATTGGTCTGGGAGGTCTAGACTGGCAAGCCCTCAGCTTTTCGGCAGGGCATCCTCCGCGCCAGCAGCGGTGGCCGGCGGCGGCGCGGGAGGCGCGTCGGCATCGCTTTTTCCGTCCTGCCCGTAGTGAATCTGCGCGGTGGAAAGTTCCAGCGGCGGCAGTTCCGCGCTGGCCTGGCCACGCGGTTGCGGGTCGGGACCGCCATAGGCGGGCTCGGGCAGACGGACTTGTTCCTCAACATTGCCGAAGGCCGCGGCGAAGGCATCTTCCCGGTAAGGCCTGCGTTCGGCCCGCGTCAGCCGGGCGGGAATGCGCTGCTGGTGCACCTGCAGGTCCTCGTGCCGTTCGGCCCTGCTCGCGATTTCGCTGGAATGCCTGGGCTCGGCACGACGGGAAACCGGCTTGTCGACAGCAGCCATGCGGCCGGTAACGACAGGGGCGGTCTGCCTTGCCGTTCGAACGGCGAGTGCAGCCGAGGCAGGCTCCGGAGCCTTGGCGGCCACGGGAGCCCGGACCGGATCGGCAATGGCAAAACGAACCGTTTGCGGCACCCCCGCCTCGCCGGGCGCGGCATGTGGCACAACGACCGATTGCGCCAGGGCCGGCGCGGGCGTGAATTCTCCATCGGTGCGAATGGCAATCGGTTCCGCAAGCGCTTCGTTGGCCACCGCCAGCTCGCGCGGACCAATATCCGTCGGCTTGTCGAGCTTGTTCTGCGCCACGTAGATGCCGACGCCATCGGCCACGGCAAGGGTAACCACCAGGGTCGCCGCCAGCTTCCGCTTCGAATTGCGTGTCATAGTCTTGCTCCCCTACCCGGCCATGCCATCAGAATCGCGACGTCATGACGTTTGGGCTGAATGCCATGCAAGCGCAAAAGCGGCAAGGGACCGGCGGGCACACGTTCACCGGGGGCGCACCAGCTCTCCCAGCGGGGCCGGCCCGATGACCCGCAATGTGCCGAAGTGGTATTCGCGGCTTGAAGAAACTGTCCAGTGATCGCGCGCGAGGCCATCGCGCAACAGATAGACCGGTCCGTTCACCGGCACTGGCTGCCCCGCAGCCCACAGCAGGAGAGGACCGGCATATTCATCCTCCCAGCTCGTGACCCCGGGCTCACGCAGCACGACGACGAAACGGACCGGGCATCGTCCCTTGAATTCGGCGCGGCAGGCTTCATCGAAGATGACGCCTGCTTCCCGGTTCAGCATGACGAGCGAGCTTTCGCGATGGCTCGCCGCGAACCGGGCAAGGCCGGACCAATCGTGCGTCGTGAAACCCGGCCGCGCGACGACCAGGTCCGCAATCAACAGGCCGGCGAGCAGCGCCAGCGACACCAGCCGCAAGGGCACGGTTCGCAGCCCGGCAATCGCGCCGGAGACCAGGATGATTACCAGGCCGGTCATCCACCAGAGGGTCTTCTGGTAGATGATCGGCTTGATCAGCTGCGCCGCGAAAAACACCGCGATCGCCGCCAGCAGGAGGGTTCCAATCAGCACCGCCGTACGGTCGCGCTTCAGCAGGGGCACACAGGCGACAAGGGCCAGAAGGTAGGAGGCCGGCTTGAATATCCCCGCATTGGTTTTCAGCAGCATGATCGATTGCCGCAGGTTGGAAATGTATTCCGCGGCGGTCATCGGCGGATTCCACACCACCCAGTGCGCCCCCCCGGCGACCTGCTGCAACGTGATGTAGATCCACCATGCCGAAAGCGCCGCAACCGAGAGGTTCGCGACAATCCACGGAACCAGAATCCGCCGCAGGCCGCGGTCAGCCACCATGCTGGCGCCGACGGCAATCGAGGCCACCACCGGCCACAGCAGCATAGTCGTATGGAGGTAGACCGCCGCCACGGCTCCCGCTGCATAGAGCACCAGGCCGCGCCTGCGATCGCATGGCGAAGCGCCCGGCGCGAGTGCGATGAGCATTCCTAGCAAGGAGACAGCAAAAGCCAGCAGGACGAAGACATAGGCCCGGACGAAGAGACTGTAGAACACCGCTTGCGAGGACAGGGCGCATATCACCCAGGTCGTCACTGCGCCCCAGATTCCGAATGCCCTGTGCGAGCACAGGGACAGGACGCCGGCTGCGCACAGCCCCCCTGCTACCGACAGCATCCGGGCGCTGCAGGGTGACCACCCGAAGGCACTCAACCAGGCCTTGAGCAGCGAATAATACAGGGGCGGATTGGACTCGTTCACCGCCCAGTCGCTCCACAGTTGGGCGGTAGGCAGGCGAGCGAAGAAGATCGAAATCCATTCGTCCCAGTAGAGCGGGTAATCGGCGCAGGCGAGGCGAATGCAGACAAGCACAGGTCCGAAGGCCAGGGCGCAAAACCACCAGGCGCGCATGGTATCGGGATTTCCCTGCCGGTCTTGGGCCGACATCAGGACCGGCGGAATTTCCTGAACCTGCTCTGACACTCCACATCCCCCCGATGCCCCGCCCATCCTAAACCATGTCGGTCAAGCGCGCGCAATCGCCGCCACCCGTGCAAGGCGGGGGACTTCAGGGTCTTGAAAGTCCCGGGGACCATTGGCCGCCCCGCGTTCTTTGCCTATGCGCTGCCCATGTCTGTTCGATTGCAGCGCGATAAACCCGTTACCCTTGGCTCTGCAACGACCCGCCGGAAGGCCGTCCCTCACCTCGGTTTCTGGCTGCTCCTTTTCAGCATGGCGCTGGCAGCCGCCGGAATAGGGTTTTATCTCAGCGTGGTATCGAAGCCGGGCTTTTCCATCCGCCACGTCCTGGGCGAGAAGAAGCCGCAAGTCGCGCTGCCCGTCGTGAAGGTGGACTGCAGCCGGCCGGCCGAATCCCTGCAAGCCTCGCTGTCCGGCATAGCCCGCTCGTTCGACGGCACTGTCGGCATCGCTGTTGCCCGGGTCGGCTGCGACTGGGTCGCCGGAGAGCGCAAGTCCGAGCTTTTTCCACAGCAGAGTGTTTCGAAACTCTGGGTCTCGCTCGCCACGCTCGATGCGGTCGATGCCGAACGCATGAAGCTGGACCAGTTGCTGGTCATCCGGCCACAGGACCTTGCGGTGCTCAACCAGCCCCTGCGGCAGGAAGTCCTCGACAAGGGCTCGGTAACCTTGCCCGTCCACGCGCTGATGACCCAGGCGCTCTCCCGTTCCGACAACCTCGCCAACGACCGCTTGCTCTGGACCGCCGGCGGGCCCGACAAGGTTCGCGACATACTGCGCCGCAAGGATATCTCCGGCATCCGCTTCGGCCCGGGCGAACGGCTGATGCAGAGCAAGATCGCCGGGCTGGAATGGAACCCGGTCTATTCGCTGGGCCGCAATTTCTATGAGGCCCGCGCGAAACTGCCGATGGAAGAACGCAAGGCGGCGCTCGACGGGTATCTTGCCGATCCCGTCGATGGCGCATCGCCCGAAGGGATCGTGCGGGCCCTGTCGCGCCTGGTGCAGGGCGAACTGCTCACGCCGGAATCGACCCGCGTCATGCTGGACATCCTCGCCCGCACCCACAGCGGTCCGATGCGCCTTAAGGCCGGCGCCCCGCCGGACTGGAAGGTCTATCACAAGACCGGGACCGGCCAGGAACTGGCGCGCATTGCCACCGGCTACAACGACGTCGGCCTGCTCCAGGCGCCCGACGGCGGATGGTATGCAGTGGCGGTGATGATCCGGGAGACGAAAGTGCCGATCCCGGACCGCATGCACATGATGCAGGCGGTGACGCGGGCGGTGGTCCATTTCCACGAGCCGGACAGGGAATTGCCGAAAGATGCTTCGGACGCGCCTGCGGAAGAGGACTGAAAGCCTGGCAGCGATCTCGTTCTTGCGCATAGATAGTGTCTACTTCACGGCGTCCAGGACCTGATACTGGCGCACTTAATTCGGTGAGGGGGACATCACTTGGGCTATTGGGCGGAAATCGGCCGGTCGTGGCGGCCGCTGGCCGCTGCCATGCTGGGACTGGCGACGGGCAACTCGATCGTCGGGATCGTCACCAGTGCGATTGCCCCTGCCCTCATCGCCGATGCCGGCTGGACCAAGGCCCAGTTCGCCGCCCTGGGCAGCATGTCGATCTTCTCCGCGCTCGCCATGCCGATTGCCGGCCGCCTCGCCGATGTGCTGGGCGTGCGGCTGGCCGCGCTGATCGGGCTGGTGACTGTGCCGCTGGTCTACCTCGCCTACAGCTTCAGCGGCGGATCATTGAAGGTCTACACCATCATCTACCTCGTGCAGATAACCGTCTGCATCACCACGTCGTCGACGATTTACACCCGGCTCGTCGTGCAGAATATCGAAATGGCGCGCGGACTGGCACTGGCCATCGTGACATCCAGTCCCGCCCTGGCGGGGATGATCGGCGGGCCGGTGCTCAATGCCTATGTCGAGGCGAATGGCTGGCAGGCCAGCTTCCGGGCACTGGCGGTGTTCGTCGCCTGCACCGGGGTCGCCACCTTCCTGCTGATCCCGCCGGATCGCCCGGCGCCGGCGAAGCCTGCGACGGGACGGGCCAATGCCGCCGGCTGGCGCGAAGTCCTCACTCTCCCCGCGTTCTGGTACATCGCCGTGGCCATGCTGCTGTGCAACCTGCCGCAAGCCCTGATGCTGACCCAGCTCAAGATTCTCGTCATGGACCAGGGAGTTTCGGGGAGCGACGCGGCAGCCATGTTCTCGGGCTTTTCCGCGGGCATGCTGGCCGGTCGGATCGTGACCGGCGTGGCGCTCGACCGGTTCCGCGCGCATGTGGTCGCCTTTGTCTCGATGGGCCTGCCCGGGCTGGGACTGCTGATCCTGGCCTCGCCCTGGGACGCCCCGGGCGTGATCCTGGCCTCGATCTTCCTCCTCGGCTTCGCCTTCGGCGCCGAGGGAGACGCTATTGCCTATCTCGTCTCGCGGCATTTCCGGATCGGCTTCCACAGCACCGTCATGGGCCTGATCACCGCGGTAATCGCGCGCTCCTCGGCCCTCGGTTCGATCGTACTGGGCATGGAACTGGCCCGCACGAGCGGCTTCGTTACCTTTCTGGTGGGGACCGGCATCGCCGTCTTCCTGGGCGCGGCCCTGCTACTCCGGCTTGGCTCGGTTCGGCCAACACCCGGGAGCAGCACATTCCCTCAAGGAATTGTTGCGTAGCTGGCGCGCCCGGCAGGACTCGAACCTGCAACTCCAAGCTTAGAAGGCTCGTGCTCTATCCAGTTGAACTACGGGCGCGCGCCGGGGCCTCATAGGCGCGACTTGCCAGCGGCGCAAACATGGTTACGCAACGCCCATGGAAGAGCAACTATCGCGAATCGATGGCAATACCGGCGCCCGCCGGCATTTCCGCTATTTCGACTATTTCATAGCGGCCTTCGTCGCGATCCTGCTGCTGTCGAACCTGATTGGCGCGGCCAAGCTCACCACCATCCAGGGCTTTACCTTCGGCGCGGGCATCCTGTTCTTCCCGGTGTCCTACGTGCTCGGCGACGTCCTGACCGAAGTCTATGGCTACGCCAATGCCCGCCGCTGTGTCTGGGCGGGCTTTGCCGCCCTGCTGTTCATGGCCTTCATGAGCTTTGTCGTAGTGGCGATGCCGCCGTCGGTCGGTTGGGGCTGCGCGTCGAGCGGTGATCCGCGTTTTGGCGAAATCGTCGCGGCGCACGGCGCGGGAGCGGTGTGCCAGTCGACCTACGATTCGGTGTTCGGCAGCACCTGGCGGATCGTGCTGGCATCGGTCACGGCCTTCTGGGCCGGCGAATTCGTCAACAGCTTCGTGCTCGCGAAGATGAAGATCTGGACCCAGGGCAAGATGCTGTGGACCCGCACGATCGGCTCCACCTTCTTCGGCCAGGCCGTAGACAGCGCGATCTTCTATCCCATCGCCTTCCTCGGCATCTGGGAAACAGGCGACGTGGTGAAGGTGATGTTCACCAACTGGGTGATGAAAGTGGCATGGGAAGCCATCCTCACCCCGGTGACCTATGCAGTGGTCGGCTGGCTCAAGGCCCGCGAGGGCGTCGACGTGTTCGACAGCGGCACGGATTTCTCCCCCTTCGCCAAGGCGCCTTCGGTTTGATTTTCTGATCCGGAACGGAGTTCCGGACCTTTCGGCACCAGCCCGCACTGAAATTCGCTTTTTCGCGAATTTCGTTTCAGACTCTGATACGGGCGCCGGATGGCGCTTGACCGCATAATCCTCGCCAACTTCCGCAACCATCGCGACACCGCGCTGGCGGGGACGGCGCGGTTCAACCTGCTGGTCGGCGAAAACGGCGCGGGCAAGACCAACGTGCTGGAGGCGATCTCGCTGTTCGCGCCGGGGCGCGGGCTGCGGCGGGCGCAACTGCCCTCCATGCCGGCGCAGGACGGGCCGGGTGGCTTTGCCATCGGCGCGGACCTCGCGACAGATGCCGGCCCGGTGCGGCTGGGCACCAGCGCCAATCCCAATCGGCCCAACCGCCGCGCGGTTCAGGTCAATGGCGCAGAGGCGCCCGCGGTGCGGCTGGCGGAATGGCTCGGCATCGGGTGGCTGACCCCGGCCATGGACCGCCTCTTCGCCGAGGGCGCAGGCTCGCGCCGACGGTTCCTCGACCGCATGGTGCTGGCGATCGACCCGGCCCACGCCCGCAACGCAACGCGGCTGGAGGCAGCGCTGCGCGAACGCAACCGATTGCTGGCCGAGCCTGCCGAGCCCGATCCCCCCTGGCTCGATGCCATCGAAGCGCAAATCGCCGAAGCAGGAGCAGTGGTGGCACGGGCACGCGGTGATCTGGTTGCCCGGCTGGCGCAGGCCCTGTCCAACCTGCCCGAAACCCCCTTTGCCCGTCCCGCCCTCGCCTATGCGGCAGGCGGGCCGTCGGATGAAGGCGAACTCAGGGCAGTGCTCGCCGAAACCCGCCGCCGCGACCGCGCGGCCCAGCGCACGCTGACCGGTCCGCACCGCGACGACCTTGCCGTATCCCTCGCCGCCAAGGGCCAGCCTGCCGCGGAATGCTCCACCGGCGAGCAGAAGGCGATGCTGATCGCCCTCGTTCTCGCCCACGCAAGCCTGCTCGACCAAAGCCGCCCTCAATTGCTGCTGCTCGACGAAGTCGCCGCCCACCTCGACCCGCTGCGCCGCGAGGCGCTGTTCGACCGGCTGCGCGAAAGCGGGGCGCAGGTCTGGCTGACCGGCACGGAGCTGGCGCCGTTCGAGGCAATTGCCGATGAGGCGGCCGTCTGGCGCGTCAGCGAAGGGGCGGTGGAGCGCTTGGCCTAGGCAGCGCTTTCGCCACCTCTCCAACCGTCGCGGCGACGATCTCCTCCACCCCGGTCTTGTTGGGGTGGATGTGGTCCTGCTGGATCAGCCAGTCTTTGCCCAGCACCGGCTGCAGGAAGAACGGCACCAGCCGCGCGCCGTATTTCTTCGCCAGTGCCGGATAGATCGGATCGAACTGTGCCCGGTAGTCCGCACCGAGGTTCGGCGGCGCGAGCATGCCCATCAGCACCACCGGGACCCTTCGCCGCTGAAACTCGGACAGCACCTTTTCGAGATTGGCCCGGGTTTGTTCGGGCGGCAGGCCGCGCAGCATGTCGTTGCCGCCAAGGCAGACGAGGGCCAGCACCGGCGGCTTGTCCTGCGCGTCCAGGGCAAAGGCCAGCCGCGCCGCGCCGTCCGCGCTGGTGTCCCCGGAAACACCCGCGTTCGTCATGCGCGCATTGATCCCCCGCGCGCGCAGTGCCCCTTCCAGCCGCATGGGGTAGCTTTCCTCGGGCCTGAGGCCATACCCGGCGAACAGGCTGTCCCCAAGGGCGAACATGCGCTGTTCCTCGCCCATGACCGGCACTTCCGGCGGCGCATCGGCGCGGGCGCTCTGGCTGGGCGCCGGCTTGGGCGCATCGCTCCCGCCGCATGCCGACAGCGCCAGGGCCATTGCCGGGACCAAACCAAACCATTTCATTACAATCGCTCCCTTGCCGGACGCGGCATAGCTATGCCATCGCTGCGCAGTGACAAGCCCCGCTCTCGCAATCCATGCGCAAAACCTGACCCTGAAGCTCGGCAGCGCCGAGGCCCCTGTCGAAGTGCTCAAGGGCGTCGATCTCGACGTACCCGACGGCCAGACTCTGGCCCTCCTCGGCCCATCGGGCTCGGGCAAGAGCTCTCTTATGTCGGTGCTCTCGGGGCTCGAAAGGGCCAGCGGCGGCTCGCTCGAAGTGGCGGGGGCTAACTTCGCCGTCCTGGACGAGGATGCCCTCGCGCTCGCCCGGCGCGGCCGGATCGGCATCGTGCTGCAGGCCTTCCACCTGCTGCCGACCATGACCGCGCTGGAAAACGTCGCGACGCCGCTGGAATTGGCCGGCATGGCCGATGCCACCAAACGCGCTACGGCAGAACTGCAAGCCGTCGGCCTCGGCCACCGCCTGACGCATTACCCTGCCCAGCTTTCCGGCGGCGAGCAGCAGCGCGTCGCCATCGCCCGCGCCACGGCCCCTCGCCCCCGCCTGATCTTCGCCGACGAGCCTACCGGCAACCTCGATGCCGCCACCGGCTCGGCGATCATCGATCTGCTCCTCGCCCGCCGCGCCGAGACCGGGGCGACGCTGGTGATGATCACCCACGACGCGGCGCTGGCCACCCGCTGCGAACGGGTGGTGACGCTGGCGGACGGCCGGATCGTGAGCGACACTCTTCCCGCATGAACAAAGCCCTCCCCTGGAGCACCGCATGGCGCATCGCCCGCCGCGACCTTTCGGCGCGGTTCCGGGGCCTCAGGCTGCTGCTGGTCTGCCTGTTCCTCGGCGTCGGCGCGCTGGCGGCGATCGGGTCGCTGACCGGCTCCATCGAGCGTGAACTCGCCACGCGCGGGCGAACGATCCTGGGCGGCGACATCGAGGCGACGGTCTGGCAGCGCGATGTCACGCCTGCCGAGCGCGCGGTGTTCGAAAGGCTTGGCACCGTCTCGTCCGGAACCCGCATGCAGGCGATGGCAAGTTCCGAGGCGAGCTCCGGCCAGAACATCGCGCCGGTCGAGCTCAAGGCCGTCGATGCCAGGTGGCCGCTGGTAGGCCGCCTGCGGCTCAAGGACGGCCGCGAAGTCGGCGCACCGCCGGAAGGCGAGGCATGGCTGGCGGAAGGCACGGCAGAGCGAATTGGCGTCATGCCCGGCGATACGGTCACTATCGGCGGTCAGGCACTCAAGGTCGGGGGGATCATCGGCGACGAGCCCGACCGGCTTGGCGAAGGCTTCTCCTTCGGCGCCGTCGCCATCGTGCGCGACGACGTGCCCCGACGGGCGGGCCTCATCGCACCGGGCGCCATGTTCCGCACCAAGCTGCGCGTCGCCATGCCGGGGGGGCAGGACCCCGAAGTGGTGGTGGCGCGCCTGCAAAAGCAGTTCCCCACTTCCGGCTTCACCTGGCGCACCCGCAAAAAGGCTTCGCCCGGGGCAGAGCAGTTCGTCGACCGGATGGGCGAATTCCTCGTGCTGGTGGGCCTCGCCGCCCTCGCCATCGCCGGGATCGGCATCGGCGGCGGCGTATCCTCCTACCTCGAGGCGCGGCGCGGCAATGTCGCGACGCTCAAGGTGCTCGGCGCGACCAGCGGCGACATTGCCCGCATCTACCTCCTGCAGATCGCCGCGGCCGCGCTCTTGGCCAGTGCCGCGGGACTGACGGTAGGGGCGCTCGCGACGCCGCTGATTGGCAAGGCCCTTGAAGGGCTCCTGCCGGTCTCGACCGGGCTGGTGATCGATCCCGGCGCACTTGCGCGGGCGCTCGCCTATGGCCTGCTCGTCGCGCTGATCTTCGCCGCCCCTCCCCTGCTGCATGCGCGGGATTTCCCGGCCATGGCGCTGATGCGGGCGCGCGTGTCGCCGCTGGCGGCACGGAGGCAGACGCTCGTGCCGGTCGGCCTCGGATTGACCGCCATTGTCGCGCTGGCGCTTGCAAGCGCGGCGCAAGTGCGCGTCACCGCGCTGTTCCTCGGCGGGACAGGCGCCCTGTTCGCCTTCCTCGCCTTGCTTGGCCTCGCCATCCGCTGGGCGGCCGCGCGAGCGCCCCGTGCCCGCGATCCGCTGCTGCGCTCTGCAATTGCCAACCTGCACCGCCCCGGTGCGCAAACCGCGTCGCTGGTCGTGGCGCTGGGCTTCGGACTGGCCGCCTTCGTGCTGCTCGCCGTGGTCCAGTCCTGCCTCGATGCCAACATCCGCGCTCGCATCCCCCAGAGAGCGCCGGACTATTTCGTGCTCGACGTGCCACGCGATCGGGTCGACGAATTCAGGGCCGCCGTCCGCGCGGAAATGCCGGGCGCGACAATCCGCACGGTTCCCAACCTGCGCGGCGCGATCCTGGCCTATGGACCGGAAGGCAACATGATCCGGGTGGCCGACCTCAAGGAAATTCCCGAAAATGCCTGGCCCCTGCGCGGCGAGCGGGGGCTGACCTATTCGCAGGAAGTGCCGGAAGGTAACGTGGTCACCGCCGGAAAATGGTGGCCGAAGGGCTACCAGGGCGAAGCGCAGGTGTCGGTCGATGAAAAGCTCGCAGATGCGATCGGGCTTCAACTCGGCGACAAGCTCGACATCAGCCTGCTTGGGGTCGAGCGCAGCGCGCGGATAACCTCGTTCCGTCGGATCGACTGGGATTCGATGGGCTTCAATTATGTGCTGGTCTTCTCGCCCAACACCTTCGCCAATGCCCCGCACAACCTTGCAGCGACCATCGACGTGCCGCGCGGCGCGGCAAAGGGTGGGCTGCTGCGGCGGTTGGTGCGCGCCTTTCCATCCAGCTCGGTGGTCGAAACCGGCACACTGCTGAAGGACGCGCGGGCGTTGCTCACGCAAATGGGCAATGCCATCCTTGCCGCCGCCTCGGTCGCGGTGCTGGCCGGGATCGCGGTACTGCTGGGCGCCATCGCGGCGGCGCGGGCCAGCCGGCTCTACGACAATGTCGTGCTGCGCGTGCTCGGCGCCAGCCGTCGGCAATTGCTGCTGTTGCAACTGGCGGAATTCGGCCTGCTGGCTGCCCTGCTGGCACTGGTGGCGCTCGCGCTGGGGGCGTTCGCCGGCTGGTTGATCGCGGTGCAGATGTTCAAGTTCGACTGGCTGCCGGACTGGCCCTATGTGCTGGCCGTGCTGGGTGGCGGGCTGGTGCTGGTTCTGGGCTTCGCGCTGGCTGGCTCCCTGCCCTTGCTGCGGGCGAAGCCCGCGCAGGCCCTGCGGGAGCTTTAGAGGCTACTCGAATATCGAAGCGTCCTGCCTCACCAGGTCCGGCGAGGAAGCCTTCCACACCAGCGTACCCGCCATCATGTCATGCAGGCCCTGCTTGCGCTGGGTCCAGCCGACCATCATGAAGCCGATCAGCAGGATGATCGCCGAAACCATCTTGGAGAAATAGCGCCCGGTTGCCCGGCCGAAGCTGATCCTGCGACCTTCAAGGTCCGTCACCAACAGTCCCAGCACCTTCTTGCCAAGCGTCGCCTGCCAGGCCGAGCTTTCCATCAGGGCGGAATAGAGCCAGTTCAGGACGATCCCGACAACATTCCCGACAGCACTCGAAACGAGCGCGATATCCTCGCTCGCGCCTCCGGCTCCCATGGCGAGACCGATCATCGCACCCAGTATGCCGCCGAGGATGCCACCGCCGATGGCCAGGACGATGGAATCGATCAGATAGGCCAGGAACCGTATCCAGAATCCGCCGTAGGGCTGCATCGTCCCTGTCCTCCCCTCACCGTCAGTTGAACACGTCCGCGGGCCCGCTGCCCAGCGGATCGTAGCCGAAGCGGTTTTCCCCCTTGGTGCCCTGGATGCACATGAACACGATCAGCACGATACCGCCCACATAGGGAATGAAGCGCAGGAAATAGAACCAGCCCGACATGTCCTGATCGTGAAAGCGGCGCACGGTGACGGCGATGGATGGAACGATCGAACCGAGAAAATAGACCCCGGTGAGCCCCAGTGCGATCCACAGCGCAATGCCCGGCTCCGGGTCGGTGGAGGCATCGCCCAGATTGCTCCAGGGTACGCCCGTCAGCCCGATCGCTATCAGGACGACATAGACAATCAGATTGAACAGGGTGAACATCCAGTATTCCTGGCGGCGCGAGCGACCGCTGAAATCCGCATACCGTTTGAACGGCAGGATCATCCATTCCATTGCAGAAACCTGTCGGAAAAATGCACGAACACGACCCCTCCCTGTCGGGAGTGGGTCGTGTCGTCAGGGTCGTTCACTCCTTCCGCCGCGGGAAAGAGGCGAAGGCTAGCTCAGGCGAAAGCCTCGGCGTTGCCGGGATCCTTGGGATCCGGGCCGAAGCGGTTCGGACCCTTGGTGCCTTCGATGAAGAGGAAAATGATATTGGCGATCGGGCAGAGTATCCACCAGCCCGAACGATCCTGGTCGTGCATGCGGCGAATTGCCACGGCAATCGACGGAACGAGAACCGCCAGTTGCACCAGCAGCCTGACGCTGATGGTGCTGGTGGTCAGGCCCAGAACGCCGTCAATAATCCCGGCGATGAAGCCAAGGATCAAGGTCAGCAGCCAGAACATCCAGAATTCCTTGCGCCGCGACCGTCCCGAAAATTCGGCGTAGCGCTTAAGCGGCAACAACATCCATTCCATAAAAATCCCCCTCTTGACGAGGCCTGTTCATGCCAGGCGGAGGGAGGGCACCACAAAAAGCCGAAACTGGCAAACAAAAAAAGGGGGCCACCAACGCCCCCTTTTCTTGTTCCTGTCTATTTCGAAGCTTACCAGCGGAAGCGCACCGCCCCGCCCCACGTGCGCGGCTGGTTGGTATAGGCCGAAACCGAGCCCTGCTGCGCCGGGGAATCGAAGATGGTGTTAATATAGCGATTATCCGTGACGTTGCGGCCCCAGACCGTGAGTTCGAGCCCGTTCTTCATCGCATAGGTCAGCGACAGGTTTAGCTCGTTGACCTCGCGGGTGAAGGGCGCGGCGGCATCGAGGCCCGGCTTGAAATCGATGATCTGCTGCGTGAGCGGGTTCCGCACGAAAAACGCGGGCAAGCCTTCGACCACCTGAACCCTCGATTCATGGTGGAAGTCGCCATGGAACAGGATGCGGTCCTCGTTGGCGAGCTCATGCTCGTAATCCACGCTGAATGTGCCGGAGAAGGTCGGGATATCGGCCGGGCGGATACCGGTGGCGTCGCCGAAAGCCGAATTCTTGAAATCGTTGTATTTGGGCTGGAGGTAAGTCGCCGCCAGGCCGAGGGTCAGACCCTTCAGCGGCTTGTAGGCGCCTTCGAACTCGATGCCCCAGACCGACTGCTTGCCGGCATTGGCGAGGATGAAGCCGGTGCCGGTGAAGATGTTCGACTGGAAACCCTTTATGGCTTCGTAGAATACCGCAAGGTTGGCCGAAACATTGCGCCAGTTGCCCTTGAGCCCGGCCTCGAACACTTCCGTATTCTCCGGAGCGGCAAAGCGCGAGCCGTACTCCTGGTTGGGCAAGGCGATGCCCGCCCCGGTCAGCGCGGAAGCAAGGCTGGCCGGCGGGCGGCTGTCGCGTGAGAGGTTGACCGAACTGGCCTTGTAGCCGGTTGCGTAGCTCAGATAACCGTTCAGCTGGTCGTTGAACTGATAGGCGAGGCGCGCGGTGAACGTCACCTTGTCGTCGCCTGTCCTGCCGTCTTCGACCGCATTGGGCACGCCCAGGATCGGCGGCAGGAACTGCAGGGGCCGCAAGCCAAGCAACGCTGCCGTTTGTGCCGAGGCGCCAGCCTGGATCTGGGCCAGCGTCGGAAAACCGGCGGGCGGGTTGGCGCCATACGCGGCAATCTGCGCGAGAGAGGCGAAACCGCCCGGAGCACCGATTATGCCGCCGATCGTCTGCGAAACGCCGGCATTGGTGGCCGCATCGCGCAGCGCAGGAATGTTAAGGCCCGCAAACACGTCCGTCGTCGCAACATTGACGCTGTAGCGCTTCTTGTCGTTGGTGTAGTTGAGGCCGCCGGTCAGCGTCAGCCGGTCGGTGACCTTGAAATCGATCTGGCCGAAGATCGAGAAGTTCTCGTTCTTCATGGTGTCGCGCTCGACAAGGCCCTGCCCGGCGGCGAAAAACTGATTGACGTACCGGGCCGGATTGCCGGTCAGAGTACCGAACAACCCTTCCAGCGCGGGAATGCTCTGCGAGTTGTTGCTCAGGCCGCGCACCAGCGTATCGGCGTAAATGCGCGCCTTCGTTCCCCATATCAGGTCGCCGCCCTGCTCCACCTTCTCTTTGAAGTAGAAGCCGCCGAGCAGGACATTGATGCGGTCGACGAAATTGGCGTTGACGCGGAATTCCTGGGTGAAGGTATCCAGGTCCATGCGGCTGATGTTGGCGCCGTTGAGCAGGTCGGCGCTGGTGAAGTCGACGTCGAAGTACGAACGCAGGTTGACCTTGCGCCAGGCGGTGATCGAGGTGAAGGTCAACGGACCCATCTCGTAGTCGACCTGTCCGGAGAACCCGTAGTTCTGGATGTTGTTGGTCGGGTTGGTGTTGAGATAGACCTTGTTGTCGAACAGTTGCGCCGGCGTGTTGACCTTGCCGCCGACGAGGGGGCTCGTGAGGATTCCCGTCGCCGCGCCGAGCTGCGCATTGAACACGCCGCAGCAGATTTCGTCGATCTTGCCGTAGTCGCCGATCAGGCGGATCTTGAGGTTGTCCTGCGGCTGGATCAGCAATTGGCCACGCACGAACCAGCGATTGCGGTCGTTGACCGCGACCCCGGTCTCCGGGTTCTGGTTGTAGCCGTCGCGCTTGTTGTAGCCGCCGGCAAGGCTGACGGCCACACTATCGGACAGGGGGCCGGTCACGACGCCCTTGATTACCAGCGCGTTGTAGTTGCCGTAGCTCGCCTCGAGATTGCCGCCGAAGGTGAACTTCGGCAGTTCGGTGGTGATCGAGATGACGCCGGCCGAGGCATTCTTGCCGAACAGGGTGGACTGCGGGCCGCGCAGCACTTCCACGCGCTGCACGTCGGGCAGGTCGGCGATCTGCGAGGCGGAGCGCGAGCGGTAGACGCCGTCGATGAACACGCCGACCGAAGGCTCGATCCCCGCATTGTTGGCGCCGTTGCCGAAGCCGCGGATGAAGAAGTTGGTGTTGGCCGAATTCTGCCGCTCGGCGACGCGCAGCGAGGGGACGATGGAGCTGATCTCCTTGAGGTCGCGGATCTGCGCCCGCTCGATCGTCTCGGCGGTCGTCACCGTGACGGCGACAGGCACGTCCTGCAGCGTCTGCTCGCGCTTGGTGGCGGTAACGACGATTTCGTTGCCCTGACCCTCGCTCACGTCGGGCATGTCGGTCGCGGGTTGCGCTTCCTCCTGGGCCCAGGCCGCGACGGGTGCGGCAAGGGCCAGCACGGCGGCGGTACACGAAAGCAGGAGGCGTGCAGAATTGGCGGCCTTAACGGCGTTCATTTTCATCGGTGCGACACTCCTGTTGATCGCAACTGGCCGCGCAAGGACATGACCCGATGGGCCCGCGATCCCGCAGGCCCTCCCCTTCCCTCGCACGAGCAAACAATAAGATTCATGCCGCCCCTATTCAATCAACAAGTGTATTTTAGGTGAACATGGCTAACGGATTTTCACCGTATTCCCCTGGACTGTGGCTTTACCGTCACAGTGTTTTGCTTGCCCATCCGCAGGACTTCCGCTAGGGGCCGCGGCCTTGTTGCGTTGCAACATCGCCCCCATATCACGCCCTCCCCCGCCCCCTATCCGGAAGTATACCGATGTCCGTCACGCCCGCCCTGCGCAACATTGCCATCATCGCCCACGTCGACCATGGCAAGACTACGCTGGTCGACCAGCTGTTCCGCCAGTCCGGCACCTTCCGCGACAACCAGCGGGTGGAGGAGCGGGCGATGGATTCGAACGATCTCGAAAAAGAGCGCGGCATAACCATCCTCGCCAAGTGCACCTCGGTGGAATGGAACGGGACGCGCATCAACATCGTCGACACCCCCGGCCACGCCGACTTCGGCGGCGAGGTGGAGCGCATCCTCTCGATGGTCGACGGCGTCATCCTGCTGGTCGACAGCTCCGAAGGCGCCATGCCGC
>CAZVWP010000008.1:101382-107974 GCA_964630805.1 uncultured Novosphingobium sp. | reverse complement strand
TCACCGAGAAGATGCCGAGCTCGGTCAGGTTGGGCGTGCGCCCCATCGCATGGAGGATGCGCTCATATTCCTCGGGCGACAGGCCGTGCTCGGCGACGATTTCAGGGGTGATCTCGGTCATGGCGCCGCCGATAGCGATTCAAATCACGCGCGCCTATCCCCAATATCCCCTCGCCCCGGGCGAGGCCGGAACGGCGGCGGCGTCAGCGACGCCCGTTCGACCGGCGTCGCAATTGCGCCGCCGGGCATGAGTCGCCTATCCCGTGCGGCGGAACGCGGGGAAGATCGGCGCGCGATCATGGGGACGGGGTGACGCACGGCAATGACAAGGCTGCTTGATCCGGGCGATGCGGTCCCGTGGTTCCGTTGTCCGGTCCTGAACGGCAACGACAATTACGTGTTCGATACGGTAGCGGGGCGGTTCATCCTGCTGCTGTTCGCGGGCAGCGCGGGGCGTGACCAGACGATCGAGGCGTTGCGGCTTATCCAGCACAGGCAGGCGTGGTTCGACGATGCTCGAGCATGTTTTTTCGGCGTGACGAGCGACCCGCAGGATGCCGCGCTGGGCCGGGTGGCGGGACGGATACCGGGGATACGCTGGTTCCTCGACTATGACCTCCAGGTCGCGCGGAAATACGGCGCCGCCGACGAGGCGGGCCGCTATCGGCCGCACTGGCTGTTGGTCGATCCGATGCTGCGGGTCGTCGCCCGGGCGCCGCTCGACCAGGGCGAATCGATCCTGGCGCAGCTCGGCGAGCTGCTGGCGATGCCGGAACCGGAGACCACCGCGCCGGTGCTGATCGTGCCGCGCATATTCCCGGTCGACTTCTGCAGGCGCCTGATCGCGCTCTACGAGGCCGATGGCGGCAAGCCCTCGGGGGTCATGAAGGAGGTCGGCGGGATCACGGTGGGCGCCCATGACCAGAAGTTCAAGCGCCGCTCCGACGTCAACCTCGACGATCATGCCGAACTGTGCGCCGAAATCCGGGCCCTGCTGAGTCGCAACCTGCTCCCGACGATCGCGCGCGCCTTTCAGTTCAACGCCACCCGGATCGAGCGATATGTCGTCGCCTGCTACGATGGCGACGAGGAGGGCGGGGGTTTCTTCCGCGCGCATCGCGACAACACCACGGCGGGCACCGCCCATCGCCGCTTTGCCTGCAGCATCAACCTCAACGCCGGGGAGTATGAAGGCGGCGACCTGCGTTTTCCCGAGTTCGGATCACGGCTCTATCGTCCGCCCACCGGCGGCGCGGTGGTCTTTTCCTGCTCGCTGCTGCACGAGGCGACCAGGGTGACGCGCGGCAGGCGCTACGCCTACCTCCCCTTTCTCTATGACGAGGCAGGCGCCCGCATCCGCGAAGCCGCGGCCAGGAGCGAGAAGGTAACCGCGGACCTGACCACCTATCGGGCTTGAGGAACCCGCTCGACGGCTTAGCGTCTAGGATCGATGGCCCATTGGATCGAAGCCTCGCCTCGCGGCATCCATGTCCGGCCCGCCGATGCCTGGATCGATCCGGCGGTGCCGGTCGATCGCGCGCTCATCACCCATGGCCATTCCGATCATGCGCGCGGCGGGCACGGCACCTGCTGGGCGACCCCGGAAACGCTGGCGATCATGGCGCTGCGCTACGGAGCCGTCGAAGGCGTGCCGGTGGCTTATGGCGACAGCGTCAGCATGGGCGGGGTGGAGATCAGCTACCTGCCCGCGGGGCATGTGCTCGGCTCGGCGCAGATCCTGCTCGAGCATGCCGGCGAGCGGATCGTCGTCACCGGCGACTACAAGCGGCGCGAGGACCCGACCTGCGCGCCGTTCGAGCCGGTGCCGTGCGACATCCTCATCACCGAGGCGACCTTCGGCCTGCCGGTGTTCCGCCATCCCGAGATCGGCCAGGAGATCGATCGCCTGCTCGGCGCGCTCCACGCCGCGCCCGAGCGTTGCGTGCTGGTCGGCGCCTATGCGCTCGGCAAGGCGCAGCGCGTGATCGCCGAGCTGCGCGCGCACGGCCATGGCGATCCGATCTACATCCATGGCGCGCTCGAACGGATGTGCGATCTCTATCGCGATTTCGGCGTCGACCTGGGCGATCTCCATCCGGCGACCGCGGCCTCGCCGGAGCAGCTGCGCGGCAAGGTCGTGCTCTGCCCGCCGTCGGCGCTCAACGACCGCTGGTCGCGGCGGCTGCCCGATCCGGTCACGGCGATGGCGTCGGGCTGGATGCGGGTGCGCCAGCGCGCCCGCCAGCGCCAGGTCGAGCTGCCGCTGGTGATCTCCGACCATGCCGACTGGGACGAGCTGACCGGCACGATCCGCGAGATCGCGCCCTCCGAGGTCTGGGTCACGCACGGCCGCGAGGAGGCGCTCGTCCACTGGTGCGGGCTCCGCCAGATGGCGGCGCGGGCGCTGGCCCTGGTCGGTTATGAGGACGAGGACGACTGATGCACGCCTTCTCCCGCCTGCTCGACGGCCTCGTCTACACCCGTTCGCGCAACGCCAAGCTCGCGCTGATCGCCGACTATATGCGCGATGCGCCCGATCCCGACCGCGGTTGGGCGCTGGCGACGCTGACCGGCGATCTCAGCCTGCCCGCGGTAAAGGGGGCCGCGATCCATGCGATCGCCGACGAGCGGGTCGATCCGGTCCTGTTCCGGATGAGCCGCGATTATGTCGGCGATCTCGCCGAGACGGTGGCGCTGATCTGGCCCAATCGGATCGACCAGCCCGCCGAGATCGACGACGGCTCGCTCACCCTGTCCGCGGTGATCGAGCGGCTGGCCCGCCTGGGCCGCTCCGAGGCGCCGGCGGTGCTCGGCGAGATGCTCGACCATCTCGATGCGAGCGGCCGCTTCGCGCTGCTCAAGCTCGCCACCGGGGGATTGCGGGTCGGCATCTCGGCGCGGCTCGCCAAGACCGGCTTCGCCCAGGCGTTCGGCCTCGACGTCGACGCGGTCGAGGAGGTCTGGCACGCGCTGCGGCCGCCCTATGCGGAGCTCTTCGCCTGGGGCCAGGGCGGGGCGCGCCCCGATCCGCGCGGCACGCCCTTCTTCCGGCCGTTCATGCTCGCCCATCCGCTCGAGGACGGCGTGGTCGATCTCGCCGAATACGCCGCCGAATGGAAGTGGGACGGCATCCGCGTCCAGATCGTCGGGACGGGCAGCGAGGTCCGCCTCTATAGCCGCGCCGGCGACGACATCACCGGCACCTTCCCCGATGTCGCCGAAGCGGTGCGCGGGCTCGACGCGGTGCTCGACGGCGAGCTGCTCGTCCAGGGCGAGGCGCAGGGCGCGGCCGAGCATGGCGGGTCGGCGGCGTCGTTCAACGCGCTCCAGCAGAGGCTCGGGCGCAAGAATGTCTCGGCCAGGATGCTCGCCGACTATCCCGCTTTCGTGCGGCTCTACGATATATTGATCGAGGGCGCGGAGGATCTGCGCGAGCTGCCGTGGGAGCAGCGCCGGGCGCGGCTCGAAGCCTTCGCCGCGACGCTCGATCCGGCCCGCTTCGACGTCTCGGCGATCATCGCCGCGCGCGATTTCGACGAGCTCGCCGAGACCCGCGCCGGCGCCCGCGACGCGGCGGTCGAGGGGGTGATGCTCAAGCGGCGCGACAGTGCCTATGTCGCCGGCCGCCGCACCGGCCTCTGGTACAAGTGGAAACGCGATCCGCTGACCGTCGACTGCGTGATGATGTATGCGCAGCGCGGGCACGGGAAGCGGTCGAGCTTCTATTCGGACTATACCTTCGGCTGCTGGTCGGGCGATCCGGCCGAGGGGGGTGAGCTGCTGCCCGTCGCGAAGGCCTATTCGGGCTTCACCGACGAGGAGCTCAAATGGCTCGACGGCTTCGTGCGCAACCACACCGTCAACCGCTTCGGCCCGGTGCGCGAGGTCGAGAAGACGCTGGTCGTCGAGCTCGCCTTCGACAGCGTCCATGCCAGCAAGCGGCACAAGTCGGGGGTGGCGATGCGCTTTCCCAGGATCGCCCGGATCAGGCGCGACAAGCCGCCCGAGGAGGCCGACACGATCGCCGGGCTGTTGACGCTGATCACCTGATGTCCGCCGCGGCAGGTTGCGGCTGCGTAAAAATACGGGAACGATCCGGAGAATGGCGGTTTGAATCCGCCGTCGTTCCACAGGAGGAGCCCGCATGGCCGCGCGTGCCTATTGGCAAGGACAGATCCGCCTCGCGCTCGTCTCGATCCCGGTCGAGATCTACAATGCGACGAACAGTACCGCGCAGATCGCCTTCCATCAGATCCACGAGCCTTCGGGCAAGCGGATCAAATATGAGAAGGTGGTACCCGGCCTCGGCCCGGTCGATACCGACGACATCGTCAAGGGCTATGAGGTGTCGAAGGGCGATTATGTCCTGCTCGACCAGGACGAGATCGACGCGGTCAAGCTCGAGAGCAAGCGCACGCTCGAGCTGATCCAGTTCGTCGATGCCGACGAGATCGACGTGCTCTATTTCGAGAAGCCCTATTATGTCGTGCCGGCCGACGACCTGGCCGAGGAAGCGTTCATCGTGCTGCGCGAGGCGCTCAGGCGCACCCGCAAGGTCGGGCTCGGCCAGCTCGCGATGCGCGGCCGCGAATATATGGTGAGCCTCAAGCCGTGCGGCCGGGGCCTCGTGCTGGAGACGCTGCGCTATGCCGACGAGGTCCGCAAGGCGCAGGGCTATTTCCGCGACATCCCCGACACGAAACCCGACGGGGACCTGCTCGACCTCGCCGAGACGCTGATCGAGAAGAAGACCGCCAGGTTCGATCCGGCCGAATTCCACGATCGCTATGTCGACGCGCTCCGGAATCTGATCGAGAAGAAGCGCAAGGCCAAGGGCGGCAGGAAGATCCTCGAGGATGTCGAGGAGGCGGCCCCTGCCCGCAAGGGCAATGTCATCGACCTCATGGCCGCGCTCAAGAAGTCGGTCGACAGCGGCGGCGGCGCCGCGAAGCCGGCGCGCAAGCGGGCTCCGGCGCGCAAGCGGGCTTGACGCGATGGCCCGCGCGAACCTCTCCGAATATAATCGCAAGCGCGATTTCAAGCGGACCGCCGAGCCGGCGGGCAAGGTCGAGAAGAGCGGCCGGCACCGCTTCATCGTCCAGAAGCACGACGCGACCCGGCTCCACTACGACTTTCGCCTCGAGATGGACGGCGTCCTGAAAAGCTGGGCGGTGACGCGCGGGCCCAGCCTCGATCCCGACGATCGCCGGCTGGCGGTCCGCACCGAAGACCATCCGATCTCTTATGCCGATTTCGAAGGGACGATCCCCAAGGGCGAATATGGCGGCGGCACCGTCATGCTGTGGGACAAGGGCACCTGGGCGCCGATCGAGGGCAAGAGCGAGCGCGACCTCGATGAAGGCCATCTCCATTTCACCCTCGACGGCGAACGGATGAAGGGCGAATGGCTGCTCGTCCGGATGAAGGGAAAGCCGGGCGAGAAGCATGAGAATTGGCTGCTGCGCAAGATCGCCGACGATGAAGCGGGCGGCAGCGGCGACCTGGTCGAGCGCGAGCTGACCAGCGTCAAGACCGGCCGGACGATGGCCGAGATCGCCGGCGACCGGGAAGGCGAGGCGAGCCTGAAGGGCAAGCGCGGCAAGGCGTTCGATGCGGTGATGGCCAAGGCCGAGCAGCATGTTCAGGAATTGGCTCGTCGGCCCGGCGGAGGCCGGAGCCGCCAGCCTCCTCGTCGCGCTTCCGACCGTGGCGGTCCCGCCCTGCGCCGGGGCGACGGCAAGCTTCCGGCGTTCCGGAAACCCCAGCTCGCGACCCTCGTCGATCATGTCCCCACCGGCAGCCAATGGATCCACGAGATCAAGTTCGACGGCTATCGCGCGCTGATCGCCGCCGCCGGCGACAAGGTGAAGATCTATACCCGGACCGGGCTCGACTGGACCGGGAAGTTCGCGCCGGTGGCGCAGGCGGTCGCCGCGCTCGATCTGCCGCCGGTGCTGATCGACGGCGAGATCACCAGCGCCGATGCGAGCGGCAACCCCAGTTTCTCGGCGCTCCAGAAGGCGTTGAAGGGGGAGGGCGGAAGCCTCGAGCTGTTCGCCTTCGATCTGCTCTCGCTCGACGGCGAGGACCTCGCCGGGCTCGGCACGGTGGAGCGCAAGGCGCGGCTGGCCGGGCTGCTGCCCAATGACGATCCGGTGATCCATTATTCCGATCATGTCGTCGGTGCCGGCGAGCAGCTGTTCAAGGGGATGTGCGAAGCCGGGCAGGAAGGGATCATCTCGAAGAAGGCCGACGCGCCCTATCGCGGCGAGCGCACCACCAACTGGCTGAAGGTCAAGTGCACGCGGCGGCAGGAGTTCGTCATCGTCGGCTGGAGCAGCAGTGACAAGAACGGCCGCCGTTTCCGCGCGCTGCTGCTCGCGCAGCACAAGGACGGCAGGCTGGTCTATGCCGGCAAGGTCGGCACCGGCTTCGATCAGGACGATATGGAGATGCTGTCGGAGAAGTTCGCCGCCCGGGCGTGCGAAACGCCGGCCGTCGACGTGCCGCGCGCCGAACGGCGCGGCGCGCACTGGATCCGGCCCGACCTGGTCGCCGAGATTGCCTTTTCCCAGTTCACCCATGACGATGT
>CAZVWP010000008.1:0-101372 GCA_964630805.1 uncultured Novosphingobium sp. | reverse complement strand
TTATCGGCCTCCGGTCCGACAAGCAGGCGGCCGAGGTGAAGCGGGAGGAGCCCATGCGGGTCGAAGATATCGAGCAGCCCGAGGCGCCGCCGGTGAAGATCACCCATCGCGACCGGATGATCTTCCCCGAGGCCAAGGCGACCAAGGGGGATCTCGCCGACTATTATCAGGCGATTGGCCCCCTGATCCTGCCCTGGCTCGCCCACCGGCCGGTCAGCCTCGTCCGCTGCCCGCAGGGGCGGGCCAAGCATTGCTTCTTCCAGAAGCATGATTCGGGCAGCTTCGGCGAGCATGTCCACCATGTCCCGATCCGCGAGAAGGACGGCAAGGTCGAGGATTATCTCTACGTCGACGATATCGCCGGTATCCTCGCCTGCGTGCAGATGGGGACGATCGAGTTCCATGTCTGGGGATCGCTGGTGCCCGACATTGAGAAGCCCGAGCGCCTGATCTTCGATCTCGATCCCGACGTCGGCCTCGATTTCGGCGACGTGAAGAAGGCGGCGAAGGACATCCGCACGATGCTGTCGGATATCGGCCTGGTCAGCTTTCCGATGCTGTCGGGCGGCAAGGGCATCCATGTCATCGTGCCGCTCCGGCCCCAGGCCGAATGGCCCGAGGTCAAGGATTTCGCCCATCGCTTCGCCGAGGCGCTGGCCCAGGCCGAGCCCGGGCGTTTCGTCGCCAATATGGCGAAGGCCAAGCGGGTCGGGAAAATCTTCGTCGATTATCTGCGCAACCAGCGCGGCGCGACCGCTGTCGTCCCCTATGGCGCGCGGGCTCGCGAGCAGGCGCCGGTTGCGGCGCCGGTCGGTTGGGACGAGCTCGATGATTTCGATAAGGCCGGCGCCTTCACGATCAAGGACGCGAAGACGCTCCAGGTGCGGGCGTCGTCGAAGCAGTTGAAGGGTTGGGGGCAGGCGGACCAGGTGCTGCCGGATTTGTAGGTGCCGCGATCCATTCGTGAGATGCCGGCCCCGCCGGGATGACGCGCTTGTGGAGAGGGAGGGAAGGCCATGTTCGTCGCGGTCTATTGGTGGCGGGTCCGGCCGGGCAAGGAAGAGCAGTTCGTGCGCGCCTGGACGCAGGGGACCGATCTGATCCGGCAGATCTACGGCAGCTACGGCTCGCGGCTGCATCGCGACGCCGACGGGCGCTTCGTCGGCTATGCCGAATGGCCCGACCGGGAGACCTGGCAAAGGGCGTTCGACCGGAAGATGGTCTATGACGACCCCGAGATCCGCGCCGCCTTCGTCGATGCGGTGGCCGAGGTGCCGCCCGATGCCGATCCCATCTTCACCATGGAGGTCGTCAGCGACCGGCTGATCCTGCGTCGCGACGCCCCCGCAACGGACTGAACCGGCGCTTCCGCCTTTCGTTTCCGGTTTTCATGCGAAAGGAGAGCGCCATGACCGATCAGCCGTCCCAGCCGATGATCCATGAGGACGACCTGCCCGGTCATGAGAGCGAGCTCGAACCCAAGCCGGACTGGGCGCCGCGCTACCCCGGATCGGGCCGGCTCGCGGGCAAGGTCGCGCTGATCACGGGTGCCGACAGCGGCATCGGCCGCGCGGTGGCGGCGCTCTATGCTCGCGAGGGTGCGGACATCGCGATCGTCTATCTGTGCGAGCATGACGATGCCCGGCTGACCGCCGAGATCGTCGAGCGCGAGGGGCGCCGGGCGATCCGCATTGCCGGCGATGTCGGCGACAAGGCATTCTGCGACCGCGCCGTCGCCGAGACGGTGCGACAGCTCGGGCGGCTCGACATCCTCGTCAACAACGCCGGCGAGCAGCACCCCGACAAGGACATCACCGACATCAGCGAGGAGCAGCTTCGCCGCACCTTCCAGACCAATATCTTCGGGATGTTCTTCCTGACCCAGGCTGCCCGGCCGCACCTCGGGCAGGGCAGCGCGATCGTCAACTGCACCTCGGTGACGATGTATCAGGGCAGCAAGGAGCTGCTCGACTATTCGAGCACCAAGGGCGCGATCACCGCCTTCACCCGTTCGCTCTCGGAAAATCTTGTCGGCGACGGCATCCGCGTCAATGCGGTGGCGCCCGGTCCGATCTGGACTCCGCTCAACCCCTCCGGCGGGGCGAGCGAGGAGAAGCTCGCCCATTTCGGCGAGAACACGCCGATGGGGCGGCCCGGGCAGCCCAATGAGGTGGCACCGGCCTTCCTCTTCCTCGCCTGCGAGGATTCGAGCTACATGTCGGGGCAGGTGCTCCATCCCAATGGCGGGACGGTGGTCAACGGCTGATCCCCACAGCGAAACGGGCGCCCCCGCAGGGACGCCCATCCATTCGGTACGAAGGTCTCCGGAGGAGCCCGCCGATTACTGCTTGCTGTCTTCGACGGCGTCGGCAGCATTCTCGACGGCGTCGGCCGCATTGGCCAGCGCTTCGTTGCCGGTCGCGTCGGCGGCGTTGTCGAGCGCGTCGGCCTGATTCTCCAGCGCGGCAGCGGTGTTGTCGGTGGCGTTCTCAGCCGGCGTTTGCTTGTTGCAGGCGCCAAGCGCCATCAGGCCGGCGGCAACAATCACGAGGCTCAGCTTCTTCATTCGAGCAACTCCCATAGCGTTCTAATCGGCCCGGCTCGACCGCCGTTCCTGCCGCTGAAATAACGTCGAAGCCAAGGCCGTCAACGGAAAATCGACATGAATCGAAGGGTTAAGCCGTAACGACCCGACTCGCAAAGGGGGTGTCGCCGGTTCGTTCGATAGGCTGGAAACGCCCGGTAATCCGGGATTGTTACGCTGTCGACGGCTGCTCGGGAACGATCAGATCGAGACCGTTTCGGCCAGTGACAGCCGATCGAGAATATTGGCCGTTTCATCGCGTACCGACAGCATCACCGCGCGCAGCCGGCACTCGGTTTCGTCGACGCAGTGCTCGCACGGCGTGTAAGCGAGGCGGGCCGCGCAGGGCACCAGCGCCAGCGAGCCCCGCGTCGAGCGGACGATGTCGCCATAGGTGATTTCGGTCGGCGGCCGCGAAAGCCAATAGCCTCCCTCCTTCCCGCGCATCGTCTCGACGAAGCCGGCCCGCTTCATCTCGGACAGGATGACGGTCAGGAATTTCGCCGGGATGTTCTGCTTCTCGGCGATTTCGGCAAGCTGGATCGGCCCCTCTCCATAATGGTCGCCCAGATGGAGGAGCGCTCGGATCGCATAGCGGGTTCGTTGGGACAGCACGACAAAGCGTTCTGATACCTAGAAGCCGGAGTCGCAACCCCAACTTGCTTGTTTTGGTAGAGTTAACGCCGGCATGGAGATTCTCGAGACGGCAGCCGCATGCGGCTTGCGTCGCCGGGACGCTTTGCCTATGGACCGCCGCACCGCGATGCCGGCCTCCGCCGGTGTCTTTCGTGGCGACCGTAGCTCAATTGGTTAGAGCACCGGTTTGTGGTACCGGGGGTTGCGGGTTCAAGTCCCGTCGGTCGCCCCATATCTTTCGACATTCCGACGCCTGAAGCGCCGATGCGGGCTCTGTTCGATCGGGCAGATGTGAACGATATTGGCGCCGAATATATAATCTGATTTCGCGAGATGCGCATGACGGCTCCCTGGACCTATCCCGATTTCGACGATCACGAAGGCATCCATCTGTTCCGTGACGCGGCTTCGGGGCTGACCGCGGTGATCGCGCTGCACTCGACCCACCTCGGCCCGGGGGCGGGCGGCACCCGCTTCTGGCACTATCCCGATCCGGAAGACGCGATCGTCGACGCGCTGCGCCTGTCGCGGGGCATGAGCTTCAAGAACGCGATGGCGGGGCTGCCGATGGGCGGCGGCAAGGGAGTGATCCTCGCCGATCCGCTGCGCACCAAGACCCCGGAGATGCTCGCCGCCTTCGGCCGCGCGATCGATTCGCTCGGCGGCCGCTATGTGACGGCCGAGGATGTCGGCATGACCGATGCCGACATGGTGGCGATCGCGAAGACGACCCGCCATGTCTCGGGCCTGCCGGTGGCGGCGGGCAGCGCCGGCGGCGATCCGGGGCCGACCACCGCGTGGGGCGTCTATCTGGGCGTCCGGGCTGCGGTCGCGCGGTCGCTCGGCAAGGCGGAACCGGCCGGCGTCCATGTCGCCATCCAGGGCGTGGGCAGCGTCGGCGGCGGGCTCGCCCGGCTGCTCGCGAAGGACGGCGCCCGGCTGACCCTGGCCGACGCCGATCCCAAGCGTGCCCGGGCGCTCGCCGAGGCGCTGGGCGCGACCGCGGTCGCCGCGAATGAGATCATGACGGTCGAGGCCGACGTGCTGAGCCCGTGCGCGCTCGGCGCGATCCTCGACGAGCGGTCGATCGAGGCGCTCCAGGTGCCGATCGTCGCCGGTGGCGCCAACAACCAGCTCGCCACCCCGGCCGACGCCGACCGCATCCATGCGCGCGGCATCCTCTATGCGCCCGACTATGTGATCAACGCCGGCGGGATCATCAACGTCGCGCTCGAATATCTGGGCCAGGGCGACCGTGCCGAGGTGGAGGCCCGGGTCGCCAAGATTCCCGAGCGCCTCGAAGCGATCTGGTCGGAAAGCGCCGCATCGGGCCTGCCGGCCGCGGTGGTCGCCGATCGGATGGCGATGAAGCTGATCGGGCGGGGGTGATTTCAGGCCCTCAAAAAACGCTCTGCCGCGCAAGCCGATCGTCCCGCCGCTTCGCCGAACCCGATGCGCGGCCCATTGCGGTCGCGGCGATTGGCCCTTATTCCCCCAAGTCGCCGTGCACATCTTCGCGAATCCCGCCCGCTTCCTCTCGATCGCGCGTCCGCTGACTCCCTGGTTCGGCTGGGTCGGGGCGGTGCTGATCGCGGTCGCGCTCGTCTCGGGCTTGTTCGTGACGCCGCCCGACTATCTCCAGGGCGAAAGCGTGCGGATGATGTACGTCCATGTCCCGTCCGCCTGGCTCGGCATGGCGGGCTGGACGGGAATCGCGGTGGCGAGCCTGATGCAGCTGATCTGGCGGCATCCGCTGGCGGCGGTCGCCGCGCGCGCGATCGCGGTGCCGGGGGCGCTGTTCACGGCGATCTGCCTGGCGACCGGCTCGCTATGGGGCCGGCCGACCTGGGGCACCTATTGGGAATGGGACGGGCGGCTGACCTCGATGCTCGTGCTGCTGTTCCTCTACATCGCCTATATCGCCCTGTCCTCGGCCGGTGCCGAGCGCGGCAGCAACGACCGCATCTCGGCGATCTTCGGCGTGGTCGGCGCCGCGAACATCCCGATCATCCATTATTCGGTCGAGTGGTGGCGCACCCTCCATCAAGGGCAGAGCATCGGCCTGGGCGGTTCGAAGATCGATCCGTCGCTGCTCTGGCCGCTGCTGCTCGCCGCGCTCGGCTTCTCGCTGCTGTTCGGCGCGATCGTGCTGATGCGGATGCGCGCGCTGCTCGCCGAGGCGAAGGTCGAGGCGCGGCTCAGGCGGATGACCGCCGAATGAACCATTGGCCGTTCATCATCGCCGCCTATGCGATCACGATCGCCGGAACGGTCGCCGTCACCGGCCTGAGCTATGCGCGGATGCGCCGCGCCGAGCGCCGGGTCGACGCCTTGAGCCGGCGCGACTGATGGCTGTCAAGGCCAAGAACCAGCGTCTCGTGCTGGCGTTGCTCGCGGTGGTCGCGATCGTCGGCGCGGTCCTGCTCGCCATGTCGGCGCTGAGGGATCAGGCCGCCTATTTCTACACGCCCGCCGACGCGAAGAAGGATCATGTCGAGGTCGGCCGGGCGGTCCGGCTCGGCGGCATGGTCGAGAACGGCTCGATCAAGCGCCATGCCGACGGGGTCACGATCGACTTCGTCGTCACCGACAATGTCGACACGGTGCCGGTGCGATTCACCGGGATCGTCCCTGATCTGTTCAAGGAAGGATCGGGGGTGGTCGCGGAAGGCAGCTTCCAGCCCGACGGCAGCTTCGTCGCGACCAATATCCTCGCCAAGCATGACGAGCGCTATATGCCCCCGCAGGTGGCGGGCGAGATGCACAAGACGGAGAGCCTTAGGAAATGATCGCCGAAGCGGGATTGGCGGCGCTCTGGCTCGCGGCGGCCCTGGCCGCGCTGCAGCTCGTGCTCGGTGTGATGGGGGTATCGAGCGGGCGTTCCGATCTGCTGGCCGCGGTGCGGCCGGTGGCGCTGGTCCAGGCGGGGCTCACTGCGCTCGCCTTCGTGCTGCTCATCTGGCTGTTCGTGACGGTCGACCTGTCGGTCGCCCTGGTCGCCGCCAACGACGCCTCGACCAAGCCGCTGCTCTATAAATTCGCGGGCACCTGGGGGAACCACGAAGGCTCGATGCTGATGTGGGTGACGATCCTCGCGGTGGCGGGCGGCGCGGTCGCGCTGTTCGAGCGGCGGCTCAACGAGCGCACCCTGATCGCGACCTTGGCGGCGCAGGCGGCGATCGGGCTCGGCTTTTACGCCTTCCTGCTGTTCGCCTCCAACCCGTTCGCGCGGCTCGATCCGGCTCCGCCCGAGGGGCAGGGGCTCAACCCGCTGCTCCAGGACCCCGGCCTCGCCTTCCATCCGCCAACCCTCTATCTCGGCTATGTCGGCCTGTCGGTCGCCTTCTCCTTCGCGGTCGGCGCGCTGGTCACGCGCGACGTCGGCGCGGCCTTCGCCCGGGCGATGCGGCCGTGGGTGCTCGGCGCCTGGATATTGCTGACGCTGGGCATCACCGCGGGCAGCTACTGGGCCTATTATGAGCTGGGCTGGGGCGGCTGGTGGTTCTGGGACCCGGTCGAGAACGCCTCGCTGATGCCGTGGCTGGCGGCAACGGCACTGCTTCATTCGGCCAGCGTCCTTGCCTCGCGCAATGCCTTGCGGGCCTGGACGGTGATGCTGGGCGTGGTCGCATTCTCGATGTCGATGGTCGGCACTTTCCTGGTCCGCTCCGGCATCCTCACCTCCGTCCATGCTTTTGCCGTCGATCCCGAGCGAGGCACCTTCATCCTCGCACTTCTGGCGATCTACATCGGCGGCGCCTTGCTGCTTTTCGCCCTGCGCGCTTCCAGCGTCACCGAAGGCCAGCGCTTCGCCGCGCTGAGCCGCGAGGGCGCGCTGGTATTCAACAATGTGATGCTGACCTCGATCCTCGGCATCGTGCTGGTCGGCACGCTCTATCCGCTGGTGACCGAGGCGGTGGGAGTGAAAGTTTCGGTCGGCCCGCCCTATTTCAATCCGGTCAGCGCGATCTTTGCCGTGCCGATGCTTGCGGTCCTGGCCGTCGGCCCGCTGCTGCGCTGGCGGCGGGATTCGCTCAGGCGTGTGAAGGTGCTGCTCGTCGTGCCGGGGCTGCTGGTCCTGGCCATGGTGATTGCCGTCGCGCTTACCTCAAGAATCGGCCTTCTCCCAGCGATGGGCCTGATCCTGGCCCCGGCACTGGCCGTGGCGAGCTTCCTGCCGCTGCGCGGGCGTGACCTGCGCCGCACGCCGCTGGCGATCTGGGGCATGGTCGTGGCGCACTTCGGCATTGCCGTGGCGCTGCTGGGCATGTCGAGCGAGAGCGCCTTTACCGTCGAGCGGCTGGTCGCGGCCAAGGTCGGCGAGACGGTCGATGCCGGACCATGGAAAATCAGGCTTGCCTCGGTTGGGCCGGTGGCCGGGCCGAACTGGACGGCGATGGAGGCCGCACTAGAGGCGCGCTATCAGGGGGGAGGGGTAGAGACCTTGCATCCCCAGGCCCGCCAGTTCTGGGCGCCGCAGCAGGCGACCACCGAATCGGCGCTGCTGACGCGCTGGAACGGGCAGCTCTACACCGTGCTGGGCGAAGAAACCGAGGACGGCCGCTGGCAATTGCGCCTTTGGTGGAAGCCCTTCGCGCCGCTGATCTGGCTCGGCGGAATTCTCGTCGCGCTGGGCGGCCTGCTGGCCTTGGCGGGACGCCTTGCAGGCGGCGTCCGCCGCCTCGTCGCGCGCGATAAGATCGCTTACCGGCGGATGAGGCAGGGACGATGAGCGACTTCGGGAGCGAGGCAAAACCAAGAGTGCGTTGGGCGCTGTGGCTGCCGCTGGCGCTGTTTGCGGGCTTCGTCGCGCTGGTCCTGATCGGCCTGCTGCGACCGGCGCCGCGCGAAGTTGCCAGCGCTATGATCGGCAAGCCCCTGCCGCAGTTCTCGCTCAAGGCCGCCGTGCCGGATCGGCAGGGGCTTTCGACCGCCGACATGGCCACCGGCAAGCCGCGCCTGCTCAATGTCTTCGCTAGCTGGTGCGTGCCCTGTGCGGTCGAGGCGCCGCAGCTCGATGCGCTGGCGAAACAGGGCGTGGAGATCGACGGTATCGCCATCCGCGACCGGCAGGAGGACCTGCAGGCATTCCTCGCCCGCAACGGCAATCCCTACGCCCGGATCGGCGCGGACGACGTCAGCGCGGTGCAGCTAGCGATCGGCTCCTCCGGCGTGCCGGAAAGCTTCGTCATCGATGGCAAGGGCGTGATCCGCTACCAGCACATCGGCGACATCCGCCCCGATCAGGTGCCGATGATCCTCGCCAAGCTGCGGGAGGCCGGGGAGTGACATTTCCAGCGCCACGTCATCCCCGCGCAAGCGGGCACCCATCGCCGGCGATGCGTCTGGCCACTACCGTTGTGCTATGGCGAAACCTCATGAGATGGGTCCCCGCTTGCGCGGCGATGACGTTGGTTTTGAGTTCGTGGGCTCTGCCCCTCTCCGCCCAGGACTCCCTCCCGCCGGCCCCCTACGCCTATCGCCAGCTCGACGACCCGGCCAAGGAAGCCAAGGCCAAGGCGCTTATGGAAACCCTGCGCTGCTTGACCTGTCAGGGCCAGTCTATCGCCGATTCCGATGCACCCATGGCGGGCGACATGCGCAACCAGGTGCGACAGCGCATTGCCGCGGGCGAGGACCCGGACGCGGTCCGCGCCTGGCTGATCGAGCGATACGGCGACTACATTTCATATGCGCCCCGAATAACCTCTGTAACCTGGCCGCTCTATGCGCTGCCGCTGTTCCTGCTGGCCATCGCTGCGGTGTTGCTGCGCCGCCGCTTCGGGGGGAGGGCAGGCTGATGGGCTGGATCCTCGCCGCCGCCCTGGCTCTTGTCGCCTTTGCCGTCATTGCCTGGCTGACTTCGTGGAAGACCGAGGGCTGGCTGGCCGTGGGCGCGGCCCTGCTCGCGGGCCTCGCCGGCTATGCCTGGCAGGGGCACCCGGGCCTTGTCGGATCGCCGCGCTATGCCGTTCCGGAGCCCACCTTCGAAAACCCCGCCGCCCTGGTTGAGGCGCGCATCGCGCTCAGTGGCCGACAGGGCCTGCCTAGCGACAGCATGCAATTGATGGCGGATGGCTATGTCCGCAACGGCCAGTTTGCCGATGCGGCGGCGATCCTGCGCACTGCGGTGGAGAAGAACCCGAACGATGGGGAAGCCTGGCTGGCGCTGGGCAATGCCCTCGTCGCCCATGCCGAAGGTACGCTTTCGCCCGCCGCCCTCCATGCCTATCGCAAGGCCGCCGAGGCCGCCCCCACAGCGCCCGGTCCGCCTTGGTTCCTCGGGCTCGCCCTCGCGCAATCCGGCCAGTTCGGCCAGGCACGGGCGATCTGGGCGCAGCTTCTCGCGCAGGCGCCGCAAGACGCGCCCTGGCGCGCCGACCTTGCCGAAAAGCTCCAGCGGCTCGACGCCCTGATTGCGCGGCAAGAGGCTGCGCAATCAGGGCGATGAGCACGATTGCGCTAGCCGTTTCATGCTGCTAAGCGCCGCCGCCTCGCCTCCGGGAACTCTTCCGGAAGACAGGCGTTTGGCGGGATTGAACAGGGCGCCAGCATGAGCGAAGCCGCACAGCAGGATGCCGCCTCCGGAAACCGTCCGGCAGTCGGCGAGGCTGCTCTCCCGACAGGCCATTCTTCGCATCACCACGCCGAGGGCGGCCTGATGAAGCTTGCCATCGGCGCCATAGGCGTCGTCTTCGGGGACATCGGCACCAGCCCGCTTTACGCCTTCCGCGAAACCTTCGCGGGGCACCACCCGATCGCTCCCAATCCGCTCCACGTGCTCGGCGTGCTCAGCCTGGTTTTCTGGTCGATGATGATCGTGGTGACGTTCAAGTACGTCCTCACCATCATGAAGGCCGACAACAAGGGCGAGGGCGGTAGCCTCGCGCTGCTTGCGCTGATCAGCCGCAAGACGGAAGGGGCGAGCTGGACCATGCCGCTGGTTCTGCTCGGCGTCTTCGCCACCGCGCTGTTCTATGGCGATTCGATGATTACCCCGGCGATGTCGGTGCTCTCCGCGACCGAAGGGCTGCAATACGTAAGTTCGGGATTCAAGGACTTCATCGTGCCGATCGCGCTGGTCATCCTGGTCGCGCTGTTCGCTATCCAGTCACGCGGGACGGAAAAGGTCGGGAAGCTGTTCGGGCCGGTGATGATCGGCTATTTCCTGACGCTTGGAGCGCTCGGGCTGCTCCACATCACCGCGATGCCGAGTGTCGTGATGCAGATGCTCAACCCCCTCAACGCGCTGAACTTCTTCCTGATGGACGGGTTCCGCGCCTTCATCGCGATGGGCACCGTGGTCCTGGCGATCACCGGGGCCGAGGCACTCTATGCCGACATGGGCCATTTCGGGCGCAAGCCGATCGGGATCAGCTGGGTCAGCTTCGTGTTGCCCTGCCTGTTGCTCAACTACATGGGGCAGGGCGCAATGGTGATGAGCGTGCCGCCCGAACAGGCGGCGGAGCTGATAAAGGATCCCTTCTTCCTGATGATACCCGACGAGGTTCGCATTCCGGTGGTGATCCTTGCCCTGCTCGCCACAATCATCGCCAGTCAGGCTGTCATTTCGGGCGCGTTCAGCCTCACCCAGATGGCGATTCAGCTGGGCTTCATGCCGCGAATGAGTATCAAGCACACCAGCGCCGCAACCGCCGGGCAGATCTACATCCCGGTGATGAACTGGGCGCTTATGGTGGCGGTGATCCTGCTGGTGCTGTTCTTCCGCTCCTCGAGCAACCTTGCCGCGGCCTATGGCATCGCGGTGACCGGTGCGGTGACAATCGATACAATCCTGCTCACGGTAGTGCTGTTCAGCCTGTGGAAGTGGCCCGCCTGGAAGGCCGCGCCGCTGATCGCGCTGTTCCTGACGGTCGATCTCGCTTACCTTGGCGCCAACATGATCAAGGTGCCTGACGGCGGCTGGGTGCCGCTGGCGATCGGTCTGCTCATCTTTACTTGTCTTACCACCTGGTCGCGCGGGCGTGCCTTGATGCGGGCGAACATGGCCGAAGGCACCATTCCCATCGAGGTCTTCGCCAAGAGCGCGCACAGCTCGGCCGCCAGGGTTCCCGGAACGGCGATCTTCATGGCCTCGACCAACAAGGTCGTCCCCTCGGCGCTGTTGCACAACATCAAGCACAACAAGGTGCTGCACGAGCGCGTGGTGATCCTGACCGTCGAGGTCAAAGACATGCCTTATGTCGACGAGGCGGATCGCTATACGTGCAAGGACATGGGCAACGGCTTCTACCGCCTTGCGCTCAACTATGGCTTCCTTGAGGAAAGCGACGTGCCCGCCGCGCTCAAGACCTACAAACTGGCGGGCGAGCCGTTTGAAATGATGAAGACCAGCTTCTTCCTATCGCGCCAGACGCTGCTGCCCTCGGCCAAGCCGGGCATGGCGCTGTGGCGCGAGAAGCTGTTCGCCTGGATGTTGCGGAATGCCGCCAGTGCCATGGAGTTCTTCCGCCTGCCGACCAACCGGGTGGTCGAACTCGGCAGCCAGATCGAAATCTAAGGTGGCAGCGTTCGCCAGCACCCTGCTGCGGCCGCGCGAGCTGGGGTTTTTCCTGACATTCCGGCATGGCACGCGCTCGTTCCGGCTGGCTGCCCTGTTGGGCCTGGCCTTCGGCCTGTGGATGGCTATGGCCGACGCCTGGCTGTTCGCCGGCGTGGTGCCTCCGGTGCAGCATGAGTTGCTGCGCAGCGTGCCTACCGTGCCCCGCATCGCCCAGTTCGCGCGTGGTGCGCTGTTCGATGAAATATGGTTTCGCCTGATCGTATTGACCGGCCTTGCCTGGCTGGTCGCCCGCGGCACCGGCTGGCGCGACGGACGGGCGGTCTGGCCGGCGATCCTGGTGGTCGCCCTGGTGATCTATCCGCTGGGCACCTGGGGCTATTTCGGCAAGCTGGACTGGTCCGCTCTTACCGTTGCGCGCGAGGTGTTGTTGCATGGCGCGGCGGGGACGCTGTGGGGCTGGCTGTACTGGCGGCACGGCTGGCTGGCCGGGGTGACCGGGCACATCTGCGCGCATCTGGCGCTGCAGCCTTTGCTGACCGTTTGGGGATAGGGCTTTACTCCGACTTTCGGCAGCAAGGGTTTTCCCGCCGTCGAGAGCCCCGGGCGTGCAACCGATAAGTTTGTGAATGTAAGGCTTGCGGCGGAGGCCGCCAAGGCTTGCGATTGGAGACGATCCATATGCCATATCTGCCCTGCTGAAGCGAAAAGGCATGGCGGTCGTCGTACGAGACATCAGCTTCGGAGCAGCCCAGTTCCGAAACCATGCTCAGCACCCGGCCGGGATCGGCGACAATGCCGCATCCGATAAGCAAGAACGCCCTGGGCGAGGGCGGCGATCCGGTTATCCCTGTTTTGTCAGGGCAAAAAGACCTTAAGTTCGGCCACGAAACGCTCGAACTGGTCGTGATGCAGCCAGTGGCCGGCCTTTTCGTATTCGACGACTCGTGCATTGCGGAAGTAGTTCGCGCGGCCATCGCGTTCCGGGTTCGAAGCCCAGCTGTCGCCGCCATAGAGCAGCAGCACCGGGCAGGCGATCGCACCCCACAGGTCGTGCTGCTCGTCCGGCTTCGGGCCGATCACCGGCCAGGAGTTGAGGTAGTTGTCGAACTTCCAGCTGTAAGTGCCGTCCTCGTTGCGGCTGACGCCGTGCACGGTGAGGTGGCGGGCCTGCTCGTCGGAAAGGAATCCGTTCTCCTCCTTCATCCGGGCGAAGGCGGCTTCGATGGTGGGATAGCGGCGCGGCATGCGGCCGGCAGCGGCGCGACGGCCATCGATCCACTCGCGCAGGCGGTTGGCCAGGCCCTTGGCCTCGATCTCGGCGAGGATCTGCGGGGCAGGACCCAGCCCCTCGATGTTGACCAGCTTGCGGACCTTGTCCGGATAGAGACCGGTAAATGCGGTGGAGATATTTCCGCCCAGCGAATGGCCGACGATGGTAACCTGCTCATAGCCCAGCGAATGGACCAGCTGGGCGAAGTCGTAGATGAAGGCGCCGCTGGTGTAGTCGCCGTCCGGCGACCAGGCGCTGTCGCCGTGGCCGCGCAGGTCGGGCGCGATGATCCGCCAGTCGCGCATCAGTTCCTGGGCGACCCAGTCCCAGCTGCGGCAATGATCGCGCCCACCGTGCTGAAGTATCAGCGGCGGCGCCTCCGGATCGCCCCATTCGACGTAGTGGAGGCGTAGGCGCTGCGAGATGAAGCTGTGCGATGCGGGGCCGGTTAGCATGCCCTTGGCATCGCGCGCCAAGGCCTCGCCGTCAACTCCAACTCCTAGAACTCCATTTCCAGCTTCACGCGAAGCTGCCCATCGGTATCCTCGCGGGTCTTGCCCAGCGCGAACAGGTATCCCGCCTTGAGCGTCAGGCCGCCATGGTCGTCGCCGTCGCCATCGGAGTCCGGAAGCTTGATCAGCCGCACTTTGGCATATGGACCGAAGAAATGGTCCGCGGCGGGGCCAAAGTGGCTGAAGGTGCCGAGATCGCCGAAGGCCTCCGCCCCCAGCCGCAAACGGTCGTTCAGTGCGACATCGGCGCTGGCGGCATATTCCAGCTCCACCTTCGCGCCGGTTTCAAGGCTCTTTTCGGCGATGAGGTTGAATCGCAGGTCCCAGGGGCCGGTGCGGCGCTGCATCAGAAACTTGGCCTCGATCGCATCCGGGCCATGGAGGTTCACGGCATATTCCCCGTAGAGCGCGAAGTCGATGCCGCCGGCCCGGCCGAGGTGGTAGATGGCTTCGATTGCCACTTCTTCTGCCTTGAGTGATTCTCCCGGTTCCTTCTCGAACTCCGTGAGCACTCCGACCATCAGGTTATTGGTGATGCCGCGGGCCACTTCGAGCTTGAGCACGTCCTCGCCATGGTCGGGTCCGCCGCGCAGGCTGTCGTACTTCATCTCGATCTCGGTCTCGCCCTTCTCGACCGTGGCGCCATAGACGTCGTTGCCGAGGCCGGGGGCGGCGAGCGCGGGAGTGACGGCGCAGGCGCAGGCCAGCGCTCCGGCAATTGCTAGTTTCCTCAAGATCGTCACCTTCCCTGAATTTCGTGAACGGCCGCTAATGCGAACCATTCTCAGATGCAAGGTGGGGCGGGATGATTCATTGATCCATGTCAAAAGGCAAAATTTGCCCCTTTCGGACTGGCGCAAGGCAACGCCGGGCATTATCGGGCCTCGGACTGGAGTTTGCACATGGCCGTTCACACCACGAAGATGCTGATTATCGGATCCGGGCCCGCCGGCCTTTCCGCCGCCATCTATGGCGCGCGCGCCGGGCTGGAGCCGATCGTGGTGCAGGGGCTGCAGCCCGGCGGCCAGCTCACCATCACCACCGATGTCGAGAACTATCCGGGCTTCCGCGACGTCATCCAGGGCCCCTGGCTGATGCAGGAAATGCAGGCTCAGGCCGAGCACGTCGGTACGCGCATGCTGTGGGACACCATCGTCGACATAGACCTTTCCGGTCCGCCGTTCCGCGCCACCGGCGACGGCGGCGACATCTATGAGGGCGAGACCCTGGTGATCGCCACCGGCGCCCAGGCCAAGTGGTTGGGCGTTCCCGGCGAGCAAGAGCTGGGCGGCAAGGGCGTTTCCGCCTGCGCCACTTGCGACGGCTTCTTCTATCGTGGCAAGAAGGTGGTGGTGATCGGCGGCGGCAACACTGCGGTCGAGGAAGCGCTCTACCTTACCAACCATTCCGAGGACGTGACGCTGATCCACCGGCGTGACAGCTTCCGCGCCGAAAAGATCCTGCAGGACCGCCTCTTCGCCAACCCGCGCATCACCGTGGTGTGGAACAAGAAGGTCGACAGCTTCGTCGGTGAAGCGATGGCGGGCGGACTGACTGCCGTGGCGCTCACCGATACCCTGACCGGAGAAAAGTCGCAGATCTCCTGCGACGGGGCTTTTGTCGCCATCGGCCATGCCCCGGCGACCGAACTGTTCAAGGGCAAGCTGGAACTGGATGCCAGCGGTTACGTCATTGTCGATCCCGGTACGCCCAAGACGGCGATCCCTGGCGTCTTCGCCTGCGGCGACGTGATGGACCACACCTACCGCCAGGCCGTGACGGCGGCGGGCACCGGCTGCATGGCCGCGCTGGATGCCGAGCGGTTCATTGCCGAGCGGGAGTTTGCCGCGGCGAAAGTGGCTGTGGCGGGGTAAAGGTACCCCCATCCCATTTACCGTCATCCTGACTTTGTTTCAGGATCTCCTGTCCACCGGCTTGGAGCTCGCCGGAGAAAGGCAGCGGTGCAGTTGTCTTGAAAGCGGCAGCGCAGGAGTGGACCGAGAGTGAATCCTGAAACAAGTTCAGGATGACGAATGTGGGAGCCCGGGGGGCGCCGCAAGGGCAGAGCCTTTCTTCGCCCTCAGCAACTCAACACTTCCAGCACCTGCTCGACGAGCCAGTCGCGGGCGTGGCTTTCAACGTAGCTGTGCGTTGCATCAGGACAGTGACGGATGCGCGGGTCCTTGCGGTCCCACGCGGCGAGGAAAGCCTGGGCCGTGCGGTCGTTGTCGGCGCAGAGGAAGCGAACGGGGCCGGAGAAACCGGCAATCCCATCGGCCATTTTCCCTGCCAGCCCGGTCGGCGCCGCGGCAGGGCCGGCCGCGCCCAGCAGGCTGCGCGCCAGCTTGCCCAGCGACACCTGCCCGGTCAGGAGTCGCCTGATCGCCGCCGGATCGGCCAGCCGCTTGCGGTAATGCGCGCGCAGGGCCTCGGGGGGAGGGGCGGCTTCGGTGTCTTCTATGGTCCAAGGGTTGGACAGGACCAGCGCGTCGAGCCCCGCGCCGCCCGCCGACATTAAGGCAGAGGCGGCGTCGCAGTTGCCCATTCCGGCAATGCGGGTGACATGCGGCGCTTCCTTGCGGAATGCGGCGATGGCGGCGGCAATGTCGGCTGCGCTGGAGCGAAAACCCCCGTTGGCTCCCTCGCTGTCGCCAACGCCGCGACGATCGAAGCGGAACACCGGATAGCCGGCGGCCGCGATCCGCGAAGCGAACTGCGCCTGGCCGCCCCAGGCGCCGGAACGCAACTCGTTGCCGCCGGTGACGAGCAGCAGGCCGATACTGCCCGCAGCCTCGTCGATTGTGCCCGCTAGCTGCGAGCCCTCGCATTCGAACATGACCTGCCGCCGGCTCATGACTTGATCCCGATCGCCAGGATCGCCGCGAGCGCATCGGCCTGGGTGCGGTCCTCGTCGGGCTCCGCGCGCAGCCACAGGCCACTGCCGCCGACCATGTCCTGGTCGATCGCCCTGGCCTCGGCGGGAACGAGCGGCTGGAACTGGCGGATGAACTCGGCGCCCAGCCTGTGCCCGGCCAGCTCGATACCGTGGGTCATGCCCTGTTCCAGCAATTCGTCCTGGCTTTCGCTGATCCCTGCTTCGCGCGAGGAGAGGATGCGGGAGCGCAGCATGGTGCGCAGCTGGTTGGCACCCTTGACCGGGGCATAGTGCCAGGCCGGCAGGCTGGGCGGCGTCACCAGCGCGCCGCCGCGTATGCCCAGCACGTGGCTGGCGCGGAAGTGCCTGGCGGCGGCGGCCATGGCTTCGCGCCACAGGAGGGGCGTCTGCTGTTCGAGCGGCTGGAGGCTCTCGTTGGTTCCCGGCAGGTCGGGGAGGATGCAGTCAATCCCGGCACCGTCCAGCCGCCGCATGACTTCCACGATGAAGCGCCGCATGCGATTGGCTTCATCGAACAGGGCGGGGACGATCAATAGCCGGAAGCGGCGGAAGTCGTCGAATGTAAGGGCATGCTCTTCCACCGTGCCGACGGCCAGCGGGCAGGGCCAGCTGCGTGGCGTCACGTGCCTGCGCGCTTGGCCTCGGCGAAGGCGAGCAGCGAACCGAAGCTTTCCAGCAATTCGCCGTCGACTTCGTCGTCGTCGATGACGATGTCGAGCCGGTCCTCGATCTCCGTGAGCAGGCCGGCGACGGCCATGGAATCGAGTTCGGGGAGATGGCCGAACAGCCCGGTGTCGGCGGAAAAGCCGTCTGCCTGTCCGGGCTTCAGGCCCAGCACGTCAGTCAGGATATTGCGCAGCAGGCTGTCGGTATCGTGGTTCATGATGTTCAATCGGCCCCAAACGGCGAATTGCGCGCCCTTAGCCACGCTTCGCACTTGCGGCAAGGCGGCGCATGCTCGCACGTGCAATATATGGCCAGTTTCCGGGCCAGAGCGGGCGGAACATGTCGAGTTGGTAGCGTGGGCGGACTTCTTCCATCCAGTCGCGCTTGTAGCCATCGTCGCCGGTGCCGAAGTCGACGAGGGATACATGATCGCGGTCGATCACCTGCTCGAACAGTGCGGCGCTGAGCGTTGTCCCGGGGGAAAGCGACTTGGACGCCTCGGTGTGGGCCAGCTTGTGGATGAAGGCGATGCCGCCTTCCACGGTCCAGAACTGCGCGGCGACCGGCTCGCCCCCGGCGCGGGCGATGGCCATGCGCAGGCGGTCGGCCTTGCCTTCCTCCTCAGCGAAGCGGCGCAGGAAATGCGGCGAGCCTTCCTCGGGCTTCCAGCTTTGCCGGTAGACGGTTTCGTAGGCCTGCCATGCCTTCGGATCGAAATGGGTGAGCAGCTCGACCTCGACCTTGCCCGCCTTGCGCTTCAGCGTGGTGCGAAGCTGGCCGGGGCGGGTGGCGAGGTATTCGGCATAGCTCCGCCCGTTGACCGGAAGTACATGGTTTACGTCGCAGGGTTCGCGGAACACGGTCCAGCCGGCGGCGCGGAAAGCTTCGGCGAGGAGAGTGGTCTCGCCAGCCTCGTTCGGCAGGGGCGAAAGCGTGATCCGGGGCGCCTCCCCGGCAAGGTCGGCGGCCAGTTCGGTCAGCAGCGCCCTGGCATTGGCGCCTGGCGTGAGCAGCGGACGCACTCGGAAGGAATACCAGTTAGCCAGCGCCACGATCGTGCGGGCGCGGCGCATCAGGGGCAGGACGGCGCGGTGCTCTCCGTCACGCGCCACCGCGATTAGGGGGAGGATGTCGCAATTTTCCGCAAGGTTCCACCACCAGCGCAGCCGGTCGAAAGGCGCGTCAGCGCTCTCGCCCTGCGCACACAGCAGGTGGGCGAGTGCGGCATCGCCTTGCACTTCCTTAAGATCATCGTGATAGGTAACCACGATCACGCTAGTCGTTCCCCCTTGGAGCCCCTCTTTGGAGCCAATGCCACACCGTGACCACGATCCGGCCACTAGACCATCTCGCGCTGCGCGGAGCGGACGAGGCCCCCGCGCTGGTGCTGCGCGAGGGCCCTGTTAGCTACAAGGACTTAAGAACCCGTGTCTCCCGGCTTGCGGCCTGGCTGCAGAAGCGGGTGGCGGTGCGGGGTGCAAGGGTGGCGACCTGGGCGGCCAAGGGCGAGATGACCTGCCTGATGCCGCTGGCGGCGGCGCGCGCCGGGCTGGTGCACGTGCCGATCAACCCGCTGCTCAAGCGCGCGCAGGCGGCGCATATCCTCGCCGACAGTGGCGCCAGTCTGATCCTGGCCAATGCGGCGCGGCTCGCCTCGCTGGAGCCTGGCGACGTGCCCGAAGGGTGTGTGCAGGCGGAGGAGGCAGTGGCCATAGCCGAGGCCCGGGAGATGGAGATCGGGCTGGAGCCCTCACAGGCCGATCCGGCGGAGCTTGCCGCCATCCTCTATACCAGCGGCTCGACCGGACGACCCAAGGGCGTGATGCTGAGTCATGCCAACATGTGGCTTGGCGCGGAAAGCGTCGCGACCTACCTCGGACTGCGGCCGGACGACAGGGCGCTTGCGGTGCTGCCGCTGTCCTTCGACTATGGCCAGAACCAGTTGCTTTCGAGCTGGTACGCCGGCGCCTCGGCCGCTCCGCTCGACTACCTGACCCCGCGTGATGTCGTGAAGGCAGTGGAACGCCATGGCGTCACCACGCTGGCTGCCGTGCCGCCGCTCTGGGTGCAGCTGACGGAGCTGGTCTGGCCGGCGGAAACCGCCGCGCGCCTCAGGCGGCTGACCAACAGCGGCGGGGCCCTGACACCCGATCTGGTCAGGCGCCTGCGCAACCTGTTCCCGCAGGCCCGGCTGTTCGCCATGTACGGTCTGACCGAAGCCTTCCGCTCGACCTATCTCGACCCCTCGCTGATCGACACGCACCCGACTTCGATGGGCAAGGCGATCCCCCATGCGGAGATCCTGGTGGTCAACGACAACGGGCAAATCGCCGCCGACAACGAGGAGGGCGAGCTGGTCCATTGCGGGCCGCTGGTCGCGCAGGGCTATTGGCAGGATGCGGAGCGCACCGCCGAGCGGTTCAAGCCGGCACCTGTGGCATCTCATTATGGCGGCACGGCTGTGTGGTCTGGCGACCGGGTTCGGCGAAATTGCGAGGGGCTGCTCTATTTCGCCGGGCGGCGCGATGCGATGATCAAGAGTGCCGGCAACCGCATCAGCCCGCAGGAGATCGAGGAGGCCGCGCTGTCGACCGGGCTGGTGGCCGAGGCCGTGGCGCTGGGCATTGCCGACGAGCGGCTGGGGCAGGCGATTCACCTGGTGGTGCGGGCCGCTCCCGGAGTTCAGAACGCAGTCGAGGAACTGCCACACAAGCTTTTGCAGGATTTACCCAATTTCATGCAGCCAAAGCAAATCCACTGGCGTGAAACCATGCCCATCGGGCCCAACGGCAAGATCGATCGCACCGGCTTGCAAATGGAGCTTGCCGCATGAAACCGCTCGGCCCCATTCCCGCCGGCTTCAAGGCCATAGACGGTGTCCTCGCCATTGGCGGCATTCCCGTTACCGAACTGGTGCGACAGGCTGGCGGCACCCCGCTGTTCGTTTATTCCGCCAGGATGATCCGTGATCGCGTGGCCGCGCTCCGGGCGGTGATGCCGGAACGGTTGGAAATTCATTATGCTGTAAAAGCAAACCCATATGAGCCAATACTTCAACTTATGTCTGAGCTTGTCGATGGCTTCGATGTGGCGTCGATCGGAGAACTCCGGTTAGCACGCAAGGCCGGCATCGAAGCCGCGCGGATCAGCTTTGCCGGGCCGGGCAAGCGCGACAACGAGTTGGCGGGGGCCATCCCTGCCGGCGTGACCATCAACCTCGAATCCGAAGGCGAGGCGCAGCGCGCGCTGGCGATTTCCGGGCGAGGGGGGCAGACGCCGCACCTTGCGATCCGGATCAATCCACCCTTCGAGATCAAGGGCTCCGGCATGAAGATGGGCGGCGGAGCCAAGCCCTTCGGCCTTGATGCGGAACGCGTGCCGGCTTTGGCCCGGCGCATCCTCAATACCCGCGCGGTCTGGCGCGGGTTTCACATCTTCGCCGGCAGCCAGTCGCTCGATGCCGACGCGATCATCGAGATGCAGGGCCAGGCGATCGACCTCGCCGCCAGGCTTGCCGAGGAAAGCGGCGCGCCGCTACCGCAGTGCAACCTTGGTGGTGGCTTCGGCATTCCCTATTTCCCGGGCGACGAACCGCTCGATATCGACAAGATCGGCGCGGCGTTGAAGGAGCGGTTCGCGAACTTGCCGTCTTCGCTCAAGGATACTCGATTCTGCATTGAATTAGGTCGGTATCTTGTTGGAGAAGCTGGTGTTTACGTGACTAAAATTGTTGACCGCAAGGAAAGCCACGGCGAGACTTTTCTGGTCACCGATGGCGGCCTTCACCACCAGCTTGCCGCTTCGGGCAACTTCGGTACTGTCGTGCGCCGCAACTACCCATCTGCCATCGCCAACCGTTTTGGCGCCCCGGTGGAGGAGGAGGCGACCATTGTCGGCTGCCTTTGCACGCCGCTCGACGTGCTGGCCAACCAAGGGGGCTTCCCTCGCGCCGAGCCGCGCGATCTCGTCGCCGTATTCTGTGCGGGAGCCTATGGTGCGACGGCCAGCCCGTCGGCTTTCCTGGGGCAGGGGCCGGCAAGGGAGATTCTGGTCTAGAGCCCTATGACGAACGCTTCGGACCTGAGATCGGCCCCTTAACCCGCCGCTCCTGCGCCGTCCCGATTTGGGACCTTGGCCAGAAAAGCCCCCACGAATCCTCAATTTGGCATCAAGGCTAACGCAATGTTCACCCTTTTTGGGGATAGCGGAGCGGCAAATGCCGGAAGTCCGGCCGGGGCTCGATGCTCCCGGAGGCCCGCCGGAGATGTTGAGGACGTAGCCGATGCCAACCAATCGTCTTACCCGCCTGCTGGCCAGTAGCGCGCCGGCTGCCTTGTGCCTCGGCGCGGGGGCGATGCTGGCTGGATGCGCCGGCACCGCAAGCGGCCCACAGCTTCCATCGGCCAGCTTTGTCGCCATGCAGGAAGGGCCTGGCGAGGAATATGTCATCGGCCCGCTCGACGAGCTGACGGTCTTCGTCTGGCGCAATCCGGAACTGGGCGCGCAGGTGCAGGTCCGTCCCGACGGGCGCATCACCACGCCGCTGATCACCGACATGCCGGCCGTGGGCAAGACGCCATCGATGTTGGCCGAAGACATCAAGCTCCAGCTTTCGCAATATATCCAGGAACCGTTGGTCTCGGTGATCGTCAACAAGTTCGCCGGCACCTTCAGCCAGCAGGTCCGCGTGGTCGGGGCGACGGAAAAGCCGGCCTCGCTGCCCTATCGCGCCAACATGACGCTGCTCGATGCGATGATCTCGGTCGGCGGCCTGTCGGAATTCGCCTCGGGCAACCGGGCGCGGCTGATCCGCTTCGACAAGGCCAGCGGCCACCAGAAGGAATTCGCGCTGCGGCTGGGCGACCTGCTCAAGAAGGGCGATAGCCGCGCCAATGTCATGCTCATGCCGGGCGATGTGATCATCATCCCCGAAAGCATGTTCTGAGATCGGCCGGGGGGCAGACACAGCCGATGAACTCGATCTACGAAGAAATCCTCGCCGCGATCCACAGCGTCTGGCAGCGGCGCTGGCTGGCGCTGGCGGTGGCCTGGGCGGTTTGCCTGCTTGGCTGGCTGGTGGTGGCGATGATCCCCAACACCTACCAGTCGAAGGCGCGTATCTTCGTTCAGCTCGACGACGCGCTGGCCGAACAGATCGACATCAAGATGAGCGATCGCAAGCGCGATCTCGACCGCGTGCAGCAGACGCTGGTCTCTGCGGTGAACCTAGAAAAGGTGGTTCGCTCCACGCGTCTGAGCGAGGGCATCACTTCGCAGAAGCAGATGGAGTCCACGGTTCTCGGCCTGGTCAAGACCATCAAGGTGGTGAACCCGCAGGACAACCTGTTCGAGATCACCGCGGAAAGCCGCCGGGGCTCGCTGTCCGATGCCGAGAACGCCAAGCTGGCCCAGGATATCGTCCAGAAGATGATCGACATCTTCCGCGAGCAGAACATGTCCGGCGGCCGTGGCGAGATGAACGATACGATCGATTTCATGAACAAGCAGTTGACCGACCGGCAGCAGCAGCTCGAGCAGGCCGAACAGCGCCGCCGGGCCTTCGAGGCGCAGCACCCGGAAATGATCCAGGGCGGTGCGGGCGGCCTGGCGCGGCTGGAATCGGCGCGCTCGGAACTGCGCGGCGTCGAGGCCGACCTCGCTGCCGCGCAGAGCTCGCTGGCGGCGATCAACGGCCAGCTTGCCGGAACGCCTCAGACCATCGCCGGGGCCGGTCCCGCCGGCGGCGCGCGGGGCGCTCTGGCCCAGGCGACGGCGGAGCTTGCCGGCATGCGCGCGCGGGGGCTAACCGATGGCCACCCGGACGTGATCGCGCTCAGGAACCAGATCACCTCGCTGCGCGCCCAGGTGCAGGCGGAGGGCAATGCGCCCTCCGGCGGCATGCCTAATCCGGCCTATTCCTCGCTCGAATCGATCAAGGCCGAGCGCCAGGCCAATGTCCAGGGCCTGATGTCGCGCCGCGGCCTGTTGCAGGCGGAAGTCAGCCAGCTGACCTCCACCCAGATTTCCAATCCCGAGCTTGCCGCCGAAGCCCAGCGAATCTCCCGCGACTACGACGTGCTCAAGCAGCAGTACGACAAGCTGCTGCAGGACCGCGAGGAACTGCGCCTGCGCGGGCAGGTGGAGACGGAGCGCAATTCGGTGAAGTTCGAGGTGGTCGATCCGCCGACCACGCCTCGCGCTCCGGTCGCGCCCAACCGGCCGCTGCTTCTCGTCGGCGTGCTGATCCTGGGGGTTGCCGCCGGCATCGGCGCCGCCTTCGCGCTTGGCCAGCTGCGCTCGACCTTCGCGACAGCGGGGAAGCTCGAAAAGTCGATTGGCCTGCCGGTGCTTGGCGCCATTTCGCAGACAGTGAACGAGGTCGGTCGCGAACTGCGCCGTCGCCGCCAACGGCTGTTCTATGCCGGCGCGGCCGGACTTGGCCTGATCTTCGGCCTGCTGCTGGCGGTCGAATTCATCCAGGTCCGGATGGTGGCGTGAGGGGGCAGGAATGAACAAGCCGACCAAGATTTCGCTGCCCGGAGACGAGCAGAAGCCCGCGCCGGAAGGTGCGAGCATGATCGAGCGCGCCATCGGCCGCGTCGACTTCGGCAAGATCGAACTGCCGCCGGTGCCAAGCGGCCTTTCGCCCAAGCGCCCCGCCGCGCGCAAGGCGAAGCCGCTTGTGGCCATGCCGGAGGCCCTGGCCGCTGCTGAGCCTAAGGTCCCCGGGGCGGCCCCGCAACCGGCCGCCGAGGCCGCGCCCCAGCCGGTTGCCGAGGCGCCCGTGCCCGCAATACCGGCGAAGCAGCCCGTCGTATTCCGCGGACCGCACCACCCGATCGACCGCGAAAAGCTGCAGAGCCTTGGCATGATCGTGCCCGATGAAGCGGTGAGCCGGCTGCTGGAAGAGTTCCGCATCGTCAAGCGCCAGCTGCTCGCCCAATCGGCCGAGCTGCGCCAGCAGGGCAGGGGCGATGCGGCGCAACGCATCCTGATCTGCTCGCCGCACCCCGGCGACGGCAAGACTTTCTGCGCCGTCAATCTTGCCCTGGCGGTCGCCGCCGAGAAGGAGAGCGAAGTTCTTCTGGTCGATGCCGATTTCGCCAAGCCCTCTGTGCTGGAAACCCTGGGCCTGCCCGACGGCCCGGGCCTGATGGACGCGCTGACCGATCCCGGGGCCGATGTCGCCGATCATGTCATGGGCACCGACGTGCCCGGGCTCTGGGTGCTGCCGGCCGGCAATGCCACCAACACCGATGCTGAATACCTGGGCACTTCGCGTGCGGCCGAGGTGATCGCGCGGCTGACCGAAGGCGCGCCGCACCGCATGGTGATCTTCGATTCGCCGCCGGTTCTCGCCGCTTCGCCCGCCGCCGAGCTCGCCAAGTATGCAGGTCAGGCGGTTCTCGTCGTGCGGGCCGACCGCACCGGCCAGGGCGCTGTCGAGGACGCGATTTCGCTGCTTTCGGCCTGTCCGAACATCCAGCTTCTGCTCAACGCCACCAGCTTCAGCCCGAGCGGCCGCCGCTTCGGCGACTATTACGGCTACGGGGGTAACCGGAAATGAAAACCCAGTTCGCGGCAGCAACGGGCCTCGCGCTCGTTCTGGCAGCCATGACGTCATCATTGGGCCACGCCCAGACCATGGCATATGGCAGCGTCGACAGCGGCGGGTCCGGCAATGGCGGGGACGCGTCTGCCGGATCGGGCGACAAGGGTGAAAGGCAGCACCGGCGTCGCGGGCAGGGCGGCGGCCACTCGAGCTACGTCGCGCCCTATATCGAGGCATCTCAGGTAGTCAGCGCCGAGCTTACGCCCGGCAGCGACACCGTCACCTGGACTCAGCTCGCCGCCGGCGTCGATGCGACGATCGCGGGCCGCAACAATGCACTCTCCGCCTCTGTGCGCTACGAGCGCCGCATCGGCTATGGCAATGCGCGCGACGGTGACCTCATCACCGGCGTCGTGCGCGGCTATGCTTCGGTGGTGCCGCATGCACTTCGGATCGACGCCGGCGCGCTGGCCGAGCGCAGCAGCCTGCAGGGCACGCCCGGCGGGCTTGGCGTGACGTCCAGCAGGGGCGGGCCGGGCAAGGTCTATTCCGCCTATGCCGGGCCTTCGCTGACCACCCATGCCGGCGACGTCAAGGTCGATGCCCATTACCGCATCGGCTACACCAAGGTGGACAGCGACGATGCCGTCACTGCTCCCGGTGCGGGCCAGGCCGACCTGTTCGACAAGAGCGTCGCCCAGGATGCCGGCGTCCACATCGGCACCCGTCCAGGTCAGGGCCTGCCCATCGGGGTGGGCGCCGGAGCGGGCTATTACCAGGAAGACATATCCAATCTCGATCAGCGCGTGCGCGATTTCCATGCGCGCGCCGACGTGCTTGTGCCGCTTTCGCCGCAGCTCGCCTTGGTTGGCGGGGTTGGTTACGAGGACGTCAAGATTTCCGCCCGCGACGCCGTCCGCGACATCAACGGTGATCCGGTGGTGGAGAACGGCCGCTACGTTACCGACAAGAGCCAGCCGCGGATCAATGCCTTCGATTCGACCGGCCTGATCTGGGATGCGGGCGTCATCTGGAAGCCGAGCCGGCGCACGCAGCTCGAAGCCCATGTCGGCCGCCGCTACGGCACGACCAGCTATTTTGGCTCCTTCTCCTATGCGCCCAACGACCGGTCTTCGCTGAATATTTCGGTTTACGACAACGTCGCCGGCTTCGGCGGCCAGCTCAACCGCACGCTTTCGGAAATGCCGGCGGAGTTCACTGCCGTGCGCGATCCGATCAGCGGCAACATTAGTGGTTGCGTTGCTTCGCTGCAGGGCGGCAACTGCCTTGCCGGGGCGTTGGGATCGTTGCGCTCCGCGACTTTCCGGGGTCGCGGCGTGATGGCAAACTACAGCTACGATTTCGGCCGGACCACCTTCGGCGTCGGCGTCGGTTATGACCGCCGCAAGTTCATCGCCGCGCCCGGCACGGTGCTTGCGGCCTCCAACGGCCTCATCGACGAGAACTACTGGGCCGTGGCCTATCTCAACGGCAAGCTCGGCCGCAATTCGCACTATACGTTCGACGTCTATGCCAACTGGTTCCGAACTGGATCGGCCTCCGATAGCGATGCCACGTCTTTTGGGGCAACGCTGGCCTATTACCACGATCTGACCGCTCACCTTTCGGCCCGCGCCGCGCTCGGCGTCGAGGGGATCAGCCGGCCCGATCCGTTCGACGATTCCTGGAGCGCCTCGGCTCTCGCCGGCCTGCGCTACACATTTTGAGATTTGACGGGGAAACGACGATGTTTGACGATTTTTATGGCCTGAAAGGAAGGCCGTTCCAGCTGACGCCGGACCCGGCCTTCTATTTCGAGAGCCTGACGCATCGCAAGGCGCTGTCGTACCTTGGCTATGGCCTGGCCCAGGGCGAGGGCTTCGTCGTCATCACCGGCGAGGTCGGCGCCGGCAAGTCGACCCTGGTCGCGCACCTGATGTCGACCATCGACCCGGCCCGGCTCACCGCGGCACAGGTCGTCACCAGCCGGCTCGACGGGGAAGAGCTGGTCCATGTCGTCGCGCAGGCCTTCGGCCTCCTGATCGACGGGCATGACAAGGCTTCGGCGTTGGGTGCGATCGAGGCCTTCCTCCACGAGGAAGCACGCGCCGGGCGGCGGTGCCTGCTGATCGTCGATGAATCGCAGAACCTTTCGATCGGTGCGCTCGAAGAGCTGCGCATGCTGTCGAACTTCCAGCTCGGCTCGCACCCGCTGCTTCAGACGCTGCTTCTCGGCCAGCCGGAATTCCGCGAGACTCTGCTCGATCACCCCGAGCTGGAGCAATTGCGCCAGCGGGTGATCGCCACGCACCACCTCGACGCGATGGAATCGACCGAAGTTCAGCCCTACATCGAGCACCGCCTGAAGTGCGTCGGTTGGGAGGGCAATCCTTCGTTCGACGAGCGTGTGTTCAACGAGATCTACACCGCCTCGGGCGGCATTCCGCGCCGTATCAACCAGATCGTCAACCGGCTGTTGCTGCTGGGCTCGGTCGACAAGCGCACCCGGATCGACGGGCTGATGCTCAGCCAGGTGCTTTCCGAGCTTACCGAGGACGGCACGCTGATCCTTTCGCGCCATGCCAAGCAGGCGCCGGCGCCCGCTAGCCAGCCGGTTCCCGCAGCGCAGGTCGTGACGCCAGCCTCGGCCGCGCCCGAACCGATTGCCTCGGCACCGGCCTCCGAACCGGTCGCGCAGCCTTCACTTGCCGGGATCGAAAGTGCTCTCGCGGCTCGCGACGCACAGATCGCGGAACTGCAACAGGCCGTGATCGAACTGGCCAATGCCAGCGAAGCGCGCGACGCGCAGGTCGCCGAGGAGCCTGTCCAGGATCCGGCCATCGCCCGCCTCGAGGAGGCCCTGGCCGACCGCGATGCGCAGATCGCCGCCCTGCAGGAATCGGTGCGCGAGCTCACGCTTGCTAATGAAGCCCATGCCGCCAAGTCGGCCGAGCAGATCGACGTGGCCGATCATCCCGCCGTCGGCGATCTCAACGAGCGGCTATCCCAGCTTGAAGACCGCCTGATCGAGCAGGACCGCACGATCCGTCACACCCTGACCATGTTGATCGAATGGATCGAGGCCGACGACCAGCATCGCGCCGCCGCCTGACCGAAAGTGTGCATTGCCCGTGGAACCCGAAATGCCGGCAAATGGATTGTCCGTCGATGTCGAGGACTGGTTCCACGTCGGCGCCTTCGAAAATGTGATCGAACGAGGCAGCTGGGAAGGGCTGACGCAAAGGGTCGAACGCAACTGCGACCTGATCCTCGCCATGTTCTCCGAGGCCGGGGTGCAGGCGACCTTCTTCACCCTGGGCTGGGTGGCGGAGCGCCATCCCGCGCTGATGCGGCGATTCGCCGAGGCCGGCCATGAACTGGCTAGTCACGGCTGGGACCATGCCCGGGTCTTCACCATGGACCGGGGGCGCTTCGCCCAGGACCTTGATCGCAGCCGCAAGGCGATCGAGGACGCTTCGGGCTCGCGGGTGACCGGCTACCGCGCGCCGAGCTTCTCGATCGATGCCCGCACGCCCTGGGCCCATGAAGAACTCGCCAGGCAGGGCTATGCCTACAGCTCCAGCATCGCGCCTGTCGTGCATGACCATTACGGCTGGCCCGAGGCGCCGCGATTTGCCTTCCATCCGCTGCCGGGTGCCGAACTGGTGGAAGTGCCGGTGACCACCGCCATGTTCGCCGGCCGGCGCATGGCAGCGGGGGGAGGCGGGTTCTTCCGCGTCTTGCCCTATGGCTTTACCCGCTGGGCGATCCGGCAGGTAAACAGGCGCGAGGGCCGCCCGGCGGTGTTCTATTTCCATCCCTGGGAAATCGACCCCGAGCAGCCGCGCGTGGATAATGCCCCGCTCAAGTCGAAGCTGCGGCATTACACCAATCTTGACCAGATGGCCGCCAAGCTGCGCCAGTTGGTCGGCGAATTCCGCTGGGGCCGGATGGATGAATTGGCCGCCCGCGAGGCCGCCCGCGCCACTATGCCGGAGGCGGCATGAACGCGCCTTTCCTCCCGCTCCGCCAGAAGGTGCGCATCGCCGATCTTGGCGATCCCAGCGAACAGGCCCGTATCGAGGGCTTCCTCGCCGCGCATGAAGATGCGACGCCGTTCCACCGTCCGGCATGGCTGGAGGCAGTGGCCTGCGGCACCGGCAACCAGGCCCTGACGCTGATCGTCGAACGGGGCAGAGAGCTGCAGGGCTACCTGCCGCTCAGCTGTATCCACTCGCCGGTGTTCGGCCGCATGCTCGCTTCCACCGGCTTTGCCGTTGGTGGCGGCGCCTTGGTGACCGATGGCGCCGATGCGGACATGCTGTTTGCCACTGCCGAAGAACTGGCCTTGCGGCTGTCCGTGCCGGAGATTGAACTGCGCGGCGGGCCGCTGCCTGAAGGGCGCGAGGGGTGGCGCACGAAGCGCGATTCCCACTGCGGTTTCATCAATCCGCTGGCGACAGATGACGAGGCGCAACTGCTCGCCATTCCCCGCAAGCAGCGAGCGGAAGTGCGCAAGAGCCTGGAACGGCCGCTCGATGTCTCCGTCGGCCGGAACGAGGCGGATCGCGCGGCGCATTATGCGGTCTATGCGGAAAGCGTTCGCAATCTCGGCACCCCGGTATTTCCGCGCGGCCTGTTCGATGCCGTGCTCGACCGCTTCGGCGAGAATGCCGACATCCTGACCGTGCGGCACGAGGGCCTGCCCGTCGCCTCCGTGCTCTCGCTTTATCACAAGGGCGCGGTCATGCCCTATTGGGGCGGCGGCACCTGGGAAGCGCGGCGGCTGCGCGCCAACGACCGGATGTATTTCGAGCTGATGCTCCACGCCCGGCGGCGCTGCTGCACCCATTTCGACTTCGGCCGCTCCAAGACCGGCAGCGGCGCCTACCATTTCAAGCGGAACTGGGGGTTCGAGCCCGAGCCGCTCAGCTATGCGGCCTGGACCGCGCCCGGCTCCGAACCGCGCGATGCCGATCCGACCAGCGTCCGCCACGCCCTGCAGATCGCCATCTGGCGCCGGCTGCCGCTGGCCGTGGCCAACCGGCTGGGCCCGTGGATCGCGAGGGGGCTGGGCTGATGCGAGAAATCCTGTTCCTTTCCCACCGGATCCCGTTTCCGCCCGATCGCGGCGACAAGATCCGTTCGCACCATATTCTCAAGCGACTGGCCCGAATCGCACCGGTGCATGTGGCCACCTTCGTCGATGACGATGCCGACCTTGCCGAGGAAGCGGAGCTGGCGTCACTGGCCGCGAGCTACCGGCTGGTGCGCCGCACCCGGCCGCTTGCCGTAGCCGGGATCAGGGCACTGCTCGCGCATCAGCCGGTGAGCCTTAACGCCTTTTACGATGCCCAGATCGCGGATTACGTTGCCGAGATTCTGGAAATTCGTTCTATCTCAACCATCTATGTGTTCTCCATCCAGATGGGCCAGTACATCCCGGCATCCTTCACCGGTCGGGTTGTCGTCGATTTCGTCGATGCGGATTCCGCCAAGTTCGACGCCTATGCCCAGACTAGCCGCTGGCCGATCAACTGGATCTACGAGCGCGAGGGCATCATGTTGCGCGACGAGGAAGCACGCCTCGCGGCGCGCGCCGACGTCAGCACCCTGGTCTCTCAGGCCGAGGCGCAACTCTTTGCTTCGCGGCTGACCGAGGAGGAGCGGGAGAGGGCGAACATCCGGGCATTGGCCAACGGAATCGACAGCGAGTTCTTCCATCCCCGCATGGTCGAGGCAGAGCCCCGCATGCTGGAATTTCCCTATCCGCGGCTGATCTTCACCGGCCAGATGGACTACAAGCCCAATGTCGCCGCGGCGGTGCGAGTGGCCGATCGCATCCTCCCGCAAATCCGAGAAGTCATGCCCGAAACGACCTTCCATGTTGTCGGCCGCAATCCCGCACCGGAATTGCTCGCTCGCGACGGGATCGGCGGCTGCCACGTCTGGGGCCGGGTGGACGATATCCGCTGCTGGCTGAAGGGCGCGAACCTGGCCATCGTGCCGCTCGAAATTGCCCGGGGCGTGCAGAACAAGGTGCTCGAGGCCATGGCCATGGCGCTGCCGGTCGTGCTCTCGCCCGGCGCGGCGACGGGTATCGGCGCGGTGGACGGCAAGCACTTTTCCATCGGCGACAGCGACGAGGAACTTGCCAATGCCTCGATCGCGCTACTGTCGAGCCTGAAGCTGGCGCAGAGCCGTGGCCTGTCCGCCCGCCGGTTCGTCTGCGAGCACGCGACCTGGCAGGAGGCGCTGGCCGACCTTCCCGAGATCGCCGGCTGGCCGGGCCGGGTCGCTCGCCATGCAGCTTGAGGCCGCTCTCCACGGGCTGCGCCATCCAATGAAGGGCTGGAAGCTGGCGCCCGCCTGGATTGGGCCGCTGCGCCTGCTGGCCCTCGCCTGGCTGGGCATTTTCGCGCTGACCTTTCCCGATTGGGCGGCCATGGCCGACCAGTGGTGGAACAGCTCGACCTTCAACCACATCCTGCTGGTCCCGCTGATCCTTGTCTGGCTGGTCCACCAGCGGGCCGGCGAACTGGCCCGGATCGAGCCGCAGGCCTGGTGGCCGGGACTGGTTCCTTTTGCCGGCGCCGCGCTGCTCTGGGTGCTCGGGGCCTTTTCCGGTCTGAGCCTAGCGCGCGAGCTGGGCACGGTGCTGATGCTGATCGGCTCGGTTCTTGTCCTTCTGGGCCCGCGCATTGGGGCAGGGCTGGCCTTTCCACTCGGCTACATGCTGTTCCTCGTCCCTTTCGGCGAGGAACTGGTCGCGCCGATGCAGATGGTGACGGCGCGGCTGACAATTGCGCTGGTCCACTTGTCCGGCATGGCGGCGAAGATCGATGGCGTGTTCATCGATACCCCCGCCGGGCTGTTCCAGGTTGCCGAGGCCTGTTCCGGCATCAAGTTCCTCGTCGCCATGGTGGCCTTTGGCGCGCTGGCCGCCAATGTCTGCTTCAAGAGCTGGTGGCGGCGGGCGGGCTTCATGGCATTGAGCATTGCCGTGCCGGTCCTGGCCAATGGCGTGCGCGCCTGGGGCACGGTGTACATGGCCCAGTTCGTCGGCGCGGACAAGGCGACCGGCATCGACCACCTGATCTATGGCTGGGTGTTCTTCGCCGTGGTCATCGTCCTGACCATGGCCATGGCATGGCGCTTCTTCGACCGGCCGCGCGACGATGCGATGATCGATCTAGAAGCGATCAATGCCTCGCCTCGTCTGGCGGCACTGGCAGCGTGGCGCATTCGGCCGACCATGGCACTGAGCTGTCTTGCCGGGATTGCCCTTGCCGGGCAAGCCTGGGCCATGGCCGCCAATTCGCTTGTTGCAACCTTGCCCAGGCAGATATTCCTGCCCGAGGTCCCTGGCTGGCACCGCGTCGACTATCGCCCGCAAGCGCCCTGGGAGCCGCGCGCGCAAGGGGCCGAGCACAGGCTGCTGGGCAGCTATGCCGATGACAAGGGCCACCGGGTCGACGTTTTCCTGGCGCTTTATGCCTCGCAGGGCGAAGGCAAGGAGGCCGGGGGCTTCGGCGAGGGAGCGCTGATCCCGAATAGTCCGTGGCAGTGGCATTCGCCGGGACCCGAGGCTGATGGAGCGAAGAGCGACCGGCTGATGGCGGTGGGTAGACTGGAGCGCCTTGCACTGACCTGGTACCGCACCGACGATCTGACCACCGGCAGCAACGCCCGGCTCAAGCTGGCCAACATGACGGACCGGCTGCTGCTGCGCGCGCGGCCTACCATGATGCTGATTCTGTCCGCCGAGGAGCGGGCAGGGCAGCCGGGGGCGGCAGAATCGATCGACTTGTTTCGCCGGTCCACAGGCGCCCCGGGCGCGTGGATGGACCGCATCGCAGGCATCGGGTAACGGCCCGGTCCAATGTGCGGAATTGCCGGGATTTTCCATCTGAACACGCCCAAGCCTGTCGATCCCGCCAGGCTTGAGCGCATGTGCGATGCCATGGCCCACCGGGGGCCCGACGGGCAGGGCGTCTGGACCGCGCCGGGAGTGGGGCTGGGCCATCGGCGGCTCTCGATAATCGATGTCGGCGGCTCGCCGCAGCCGATGCTGTCAAGCGACGGCCGGTCGATGATCGTGTTCAACGGCGAGATCTACAATTTCCGGGAGCTGCGCGCCGACCTGACGATGCTCGGCGCGCGGTTCTATACCGAAGGCGATACCGAGGTGATCCTCGCCGCCTGGCAGCAGTGGGGCGAAGACTTCCTGTCGCGGCTGCACGGCATGTTTGCCTTCGCGATCTACGATCTCGACCGGCGCTGCCTGTTCCTTGCCCGCGACCGGCTGGGGGTGAAGCCGCTGTTCCTTGCCCCGCTGAGCGACGGCAGCCTGGCCTTCGCCTCGGAGCTGAAGGCGCTGACCGCCCACCCGCTGCTGCGGCGCGAGGCAGATCCGCTGGCCATCGAGGACTACCTGACCTGGGGCTACGTGCCGGACAGCCGCTCGATCCTCAAGGGGGTGAGCAAGCTGCCCGCCGGGCACTCGCTGCTGCTGCGCCACGATGCTCCGATGCCCGCGCCTTCGCGCTGGTGGGACGTGTCCTTCGCCGAGCGGCGGCGAGGCAAGCCCGATGACCTTGGGGCCGAGTTGCTCCACCTGCTGCGCGAAGCGGTGACCTCGCGGATGGTGGCGGACGTGCCGCTGGGGGCATTCCTTTCGGGCGGAGTGGACAGCTCGTCGGTCGTCGCCCTGATGGCCGAGGCAAGCGGCAGTCCGGTCAAGACCTGCTCCATCGGCTTCGACGTCGCCGCGCTCGATGAGAGCGACTATGCGCGTCAGGTGGCCGAGCGGTTCGGAACGGAGCATCACAGCCGCGTGGTCTCGCCCGACGATTTCGAGCATGTCGATGAGCTTGCAGCGATGTTCGACGAGCCATTCGCCGATGCATCCGCCCTGCCGACCTGGCGCGTCTGCCAGCTTGCGCGCGAGACGGTGACGGTGGCGCTGTCGGGCGACGGGGCGGACGAGGCTTTCGCAGGCTATCGTCGCCATGTCTTCCAGCACAGGGAGGATGGCGTCCGCGACTGGCTGCCGGGATCGTTCCGCGAGCCTGTCTTCGGCACGCTGGGGCGGATCTGGCCCAAGGCCGACTGGGCACCGCGCCCCCTGCGAGCGAAGACGACGCTGCTCTCCCTGGCCGGGACCAGCGCGCAGGCCTATGCCTCGGCACTGTCGGTGACGGGGGCGGCCCTGCGCGAGGGGCTCTATTCAGCGCAATTCCTGGCCTTGCGCGGCGATTACCGGGCGGAACAGGAGTTGGTCGCGCTGATGGAGGCGGCGCCGGCGCGCTCGGGGCTCGACCGGGCGCAATATGCCGATCTCAAGTTCTGGCTGCCCGGGGACATCCTCACCAAGGTCGATCGCACCAGCATGGCTGTCAGCCTGGAGGCGCGCGAGCCATTGCTCGACCATCGGTTGATCGAATTCGCGGCAACCCTGCCCGAAAACCTCAGGGTGCATGGCCGGCAAGGCAAGTGGCTGATGAAGCGCACCATGCGGCGCTACCTGCCGGACGATATCCTGTTTCGGCCCAAACAGGGTTTCGTCACCCCTATCGCGCAATGGTTCCGCGGTCCCCTGGCTTCGGCGGCGCGGGACATTGCCGGCAGCGGGGCGCTCGCCCGGACGGGCTGGTTCGATGCGAAGCGGCTGGGAGCCATAACGGAAGAGCACATTTCCGGCCGCTTCGACCATTCGCGCCTGCTCTGGCAGATGCTGATGCTGGACAAGTCGCTGGCCCGTCTGGGGATTGCCGGGTGAGGCGGTCCCGAAATAAGGCCAACCTCGCATCATTACATATTTGGCGATGAAATTCATTCGTCCCTGCGTTCGGGTGAACCGAATTAAGACTCGGTTTGCCGCAAGTTAACGATTTTTCCTTTGCCAACTCCCGGGACTTCCCATAATTTGCCCATTCGTCGCTATAAGTGCCTGATAAGGCAGGCGGCGGGTCGCTAAATGGGGGTTTTTGTGGATCGGCTATCGGGCGGTCTTGATCGACGGGATGATACCGAGCAGCAGCTCGACGGCCCGGCTATGGCTTTGAACAGCGATGAAGAATTGTTTTTGTGTCGTTCGAATGAACGGCTCGCTATTCCGGAAGAATTGTTCAAGCTGACGGAACTCGACGTGCTTTACGACGTCGATCATCGCGCGCTGTGGACTTTCATGCGGCCTATCGGCCGGCCCAGTTTTACGCAGCCGATGCTGGGCGATTTCGAAAGCTGGCAAAAGCTGATCGGACAGGGTTTCGGTCCCGGGCGAGTGCCCCTGAATTACCTGATCCTCGGCAGCCGCGCCCCGGGCGTGTTCTGCTTCGGTGGCGATCTGGAATTGTTCGCCAAGCTGATCCGCGACGGCAACCGCGATGGGCTGGTAGAATACGGTCGGCGCTGCGTCGAAATCCTCGACCGCAATATCCGCGCGCTTGACCTGCCGATGTCTACCATCGGCCTGGTCCAGGGCCAGGCGCTGGGCGGCGGATTCGAGGCCCTGTTGTCTTTCGACTTCATCATTGCCGAGCGTGGTTCGTCGTTCGGCCTGCCCGAAATCAAGTTCGGCCTGTTCCCGGGCATGGGGGCGCACCCGCTGCTTTCGCGTAAGCTGGGCACCGCCATGGCCGACCGCATGATCCTCTCGGATGAAACCTATTCGGCCGAGCAGATGTACGATCTGGGTATCGTCCACCGGCTCGCGGAGCCGGGGCAGGGCGTGGCCGCAGTGCGGGAATTCATCGCCTCGTCCTCGCGCCGGCACGTCGGCGTGGTCGGCTCGCGCCGGGCCATGCGCGCCGCGGCGCCGATCCGGATGTCCGAGTTCTATGAGATTGTCGATCTCTGGGCCGATTCCGCCCTGCAGTTGAGCGATCAGGATCTCAAGCTGATGCACCGTCTGGCCAGCGCGCAGCAGCGGCTGGCCAAGGCGTCCTAGGCAAGGTGCCGATGCCCTAGCGGCTGTCGACCATTACCACGTCCGTATCCTTCAGGGCTTCCACCGTCACCGAGCTTTCGCCGGTGATTGCAAGACCGTCGCGGGGTTCCAATTCCACGCCATTGACCTTCGCATGGCCGCTGGCGACCACCAGGTAGAGATGCCGCGACGGGTCGGTGGTCCAGGTGGCGGAGTGTCCCTGATGCAGGTTTGCGGCGAGGATCTTTGCATCGGTGCGGATCGGCAGGGCGCCGTCCTTTTCCGGCTCGCCGCTCGCCACCACTTCCCAGCGGTTCGAGCGGTCGCCGCGCGGGAACTGGCGCTGACCCCATGATGGCGGGTCACCGGCCTGGTTGGGCCTGATCCAAATCTGGAACAGCGTGGTCTGCTCGTCTTCCCGGTTGTACTCGGAGTGGACGATGCCGGTGCCGGCACTCATGACCTGCACGTCACCAGCTTCGGTACGGCCTTCGTTGCCCAGGCTGTCGCGATGGGTGATTGCCCCGGTGCGGACATAGGTGACAATTTCCATATCGTTGTGGGGATGGGGGTCGAAGCCGGTTCCCGGGGCGATGGCGTCGTCGTTCCACACGCGGATCTGGCCCCAGCCCATGCGCGCCGGATCGTGGTAGCCGGCGAAGCTGAAATGGTGGTGCGCGTCGAGCCAGCCATGGTTGGCATGGCCCAGCCCGGAGAAGGGACGTAGTTCGATCATGTCGGATATCCACCTCGGCGGGGTGTTGCCGCCGGAATGGAAGTTAGATGGTGCGGGCTGCGGGATGTTCAATGGCTTCAGAAGGTCTTGCGCACACCCATGAAGATGGCCCGCCGGGGGCCCCACTCCGGCTGGTTGGAACCGACACCCTGGCCATCGTGGATCAGATAGGCCCGGTCGAACAGGTTGACGACGTCGAGGCGTAGCGAGAGGCCCCTGCTCGGATCGCCGCCGAAGCTCTGGGAGAGCCCGAGGTTGACCTGGACATAGCTCTCCTGGGTCGTCGAATTGGGAAGCAGGTCCTGCACTTCACCGGCGCGCAGGCCGCTGCCTTGGATGAGATCGAAGCTCGCCTGCAAGTTGCCCAGCCTGTTTGTCAGGCTGACCGAGCCGCCGACCGACACGGTCCAGCTTTGCGAATGGTCGGTGAAGATCTCGTTTTCGGCGATGTATTCCAACTCGTCGGGTTCGAAGAAGAATTGGTTGGAGACGATCCGCCGCCCCTTCTGGTCGCCGCGCGCGACATTCAGGTAGAGCGACAGCGGGCCGCGGCGGTAGCTTGCGGCCAGCTTGACGCCCCAGGACTTGGCCCGCTCGAAATTGTAGGGCGATTGGATCAGCGAGCCGCCGAACTGCTCGAGATCGAGCAGGTTGCGCTGAATCTTGTAATAGGCGCCGGCGCTCAGGCTCAGGTTGCCGATGCCCTGCTGGACGCCGATGTCGAAGACGTGGTCGCGCTGGGCGCGCACCGGATCGCCCGCCTGCGTCGGCGCGGCGCCGGTGGTGCCGGCAAACTGGCCAAGCGTCCGGTCGACCATGAGCTCGATCGGCGGCGGAGTGAAATAACGGGCATAGGCCGCGTGGACGATGGTCTTCAGCCCCGGCTTCCAGACCAGCGCCACGCGCGGCGAGACCTGGTCCTCGTCAATTGCGCCTTCGAACCTGTCGTAGCGCAGGCCGTAGTTGAGCGTCATGCGCTCGCCCAGGTTCCATTCGTGCTGGAGATAGACGCTGTAGGTCCTCCCGGTGAGCGACTGATCGAGCGGGATGACGATCGGATCGTCGTCTTCCTGCTCGCCCTCATGGTCCACGGCGAACACGCGGTTGATGCTGATGCTGCGGGTGCGGTCGTGCTGGAAATGCGCGCCAAAGCGCAGGACGTGGCGTTCGCCCAGCTTCAGGCTGGCGTCGGCCTGCACGCCCCAGGCCCGGCTGGCCTGGGTGAGATCGGTGTCGGCACCGTTGAAGATAAGGAGCCCGCCGGCCGGATCCGGCGTGTAGCGCGCGCGCGCGTACCGGAAATAGGGCGCTACCTGCACGTCGAAGGCCTCGCCGGAATACTGATAGGCGAGTACGGCGAAGTGCGACCGGTTGCGCTGGTTCTGGTCGAGCAGGGCGGAATCGAAGCTGTCGCGGTTCTCCAGTTCGAATTCGGGTTCCTGCCCGGGCGTGTTGGGGATCTGGAACCAGCCGGATGACAGGCTGCCCAAGGCCGATATGCGGCTACTCTCGTCCAGCAGCCAGGACATGTGGCCGAACCCGCGCCATTGCCGTGTCCGGTCGTGCAGCACCTTCTTGTCCGGCACCGGCGCTGCAAGGCCGAGGTCGCTTTGCAGGAAGCTGCCCGACAGAAAATAACTTATGTTGCCGGCCGTGCCGTGCAGCGTCGCGCTGGGCTGGATGGTCCCGTTGCCGCCGCCGCGGATGCCGATGTCGCCGCCGATGCCGAGTTCGGCGGGCATGGTGCGCATTGAGACGATGCCGCTCGTCTGGAGGCCATATTGCGCGGGCAGGGCCCCGGTCAGCACCTCGATCGAACTGGCGATGCGGACATCGACCGGGGCACCGAAGCCCGCGAAGCTGGTGGGCACGGTGATGCCGTTCAGGCGGAACTGGATGCCTGCGTGTTCGTTGCGGATGTGGATGTCGCCGTCGCTGTCGGAATCCTGGCTGACTCCGGCCGCCTGGAGCAGCGTTGCCTTGAGGCTGCGGTCAATGCTGCCGGGCTGGGCGGTCAATGCGTCACGGTCCAACCGATAGATGCTGGCCCCGGTTGCCGGCTGGATAAAGTCGCGCGCTTCGTCGAGGCGACGCGCCGTGACGACGATGGCGTCGGCGGTTTCGCCGGAGCTTGGTGCGCCAGTCTCGGCCCGCGCCGGGAGGGCGGGCAGTAGCGGCACGGCGGCGAGCGCCAGTGACCAAGCCCCGATGTACTTCTTCACGTCCGTCAGCCTTTCGTCACCTGCGCGGGTCCGCTTCGGACAGCGGACGTTCCGGTCTGCCGTGTCAGCCGCTTTCCTCGCAGCGCACGCGATAGGCCTTGCCGCCGCGCTTCAGGGTGCCGACCATGACTTCGCTGCGGCCACGGGCTCTGATCTCGACTTCCTCGCGCTCGAGGTCGGGATCGGTAAGCAACAGGCGCAGTTCGGTGCCATCCAGCCACCACTGGGCCTTTTCCGTGGGGATCTCCTTGTCCCCATCGGTGAGGGTGGCTCCGACCAGTCCGCCGCCGGTGGTGTGGGTGTAGGTTATGCTGACGGATATGGGCGTTGCGGCGCCCCGCGTCTCGCAAAAGAAGCCGCCGGTGGCATGAGCCGGCGCGGCTGCGCAGAACGGCAACGGCAATGCGAACAGGAATTTCTTCACTGCCTCTTCCCTCCCCTTTTCCGTGAGTCGGAATGGCGATCCTATTCCTCGCCGTGGCCCAGCGCCATGTAGTCCGCGCTCTGCATTTCCTTGAGCCGGCTCACCGTCCGCTCGAACTCGAAGCTGCCGTCGCCGCCCTGGTTGTAGAGTTCCTCCGGCTCGGCCGATGCGGTGGCGAAGAGCTTCACCTTGTTCTCGTAGAGCGCGTCGATCAGCGTGATGAAACGCTGGGCCTCGTTGCGGTTATCCGGGCCCATGCGCGGGATGCCGACTAGCACGACGGTGTGATAGGCATGGGCGATGGCGAGATAATCCGCCGCGCCCCGCGCCTCGGCGCAGAGTTTCTTGAAGCTGAACACGCCCACGCCCTTGAGGCTCTTGGGTACGTGCAACTTGCGGCCGCCGCCAAGGTCCAGCTCGGCCGAGGGGACGTGGTCCTGGTCCTCGGGCGAGTAGTCGGTCAGGCGGAAGAATGCCTCGCGGACCTGGGCGGTGGCGGCATCGCCGAGCGGCGTGTGCCAAGTGCCGATGCCCGCAAGGCGCTGCAGCCGGTAATCGACCGGCCCGTTGAGCGGCAGAACATCGAGCTCGCGTTCGATCAGGTCGATAAAGGGCAGGAAGTGTTCGCGGTTGAGCCCGTCCTTGTAAAGCTGGTTCGGTGCGCGGTTGGAGGTGGTGACGATGGTCACGCCGTGATCGACGATGAGGGCGGTGAACAGGCGGCTCATGATCATGGCATCCGCGCTGTTGTTTACCACCATCTCGTCAAAGGCGAGGCAGCGCAGTTGTTCGCCGAAATGGGCCGCGACCGGGGCAATCGGATCGCCGGCTTCCTTCTTGCGCTCTTCCCGCAGCCGCGCATGGACCTCAAGCATGAATTCATGGAAATGGACGCGGCGCTTGCGGCGGATGTTAAGGGTTTCATGGAACAGGTCCATCAGCATGGACTTGCCGCGTCCGACGCCGCCCCAGAGATAGACCCCGCGCGGGCCGGGCTCCTTGCGGTTGAAGATCCTGGTAAGCAGGCTGCGCGACGAGGATGTCGCTTCCAGCGCGGTTTGCAGGGCGTCGAGCCGTTCTACCGCCGCGGCCTGCTCCGGATCGGGCCGCAGTTCGCCGGTGGCGATCAGCATTTCGTAGCGGTTGATCATCGCTGGGAGGGCTTGCGAATGGTCGCGGTGAAGGAGGCGACGATGTCCTGATCCTGCACCACCAGTCCGCGCAGGAAAACCAGCCGGCCGGTCTCGCGCAATACTTCTACCACGCTATCCAGTGGCCGCGAGGGATCGCCCGCGCCGATGAACTGGGTCTGCATGTCGAGCGTCACCGATTTGCCGGCATCGAGCCCACCCAGCACATAGGCCCCGGCGAACAGCGAGATGTCGATCAGCGCAAGGGTGATCGCGCCGTGGACATTGTTGGCCGAATTGGTGTGCAGCGGCGATTGCGGCTGGATCCGCACCCGCGCCGTAGTCTCGCTTTCCTTGCGCACCAGCTGCTTGCCCAGGACCGCTTCGTTGAACCGGGTGGCATCGATGATGCGCCAGCGCAGCCAGCCCGGGTTTTCCGGATCCGGCTCGCAGGCGAAATTGGTGAGGGGAAAGTCGTGGGCCATGGCTGACGCCAGACGCCGAGTTACCTCAGATCGCGCGCTCCGCCTGCATCTTCTTGATCTCGGCTATGGCGCGCGCCGGCGACAGGCCCTTGGGGCAGACGTTGGCGCAGTTCATGATCGTGTGGCAGCGATAAAGGCGGAAGGGATCTTCCAGCTCGTCGAGCCGCTCGCCGGTCATCTCGTCGCGGCTATCGGCCAGCCAGCGGTAAGCCTGGAGCAGGATTGCCGGGCCGAGGAACTTGTCGCTGTTCCACCAGTAGCTCGGGCACGAGGTGGAGCAGCAGGCGCACAGGATGCACTCGTAGAGTCCGTCCAGCTTCTCGCGCTGTTCGGGACTCTGCAGCCGCTCCTTGCCTGAGGGCGTGGTGCTGACGGTCTGCAGCCAGGGGCGGATGCTGGCGTACTGCGCGTAGAAGTGGGTGAAGTCGGGAACGAGGTCCTTGATCACTTCCATGTGCGGCAGCGGGGTGATGCGGATATCGCCCTTCAGGTCCTCGATCGCGGTGGTGCAGGCAAGGCCATTGCGCCCATTCATGTTCATCGCGCAGGAGCCGCAGATACCCTCGCGGCAGGAGCGGCGGAAGGTTAGAGTCGGGTCCTGCTCGCTCTTCATCTTGATGAGAGCGTCGAGCACCATCGGGCCACAGTTGTCGAGATCGATCTCGAAGGTGTCGTAGCGGGGATTCTCGCCGGAGTCGGGATCGTAGCGATAGACCGTGAACTTCTTCACCCGGGCCGCGCCTTGCGCCTTGTGGACGTTGCCCTTCTTGCTGATCGTGCTGTTCTTGGGGAGTGCGAAGGTGGCCATGATGAAGTCCCTGTCGCCGCGCAAAGCGGCCCTGAATCCGCAATCCCCTTAGCGATTCATCGCGGCGGAGCAAGGGGGGAGAGCGCGGGTGGGCGGCGACTCTTGGACCTTTCCCTTCTCTTTCCCATTTGTTCGGGCGATCAGGTTGCAGGTCACGCCAAAGTAGAGCGTGCCGTAAGGCTTGCTCTCGCGGATGTATGCGCGAGGTTGGCGCTCTTCCGGCATGCGCCGGGTTTGCGGCACGATGGGTCCTGAAACAATTCAAGATGACGAAAAAATATGGAAGAAAGAGAGGAAGGCCGGAACGAACCAGCTTTCCCCCGCTCCCCTACTTCACCGCCATCGGCGGCCCCTCCGGCCGCCTGCCGTCGAAATCGATCAGCAGGCCCAGGCCAAGGGTCGTCCCCTAAACCCGCCCATAGGGCCGGGCGTAGGAAGTGACTCCGCCCGTCTGGACCAGGTCCAGATTGCCGCCGATCGGCTGATGGCGGCGCAGCGTTGCCGAATAGTCGCGGCCGGTGAAATCGCCGTCGAGCGTGGTGCGTTCGAGCGAGGAAGCGCCGGCGCCGAGCCAAAGCTGCGTCTTGCCCCCGCCATGGCCGTCGTTCACCGTCAGGTTGACGAGGTGGGCGACGAAGGACGAGCCGCCCTCAGGATCGACCCAAGTGGCGCGGTAGGCAATCGAGCCGCCCTTGCCGGTGTTCGCCTGGTGCACCACGGTGAGGCGCTCGTGCCGGGTGGCCATGTCGTCGAGGATTTCGGCGGTGCGGTCGGTCGATCCGTCGTTCACCGCGATGACGCGGTTGAAATAGGAATTGGCCAGCAGCGCCATCAGCGCCGGAACGAGGCAGACTTCCTCGTTGTAGCAGGGCACGATGGCGTCGATCTTGCCATGGATGCGCAAAGAGCCCCGGCGGGCCGAGAAGGCCATGACGAGCAAGACGAGCGCGGCGGCCAGGATGAAGATATAGGCTGGCATGGGCGGTTCAGACGATCAGTTTGTAGGGATGGAAGCCCTCGCACAGGCCAAGATCGACCTGGGCGCCGCGAAAGTGGGCGGCGGCGCGGATCTTGTCTTCCTGCATGTAGAGCCGGTCGCCCTGGCTGGCATGGCACTTCAGCGCCGCCACCTTGTCTTTGAGGTAGGGGTCGATCGTCTCGAATACCGTGGGGCGGAAGTTGGGATAGGAGCTGGGGGTTTCGTAGGCGAGCAACTGGGCAACGCCGCGGCAGGCCACCGCCGATGCCTCGTAGACCGCGCGGTGATCCTGGTGGCGGTCCTCGATGAACATCGTGTACACGCGATTGGGGCCGAAGGCGCATACCTGCTGCTCGACGGTCTCGACCATCTCGTGGAGCAATGCGACAAGGCGCGTGTCGGGGAAATCGCAGACGACCATGTCGGTGACGCCGATGGTGGCAAGGCCTTTCCGGGCCTCGGCGATGCGATCGGCATCGCTCAGCGCGCCGCGGCGTCCCGTCGAAAAGATGAGGGCGCGGATGGCTCAGCCTTGCGCGGAATACTTGGCCAGCGTGCCTCCGCAGCCGAGCTCGATGTCGTTCGGGTGTGCGCCAATCGCGAGGATGCGCAGTCTGGAAGTGATAGGGGGCGGGGCTTGCGGCGCTACGATGGCTCCATGGGTGTTATCGAGGACCCGGGCGTTATGTCGAAACACCTGAAAGCCTTGCGAATTGCATTGAGTGCAAAAACCAAAGGTTGCGGGTTAGGCCGGGCTGAACGATTGAGTTGCGCGGGGATGGCCCTTGCCATCCGGTTCCAGCAGGCTAGCGTCTCTGCCAGAGGATAGCCGCGAAAGAGCAAGGACCATGCAGTTTCCCAAGCCCCTGTTCGTTACCGAGGACGAAATCGACCCCTTCTTCACCGAGCCTTTCGTCGATATCGACGAGGAGCGGAGCGAGCCGGTGCCGCATCGTTATGTCAGCGGCGGGTTCAAGGGAACGAAGGCGCGCTTCTCGTTCTATTTCCCGCCGGAGGGGCAATATCGGGGGCGCTTCTTCCACAATACCTACCCGATGGCGCTGTCGTCCGACATCGGGCCGTTTCCCATCGAGTTCGAAGTGGCCATGGGCGATCTCGGTTTCACGCTCGATAGCGGTGCCTATTACGTGCAGACCAACAATGGCGGCGAATTCCGCAACCCGGCGGTCGATCCGGCGATCCCGGCCTATCGCACCAATGCGGCGGCGGCGAAGTTTTCGCGCGTGATCGCGCGGCAGGTCTATGGGCCAAATCCCGATGGAAGCTGGCACCGGCCATACGGCTACCTGTTCGGCGGTTCCGGCGGCGCTTACCAGACGGTCGGCGCGGCAGAGAACAGCCAGGGCATCTGGGACGGCTTCGTCCCCTTCGTGCCGGGCTGCGACCATGCTATCCCCTCGATGATGACGGCGCGCATGCATGCGCTGCGCGAGTTGCGGCGGCGCGACAGGTTCCCGGTCATCGCCGATGCCTACGATGCAGGCGGCAGCGGCGATCCCTATCCGGAGCTCAACGAGACCGAAGCAGCAGCCTTTCGGGAAATCAGCCTTCTCGGCCACCCGCTCAGGGGCTGGTATGGCCATGCCACCATGGACAGCGGCTATTTTTCTAACATCGCCGCCATGATCCCGGCGCTCGACCCCACCTATGCCGAGGACTTCTGGAGCAAGCCCGGGTACCTCGGCGGCGATCCGACCTCCTCGATCCATGCGGCACGAGTGCAGTTCGATACCACGGTGACGGCAGTGAGCCTGGACACCCCGGTACGGATCGACCTTGCCGCCCTGCCGGAATTCGACGCCGACAATTCGCACCTCGTGGTCACCGGCGGCGCGGCGGCGGGGGCGAGCCTGCCGATTGCCCATGTGCGTGCGGGCCATGTCGAACTGGTCTCGCACCTCGATCCCGAGGTGCTGGCCAGGATCGCGCAGGGCGATGCAGTGCGGATCGACAATAGCTGGGAGCTGGCGCTGGAAACCTATCACCGCCACCAGTTGCCGCTTTCGACAAGGTATTACGCCTGGAACCAGTACCGCGACGCCGAGGGCAAGCCGCTCTATCCGCAGCGCGATGTGCTGATCGGGCCGTTCGGCGCGGTCAATGCGTCGGGGGCGATGGCCACCGGCAAGCATGACGGCAAGATGATCATGCTGGCGGTGGGGCTCGATATCGATGCCTATTGCTGGCAGGCGGACTGGTACAAGTCGCTGGTTCAGGCGGCGAACGGCGATGGCTTTGCCGATGACTTCGCGCTCTATTTCACCGAGAACTCGCACCACGAAAACCCCATGACGCCGCTGCAGCACACCCATGTGGTGAGCTATGGCGGCGCCTTGCAGCAGGCGCTGCGGGATGTAGCGGCCTGGGTGGAGGAGGGCAGTCGCCCGCTCGAGCCGGCCTACCGCATCGTCGATACCCAACTCGTGCTTCCGGAGTTCGCCAGCGAGCGGAAGGGCATCCAGCCGGTGGTGGCGCTGATGGCCAATGGCTCTGCCCGTGCCGAAGTGAAGGCGGGCGAGGCGGTGCACCTGTCCGCCACCATCGAGATGCCGCCGGGTGCAGGCAAGGTGGTTGGCGCGGAGTGGGATTTCGAAGGCACCGGCGATTTCGCGGACAAGGCGGAAACCGGCACACCTGCCGAGCGGGTCGCGCTGACGGCAACGCACCGCTACGCCAACCCGGGAACATACTTTGCCGTGCTGAAAGTCGCCGGCCAGCGGCAAGGCGATGCGGCCACGCCCTATGGCCGCGTGCTCAACCTCGCGCGGGCGCGGGTGGTTGTCAGCTAGCGCGCCACTGCATCGACGATGCCCTGCGTGTAGCGCAGCAAGGCGAAAGAAAAGGCGCTGGACAGCAGCACGAACAGCACCATCGCACCACCGATCCAGAACAACAGCGTCATGCGCGGGCTGGCGAGTTCCAGCACTGCCTCGGCGGGATTGACCGGATTGTAGAACACTTGCACTTCAGCGCCTGCGGGATAGCGCCTGGCGCGGGCCATGGCGCGGTCGGAGTTGCCAAAGCCCAGCTCGTCGCCGGGCGAGATGCGGTTGCAGCGATAGTCCGCGCCGCCGATTCGGTACTGGTAGATGACGGTGGCGTAATACGTCGTGCTGCGGCCGCCCGAGAGGCCGGAGCGCCGGGTCTGTGCCTGGATGTCGCTCATCAGTACTTGCCCCCTCGTCGCCGGCCAGCCGCGTGCCGCCCTTTGCCGCCCCAGCATTCGACGGGCCAGCTCGAGGAAGATCGCGGCAATGACGAGGAACGGCATGCCGGTGGTCAGCATGGTGGCATAGCCGCCGATCATGCCGAGCTGGTTCATCGCGTGGCCCCGGCCTCTCCGGAAAGCTTCTCGGCATCCTCGTCGATCAGCAGCCGCGCCGCGTGCAACTGCCGGGCGACCTCGGCCTGCCGGGCCTTCTGCTCCCCGGCGAGGCGATAGCGTTCCGCCATCGATGCGCGGCTGTCGCCGGCGCGGCTTTCGGTGTCCCTGGCGAAGGGGATGTAGCTGCCGGAGAGCAGGCAAAGGTCGCCTTCGCCATAGCCCGCCTTGCGCAGGTTCCAGCCGACATAGGTGCCGCTGGGCAGGGCCAGCTCGGGCAGACGGATGCCGGGCACGTCGTTGCCGTCGGGATCGATCTTCGGCACGAAGATCGGCCATGCCTTCGAGCGGCCATCGGCAGTCAGCGGTCGGTTCGCCACTTTCGGCCAGACGAGGCCGGCGGCGGGCACTTCCGGCCCCTTCAGGCTTTCCAGCGGCACCAGCTCGCCCTTGGCGAGGCTTGGCCAGCGGCTGGCGGGGGGCGGAGTGCCCGTGGTCGTCCATTCTGCCATGCGCACCAGCGAATTGCGGATCACATAGGTGTAGTTGAGGCTGTTGGCAGAATAGCGGCAGGCCGGCAGCGTCATGCCCGGTGCATGCGCCCCCCCTGCGATCATGTAGGCCCGGACATTGGCGGGGAACGGCACGTCGCGGCTGGTTCCGCCGGTGGTGACGAGCGATGCGCCCGCCTGCCAGAACTCGGCGCTGGTATCGACGTGCATGACCTTGGGGCAAGTTGCGGTGGCGGTGCACTTCGCCAGGATGCCGTCACGCTTGCCGGTGACGGGATCGGCGATCGTCGTATAGGTGAAGGGAAAGTCGAAACCCGGCACGCCATGATCCTCGTGCTGGCGCGAGAAGCGGCCCGGCTCGCCGAAGCGGAAATTGGTGAAGGTGCGCCGGCCGCCGGGGATGAAGGGGATCATGCCATCGAACACCTTGCGCCCCGCCAGATCGCGGTTGAAACCCTGCCACAGAAAGTCGCGCAGGTAGCGGCCGGATTGCGAGCCACCGATCCCGATGGCCGAGCGGTAGTGCCTGGCCGGCGTGCCGATGTCGGCCAGCGGATTGCCGGCGGCGGCGGGCGCGTGCCGCAGCCAGGAGACGAAATCGCGCGTCGCCGAAAAGCCCAGGCCCATTACCCAGGGGTCCTTTGCCATATATTCGAAGCGGTAGATCGCGCCCGCGTCCATGTCGGCCGGGCGCTTGATCTCGATGTGGCGATCATCGACGAATCTCCACTCCGAGGCGGCCAGTTCGCGCACCGGTCCGTCTGTCACCGCGCCGACAGTCAGCTTCGCCCCCGCCTGGTCGAGCGAGACGGCGGCATAGGGCAGGGTCATGGTGTTGCCGGTGGCTCTGTCGAAGATGGTCTCGGTCGTCACCGGCCCGGTGATCGGCTTGTCGCCGTCCCTCGCCACGGGAAAGCGCGCGGTGACCAGCTTGGGCATGGTCATGCCCGGCGGCATTGCGCCCTGCATCATCGCCGCGCCGTTGCCGCCGAGATCGCCCTGCCAGCCGCTCCACACCACGGTATAGCCGCGGCGGAACATCAGGCCGTCCCCCGGTTCGCCGCCGGAATACATGGTGAGCAGCCGGATGCCCCGGTTGACCACGTCGTAGACCATCACGCCGCTGGACTTCGCCGGATCCTTCGGGCGCAGGATGACGACGTCTATATCGTAATCCACCATGCCGTCCGCCGCGCGTGGCGCCCTGGCGAGGTCGACGATGCCGGCATTGGCCGGGTCCCTGGGATCGATGCGCAGGTGGGCGATGCCCTCGATCTTCTCGTAGCTGCCGACAGTGCCGAAGGTCTGCCCCTTCCAGGCATCGGCCCGCGAGGTGACTTCGAGCCGCACCGAGGGCTCCCCGGCCCAGGCGGCGGTGGACGTGGCGAGCAGGATCGACAGCGAAAGGTGGCGCAGTTTGGGCATTGTTCTCTCCCCTGATCATCCTATGCTGCACCGATAACAGAGAGGAGACAAGCGATGGCTGGAAGAGGACACCGCGACATTTTCGCCAAGGACATCGAGTGGGCGCCGGGCACCGATCCGGGCGTCCAGTATGCGCGCTTCCTGTTCGAGGAAGGCAATGCCGAGGGGCCGCTGGTGATCCTCTCGAAGTTCGAGCCCGGCGCACGGGTCCCGCCGCACACGCATGGGACCAACTATTTCGAATATATCGTCGAGGGCGGCCAGACCGTCGGCAAGACCTGGTTCGGCCCGGGCGACGTGCGCTTCGCCAATGCGGGTACGGGCTATGGGCCGATCGTCGTCGGGCCGGATGGGTGTTCGGTGGTGATCGTGTTCCAGCAGGCGACGGGGGCGAATACCATCCCGCTGGGCAAGGAAGCGGTGGAGGCGGCGGAGTAGGGCACAAGCCTGCTCCATCCATCAACGTCATCCTGAGCTTGTTTCAGGACCCATTTCTCCGCCTACCCGGCGATCGCAAAGCTAAAGCAAACGGCGCGGTCGGCGAAGTCCGGCTGGTACTACGCTTGCGGCACGATGGGTCCTGAAACAAGTTCAGGATGACGAACTGGGGTTGAATATGCTCGAACCATTCCTCCCCCTCGCGCGCAGCATAGCTGAAAAACTGGTCGCGCGGGGTGAGACCATCGCTGTGGCCGATGGCGCGACCGGCGGGCTGATCTCCGCCTCGCTGCTCGCCATTCCGGGGGCCAGCAATTACTATCGCGGCGGCGGGGTGGTCTACACCTTCCGGGCGCGCAACGTGCTCTTCGCGCTGGACCGCTCGGCCTACGAGGGCATGGTCTCGGCCACCGAGAGCTACGCGCTCCTGCAGGCCCGCGCCATCCGCGATAACTTCCGCGCCGACTGGGGCATTGCCGAGACCGGCTCCGCTGGCGGCAGCCCGCATCCGCTGGGGATCGACAGCGGGCGGAGCTGCGCGGCAGTGGTGGGGCCGGGGTTTGAGCTGGCGCGGATCACCGAGACGCAGAGTGACGACCGGGTGGCGAACATGGTGGCCTTTACCAAGGCGGCTCTGGAACTGCTGGATGGGGCGTTGTCGGCCTGAAAAACGAATGGGTGTATTAGGCGTAGTCACTTGCGCAACGAGCGACCAACGGAGATGTTACGATGAAGTTGATGCCGTTATGGGCGCAGCGCTATATGAAGTTCGTTGGGCTGCCCGCGTTCGCGGTTTTTGTGGCATCATTCATGTTGAGCAAGAATCCCTTTGCCGACCCTGCGATTACCGTTAGCGCATTCTTGGTGTTCGCTTCTGCGTGCGCAATCAGAGCATATTTTATGCTGCACGCTATGGGGCGCGGTGAACTGTAGGGAAAAGGAAAGTTCGTTGGCCGTTTGATCGTTGGCCTACCTTACGGGGCCGGCGGAAACGCCTCCGCCGTTCCCAGCATCACCATGATGTTCTCCTCCATCCGCCGGATCTTCCACTGGCCGCCTTCCTTGACGGTCTCGAAGTCGAACCGCCCCAGCGACTCCTCGAACAGGTGCGAGCGCTCGCGGTTGCCCACGTGGTGCGCGCGCATGTAGCATGAGGCCTTGGCGGAGCGTCCGTCCGGCGCCGGATCGACCACGTAGTTCGACAGCATGTGATGCGTCCGTGAAAGGCCGCTCCAGATGTATTGCAGCGCGCCCAGCATGCCCTCGCGGCCCTCCATGTTGATGGTAAACTCGCCGGGATCGGCATTCTCCCCCCATTCGCGCGCGTGGAGGCTGGCATCTTCGGTGAGGATCGAGCGCAACAGGTCCCAATCGCGGGTGTCAAGGGCGTGGGCATAGCGGTTCATCAGGTCGACGTTGGCCTGTCGCGGGTCCGGGTGGCAGGCATCGGGATCGCGCGGGACGGGCGGGAACAGGCTGTCGTGTGCCCGCCAGTCGAGGGTGATGCGGCGGTGCTGGAACAGCCATTGCCCGTCTTTGCGGACCAACTCGTCAGAGTAGACGCCGGCGTGGTCGGGGCCAAGCTGGGTCATCACCACGAAATAGGTGCGGGCCTTCGCGGTGTTGGGCCCGGTCAGCTCGATCTCGCTGGTGGTGAGGTTGTGGCGGATGAAGCTGGTGGCGGTGAGCGAAGGGTCCTGCCCCGGCGCCGAGTTCCAGCTCGCGGTGCGCGCGGCGATTTCGGCGCTGCCCTGGGTGCGGAAGGCGGGGGTGGGGCCGAAGCCGGCGTATTCCAGCACTGCGTCCTCGGCGAACAGGGCGACATACTTGGCGCTGTCGCGCTGGTCGCCGGCTATGCTGTAGGCCTGGATGGTGCGGCGGATGGCGGCTTCTTCGGACATCACGTTGGGTCCCATTCGAGAGGCAGGTAATCGATGCCGAAGACGCTGCCGACGTGGTAGCGGTGGCTCTCGCCCGGCTTGATGCGGATGTTCTTGAACCGGCTGAGGAAGCATTCGAGCACGATCCGCACCTCGCGCTTGGCCAGGCGGATGCCGAGGCAGGTGTGCGGGCCGGTGCCGAATGCGATGTGGCGGGGCTTGCGGTTTATGTCGATCTTGTGCGGATCGTCATAGGCCTGCGGGTCGCGGGCGGCGAGCGAGAGCAGGGCGGTGACAGAATCGCCTGCCTTCATCGGCACGCCATGGAAGACCATGTCCTCCTTCACCCGGCGCCCGGTCGAGGCGGCGGAGAAGGCCCGCAGCAGCTCCTCGCTCGCTTGGGTGATGAGGCCCGGGTTCTCGCGCAGCTTCTCCTGCAGCGCTTGGTCCTGCGCGAGGTACCAGAAGATCCAGCCGATGGTCGAATAGACCGTATCCAGTCCGCCGATGTAGAGGATGTAGGCGACGGACAGCTTCTCCACCGGAGTGAGTGCGGTGCCATCATCCAGCCGCGCGTTGACGATGCCCTGCATCAGGGCTGAGCCGGGGTTGGTCTCCTGCTCCTCGAGGAATTGCGTCAGGTAATCGGCGATATTGGTCATCGCCGTCACCACCTTGTCCGGCGTGTCGCCGCGCAGCATGTCGCGCTCCCAGTCGAGGAACTGGTAAAGCCTCTCGCGCGGCATGCCCATCAGGTCGAGGAAGATCTGCGTCGGGAACTTGTCGGCGAATTCGTGGATGAACTCGCAGCCGTTCTGGCCTTCGAAGGCGTCGATCAGGCGTTCGCAGCAATCGCGGATCATCGTGTCGAGCGCATCGATGGCGCTGGGGGCGAAGAACGGCTCCAGCACCTTGCGGTAGCGCTGCTGGTGCGGCGGGTTGAGCTCCAGCGGGATCAGCGGCTGGTCGATGCCGATGATCTTGAGCAGCTCGCCGCCGCTGACGAAGCGGTTGCTGTCGGTCAGCACCTCGCGCTGTATCGCCTCGCGCGTTACCAGCCAGCCGGCATAGCCGCTGCCCATGCCCTTGGACCAGCGGTTGACCCAGAAGATGTCCGGTCCCTGGTGCAGTTCGCCAAGGCGGCGGTAGGGATCGGGGTCGGAAAGGATGAAGTCCTCGAAATCGCCCTGGAACACCAGTTCGGGCGGGACATGATCGGGGACCAGATCGGGCGCGGTGGCCATGGTCTCTCACTCCTCTCGGGCTCGGGTGTTTCCCCGATTCTGTGAGCCATAGTGAACCGGAAGTGCACCCGCCCGCAATCCCTGCTGACAAGCTGCGCGGATGCTGGCATTCGCCGGCAATCAGACAGGAGAGCGATGTGACTTCAAGGCAAGGCAAGACGGCCGTCATCACCGGCGGCGGCAGGGGTTTCGGCAAGGGTTTCGGCGAGGCGCTGGCCGCGGAAGGCGCGCATGTCGTGCTGGTAGATATCGACGGCGCGGTGGCGGAAGAAGCCGCCGCGGAGATCCGCGCCAAGGGACAACTTGCGACCGGCTTGCAGGGAGATGTCACCGATGAGGCGCGCATGCAGCTCGTCATGGCAGAGGCCGCCGCGATACAGGGCGGCATCGATATCCTGATCAACAATGCCGGTCTGCACAGCGACGAATATGGCCAGCCGATCACCAAGATGGGCTATGCCAAGACCAGGCGGCTGTTCGAGGTCAACGTCATGGGTACGATCTGCTGCACGCTTGCCGCCGCGCCGCACATGAAGGGCAGGGCAGGCGCATCGATCGTCAACATCTCCTCCTCGGCCGCGCACATGCACGGCTCGGCCTATGGCGACACCAAGCTTGCGGTGGCGGGGCTGGCGATCACTTTCGCCCGCGAGCTGTCGCCGGTGCGGGTCAATGCGATCTCGCCGGGGCTGATGCTGACCGAAACGATCAAGGCCGAACTGCCGCCCGAGGTGCAGGCGCGGGTCAAGGCGATGCAGATCCTGCCGGACGATGGGCTGCCGAAGCACATCGTAGATGCCATGCTGTTCCTCACTTCCGACAAGGCGGAGTTCATCACCGGCGAGACCATGCGCGTCACCGGCGGCATGGCGGCGGGGGTATAAGGACTCGCATCCGCATTTTCCCCTCCCGATTGAGGGAGGGGTTAGGGGAGGGCCTGTTACCGGGCCTCTCCCATCGAGCCATCCCGCCCCCTCTCGCAAGCGGGAGGGGAGTTGAAGAGAGAGGATCAACGTCGATGCTCAAAGGCGATATCTCCCCCGAAGCGGGCCGCAGCGGCCAGTCCGGCTATCCGCCGCCGCACGACCAGAAGCTCGTCGGCCGCAAGACCTGGTCGCTCACCCGGCAGTGGAAGCTCACCCAGTTCGGCGTCAACATGGTCGAGCTGCCGCCCGGCGCCTGGTCCACCAACCGCCACTGGCACCGCAACAACGACGAGGTGGTGATCGTCATCTCCGGCGAGCTGGTGCTGGTCACCGACGAGGGTGAGGAAGTGCTGCGGGCGGGCGACTGCGTCGGCTTCAAGGCCGGGGTGCCCAATCCCCACCACCTGCAGAACCGCTCCAGCGAGCCTGCGGTCTATTATGACGTCGGCGGGCGCGACGCCTGGGATGTCTCGACCTTTCCCGACATCGGGCTGGAAGCCTATACCCATCAGGAACTGCGGTTCCGCGAAATCCGGGAGAAGAAGTGACCATGAGCGAATCCAAACTGCGCCCCGATGTGCGCGCCTTCCTCGACGCCATGGCGGCCAACCCGCGCCCGGCCATGAGCGACGAGACCATTGCCATGATGCGCCAGATCCCTGCCGAGATGATGGAGCAGATGCTCCAGCAGATCGACCTGCCGGTGGGCGAGCTTGGCGAGATACGCGATCTGACCATGCCGGGGCCCGGCGGCGAGATTGCGCTGCGGCTGTTCGACGTGCGCAAGGAGCGCGCGCCCGGCCCGGTGGTGGTTTTCTACCACGGAGGCGGTTTCGTCGTCGGCAGCATTGGCACCCACGCGCCCTTCGCGGCGGAGATTTCGCGGCAACTGGACTTGCCGGTGGTCTCGGTGGAATACCGCCTCGCGCCCGAGAATCCCTGGCCCGCCGCGCCCGACGATGCCGAGGCGGCTACCCGCTGGATTGCGGAGAACGGCGCGGAGTTCGGGCGCGAGTTCACCCATGTCATCCCCTGCGGCGACAGTGCCGGGGGCACGCTGACGCTGGTGACGACGCTTGCGCTGCGCGACAAGCCGGCGGCGCTGCCGCTGCTGATGCAGATTCCGATCTATCCCTCGGCCGACCGCAGGCAGCCCTATCCGTCGGGCGTCGCTTTCTCGAACGGCTTCGGCCTCGATAAGGAAGGCATGGACTATTACGATGTCTCCTATGCCTCGGACCATGGCCACTGGCGCGGAACGGCCTTGCTGGGCGAGATGGCAGGCCTGCCGCCGACCTTGCTGGTGACAGCCGAATTCGACCCCCTGCGCGACGAAGGCCGCGCCTTTGCCGCCAAGGCCATCGAGGCGGGGGTGCAGGTGACCTATCGCGAGTTCCTTGGCACGATCCACGGCTTCTGCACCTATCGGCGCGGGATACCCTCGGCGCAGCAGGATTTCGCCACGATCATGGGGCTGGCCAAGGGGATGATTGCCGAGGCCTTGGGGTAAAAATCCTCCCCGGGACGGGGAGGGGACCGTCGCCAAAGGCGATGGTGGTGGGGGTTCGCGTCCTGACGCAGCGCCGCTTGAGGCCGGCGAACCCCCTTCCGTCAGCCTGCGGCTGCCACCTCCCCGTCCCGGGGAGGATTCAAGCTTCTGGCCCGATCACTGCCCGGCTCTGCGTCCCGTCCACGCCCACCGGCACATCCCCATGGATCGTCGCGCGCCGAAGGTGCCTCGGCTGGTCGCCGAAATCGGCCACCGAGCGGTGCTGCGTCGAGCGGTTGTCCCAAACCGCCACATCCCCCGGCGACCAGCGCCAGCGCACGCAGTTTTCCGGGCGCATGATGTATTCTTGCAGGATGTTGAGCACCGCCTGCGACTGTTTCGCGGTGAAGCCCAGCAGGCGGCGGATGAAGATGCCGGTCAGCAATACCCGCTCGCCCGTCTCAGGATGGACGCGGACCACCGGGTGCTCCGTCTCGAACAGGGTGCCGAGCGCCTGCTTTGTGTACCTGTCGATCCGTTCGCGCACATCCCCGGCAAATTCGGTGGCATAGTCGACATCGTTGCGGTGCACGGCCCAGAGCCGATCGGCCATGGCCTTGAGCGGCTCGGGCATGTCGTCATAGGCGGTGGCGCAGTTGGCCCACATGGTGTCGCCGCCGGCCTCGGGCAGTTCGACCGCGCGCAGGATCGAGGCCATGGGGTAGGCGGGCATGAAGGTCAGGTCGGTGTGCCAGACGGAGGCAGCAAAACCCGCGCTGGCTTCAAGGTCGAGCAGGTATTTGGAGCCGCTGGAGGCGGCGACATTGGGGTGCACGACGGGATCGCCCAGCCGCTCGGCAAAAGCTTCCATCTCGGCATCGCCGACACCATCCTGCCCGCGGAAGAACACGACCTTGTGCTTCAGCAAGGCTGAGCGGATCTGCGCAACGCTGGCATCGTCGAGATTTCCGGACAGTTCGACGCCGTCGATGGTCGCGCCGATCCTCGCGGCGATGGGGCTGATGCGCAGCGCGGTCTTGGTGCTCATGCGGCTTTCTCCCGGGCTTCCAGTTGCTGTCGTATCGCGATTTGACGCGCCTCGTCGATGGAAAACCCGCGTATCAGAAATGTCGCGAGAAGGTGGGCGAAGGCGGGAACCAGCGAGAAGACCAGCGACAGAGCCAGCAGGCCCGATGCGGGCTGGCTCGCCGCCTGCGGATCGAAGCCGAACCAAGCGATCAGCGGCAGGGCAATACCCAGCGGCACCGCCGAGCCCGCCTTGCCGGAAATGCTGAACAGCGAGAACAGCATGGCCGTGCGGTCGGTGCCGGTGCGCAGGCGGTATTCGTCGGCCAGGTCGGCCAGCATGGCGCGCAGAATGAGGTTGCCGGCGCCTTGCGTCAGCCCCTGTACCAGCGCGAGGGCGAGAAACAGCGGCAGGTCTCCCTTGCCGACCAGCACCAGCGCGAAGTTGATCGCGGCCTGGATCGCCTCGGCCCAGAAATAGGCACCGCGCTTGCCGATGCGCCGCGATACCGCCTGCCACAGCGGCGCCGCGACAATGCCGAAGATGAACTGGAACAGGAACAGCGCGGCGCCGACCTCTGGCATGCCGAGCACATAGCCGACGAAGAAGATGAACAGGCCGCCGCGGGCGCCCTGGGCGGCGAGGATCAGGAAATCGGCGACCATGATGCGGATCAGCACGGTCTCGCTGACGATGGAGCGCAGCATCTGGCCGAGGCTCAACCTCGCCTTCTTCGGGGCGGCACTGGGTGCGCGGGCCGTGTCGGGAAAAGACCATAGCATCAGCAATGTGCCCGGGATCATCGGGATCAGCACCGCCGCCCCCATCGCGTTGAGCTTGAGCATGTCGTCGCCGGGGTAGAGCCGCTCCACCACCGCCGGCACCGCCAGCACGCCCAGCAGCGAGACGTTGGTCATCACCGTCTGGTAAGTCGTGACGCGGGTCCGCTCATGATAGTCCCCCGATAGCTCGCCCGACCAGGCGTAATAGGGCACCACGATCATCGACCAGGCGAGGAACAGCGTGGCCAGCCCTATAGTCAGCGACAGGGGCGTTACGCCGAAGACCGGGAAGAACAGGAAGCCGTAGGCCAGCGCAAACAGCACCGCGCCGCTGGCGATCCACACCTTGCGGCGGCCGAAGCGGCTGGAAGTGCGGTCGCACAGCCAGCCGACCAGCGGGTCCGCCAGGGTGCTCCAGATGCGCTCGCCCAGGAAGATCGCCCCAAGGGCATAGAGCGAGATGCCCATGTGCTTGGCATAGATCGCCGGCAGGTAGGTGCTGAGTGGCAATTGCGAGCCCATGATCGGCAGCGACATCGCCGCGTGGGCGATAAGGCGACCTATAGGCAGGCGCCCACTGTTTCCGCTCACCAATTTCCCCTCCCGATTATGCTCCTGTTGGTCTAGCCTCCAACCCATGGATACAGTCAAGACCTTCTGCCGCAACTGCGGTGCGCTCTGCTCGATGGAAATCGATGTCGAAGACGGCCGCATGCTGCGCGCGCGGCCGGATGGCTCGGTCTCGCCCTATGGCGCCTACATGTGCCCCAAGGGCACGGCGGCGGTGGAACTGCACAACGGCATGGAAGCGCGGCTGCTCTCCAGCCTGAAGCGGGGGGCGGACGGGGAATTCGCCGAGATCGACGCCGACCGCGCGATGGACGAGATCGGGGCCAGGCTGAAGGCGCTGGTGGCCGAGCATGGCCCGCGCAGCATTGCCGTCTATCATGGCACCGGCGCCTATCGCTCGGTGCTGGGCGGGCTGATGGAACGAGCCTGGGTGGCGGCGCTGGGCACGCCGAATTTCTTTTCCAGCATGACCATCGACCAGTCGGCCAAGTGGGTGACTATGGCCCGCATGGGCATAATGGCCTCGGGCAAGCACCTGATGCGCGATGCCGACCTGATTTTGCTTGCGGGCGGCAATCCGCTGGTCAGCCACCAGGGCGCGCCTTTCGCGCTGGCCGAACCGGGGGCTCCGGCGCGGGCGTTCGAGGCGGCCAGACAGCGGGGGGCGAAGGTGATCCTCATCGACCCGCGCCGCACCGAAACTGCGCGTTATTCGGACCTGCTGATCCAGCCGCTGCCGGGGCACGATGCGGAGATTTTCGGAGCCATCGCCCACATCCTCCTGCGCGACGGCACCTATGACAGAGAGTTCGTCGAGCGCTGGTGCAATGGCCTGGATGCCCTGCGCAAGGCACTTGAGCCGTTCACGCCGGAACTGGCGGCGGCCCGGGCGGACGTGCCGGTGGAACAGATCGAACTGGCGGCAAAGTGGCTGGCCGAGGCGAAGAAGCCGATCGCCGGTAGCGGCACCGGCCCCTCGATGGCGGCCCATTCCAACCTAGCCGACCATATGATCGAGACGGTCAATGCGCTGAAGGGCGGATATCGGCGCGAGGGGGACCTCGTGCGCAATCCCGGGACGCTGAAAAGCAAGGACGCCTACGAGATGGCCGTCTCCCCGACGCGCTCTTTCGAACAGGAACCCAAGTGCGTCAGCCAGGACACCGGCGCGCTGGTCGGCGAGTTCCCGACGGCGCTGATCCCGGGTGAGATCACCGCCGATTCCCCCAATCGCATCCGCGCCCTCATCTGTCTGGGGGGCGATCCGCTGATGGCGATGGGCGATCCTGCGGTGGCGGCCGAGGCCTTCGGCAAGCTCGACCTGCTGGTTTCGCTGGATTGCCGGATCAACGCCACCGGGCGCATGGCCGACTACATCATCGCCACCTCGCAGCCCTTCGAGCGCGAGGAGATCACGGTTCCGGGCGATTCCATGTTTCCCGAGGCCTATGTCCAGTACACCCCGGCGGTGGTCGAAAAGCCGGCTGGCGTGATCCACGACTGGGAGTTCTTCTGGGGCGTTTCCGGCCGCATGGGCGTGCCGCTGACCTTCAAGTTCTGGAACTACGGAATGAAGTTCGAGGATGTGCAGCCCGGCCTGCCGCTCGACATGGCGGTGAAGCCCGACCCGACCGACCTTATCCGCTTCCTCTGCCACGACAGCGCCGTCCCCTTCGACGAGATTGCCGCAAATCCGGGCGGTGTGCGCCCCGCAAACATGCATCGCCGCGTCCTTCCCGCGCCGGTGGAAGGCGGCCGGCTGGAACTGTGCCCGCACGATGTCGCAGCGGAACTTGCCGAACTGGCGGTCGAAGCTCCCGAACAAGGCTACCCCTTCCGCCTTACCTGCCGCCGCATCCTCCACGCGATCAACAGCGCCTACCGCGAAAGCCGCGAGGCGCGGCGGCGCTATCCGGTGAACTATGCCTGGATGAACCCGCAGGACATGGCGGCGGCGGGGATCGAGGAGGGGGCGGAAGTGGAGGTCGCCTCCGAATTCGGCGCGATCCGCACCCTGGCGCGCGGTGAGGACCGCCTGCGCCCGGGAGTGGTCTCGATGACGCACATGTTCGGCCCGCTGGTCTCTACCGGCGATGTCCGGGCCGATGGCGGCGCCAATGTCGGCCAGTTGACCTCGCTTAGCCGGCACGTGCAATCGATCAACTTCATGCCGCGCTATTCGGGGGTGCCGGTCCGGGTAACATTGCCCGGCCCGTCTGGTGAAGCAAAGCCATGACGCTGAGCGACAACCACGTCGCAGGGGTATTTGCCCTGATAGCCGGGGTTCGCCACCATCGTCGGTGGGCGAGCCGGGTTGCACTGTTCCGGGCAGATTTCGGGCCCGGCGGCTTATGGCATCGGCCTGTTGTTACTGGCCCTTGGCGCATTCCTGCTTTCGACGGCATAAAGGCATTCCGCGCGCCGATAGTGTGGTATGGGGGGGCAGATTCAGGAGTGAGGTCATGGCGACGCTAACCCAGTCCGCCGCCCTGCGGCCCGCGATGGTGCGCTCGCACCCGGTGACGATCCACCAGGTGTTCGACGATCCCGAGACAGCGCTGCGGCTGGTCGAGGGGCTGGCGCCCTATCCGACCACGGCCAAGCTCCACAATCTTGGTGCGACCATGGGCGCGGCGGCGAGGGCACCGTGGTTCAAGGCCTATTGCAACGATCCCCTGTTCATGGAGAACCCGCGCTGGATCGCAGCTTCCCGCGAGGCATTCGGGGCGAAGATCGTCCGGCCCTTTGCCGCCATGGTCAATCTCAATCTCGCCACCCCGCTCGGTGTGCCGCACCTAGATCTCGCCCAGTTCCGCGGCTTCGGCGCGCCGCAGGCGCCGGTCTGGTTGCTGCAGAACATGGCGCATTCGGGGCTGTTCGATGATTGGATGGTGCCGATCGCCTCGGGCCTGTGCTGGTTCACCCGCGCGAGCAACGGCGGTTTCGAATACTGGCCGGACGGTCTCGACGGCCCCTCCGGCATCGAGCGCGCCCCTATGTGGAACCATGGCCTTGTCAGCGACAACGAATTCATGTGGCACCGCATGGAGGATATCGGCACGCCCGAGGAGCAGGCGCAAGTCCATGCCGTGATGCACTATGACAACCGGTTGCACGCCCTGCCGGACGGGGGCTGGGAATTGCGCGCGGGGGACAAGATGCTGCTGCGCTTCGATCCGGGCACGGTGCGCATCTCGATCCTGTGGAAAGCACATGTCTTCACCGACGAGGCCCATCTCGCCTCCTTCGAGGACAGCCGCTTCGATCTTACCGCCGGGCAGGTGGTCGAGACCTATCTCGCCGACCTCGCCGCCCGGGGCATCTCAGCTCGCGCGCCGGGCGATCCTTTTGCCGACGACGATTGGCGCGAACTGCTCCAGCGCGTCTATTCGCCGCCGATCGAGCATTTGCGGGGTAGCTGAAGCTCAGGCTTCCGGCGCGCCATATTTCTCCGCCAGCGCCAGCAGGTCCGGATCGCGCCGCGCGCCGGTCGAGCGCATGACGCCGGCGATGGCGACATAGGCGCCGACGGTGAACATGAAGTCCAGCATCTGCTTGTTGTCCCACTCGGCCATCAGCACGTTCCAGTTGGCGTCGGAGATATTGCGGTCGGCGACCAGTTCGTCGGTGGCGCGCATGATGGCCTGCTCGAATGGGGTGAACCAGGGGTCGTCCGCGCCGTGCTTGATTGGCTCGAACATGTCGTCGGACAGGCCGCAGGTCATGGAGGTGTTCAGGTGGCTCGACCACATGTAGACCGCCTTGGTGATCCAGGCCGTGCGCATAATCGCGATCTGGCGCTGCTTCACCGGCAGGGTGTTGTGCAGCAGGATGTGGATGTTGAACTGCGAGAAGGCCTCGGCCAGCGCGGGGTTGTGGGCGAAGGTCTGGAGCACCGGGTTGCTGTCCGCCCCCTTCAGGAAACCGCCGGTCCACCTGGCGAAAAAGGCTCGGGTTTCGTCGGTATAGTCCTCCGGCTGGACCGGGGGCATGCGGGCGGGGGGATCGGGTTGTATCATGGCGGCTTGGTGCCGGCGGGGATGCCTGTCGTCAAGCAAAGCGTGCCACCCATCCATTCATCCCCGCTTCACCGTCCACAGGGCAGCGATCATTGCCGTTGAAATGGCCGGGCCTTTCGCTAAAGCCGGGCACCTGCGACCAATTAACCGAAGGCCCCCAGCATTGGCCCTGCGCCCCAACAAGCCCCAGTCCCGCAGTGAACAGCTCGCCGACCGCGATGCGGCGCAGCAGGACGTATTCATGCGCGAAGTCGACGAAGCGCTTCGCCAGGACGAGATGCTCGGCGCGGTCAAGCGCTGGGGCAGACCGATCGGCGCCGCCGTAGCCGTGGCCCTGCTTGGTCTCGCAGGCTACCTGTGGTGGGAACATTCGACCAAGCAGGCGGCCGGCGAACGCGGCGAGCAGATGACCATTGCGCTCGACCGGGTCGAGCAGGGCCGGCTCGATCTGGCCGACAAGCAACTAGAGCCGCTGGCCAAGGACAGCCACGGCGGAACCGCCGCGGTCGCCCAGATCATGCGCGCCAATATCGCCCTGCAGCAGAACCGCAAGGACGAGGCGCTGCGGCTCTACAACGCGGTGGCGGCCAACGCCGACGCGCCCAAGCCGCTGCGCGACCTGGCGACGATCCGCGGCGTTGCCGCCAATTTCGACGCGATGGCGCCGCAGCAGGTGGTCGACAAGCTCAAGCCGCTGGCCGTGCCCGGCAACCCCTGGTTCGGCGCCGCGGGCGAGCTTACCGGCCTTGCCTATCTTAAGATGAACCGCAACGACCTTGCCGGACCCCTGTTCGCCTCGGTCTCGCGCGACAAGGATACGCCCGAAACCCTTCGCGCCCGGACCCGCCAGATGGCCGGCCTGCTGGGCGTCGATGCGATAGACGACGTGGCCAAGGCGGCCAGCGGCGAGCAGCAGTGACGCCACAGGTGGCCTGTGCCGTGACAAGAAAGCCAGAGGATCGACGAATGAAGCCTTCGCACCTGACCCGCGCCATCGCCGTGCCACTGGTCCTCGCCCTGGCGCTGGGGCTGTCGGCCTGTGGCGGCGGCAAGAACCGGCCCAAGACGCCCACCGTGGGCAATCGCATCCCAATCCTTTCGCGCATCGAATCCGGCGCTCACGTCGATCCGACCATGTCGGAGGTCTCGGTCATACTGCCCCCGGCGGAGGCCAATGCCGATTGGGCCCAGCCGGGCGGGACGGCCAACAAGTCCTATGGTCATCTGGCGTTGTCGGAGAACCCGCGCCGCGCCTGGAACGTCGGCATCGCCGGATCGAACAACAAGCAGCGGCTGGCGGCAGCGCCGGTGATCGGCGGCGGCAAGCTGTTCGTCATGGATACCAACGGCAACGTCTCGGCCTTCGACGCGGCGTCAGGTGCGCGGCGCTGGCAGCACAGCTTCCGCATTTCGGGCAAGGATTCGCACACCGCCTATGGCGGCGGCGCCAGCTATGACAACGACCGCGTCTACGTGACCACCGGCATCGGCGAGGTCGCGGCGCTCAACGCATCGGACGGCAGCCAGTTGTGGACCGTCAAACCGGCGGGGCCGCTGCGCGGGTCCCCGACGATCGCCTTCGGCGCGATCTACGTCATGACCCAGAACAACCAGGTTCTGGCGCTGAGGCCCGACGACGGTTCGCTGATGTGGGCGGAATCGGGCTCGCTTGGCCAGCAGGGCGTATTCGGCGTCGCCGCTCCGGCGGCAGGGCAGGGCACGGTTGTCGCCGGCTATTCCACCGGCGAACTCGTCGCCTACCGCTACGAGAACGGCCGCACCCTGTGGTCCGACGCGCTGGCGCGCACCTCGATTTCCAACCAGGTGGGCGTGCTGACCGACGTCGATGCCGATCCGATCGTCGATCGCGGACGGGTCTATGCCCTGGGGCAGGGCGGGCGCATGGCCGCCTATGAATTGGTTACCGGCCAGCGCATCTGGGAACTGAACCTTGCCGGAATTTCGACTCCGGCCATCGCCGGCGACTGGATCTTCACCCTGACCGACGACGCCCGCCTGCTGTGTATCGCCCGCACCAGCGGCAAGGTGCGCTGGATCAAGCAGCTGCAGCGCTGGCGGAATCCGAAGAAGCGCAAGGATCCCTACTTCTGGGTCGGCCCGGTGCTGGCTGGCAACCGGCTGTGGATGGCCAATTCGCATGGTGAGCTGGTCTCTGCCAGCGTGACCGACGGCACCACGACGCTCGCGGCCAAGCTGGGCAAGCCAGTTTCGCTGGCGCCCATCGTGGCCAACCAGGTGCTCTACGTGCTGGACGACGGCGGGAAGATCACTGCCTTCAGGTGAGTGAGTTCCCCACCCGCTTGCGGAGAGGAGTCGCGTTACCCGCCCTTTAACCAATCCCGTCTATGGCGGGCGGGATGACTTCGCAAAATCCCGCGTATGCCTCACGTCCGCTAAGCGACGTCTCCGCTGGCGTTGGGCTTTGCGGGCTTGCCGGCCTGTTCGCCTGGATACTGATCTGCCGCAACTGGGTGCCCTTGTCGGACATGTTCGGCCTGGGCGGTCCGCGGGTGCCGCTGTCCGGGCCCTATGCCGCGCTGATGGCCGTGCTCTGGTCGGGCGTGCCGATGGTCGCCTGGTCGCTGCTGGTCGACAAGGTGCACCGTCGCCCATCCACCGGCATCCACTGGTCCCGCCCGCGCCCGATCAGCGACATTCTCGACATCTCGATCACCAAGCTGGCGGGCCTGTGGGCGACCTGGGCGATCATCGCGGGAATCTATTGCGTGGCGCGCTGGTACTGGCGGGGGCAATACCTGTTCTCGATGGAGGTGCTGGGCGCGGCCGCCATTCCGATGTTCCTGCTGTCGATTCCCTATGTCGTCTGGCTCGACCGGGTGCTCGTGGAGCCGCGCGACGGGGCCTGGCATTTTGGCGCCCTGCTGATCGGCCGCGAGCCTTTCGACAGCGCGGAAGTGGCGCACCACTGGCGGTCCTGGACGGTCAAGGGGTTCTTCTGCGCCTTCATGATCTCGATCCTGCCGCCGGGTTTCGCCGGGGTGGTCTTGCTCGACATCCCGTCCATCGCGGGAGATCCCGTGCTCATCGCCAACTGGCTGACGGAACTGCTGTTCGTGATCGACGTGCAGATCGCCATGGTCGGCTACCTCGTCACCTTCAAGCCGCTCGACGCGCAGATCCGCTCGGCCAATCCTTGGCTCGCCGGCTGGCTGGCGGCGCTGATCTGCTACCCGCCGTTCATCCTGATGGGCGACGGCGGCCCGCTGAACTATCACGAGAACACCGGCGACTGGGCCATGTTCCTGCAGGGCAATACGGCTCTGCTATGGGCCTGGGGCGCCCTGCTGGTGGTGCTGACGGCGATCTACGCCTGGGCGACTGTCGCCTTCGGCCTGCGCTTTTCGAACCTTACCTATCGCGGCGTGATCACCAACGGTCCCTATGCCTTCACCAGGCACCCGGCCTATCTCTCCAAGAACCTGTTCTGGTGGTGCGCGACCATGCCGTGGTGGGCGACGACCAATTCGCTGGTCGATGCGGTGCGCAACACGACGCTGATGGCCATGGTCAGCGCGGTCTATTTCTGGCGGGCCAAGACGGAAGAGCGGCACCTGGGGGCGGAGGACGCGAAGTACCGCGAATATTCCGAGTGGATGGAGCAGAACGGCTTGATCACCCGGCACTTCGTGGCGATCGGCCGGGCCCTGCGCGGGCGCAGGCCGCAGTTGCAGCCGGCAGAGTGATCAGAAGCTCTGCTCGTAGACCCGGCTGATATCGCCGCCCCAAGGCCCGTTGTAATCGTCGAGCAGCCGCTGGGCAGGCACCTTGCCGCTGGCGACAATCTCGTCGAGCGGGTTGAGGAACCCGGTTTCGTTTTCGCCCGTCGAATTGAGCCGTCCGCGTGCCGTCAGCCCAGCGCGGGAAATCGCCAGCACTTCCGCTGCGACATCCCGCAACTTTCCCCCGCCCGGTAGCGGTGCGTCCAGTGCAAGCTTTGGCACGGCATTGCGCAAAGCTTCGCGCCCTTCCATGTCCCAGCGCTTGACGAGGTCCCAGGCCGCATCAAGCGCGCCCTGGTCATAAAGCAGCCCGACCCAGAAGGCGGGGAGGGCGCAGATCCGGTTCCACGGGCCGCCGTCGGCCCCGCGCATTTCGAGGAAGCTCTTGAGGCGCACTTCGGGAAAGGCGGTGGAAAGGTGGTCCGTCCAGTCGCTCATGTGCGGGCGCTCGCCCGGGAGCGCCGGGAGCTTGCCAGCCATGAAGTCGCGGAAGCTCTGGCCTGCGGCATCGACGTACTTGCCGTCGCGGAAGACGAAGTACATCGGCACGTCGAGCATGTATTCGACATAACGTTCGTAGCCGAAGCCCTGTTCGAAGACGAAGGGCAGCATGCCGGTGCGGTGCGGATCGGTGTCCGACCAGATGTGGCTGCGGTAGGAAAGGTAGCCGTTGGGCTTGCCCTCGGTGAAGGGCGAATTGGCGAAGAGGGCTGTCGCCAGCGGTTGCAGCGCGAGGCCGACGCGGAACTTCTGCGCCATGTCCGCCTCGCTCGAATAGTCGAGGTTCACCTGGATGGTGCAGGTGCGCAGCATCATGTCGAGGCCCATGGTGCCGACGCGCGGCATGTGGCGCAGCATGATGGCATAGCGCCCCTTGGGCATGATCGGCAGTTCGTCGCGGGTCTTGTCCGGCCACATGCCCAGGCCGAGGAAGCCCTTGCCGGTACGCGCCCCGATTTCCTTCACTTGCTTGAGGTGGCGGCCGGTTTCGGCGCAGGTCTGGTGCAGGTTTTCGAGCGGCGCGCCGGACAGTTCGAGCTGGCCGGCAGGCTCCAGGCTGACATTGCCGTCGGCCCCCTTCAGCGCGATGACATGGCCGCCTTCCTCGATTGGCTCCCAGCCGAATTCGCGCAGGGCCATCAGCATGTCGCGGATGCCGCCGGGCTCGTCATAGGACGGCGCGTGGTGGTCACCGGTGTCGTAGACCAGTTTTTCGTGCTCGGTGCCGATGCGCCAGCGTTCCGGTACCTTCTCGCCAGCCGCCATGGGCTCTGCGAGTTGCCTGACATCCTCGATCACCGGATCGTCGCGATCTGTAGCCTGCCGCGTGCTCATAAATCGGCCCGTTAAGTTAGGGCGAATTGATACGCCAGTCTTATTTCCAATCCCTGGCCCAATCGCCAGCCACGCCCATCCACAGCGCGGTTGCCGCTATAACCGCCGTCTCGCCCCGCAGGATGCGAGGGCCGAGCGAAATTGCGCGGGCTTGCGGCAGGGCGCGGATGGCGGCGCGCTCGGCATCGTCGAAGCCGCCTTCGGGACCGGTGAGGAGGGCGGCGGGCCCCACTTGTGCGGTGAAGGCAGTGGCGGCAACGTCGCCTCCCGCCTCGTCGGCGAAGAACAGCGTCCGCCCCGCATGCCAGCCCTTCAGCAGGGCATCGAGCTTCACCGGCTCTGCCAGCTCGGGCAGCGCGGTTCGCGCACATTGCTCGGCCGCCTCGACAAGGATCGCCCGCGCGCGCTCGAGATTGAGCTTGTCGGCGACGCAGCGCCGGGTCAGCACCGGCTGGATCCGCCGCACGCCCAATTCGCAGGCCTTCTCCAGTACCAGGTCGAACCGGTCCTTCTTGAGCAGCGCCGCGCAGAGCGTGAAGTCCGGCACCTCCTCGCGCTCGCGCAGCAATTCCTCGGGCGTGACCAGGAGGCCGCGCTTGCCGATAGAACTGACCCGCGCAGCCCATTCGCCGGTGACGTCGTCGCACAGGATCACGACATCGCCCTCGGCAGCGCGCATCACCTTGATCAGGTAATGCGCCTGCGCGCCTTCGATGGGGATCGTGGCGCCCGTCTCCAATGGCGGATCGACGAACAGCCGCGGGGCGCTCTTAGGGGGCCAGGCGGGGGTGGCGGGCATGGGATGCTAATACTGCAGGATCGCGTCAGAGCAAATTTAGCCTGCAAGGGTGGATCGCGGGTGATCGCCGTGCCAAACCTCTCCCATGAACATACCAGGCCGCCTTTTGTGTGTGAGTATTGGGCTGCTTCTCACGGCTTGTTCGAAGCCGGATGCAAGGGCGTGCCTTCCTCCGCGAGGGCATTGGCAGGTGCCTCATAATTTTTATGCGCTGTTGCCGCTGATGAACAATGTTTCGCTTACCCGGGACGACCAAATTTACTGGAACGGCAAGTCGATATCTGCAGATCAGCTAAGTCGGAATCTGGAATTGGCTCACCAGATGAATCCTCAGCCGGATGTTTTTCTCGAGGCCGAGATGGGAGCTTCCTGCCGCGTGTTGGAGGATGTTCGAAATCGTATGGAAAGGGCGCTTGAATGCAACAAGCCAAATCCGCGCTGCGCAGAAGGCATAAAGGATGTCTGGCGCGAACTGCCCAGTCCCCAAAACGGACCTGTGTTGTAAAGATTTGAATGTTGCTGCCAGACGTACCAAGTCAGTCACTCATGTCCGAAGCCATCGTCCCAGATACCGAGCACCGCGGCCTCGTCGCCGCCCTGCCGGCGCGACTGCGTGATTTCGCCCTGCTTGCACGCTTCGACCGCCCTATCGGCTGGTGGCTGCTGTTCTGGCCCTGCGCCTGGGGCGTGCTGCTGGCGGGCGGGGAGTCGCAGTGGCGGCTGATCCTCTGGCTGCTGCTGGGCAGCATCGCCATGCGCGGGGCGGGGTGCGTCTACAACGACGTCGTCGATGCCGATCTCGACCGGCAGGTGGCGCGCACCGCCGCGCGGCCTGTCGCCAGCGGGCGGGTGAGCAAAAAGGCGGCCTGGGCCTGGCTGCTGGTGCTGTGCCTCGTTGGCCTTGTCGTGCTGCTGCAATTGCGGTGGCTGGCACAACTGGCGGCGCTCGCCAGCATTGTCCCGGTCGCCGCCTATCCCTTCATGAAGCGGATCACCTGGTGGCCTCAGGTGTGGCTGGGGCTGGTCTTCTCCTGGGGTGCGCTGGTCGGCTGGGTCGAGGTGCGCGGCGACATGCTGGCGGTGCTGGGATTGCTCAATGCCGGCTCGATCTGCTGGGTTGTGGGCTACGACACGATCTACGCCCTGCAGGACCGCGAGGACGACGCCCTCGTCGGCATCCGCTCCAGCGCCTTGCGCATGGGGGAGCGGGTGAGGGGCGGTGTCGGCCTGTTCTACCTCGCCGCCATGATTCTCTGGCTATCGGCCTTCTGGTTGCTGCGGCCTGACTGGCTGGCGCTTCTCGCGCTTCTGCCGATGGGCCTGCACCTTTTGTGGCAAATCGCGACGCTCGACGCCGCCAGCGCCGACAATGCCCTCGCGCGCTTCCGCTCCAACCGCTTGGCCGGTTTGCTGATGGCGCTCGCCTGCTGGGTCGCCGGAAATGCCTGAGAGCAACGCCTGATGTGCAACCTCTACCGCATGTACAAGGGCGCCGAGGAGATCGCCCGCCTGTTCGGGGCGACTGCCACTGGCGGGGCCAATCATGCGGCGGAAGTCTACCCCGGCTATCCCGGGCTGGTCGTTGCCGAGGGGCAGGTGCGATCGATGCATTGGGGCTTCCCCGTGGTGCTCAAGGGCAAGAAGGGCCAGCCGCTCAAACCCAAGGCCGTCACCAATGCCCGCGAGGACAAGCTGACCACCCCGTTCTGGCGCGACAGTTTCGTCCACCGCCGCTGCCTGATCCCGGTCAGCGCCTGGGCCGAGGCCGAAGGCGAGAAGGGGTGGATGACGCGCACCTGGTATTCGCTGCCCGGCGAAGAGGTCTTCGCCGTCGCCGGCCTCTGGCGCAACACGGTCGAGTGGGGCGAGGTCTATTCCATGGTCATGGTCGATGGGCATCCGCAGATGGCCGAAGTGCATGACCGAATGCCGCTGATCCTCAGCCACGCGGCGCAGCAGTATTGGACCAAGGGGACGCCCGAGGACGCGCTGGCGCTCTGCGTTACCTGGGAGGACGACATCGCGGTGGAACGTACCGACGAGCGCTGGGCCGGCGGCGGCTCGCTCCCGTCCAGCCCCGTCTTGCTCTGAAAGACTTGAGAACACACGTGTATTTCCGCTTGCCAAAGAAAAACCTCAAGCTAACTTAAGGTCGAATGCGCGCGGGGACGAGTATGGACCGCAACGACCTGATACCGATCGGAACGATGGCGAAGCGCACCGGCCTCGCCGTGTCCGCCATCCGCTTTTACGAGGCTCGGGGCCTGCTCCAGTCGCAACGGACATCAGGCAACCAACGGCGCTTCCTGCGGTCCGACATCCGCCGTCTTTCCTTCATCCTCATCGCCCAGCGGCTGGGGCTTGGCCTTGTCGAGATCGAGGAGGCGCTGGCCAACCTGCCGCAGGGCCGCACACCGACCGTGCATGACTGGCAGCGGATCAGCCGTGGCCTGCGCAAGCAGATCGACGCCAAGATCCAGTTGCTCACCCGCACGCGCAACAACCTGGAGGAGTGCATCGGCTGTGGCTGCATGAGCCTGCAGCGCTGCCAGATCACCAATCGCGACGACCGCGCCGGGGCGGCGGGGCCTGGGCCGCGCTTCGTGCTCGACTGATCGCACCGGTTGTTCATCTTCCGGACAGCCCGATTGACATAGCCGCGCGCAGGCCCGATGTGCCCGCCCAGTCCATCACGATCCCGCACCGCAAAGGATGATCCCGATGAAATCGTACCTTCTCGCCGGACTTGCCGGTCTGTCCATGGTTGCAGTCGCGGGGCAGGGCGGTGCGGCGCAAGCTGCTCCGGCAGCGCCGGCTGCTCCGGCCGCCGCGAGGCTGAACATGATCCCCGGATTGGGCATTCTCAATGTTTCGGAAGCGATCCAGGCCAGCAAGGCTTATGCTGCGATGATGCAGGAGCGGCAGACCGTGTTCAAGCAGCAGCTCGATGCAGCGGAAGCCCGGCGGCTCCAGCTCAGGGCGCAGCTCACTCCGCTGATGGAAAAGTACAACCGCGACCGGCAGGCAGGCAACGTGTCGCAGGCGGCGCTGCAAGCCCAGCTGGCTGCCATCCAGAACCTTGACCAGTCGGGCCAGCGGGAGATCCAGGGCATTCTCGCCCCGGTTGGCCGCGCCGAGGCCTATGTGCAGGAACAGTTCGGCGACGTCATCGCCAAGGCAATTACCCAGGCGGTTACCAAGCGTGGCATTTCCTTCGTGGTGCCGCCGCAAAACGCGGTATATTTCAATAACGGATATGTGCTCAACTCGGCCGTTGCGGAAGAATTGAACGCGCTGTTGCCAACGGTCAAGCTGGTTCCCCCTGCGAACTGGCAGCCCCGTGGACAGGCCCAGGGGCAATAGCGTCTCGCATGTTGGCCGGGGGCGGGGCTACTCCGCCGCCAGCAGTTCCTCGGCCCCCCCAAGGTCCACGCTGACCAGGCGGGAGACGCCGCGCTCGACCATGGTTACGCCGAACAGGCGGTGCATGCGGCTCATGGTCACGGCATTGTGCGTGACGATGAGGTAGCGGGTCTTCGTTTCCAGGGTCATCGCGTCGAGCAGGTCGCAGAACCGCTCGATGTTGGCGTCGTCGAGCGGTGCGTCAACTTCGTCGAGCACGCAGATCGGCGCCGGGTTGGTCAGGAAAAGGGCGAAGATGAGGGCGACGGCGGTAAGCGCCTGCTCGCCGCCCGATAGCAGCGTCAGCGATTGCAGCCGCTTCCCGGGCGGCTGGGCGTAGATTTCGAGGCCGGCTTCCAGCGGATCGTCGGAATCGATCAGGGCGAGGTGCGCCTGGCCGCCTTCGAACAGGCGGGTGAACAGGCGGCGGAAATGGGTGTCGACTTCCTCGAAGGCCCTGCGCAGCCGCTCGCGCCCTTCACGGTTCAAATTGCCGATGGAGCCGCGCAGGCGGTGGACGGCTTCAGTGAGCTCGGCCTGTTCGGCAAGGCTCTCGCCGTGGCGGGACTCGGCTTCGGCCAGTTCGTCGGCGGCGACGAGATTGACCGGGCCGATCCGTTCTCGCTCGGCAATCAGGCGCTCGTGGGCGGCGCTTTCCTCTGTCGCCCCGGCGACTTCGGCAGACGCGAACTCGAAACGTTCTGGCAGCAGCGGCGGCGGGCACTGGAAGCGTTCGCCCGAGATGCCGGCCATTTCGGCGCGGCGGGCTTCCTCGTTCTCGGCCCGGGCGGAGGCGCCGGCGCGGGTCTCGCGGGCGGAGGCGAGCCCTTCGGTCAAGGCTGACAAGGCGGCGTTGGCTTGCCGTTCGGCCTCGCTGGCGACGGCTACGGCCGCTTCGGCCTTGGCCAGTTCGGCGGCGAGACGGGCGCGGGTTTCATCGCCCGCTTCGATCTCACGCAGCAGCGAGGCGGGCTTGGCGGCGGCTACGGCCTGCTCTGTGTCGATTTCCTCGAGCCGGCGCGTGACCTCGGCGAGGCGATTGGCGGCGTCGCCGGAGCGCGCCTGCCAGCTCGCCCGGTCGGCGCGCTGGGCGGCCATCCGCTCACGCGAGACGGCGAGCGACTGGTCGTGCATCGAGAGATTGGCCGAGGCGGATTGCAGCGCCTGCTTGTTGCTTTCGTGCAAAGCCTGGGCGGCGACGAGCTGGGCGCGGCCGGCATCGGCGTCGGGCAGTTCCTTGAGTTTTTCCCAGGCGGCGGTGCAATCGGCCTCTGCCTGCCCGCGCTGCTCGGCAAGATCACCGGCGGCTGCCTCCAGCTCGGCCTTGCGCGCGGCGAGCCGGGTGCGGGCGTCCTCGGCCTGGTCGAGCGCGCGCAGGGCGGCGCGTTCGGCTTCCATGGCGCCGGCAATCTCGCGCTCGGCAGCAATCAGCGTGCGCTGCAGTTCGGACAGATCCTGACCTACGCGGGCTTCTGCGCCCTTGGCCTCGGTCAGCACGGCGCGCTTTTCGGGGAGGAGGGCGTCCAGCTCGGCAAAGCGGTTCTCCGCCTCCAGCCGCGCCGCCTCCGCCGCGCCTTCGCCACGCGCGACGAAACCGTCCCAGCGCCGCAAGTGGCCGCCAGTGGTGACGAGCCATTCGCCCGACCCGAGCGGGCGGCCATCATCCGTCTCGACAACGTGGACCAGCGCGAGGCGGGCCTTTAGTTCCTCCGGGCACTGGGTGACGTGGGCGGCGAGGCTGTCGGCCACGGCCATGGGCACTTCGGCACCGGACCAGAAGCGCCCGTCCTCATTTTCCGGAGCAGGGCCGACCGGGGCCTTGGCATCGCGGCCAAGCACGGCGGCGAGGGCGCGCTCATAGCCGGGAGCGGCGCGGACCTTGTCGATTGCCACGGGTAGGCCGTGCTTGGCCTGCGCCTGCTTGGCCCGCGCCTCGCGGTCTCGCAGCAGGGCTGAATGCTCGCGCTCGATCCCGGCGCATTCGGCGCGGGCTGCTGCCAGCGCAGAGGCGGCGCCGTCGCGCGCCTGCTGCAGCTCCGCCTTGCGCGCCTGCATGGCTTCAAGGCCATCGCGGGCCTTGGCCAGCGCTGCCGTGGCCGCATCGCACAGAACCTTCGTCGAGGCGACGGCGGCATCGGCATCGCCCTGCTTCGCCAGCTCGGCGAGAGTGGCCGCATGCCGCGCGGCCTCGTTGTCCAGCCGCGCCAGCCGCGCCTGCGCCTGCGCCAGTTCAGCTTGGGCAACGCGCCATTCCGCCTCGACGCCGGCCTGTGCGGCGGTAGCCTGTGCCAGAGCCAGCTCGGTGCTGCGCACTTGCGCCTCGGCCTTTTCCAGCGCCAGGGCAAGGGCGGGGCGGGCAGCTTCGCTTTCCAGCAGGGCCGCTTCGCCGGCTTCGAGCTCGCGCTCCAAACGGGTGAGGGCATCGGCGGCATCCTGCGTGAGACGACCGGCATCGCCCCGATCGCTCTCAAGCCGCGCACGCTGGCGATTGAGGTCGGCGATGCGCTCTTCCACTGCTTCGAGCTGCGAGGTTAGCGCCGCCATGCGGTGGCCGTGGGCGCTGGCATCGTCGCGCCGGTCGGCCAGTTCGTCTCGGGCTTCGGCGTGGGCTTCGGTGGCCTGGTGCTGGGCAGCCTGGGCGAGCTTGCTGGCTTCCTGTGCCGCCGTAACCTGGGCTTCGGCCGCCTGTGCCTCGGCCCGAGCGGCTTCGGCGGCGGCGGCGGCATCGCGCCAGCGGGCGAAGACCATCCGCGCCTCGGCCAGCTTGATCTTGTCGGAGACGGCCTTGTAGCGCTCCGCCGCCCGCGCTTGCCGCCGCAGCGTGCCGATCTGGGCGTCGAGGCTCGACATGACGTCCGCAAGCCGGGCGAGGTTGGCCTCGGTCGCGCGCAGCTTCTGCTCGGCGTCCTTGCGGCGCACGTGGAGCCCCGCGATGCCCGCCGCCTCTTCCAGCATCTGGCGGCGTTCGGCCGGCTTGGCGGCAATTACGGCGGCGATGCGGCCCTGGCTGACAAGGGCGGGGGAGTGCGCGCCAGTGGCGGCGTCCGCAAAGACCAGCGCGACGTCTTTCGCGCGCACGTCGCGGCCGTTTACGCGATAGGCGCTGCCCGCGCCGCGCTCGATCCGGCGGACGACTTCGAGCTCCTCGTCGTTGTCGCCGATTGCCGCGTGCAGGACCACTTCGGCAAAGTCGCGCGCCGGGCGCTGGCCGGTGCCGGCGAAGATCACGTCTTCCATGCCCGAGCCGCGCATCGACTTGGGGGAGCTTTCGCCCATGACCCAGCGGATCGCTTCCAGAAGGTTCGACTTGCCGCAGCCGTTGGGGCCGACGACGCCGGTCAGCCCCGGCTCGATGCGCAGTTCAGCCGGCTCGACAAAGCTCTTGAAACCACTGAGCTTGAGCCGCTTGATCTGCATATTTGTTTAGAGTCCCTGGCGAAATTCGCGAAAGGGCGAATTTCGACGCGGCACCGGCCCACTCCCCCGGCCCAACCACCCACAGGGTACCATCAATGGGTGGTAGGGCCGGGGGAGCGGGCCGGTGCCGGACGATCCGGAACGAAGTTTCGGATCAGACAATCAGCGCGCCCCGGCCCGCTGCAGGGCCGGCTCAAGTTCCGCCCAGGTGTTGCCGTCGAGCTTGTTGCCGTTGATCAGCAGGGTCGGCGTCGAATCGATGCCCTCCTTGCCGTATTGCTCGCTCTGCCGCGCAACTGCCGACGCGCGCGAGAAATCGGCAAGGCAGGCGTGGGCCTGGTCCTTGGAAATGCCGCGGGCGGCGAAGAAATCGGTATACCCGGTGGCATCCGCGAAAGTGACGAAGCGCTGGTTTTCCGGCAAGGCCATGGCCGCTTCTGCCTTCTGCGCACCGGCCTGGGTGCTGGTCGCGAGCGCGTCGAAATTGGCATAGGCCTGCTCAACCAGCGGGATGAAGGCCTCGGTCGAGCCGCAACTGGCGAGAACGGTCAACGGCACGTCCTGCGGGTGGATGGCGAAGCTGCGGAATTCGAAGCTGACCTTGCCGGTCGACACATAGTTGCTCATCAGCTTCTGAAAGCCTTCCTGCGCCAGTTTGGCGCAGTGCGGGCAGGAGAGCGAGCCGTATTCCACCAGCTTGATCGGGGCATTGGGGTTGCCCATCAGGTAGCCGCCTTCTGGCGTCCTGACGACAACTTCGGTCCAGGCCTTGCCGGCGGGCGGGGCCACGGCCTTTACGGGTTCGCCGGTAAGCCCGGCCTTCTGGTCGCCGCCACCCTTGTCGCAGGCGGCAAGGCCAAGGGCGAGCGGCAAGGCGAGTGCCGCGAGGACAAGGCGGCTGGTGGTGGCGCGGTTCATGCGTCGGAATCCCTGATTATGCCGGTCCCAAGGGCTAACCCATGGGTGCGGCGGCTGGAAGGCGGGCGGCAAGGCCCGGGCGGATGTGTCCACAGATTCGCTTGGTTAATTCAGGCGAGCCTCGATCTGGGGTTGCAGCGATGCCCAATCGTGCGTTCCGGCCAGCAGAACCCCGTTTATCAGGAAGCTGGGCGTGCCGGTCACGCCGAGCTTGCCTGCCGCCTCGGTCTGCGCCGCAATCCGCTGCGCCATGGCGCGGTCGGCGAGGCAGCGCTCGATTGTCAGCCGGTCGTAACCCCGCGTCTCCATGATCGCGTAGAAACCGAAATCGGCGGCAATGGCGCGCATCCGGGCTGTCATGTCGCCGGTATTCCAGCGCTGCCGCTGGGCCTGGCCGGCATTGTTGCCGGCACTGATCCAGTTGTCCTGGCTGCGCAGGAAGGCCGTGTGGTTCAGGAAGAACTTCGCCGGCGGCCCGCAATTGGTCAGCATGGCTGCGGTCATGTCGATCGGGTTGAGCACCATGTGGCGCACTTCGATCGAGACCTTGCCTTGGGCGACGCCGGTGACGCGCAGCCGGTCGCTCGCCTCGCGGTCAAAGTGGGCGCAGTGGGGGCAGGTGTAGCTGATGTACTCGGTCAGCTTCACCTTGGCCGCGGGATTGCCAAGCACGTGGCTGCCCGACGGCGTGACCGCGATGGCGGTGTTCCAGTTGCGGGCAGGGGCCGAGGCGGCGACGGACAAAACGGCTATCGCGGCAAGAACAAGCATTCGGAACGGACGCATCTTCGACTTCACTTTCACTCCTTGCCTTGGGAAGCCAGGCTCCTGGCCAGAGACTCCAGCACCGTGCGCAGTTCCGGATCGCCGATGTCGCGCAGGCTGTCACCCAGTTCCATCGGGATGGGCTTCAACGAAGGCGGCGCGGCGGCGGGCTGACTGGAGGGTGGTGGCTTAACCTCGCCTTGCCGGATCTTTACCTTGGCGACGGCCTGGTAGCCGAAGAACCGGTTCACCCGCTCCATGATCTCGGGGATCACGTGCTGGATGATCGGCGCGTGGGCGGGGGCGACGACGAGTTGCAGGATGCCCTCGCTCTTTTCGCCGGGCGGGAAACGGATCGATTCGGGGGCGCAGACCTTTGCGTGGCGCGGGCCGACGATTTCCGGCCAGCGCGTCACCACGCTCGACTGGATGAAGCCGAAGCGGCGAAAGGCGGTGCGGCCGACATCGGGCATGAGATCGGCGATGGAACGCGCGGGGCCGCCGCGCGGCCGTTCAAAGCGGCGCGGCTGCTTTTCCGACTTGCCTTTCGGCTTGCCTTTGCTGTCCCGTTCCATTGTGCTGTTTCCAGTTCCGGGGCGCAATGCCATAGCGGCGCGATGGAAGCCAGCGCGTTGCTCGAATGGTACGACAGTAATGCCCGGGCCTTGCCATGGCGCTCGCCTCCGGGGGCGCGCCCGCCCGAGCCTTATCGAGTGTGGCTCTCCGAAGTGATGCTTCAGCAAACGACGGCGGCGGCGGTGGGGCCCTATTTCGAGAAGTTTCTGCGGCTTTGGCCGACTGTAGAGGCATTGGCGGCGGCGGAGGATGCCGAGGTCATGGCCGCCTGGGCGGGGCTGGGCTATTACGCCCGCGCCCGCAACCTGCTGGCCTGCGCAAGGGCGGTGGCGGTGAGGGGCGGGCGCTTTCCCGGCACCGAGGCCGAACTGCGCCAGTTGCCGGGGCTGGGCACCTATACCGCGGCGGCAGTGGCGGCGATTGCCTTTGGCGAGCGGGCGGTCGTGGTGGATGCCAATGTCGAGCGGGTGGTGGCGCGGCTGTTCGCCATCGGCGATTCCTTGCCGGGAGGGCGCACCGCCATCCGCGAGGCTGCCGACAGAATCACCCCTGGCGAGCGGGCGGGGGACTTCGCCCAGGCGATGATGGACCTCGGCGCCACGATCTGCACGCCGCGCAATCCGCGCTGCCTGCTCTGCCCGTTGTCTCGCGCCTGCAAGGCCCGGCGGCAAGGTGAGTCGGAACTCTATCCGGTCAAGGCGGCGAAGAAAGCCAAGCCCGAAAGGCAGGGGCGCGCCTGGTGGATCGAGCGGGACGGAGCGGTATGGTTGGTGCGCCGTCCCGGCAAGGGCATGCTCGGCGGCATGCGCGCCTTGCCGGACGATGGCTGGAACGCTCGAACCGATGGCAACGGCCAAGCGCCCCTGGCCGGAGAATGGCAGGCCGGCGGCCTGGTTCGCCACGTCTTCACCCATTTTTCGCTCAACCTGCACTTGGCGCTGTATTCGGGCGACGATTGGGCTAGGCTGGAGCAGATCTCCGGAGAGCCCGGGGGAGAATGGTGGCCCACGGCGCGCATCGAGCAGGCCGGGTTGCCGACGCTTTTCGCCAAGGCGGCACGACTTGCCATGGCGCAAAGGGGAGACACGGATCGATGACAGGCCAGTTCCCGTCACATGCCGCCGTGCGCCGCAGGGAACTGCTGCGGCTGGGCGTACTTGCGGGACTTTGGGCGGGGCTTGGCACGGCGCTGATGCCGCGCCTCGCCTGGGCGGCGACGCAGCCGGGCATGATGCCCAGGGTGGACGAATTGCTGGGCCGCTGGGTGGGGCCCGGCAAGTTCCCCGGCATGATCGCCGCACTCGGCGTGCCGGGCAGGGACACGCAGTTCGCCGTGCGCGGCACGGACAGCTTCACCGATCTCGATGCCATCACCCCTGACAGCCTGTTTCGCATCTATTCGATGACCAAGCCGGTCACCGGCATGGCGGCGATGATGCTGATCGACGAGGGCAAGATCGGCCTGGACCAGCCACTTGCGGATATTCTGCCGCAGTTCGCCAAAATGAACGTGCAGGTGGTTCCCGATCGTTCGATCACCGACTTGGTGCCGGCCAGGTCGCAGATCACCATGCGCCAGCTGCTGACGCATAGTTCGGGGCTGGGCTACGCGATCATCCAGCGGGGCCCGCTTCGCAAGGCCATGCTTGAGCTGGGGCTGGGGGCCGGGCGGATCAGCCGGATACCGATCCCGGGGCTCGAATTCGGCAAGCCGGTGGAAAGCCTCGCCACCTTCGCCGACAGGCTCGCAACCCTGCCGCTGGTCTACGAGCCGGGCACGCGGTGGAGCTACAGCACCGGGCTCGATGTCATGGGCCGGGTGATCGAAGTGGTCTCGGGCATGTCCTTCGATACCTTCCTCTCGCGGAGGATCTTCGAACCGCTGGGCATGACGAGCACCTGGTTCCAGGTCCCGGCCGGTGAAGCGGGGCGGCTCACCACCAATTTCGGGGCCATGGGCACGGTGCTGGTGCCGATCGATACGGGCGCGACATCGATCTTTCTCGAAAAGACGACACCATTCGGCGGATCGGGTCTTGTCAGCAGCCCGCGCGACTATGACCGGTTCCTCGCCATGCTGGCGAACCATGGCATACTGGGCAAGGAGCGGGTGATGAGCGAGCGGGCGGTGCGGATCGGCACCGGCAACCTGTTGCCCGCCAATGTCGTGCGTTCCGGCTTGCTTTCGCCGCAGAGTGATTTTGGCGCTGGAGGGCGGGTCGGCACCGGGGCGGAGGCAGGCATATTCGGCTGGTCGGGCGCTGCGGGCACCGTCGGCATGGTGGACATGCGCGGCGGCGTGCGATCGTCGATCTTCGTCCAGTTCATGCCGCCGAATTCGAATAACCTGCTGTCTGAATACCAGGCAGCACTTCGCCAGGATGTAACAGCCTTGATGGGAGGAAAATCATGAGCGCGGCAACAGTCGCCTTCGCCGGTTCGCGGCTGGATCGCGCGGATCACATTCGCCAGAGCCCGGAGAAGCTTACCGAGCTGATGGACCACCGCGCGCGGCTCTTGCTGCTCGACGGGCTGGATCCGGTGATCGATGACGATTGCAAACTGGGCTGGGGGTCGCTGGCCGATGCCGATCCGCAGGCGGAGCTGGTATTCCTCGGCCTCAACGGCGGGCACGGCTGCTTTGCCGCAGTGCCCAGGGCGGGCAGCGTCGCTCCCGCCAACCCGCGCCTGTGGCAGGCCATGGCGACGCTCTCGGGCGAGGAACTGGCCACTTATGGCGGCGCGCGCAGCATCGTCGACTGGCACGCCCGCCACCGCCACTGCGCCCGCTGCGGCAACACCACCGTGCTCGCCAAGGGCGGCTGGCAGCGCAACTGCACCTCGGAAGCCTGCAAGGCCGAACACTTCCCCCGTGTCGATCCGGTGACGATCATGCTGGTCGAGCACAACGACCACATCCTGCTAGGCCGCCAGCCGCGCTTTCCGGCGGGCAACTATTCGGCGCTTGCCGGTTTCGTCGAGCCGGGCGAGACGATCGAGGAGGCCGTGGCGCGCGAAGTGCAGGAAGAGGCGGGCGTTGCAGTGCGCGACGTTTCCTACGTGATGAGCCAGCCATGGCCGTTCCCCAGCTCGCTGATGATCGGCTGCCATGCCTGGGCGGACGATCCCAAGGTGACAGTCGACGAAACCGAACTGGAAGACGCCCGCTGGTTCTCCCGCGCGGAAGTGGAGGAAGCCATGGCCGCCGCCAAGGCGGGCGGCAAGGGCCAGGCTTTCGGCGCCCCGCCGCCGTCCGCCGTGGCGCATCACCTGCTCAACTGGTGGGTCGAGCGCGGATGAACGCGCCCGCGCGAGTCAGCATCGAGATCTTCTCCGATGTCATGTGCCCCTGGTGCATCATCGGCTACAAGCGGCTGCAGCAGGCGCTCGGCACGCTGGACGGCGAGATCGAGGCCGACATTCGCTGGCAGCCGTTCGAGCTCAACCCGCACATGCCGGAAGAGGGTGAGGATTCGGCCGAGCACATCGCCCGCAAGTATGGCCGCGCGCCCGATCCGGAGATGCGCCGCCAGATGGAGGCTATGGCGGCGCAGGCGGGCTACGACATGCGCTACCATGGTGGCGAGCCGGAGCCCGAGGCGCGGTTGTGGAACACCTTCCTCGCCCACAAGCTGCTGCACTGGGCGCTGGAGGCGCACGGGCCGGAGGCGCAGACGCGGCTGAAGCTCGCGCTGTTCGATGCGCATTTCCAGCAGCGGAGGAATGTAGGCGACCGGGGCGTGCTGCTCGATATCGTTGCGGAAGCGGGGCTGGACCGGACGGGAGCCGAAGCCGCGCTGGCTGACTCGGCGCTGGAGGACACGGTGCGGCAGGCTGAGGAGTTCGCGGGTGCCATGAACATCACTGCCGTGCCGACCATGCTGGTCAACCGCAAGTACCTGATCCCCGGCGCGCAGGATCCGGCAACCTATGTTCAGCTGTTGCGGCAGGTAGTCGAGCGGGGGTAGGGCTGCTGGGCATGCCTTACGTCTACCTTGCGATAGCCATCCTTGCCGAAGTGATCGGCACGAGTTGCCTCAAGCTGTCCGACGGCTTTACGCGGCTGGTGCCCGCCGCGATCACCGTGGTGGGCTATGGTCTTGCCTTCTATTTCCTCGCGCTGGCCTTGCGGACCGTGCCGACCGGCGTTGCCTATGCAATCTGGTCCGGGGCGGGGATCGTGCTGATCACGCTGGTGGCCTGGGCGCTGCAGGGCCAGCGGCTCGACTGGCCGGCGCTGGTGGGGATGGGACTGATCGTCGCGGGGGTGGCGGTGATGTTCCTGTTCTCGAACTCGGTGCGAGAAGTCTAGGCAAGGTTTGCCGCGCGCGCGCCCAGCCGCGGGATCGCCTGCATGAAGGCCACTCTCCCGCCGAACCGCTCGGCAATCACCTTAAGCCCGGCGTGTGCATCGGCATGCTTGCCGCAGACGAAGATATCGACCGCGACCAGTCCGGTTTCCGGCCAGGTGTGGATCGAGATGTGCGATTCCGCGAGCACGACGATGCCGGTAACTCCGTGCCCCGGCCCGAAGTGGTGCAGGTTGATGCCCACCACCTGGCAATGCGCAACCTCCGCCGCCTCGCGTAGCACGTCCTCGACATAGGCGAGGTCGTCCAGCCGCTCGCCGCCCTCGATATCGGCGATGAGGTGGAGGCTGGTGCCGGGAGTGTGGACGAATGCGGTCACAGCAGGCTTTCGTGGGCATGGCCTAGGTGCCGCATGGCTGCCTCGGCGGCAAGCACGCCTCGATAGTGCGCTTCCTCGAACAGCGAAAGCCCGCTGAGGTCGGAGTGGGCGTGGAACAGCGGCGGCTCGACCGCCAGTGCGCGCGCGCGAGCCTCGCCGAAGAGGAAGCCGGTGGTCGGCCGCACCATGGCGTGGCCCCAGCGCCAGACGTCGATCCTTTGAATCGCGCCGGAAAGTTCAGGGTGCATGGCGAGGATGTCGTCGCGCACTTCGCGCTGCCAGTCGGCCAGCGGGCGGGTGAGCATGGCCTTGCGTGCGTCGCCCGGTTCCTGGCGGCTGAGCGGCATGTACCATGTGAGCACGGTGGGACCGTCGGCGGAACTCTGGCTCTGATGGGTCGCCACGACATAGCCGAGGGATTCGCTGGCGGTCGAAACATTGTCCCAGGCAAGCGGCACGCCTTTGCCGTCCGGATGGCGCGAGACGGTGACGTTTGCCACGACCCAGGGCGCATAGGAAAAGGCTTTTGCGTCGCCGAGGCCCGGCGCCACGCGGGTGGCGACGAAGTGCGGCATCGCGAGGATCGTGGCCCTGGCCTTGGTGCGGATGGAGCGGTTGGCCTTGTGGTCGAAGCTGTCGATACTGGTGCCGTCGCCGTCCGGCGCCACGCGGAACACGCTGCGCGCGCTGCGGATGTGGGGGCGGATGGTATCGGCCATCAGCGTGGCGAGGCGACCATTGCCTTCGGGCCAGGTCAGCTCGCGGTCGCCGTCGCCATTGGCTGCCCAACCGCGTCGGCCGGCGAAATAGTGGATGCCGGCCCAGGCGGAGACCTGCTCCGGCTCGGTGCCGTAATCGTCGCGGCAGCAATAGCGCAGGTGGGCGCGCAGGATATTCGAGGTCCAGCCGCGCTGGTCGAGCCAGCGAGTGAAGCCGATCTGGTCAAGATCGGTGAATTTCGGGTCGGCGCTGGAATAGGCCATCGGGATGGCAAAGGCAGGCTTTCCATCGCTTCCCACCGCCTCGGAAAACTCATGCATGGCCGCGAAGAAGGCATCGCGGTGGGCCGCGTCCTGCGCTGTCAGGCCCGTCTGTGGATAGAGCCCCTCCTGCCACTCCCCACGCCAGAACACGCGCTCCTCAAGGTCCGCGCAGAGCTGGTAGGGGTCGTATACCGGCACGCCGTCCGGGCCTTCCGTCACCATGCCGAAGCCCTTCAGCATGTGTCGCAACGCCTTGGCCTCGCGGTTGGGCGTGGGCAGGTAATGCGCGCCGAGCGGGTATGCGGAGACGTCGTTGCGGCCGGATCGGGAATTGCCGCCGGTGGCATCTTCCAGTTCCAGCAGTTCGAAATCGGTGAACCCGGCCTCGGCCAGCCGCCAGCCCGCCGCGAGCCCGGCAATGCCCCCGCCAGCGATGACGATGGCTGCCTGCTGTTCCTGTCCGGCGGGGACAGGGAACCCGACCCCGCGCAACCGATGGCCCCGCGTATAGTCCGCACCGCCCAGCGTTCCGGGAATCCTGGCCTCGCCGCATCCGCCCAGCGCCAGGGTGCTGACCGCCGCCCCTCCCGCCAGCACGCCCCGGCGCGAGGCCTTAGCTGTCATACTTGCCCCATTCCTGGATGAAGCTGCGCACCAGCGCCTGATTGTCCAGCCGGTTCACCGGCACCGGGCGGCGCGCCATGTCGGGGGCGAAGTCGAACATCTGCCGTTCGGACTGGGGCGTGAGGAACTTCAGGCCCGGCGGCAATTGCGCCGCTTCCGCCAGCGAGCGGTGCGAGGCGAGGGTGAAGCCCCATTCGCCGAAGCTGGGCACATAGACATGGTAGCCGCGTGATGTGAGACCCGCCGCCTCCAGCGTCTGCGCCACCGTCCAGTAGCTGCGCGGCGCGATCAGCGGGGATGTGCTCTGCACCGTCATAACCCCGCCCGGCGCGAGCAGCCGCGCCACTTCGCGGTAGAAGTTCTCGGTATAGAGCTTGCCCAGGGAGAACTCGGTGGGATCGGGAAAGTCGACGATTACGGCGTCGAACTGTCCACGCGGTTCGCGGACCCAGCGGAACGCATCGGCATTTTCCACCCGTAGCCTGGCCGAGGAAAGTGAGCCGCCGTTGAGCTTTGCCAGTTGCGGCGTATCGCGGAACAGGTGGGTCATCTCCGGGTCGAGATCGACCAGGGTCACCCGCTCGACGCGCGTATCGCGCAGCACTTCGCGCGCGGCCAGGCCGTCACCGCCGCCAAGGATCAGCACGTTGCGCGGATTGGCGACGCGGCCCAGAACCGGCCAGACAAGCGCTTCGTGATAGCGGTACTCGTCTCGCGTGGAGAATTGCAGGTTGCCGTTGAGGTAGAGCCTCAGGTCGCCGCCGCGCCGGGTCAGGACGATGCGCTGGTAAGGGGTCGAGCGCGCATAGATGATCGGTTCGGCATAGGCCGCCACTTCCGACCAGCGCTGAATCCGCTCGGCCCCGACGAGCCCCGCAATCAGGCTGACCGCTACGGCGATGGCAACGGACATGTCGGCCCAGATCTTCCGCTGGCGGCGAAGGATCACCAGCAGCGCGACTGCGACCGCCACATTGGCAAGGCCGAAGACGATGCCGGTGCGGATCATGCCCAGCCAGGGCACCAGTACCAGCGGGAATAGCAGCGAGGCGATCAGCGCGCCGACATAGTCATAGGTCAGCACGTTCGAAACGAGTTCGCGCAGGGCAAAGCGGCTTTTCAGGATGCGGATCAGCAGCGGGATCTCGATTCCCACCAGGGTACCGATGACCACCACCAGCGCGTAGAGCACGAAGCGGAAATCGTCGACGATCGGGAACAGCAGGAAAAGCGCCGCCGCCGACCAGCCGCCGATGAGGGCGATCAGCACTTCGATGCGGATGAAGACGCCCATCTCGTCTTCCCGGACATAGCGCGACAGGAAGCTGCCGATGCCCATGGCGAAGAGGTATGTGCCGATGACTGTCGAGAACTGCGTGACGCTGTCGCCCAGCAGGTAACTGGCGATGGTTCCGGCCAGCAATTCATAGATCAGGCCGCAGGTCGCGACGACCAGGACCGACAGCAGCAGGACAAAGACGAGCGAGGCAGGCTGGCTGCCGGCCTCGCCAGGAGAATCAGCCATGAACCGCCGCGGCAATGATCGAGGAAATGCCGATGGCGACAGCGCCGGCGAGAACCGCGACGGCCACGTTCTGCCGCTCGATAATCTCTGCCCAGAGCTCGCCCGGGGTCAGCTTGTCGACCAGCACGAAGCTGACGACGAAGACGAAGATGCCGAGCAGCGAATAGAGCACCACTGCGGCGAAGGTCGTGAGTGCGAGCATGGTTTGCCTCCTGAGAATCTATTTGTGGTTGGGGCCGCCGAAGAAGCCGTATCCGGAACCGCGCTTGCCATCGGCGAAGGGCGACCAGGCGTAGTACGAAGCGACGGAATTGCCTGCGAATATCACGAAGCAGAAGGCCGCGAAGAGGATCTGGCGTGTGCTCATCTGGCGCTCCCGGAAAGGCATGCGGTTGCCCCGGCCGGATCCTCCCCTGCGTGGGGTCCATCAGCCCATGCAGGGCTGCCACCTCCCCTTGAGGGAGAGGACCCGGAATGTGCGAAGAGCAAAGGGTGATTCCGCCCGGGCATCAGTCATCATCCCAATCGCTGCTGCTGACCTTGCCGCTCTTGGTCAGCGAGCGAAAGAACAGGAAGATGGGCACGCCCAGCAAGAGCAGGGCGATGACCACGAAATTGCCCCAGAAGATGCCACCCTTCGATGCCTCGATGTTGATGTGATACTTCTCGCCGCCGGTGGAGTCCCAGGGGTTGCTGAAGCTGCTCGAAATGCTGCTGCCGGACCATGTGTGCATCGATGCCTCGACCACCAGGTCGTAGGTCCCTGCAGGAACCCCGGCAAATTTGGCCTTGCCGCTGTAGCTCCCCTCGGTCCAACTGCCGTCGGAATCGGAGCCGGAATAGTGCTCGACCACGCCATATCCGTCGATCGATTCCTGCGTCGCCTTGTTGATCAGGCTGTAGTCGAGATCGACCCACTTGTTGTCGAACTGCTCGACCGAGGAGGCTTTGATGGTGATCGGCTGGTAGCTGCGCGTGGTGGTGAAGGTGCCCAGCGTATAGGATCGCGCCGGGGCATCGAGCTGTACCTCGATCTGGTTCTTCGCCACCTGTCCGCCCATGCCGAAGGCCAGCATGACCAGAAGGCAGGCGGCGAGAGTGCCGAATGCCAGCTTGAAGATGAAGCCCCATTCGCCCTTGGGGCGGGGTGTGGCCGGCTGGTAGGATGAGGTGGCGTAGCTTGGCGATGGCGCCGGCGCGGTCGGCCCGCCGGTCAGCGGCAGCGGGCTCCCGTCCGGCGTCCTGAAGGCCTGTTCGACATCGGCGCTGTCGAGGTCTTCCACATAGGTCCAGCTGGTCTCGTCGGCGCTTTTCTCGCAGGACAGCGACGTGTCCCCGCTGCCCTCGTAAAAGCCGGCCTGAACCGTGTCGCCGGTCTTGATGCGCCAGTAGAATTCGCCCAGCACATAGTCGGTGCGGGTTGGAACGTCCGAATAGTCCAGCGAAAAACGCTGGCCATTCCAACTGACCGCATCGCCGAAGGCATTCGACGGTTCCTCGGGCAGCATCGTGCCCAGGCTCCAGCAGCCCTCGCTGCGGATCAGCCAGCGATAACCGGCATAGGGGTTGAACACGAGGTATTCGTGCCAGAGGCTCTCGTCGTCGGAGCGTTCGAGATACCCTATGACTTCCCACTCGACGCCGCGGATCGTGCCGCGGCTGCCCAGCGGCAGTTCCAGCTTGCGCGCGGCCATCTGGAATTCGCTGATCACCTTGACGTCGGGATTGGCGACATCGAGTACCGAGCCGCAATACTGGCAGCCGACGTTGACGGTATAGCCCGCCGCCTTGATCTCGATGGTGCCGCCGCAGCTTGGGCAGGCGACGGTGCGGGAGGCGGTCATTTAAGCGCCTCCGGCAGGGTCCAGCCCTCGATCTGGCGCAGGTTGCGAACCTTCATCGCGGCAAGGTCGAGATAGCGGCCCTCATAGGCGCTGGTGCCCTGGCTGTCGCGCTGGACAGAGAGCGATTCCCCGGTCTTGCCCTTGAAGTCGATGCTGGTCATCGACCAGTCGGTCGGGGTGGGGAAGGGCAGGTCGCCTTCGCCACCAAGACAAGTGGCCTCCTTGATGTCGCTGGCCGAGAAGGCGATGCCGCCGACCACCGCCTGTTCGCCCGGCAGGATCGGCGCGCCCTCGGCAAAGCGCTTCAGCAGGGCGTCTTCCATCGCCTCGGGCTTTTCGGTGAGGTACTGGAACATACCCATCGCCTCGCCCAGCCAGCGTTCCTTGCCGTCACTGCATTGCAACAGCCATTCGTTCCACGATCCGTCCGTCCAGCCCCAGCGCACCCGGCCGACCACCTCGAAGCGCACCCCATCGACTTCGCCGGCGGTGCCGAGCTGGATCGGCGAGACGTCGAAGGGCAGGACCGCCGCCTTGCCGATCTCGACCGGCTGGTCGCCCTGGCGCATCACCACCGACTGGCAATAGGGGCACACGGAATAGGGCATGGCCGCCGATCGCAGCTCGATCGGCCCACCGCAGCTGGGGCAGTTGATCGCCGGCACCGTTTCCCCCCGTGCCGCGACTTACTTCACGCGGGCCAGGATTTCCGCCTTCTTGACGTCGAACTCCTCCTGGCTGAGCGCGCCGATGGTGACGAGCTTGTGCAGCTTCTCGAGCAGTTCGAAGGGGTCCTCCGCAGGAGCGGATGGGGCAGCGGGCGCCGCCTGCGCGGGCGCTTGCTGGGCTGCCGGGTTGAGGCTCTGCTGCATCATGTTGCCCATCGCCGCGCCCGCCGCCATGCTGGCGCCGAGCCCGGCCATGCCGCCGCCGCCCTCGTTGGCCGCCGCCGTCTGCAGCGCCTCGGCCGCCTGGAACTTGGCGTAGTTGTCGAGGTTGCCCAGCATCCGCATGGAGCTGCCCTTGTCGAGATAGGCCTGCACCTCGTCGGGCAAGGACACGCTTTCGACGAAGAAGGTCGGGCAGGCGATGCCCCATTCCTTGAACGCCCGTTCGACCTCGGCCTTGATCTGCTCCGACATCTTCTGCTGGTTGCCGGCAAGGTCGAGGAAGGGGATGCCGCTGGAGCCGATGGCCGTGGCGATCGACGTCTGGATCGCGCCGCGCAGTTGCGGCTCGATATCGCCGATGCGCAGCCCCATGGTGGTGCCGAGCAGCTTCGAGGAGAAGCTGGCGACATCGTCGAGCTTGGCCGAATAGGAACCGAAGGCGCGGATGCGGATGGCGCCGAATTCGGCGTCGCGAATGGTCACCGGCTGCGGCGTGCCCCACTTGAGGCCAGCCTGCTCCTTCAGCGAGAAGAACACCACGTCCGACTTGAAGGGAGACTTGAACGCCTTGTCCCAGTTCATCAGGTTGGTGAGCAGCGGCAGGTTGGCGGTGTTGAGCGTGTGCAGGCCCGGCCCGAACACGTCGGCCATCTTGCCCTCGTTGAGGAAGGCGCAGACCTGCCCCTCGCGTACGGTAAGCTGCGCGCCGTTCTGGATTTCCTGGTCTGCGAACGGCACGCGCCAGGCGAGCTGGCCCGGCTCTTCCAGCCATTCAATGACATCGACGAATTGCTTCTTGAGGAAATCGAGCATGCCCATTGCGGTCACTCCTTGCCGGCGGAGAGGTAACCGCCGGTCAGGGAGTATAGCCTAGTTTGTTGCAAAGACTTGGCAAGAAGCGACAAATAAGCGTGCGCGATTTCCTTCCCGCCCGGCCTGTGCCTAGCAGGAAGAAAATCTCGTCGAATGTATGGTTTAGTCTTATACGTCCCAGACCAGGTGCAGGTTCCGGATCGACAGCAGCCCCGGAAACACCGTCGAATCCGTCCCCGGCTTGATCCGGAACTCGTTCGGAATCTTCTCGAACCACTTCTCCAGCAGGATGCGCAGCTCGCGCCGCGCCAGGTGCCCGCCCAGGCACGAGTGCACGCCGGCGATCAGGGTGTAGTGGCGGTTGCCCTTGCGGGTGGGGTCGAACTCGCGCGGGTTCTTGAAGCGGCGCGGGTCGAAGTTGCCGGCCGGGTTGAGGCAGGAGAAGCTGTCGCCCGCCTTGATCCGCACGCCGTGCCATTCGAAATCCACCTTGGCGCGGCGGCCGGAGGAGAGGATCGGCTGGGTGCGGAAGAATTCCTCCACCGCGCCGTTGATCAGCTCCGGATCGTTCTTGATCATCCGCTGGATCTCGGGCTGCAGGGCCATGCGGCGGAACATCTGGGCGATGGTGGCCGCGACAGTGTCAAGCCCGCCCAGCCAGAGGAACCAGACCATGCCGATCTTCTCATCCTCGGTGAAGCGGCGGCCATCGACCGTGCCGTGGACGATCTTGCTGGTGAGGTTGTCCTGCGGGTTCGCTTCCATTTCGGCGATGAAGCCGCGCAGGAACTTGAGGACGTTGGTCAGCGCCCACTGCATCTTCTCGAGGCTGTTCGAGTGGAGAATGTTCCATTCCCATTCCAGGAAGTCGTCGAACATGTCCTTGGGAAAGCCCATCAGGCTCATGAAGATACGTACCGGGAAGACCCGGGCGAAGTCCCAGGCCATGTCGACCTCGCCCTTGTCGGCGATCTCGCCGATCATCTCGTCGAGCACTTCGCGGATGCGCGGTTCCATAACCTTGGTGATCGCGGCCGGTCCGAGGAACTTGCTGAGGAACACGCGGTACTTGCCGTGCTCGGGCGGATCGATGGCGAGCGGGATCGAGGGGAAGGTCTCGCCAATCAGCCGCTGGAACTCGGCCGTGCCCTTGTTGGAGAAATGATCGACGTCGCAATAGACGCGGTCGATGTCCTCATAGCGGGTGACGACCCAGTTGCCGGCCGTGCCTCCGCCGCCGGCGGCCTGGCTCATCGCGCTGGGCTTGCCGGGGTTGTAGATCAGCGGCGGAATGTCGTCGCCGGCGAGCCAGCCGAAAGGCTCGTAGGGATCGACCAGGTCATTGGGCGTCTGGCCCATTGCAAAGGAAATGTCATAGACGAGTTCCTTCGGCACATGCGCTGGGACCTGCGACGTGTCGGCGACGCGGATATCATCGAGCGACTTGGGGAAGGTAGTGGCGGCGGCAACTTCGGACATCGGTATCTCCCTCTATGCCCGGCCTAATGCCACCACGCGCGGCGCGGGGCAACCGGGGGAAGGCGGATAGCGTCGGGGCGAATTGGCCCCGAGCCCTTACATGCCGCTGTCGGTATCGATGGCCTTGCTGACGAGCACGTTCACCGAAACGCGGCGGTTCTGCGCCCGTCCTTCGGGCGTGTCGTTGCTGGCCAGCGGGTCGGATTCCGCCATGCCCGTCGGGGTCAGCATGCGGTAAGGCTTCCAGTGGCAGGCCTGTTGCAGGTAGTTGATGACGGAACTGGCCCGCCGCTCGCTGAGCCGCTGGTTGATCTCGTTGTTGCCGGTCGAATCGGTGTAACCGACGACGAGCATCAGCGCGCCCTGCATGCCGTCGGCTTGGCTTGCGGCGGCGCAGAGATCGGCCTGGGCTCTGGGGGAGAGCACGGCCTTGCCGGTATCGAAGAACACATTGGTCGTGCTCTTGATGTTGTACTTGTCGATATCGCCCATGCGCCCGCGCAGGGCCTCGGTCGCCGCACTCTGCTCCTCGAATTGCTGGGCGGTACCGTTGCGGATCATCATCGCGGTTCTGAGGTCGCTGTTCTTGAAGCTGATCTGGCTGGCGGCAAGGCCGCCGGTCCATTGCAGGGTCTTGACCGTCACCGGCAGGCCATTGAGCAGCGAGCTGGCGTTCAGCCTGTTGTTGCCGCCGCCGAACAGTCCGCCGCCGGACTTGATCCTGGTGGAATCGAGGATGGCGATCACAGAGCTGGCGCCTTCGGCCGTCGTCACCTTGATCCTGTCGCCACGGCGCGCGGTGATGACGCCCTTGATCTCGGGCCCTGGGGTCATCTGCGAAACGTCGGGAATGGGGTCGCCGGTAACGACGATACTGGGATCCGAGGCGATCTGCGGCTGGGCGGACAGACCGGTCGATACCGGAAGGGCAATCAGGGCAAGCAGGGCGAGAGCGCCCGGGGTCCTGGACAAGGCGTGCATCGAATTGCTCCTCAAAACCTATCAGGCGATCCCGCTAGTTCCGGGGGACTCGTCTTGCAATTAAACGCACAGGCAAAACCCTTATCGGACCGGCGATTCGAGCCATACGTGCGGTTAATCGAAGCGAACAATGCCGCTGGACCGGAAAAAGGCAGAGGTGCCCGACTGAATTTCGCAGGCAAAAGCCGGGGCTTGCCTGTGATCTGGCCGTGGTTCCGAAGGAATTCCGCCCATTCCTCCAAAGCATCGGCCGCGCCTCTCTTATACGAAGGAAATATCCCCGCCGTCATTCAGCGATTGCGGCAGCGGCAGCCCGAAGGCCACTGCGGAGGTCACCGGATTGCAATATTCGCGGATGCGCACGAGCTTGCCGTCCCTGGCATCGAAGCGGAACACGTAGCGGTTGCGATAGGGGCGGCCGTTGGCCATGGTCATTACGCCCAGGGTCTCGATGAAGGCGACATTGTCGTCCTTGCCGGGGACAACCTCGAAATCGGTGTAGGTGGTGTCGGCGATGATCCGGAAGGCTTCGTCATAATTCCTGTCCGCCGCCTCCAGGCCATACCAGCTATCGGAGAGGTCGTTGCTGCCCGAAACGTTCAGCGGCACTTCGAGGGCGAAGCCATCCGCCAGCAGGGCCATGATCCCCGCTTTGTCCTTGATCGCCAGGCAACGGAGGTATTCCCGGCCCAGTTCCGCTGCCGTGATGCTCATCGCTCTCTCCTTTTGTCCGCAGGTCCTGCCGCTGCCGGATCGTTTACAAGGCATAGGCGCAATGCTCTAACCGGCCAATGGCTGTCGCGCTGATCACCCATGAGGCCTGCCTGGGGCACGATCCCGGGCAGGGCCATCCCGAGCGGATCGATCGCCTGCGCGCGGTGCTGGCGGCGCTGGCGGAGACGCGGTTTCCCGGGCTGATCCGCGAGGATGCGCCACGGGCGACATTTGAGCAACTGTGCGCGGTGCATGACGCCCGCTTCGTCGAGCGCTTGCTGGCCGAGCAAGTTCCGCCGGGTGGCCACCGCGCCATCGATAGCGACACGGTGCTGAGCCACGGCAGCATTGAGGCTGCGTTGCGGGCTGCCGGGGGTGCCATCCATGCCGTCGACATTGTCATGGAAGGCCGCGCCCAAACCGTCGTCGCTGCCGTGCGCCCGCCCGGCCACCATGCAGAGCCGCGCCGGGCCATGGGCTTCTGCCTGTTCAACAACGTCGCCGTCGCGGCACGCCATGCGCGGAAACGCTGGGGCCTCAAGCGGGTCGCCGTCGCCGATTTCGACGTCCACCACGGCAACGGCACCCAGGCCGCCTTCTGGGACGATCCCTCCCTCGCCTTCGCCTCCAGCCACCAGAGCCCGTGCTATCCCGGCACCGGCGGCCGGCACGAGTGCGGCGCGCACGACCAGATCGCCAATGCCCCGCTGCCGCCCGGCGCGGGAAGCGCCGAGTTCCGCAAGGCCTGGGAGCGGGACCTGCTGCCCTTCCTCGATACGTTCGCGCCGGAGCTGCTGATCGTCTCTGCGGGCTTCGACGCCCACCGCGCCGATCCGCTCGCTTCACTCCAGTTGGAGACGGAGGACTATGCCTGGATCACCAGCGAGCTGGTGGCGCTGGCCGGCCGGCATGCGCAGGGGCGCATCGTCTCCTCGCTGGAGGGTGGATACGAGCTGGGCGCGCTGGCGGAATGCGTTGCGGCGCACGTGCGGGCGCTGGACGTCGGCTGAGTCCTAATCCAGCCAGAAATCCGCGACGGGGTTGTCCTTCCACAGCCAGCGCACGAACCACAGCAGGGTTGGCTCCTTGCCGGTCACGTCGGGAAACCTGTCTCCCGGCGCGGCGAAGACCAGAGTGCGCTCCGGCATGTCTTGCCCGTTATTCCCTTCCGCGTGCCCGGCCATCACCGCCATGATGCGGTGGTCGCGCAGAACCTTGCCGGGCAGGGTCGCGCCCGCTTCGAGCCGCACCATGAAGGTGATCGGCCCCTGCGCGTTGAACGCGCCGACCGGCTTGATCTTCACGCCCTTGTGCTGAGGATGGTCGTACCAGGGGAAGGCATTGACGTTGAGCTTGATGTAGTCGTCCGAGATCGGCGGTTCCTTGAACTGGATCCGCTGCTGCTGCCACTGCTCCCATGCGGCCGCCTGCGCCGGATTCTCGTCCCTGATCAGTTCGCCGTCGAAGCCGATGTACCAGTCCGGCCCCCAGGGATCGTTGCGCTGCTGGTAGAGCTCGCGCATCTTCTCCTTCATGCAGGAAAAGGTCTGGAATGGCTGGTAGGCCGAGCCGTCGGTGTGGACGTGGCAGTGGACGATGATCCTGTCGTCCGGGCAATGGCGCTTGTTGAACACCTCGAACGGGCCGTACCATGCGCCTTCCGGGTGATAGCGGATGTGGCCGCCGATCGGCTCGATCGGGTCGAGGCCGGAGCCCGGCAGCGGCAGCTGGATGTCGCACAGGATCTTTTCCCAGAAGTGGCGGTGCTTGCCTTCGCCCTTGGGCTTTTCCGGCTCGGGCACGCCTTCCTTGCGCTGGTTGCGCTCGTGGAATTGGCCCGGCTCTATCCGGTAGAAGCTCTTGACCCGGACCGTTCGGCCCTTGGGATCGACGAAGTGGTGGTCGAGCATCTTGACGTCGGAGGCGAGCTCGAAGTCCTCGTAGGTCATCTTGCCGATGCGGGCGACCATCGGTTCGCCCTTGTGCAGTACGTCTGCCATTTTGCACTCCTCTCCCAAGATGTTTGATGCGAGGATATACCCGCAATGGGCTAAGTAAACGGCCAAAACGACAAGGTGGAGGATCGGCAAAGTGCTTCAGCAGTTCGAACTGACGGGCAGGGTGGCGCTTGTCACCGGGTCGGCCCGGGGGCTGGGCTTCGAGATGGCGCGCGGCATGGCGGCGGCGGGGGCGCGGGTCTACATCAACGGGACCAGCGAGGAACGGCTGCTGGGGGCGGTGAAACGGCTGAGGGAGTTGGACGTCGAGGTGCATCCGGCTTGCTTCGACGTTTCTGACGAGGTCCTGGCGAAGGACTGGATCGAGCGGATTTACGTCGAGAGCGGCAGACTCGACATTCTCGTCAATAATGTCGGCATCCGAATGCGCGAGCCCCTGGAGACGATCGGCGCGGACGAATTACGCCTTATGCTGAACGTCGATCTCGTGTCCGCCTTTGCGCTGGCGAAGCTGGCCGCGCCGTTGATGGAGCGGGGCGGCTATGGCCGGATCATCAATGTCAGCTCGGTGGCCGCGCTAAGGGCGCGGCGGGGCGATGTCGCCTATATTATTGCTAAGGGCGGGATGAATTCGATGACCCGCGCGCTGGCCGCCGAGTTCGGGCCTATGGGCATTACCTGCAATGCCCTGATGCCGGGCGGCTTTCTTACCGAAACAAACGAACACCTGAAGTCGCCAGAGGCGCGTGCAAGCTTTAAGGGCCGCATGCCGCTGGGCAGGGCAGGGGAGCCGCCGGAGATCGCCGGGCCGGCCGTGTTCCTCGCCTCGGAGGCGGCGAGCTACGTAACAGGCGTGTGCTTCGCCGTCGATGGCGGCGCTTCGGCGACCTAGCGTAGCGCCAGGAATGGCGCGATGATCCCGCGGTCGATGAACTGGGCCAGCGCCTCGACATCGTAGCCGCCATCGCGTTCCAGCCACCAGGCAAGCGCATCGATAGTCGCGCCGGCGGTGCAGACGGTGCCAAGGTCAATGGGGATGCTGCCCGGTCTTTCCTTCTCGCGCGCCGCCCACACCCGCGCCTGCCTGACGAATTCGCCGCGTACCCTATGCGCCGCGCCCCCGGTCAGGAGGGTGCGCCAGATTTCCTTGCGTTGCGCGACATAACGGCACAGCGCCAGCGTCGATACCGAGCTGTCAGTCTGGAAGAGCAGGGGTATGCTCATCTCCATCAGGGCGTGGATTTCCTCGCCGGCAACGACTTCCAGCACGTCGGACAGGCTCTGGAAGTGGCGGAAGAATGTGGCGTAGCCGACATTCGCTCGCGCGGTCAGGTCGGTGATCTGGATCTGGTCGAAGCTGCGCTCTTCCAGCAGTTCGAGCATGGCGTCGCACATCGCCTTGCGGCTTTGCGCCTTGCGCGAGGCGTGGGACTGGACGGCTGGCTTCGACATTTGCGATTTATGATATACCATGTATCACATATGTGCCAGTGCGACGATTCGACTGGCGCGGCATGACTTTGAGAGAGGTTGGACGATGAGCGCAAGTGTTGCGGAATGCCCGGTCCACAAGGGCAGGGACGATCGCAAGAGCGGCAAGCTCGCCGATGCCCTGCTGACGCCGCAGGCCGGCTCCCGCGTGATCGGCGACTTCAACGCCGCGCGCGAGATCTATCGCTCGCCCAAGGTCCGCCAGTACGGCGCCACATCGGCGGAAGTGGACACCAGCAAGCCCGAGGAAATCTCCTTCTTCTTCCTCGACGGCGAGGAGCACCGCAAGCGCCGGGGCGGCGTCGCCGGCATGTTTGCCGCCAAGACCGTCGTCACCCGCCACCGCGCGGTGATGGAAGAGACCATGACCGGGATCGAGGCGAAAATCCGCAGCGGGCCGCAGGCGCTCGATGAACTGAGCTGGCAGATGGCGGTTAACGTCGCCGCCTATATCATCGGCCTGACCAACAGCGACAGCAACGAGAACCTTGCCCTGCGCGTCAAGTCGGTGCTGGATTCGCAGATCGAGCGCAAGCCCGGCTGGCTCAACACCCAGCTGTTCAAGCTGAAGATGCTGATGCGCGTCGCCAAGCTCTGGAAGAACGACATCAGCCCGGCGATCGAGGCGCGCAAGAAGGACCCCAAGGACGATGTCATCTCCTTCATGGTCAAGGAGAACTACCCGAAGAAGAGCATCATCGTCGACGTCATGAGCTATGGCGGCGCGGGGATGATGACGACGCGCGAGTTCATCGTCATGGCCGCCTGGCACCTGTTCGAGAAGAAGGACCTGCTGGACCGCTTCCTGACCGGCGGCGAGGATGACCAGTTTGCCATCCTAGAGGAGATCCTGCGGCTCGAACCTGTCGCCTCGCTCAACCACCGCCGTGCCGCCGAGGACATCGACGGGCTCAAGGTGGGCCCGATCAAGGAAGGCGAGGTCATGTGTCTCAACATCCGGGCGATGAACACCGACGAGCAGATCACCGGCCCGTGTCCCTACGAGCTCGACCCCGACCGTGCGAAGCGGATGAAGGTCGTCGGCCCCTACATGAGCTTCGGCGACGGGCCGCACCGCTGCCCCGGAGCGCAGGTGGCCCTGCACGAGACGCGGCTGTTCCTCGACCGCATGTTCCGCCTGCCGGGCATCCGCCTGGTCAGCGAGCCGCAGATTAGCTGGAACCCCTTCATCCAGGGCTACGAGCTGCGCGGCGCGGTCGTCGCTTGCGATCCGGCCTGACCGCAATGGTGGCAGTTAAATTCATCTCCGCCGCCGGGGAGGAGACGGTGATAGAGGCCCGCGAGGGCCTGTCGCTGATGGAAAACGCCGTGGCTGAGGGTATTGCCGCGATCGAGGCGGTGTGTGGCGGCAACGCCTATTGCGGTACTTGCCGCGTGCATGTCGATCCGGCCTGGCAAGGCGCGGTGGGGGAGGCGACCGATATAGAAGTGCCGATCCTGGAAGCCAGCGACGCCATTGTGGCGGGGCTCAGGCTCTCGTGCCAGATTGCCGTGACGGCGGGGCTGGATGGCCTGGTGGTGCGCACGCCTGCCTCGCAGAGCTGAGGGCAGGCGTCCCATCAGAAGAGCGAATCCCGGACGCAGATCCACATCGACAAACTGATCGGCGATCACGAGGCATACCTGTCGACGATAGCCGGGTCGAAGATTGCCGTTCGCTGCAACCTGAATGCGCCCGGCGCCCAGGTCGAAGTGCCGCGCACGGCCATGCTCAATTGCCTGATGAACCTGATAATCAATTCGCGAGACGCCATGTCGGAAGAAGGGGAGATCGCCATTTCCACCGATGTGCGGACGGCAACCCTTGCTTCGGGTGCCCAGGGCACTGCCATGGGGGCCAAGGCCTATGTCACCATTCGTGTTGCCGGCAACGCCCGGGCATGACGGAAGACGTGCTCAAACGGGCGTTCGAGCCGTTTTTCTCCACCAAGGAGCGAGGGAGCGGCATTGGCCTCGCCTCGGTCCAGGATTTTGCGCAGGAAATGGGCGGGGCGGCCTGCCTGGATTCCGGACTTGGCGAGGGGACGGCGGTCTACCTCTTTATTCCGGTAAGCTCGCTCTCCGACGACGCCGTCTCTGGCGATGCGGTCGAGGCGGCCCCATCGAACAGCCCAGCCGATGCGCGCATACTGGTTGTCGAAGACGAGCCCTATGCGCTCGAAGCGCTGACGGAGATGCTTGAAAATGATGGCTATCGGGTAACCCCGGCCAGCTCGGCGAAGGAAGGCATGGCAATCCTCCGGGACCTGCCGCACGAAATCTTGCTGACCGACGTCGTCATGCCTTCGACCAGCGGTCTCGAACTGGCGACCTGGGCTACCGATCAGCCTTTTGGTACAAGCATCGTCCTGCTGAGTGGATACATTCCTGGAAATGAAGCGATGTGCCCGGGATGGCGCTTCATTCGCAAGCCGCTCAACATGGCCGAACTTCGGGAAATGCTGCGATCTGCCGTGATTGAAAGAGCGGACTGATCGTCAGCGCGGGCAGGCGGGGGCTCTCACCCCGGGTCCGCCACCAGCCGCCCGACCACGGTGCCTTCCTCCAGCCGCCGGAGGCCTACCGGAATCTCGTCGAAGCCGATGGTCGTCGCCGCGATCTCCAGCTCCCCTTTGGCCATGTGGGCGATCACCGCCTCGGTGGCGCCCGGACCGCCGCCGCGAGAGCCGCGCAGCTGGACGGCTTTGCCGGTCAAAGCGCCGGTGGAGATGGTCGCCTCGGTCTTGCCGAGGCCGACCTGCGAGACGACGCCGCTATCCCGCACGGCAAGGATTGCGCCGGCGGTGGTCGTGCCGAAGCCGGCGAAGTCGACGATCAAGTCGAGCTTGAGTGGCGCGAGTTCCATTACATCGCTGAACACCTGCTTGATGCCCAGCGCCAGGGCCTTTTCCCAGACCTCCTTGCGCGGCTCGACACCATAGACTTCGGCCGCGCCGTTGAGCACGGCGATGCGCGCGCCGGTCATGCCGAGGCCGCCCAGGCCGATGATGCCGACACGCTGGCCGGGCTTCATGCCGCCGGTCACCATGACGCCGCCCCAGGCGGTCGCCCCGGCATCGGTCGCCGCCGCCCCTTGCGCGAAGCTGACGTTGTCTGGCAGGCGGATCAGGCCTTCGGCCAGCAGCAGGCACTTGGTCGCATAGCCGCCGTCGACCGACCAACCGGGGGCAAAGTGCTCCAGTCCCGATGCGACGATGCGGTCGCCGATCGCGAAGCCCGTGACGTCCGGAGCGATGGCACTGATGGTACCGGCCACTTCGTGCCCCAGGATCATCGGCAGCTTGTCGGCGATCAGGTGGGTGAGTGTGCCATCAAGGAAGCCGACGTCGCTGTGGCAGAGCCCTGCGCCCCGCACGTCGATGACGACCTGGCCAGGCCCGGGGGCCGGATCTGGGCGCTCGATCAGCTCCAGGGCTCGGCCCACGCCGTGAAACAGCCATGCCTTCATTGTGTCTCTCCTTCATCCGGCGCTTGACCGGGCCCGCATCGAGCGCAACACTTGGTGCAAAACAACGGGAGAAAAGAGGATGGGCCGCAAGAGGGCATTTGTCACCGGGGCCAGCCGAGGCATCGGCAAGGCGATAGCTGTGCGCCTCGCCAAGAGCGGATTCGACGTCGCCATTACCGCGCGCACCCAGGTCGAGGGTGAGTCCGGGCGGGACCATTCCAGCAGCCTCAAGAAGACCGACACTTCGGCGCTGCCGGGGAGTCTCGCCGGCACGGCCGACCTGATCCACGCGGCTGGCGGCGAGGCCTTGGTGCTGCCGGCCGACCTCATCGATCGCGCCTCGCTCGGTGCGGCGGCGACGACGCTGCTGGAGCGCTGGGGTGGGGTGGACCTCATCGTCCACAATGCCCGCTTCATTGGTCCGGGGCACATGGACGCGGTGCTCGATACGCCGGTCGAGGTCCTGGAAAAGCACGTGCAGGGCAATGCCCTCGCGCCCTTGGTGCTCAACCGCTACCTGCTTCCGCCGATGCTGGAGCAGGGCGGAGGCACGGTGATCTACATCACCTCCACCGCCGGCTTCGCCGCGCCGCTCGGCAAGCCGGGCGAGGGTGGCTGGGGGCTGTCCTACTCGCTGTCGAAGGCAGCGGGCCACGCCATCGCACGACATCTGGCGGTCGAATACGGCGACAAGGGCATCCGCGCCTTCAACCTCCAGCCCGGCGCCATCCGCACCGAGCGCATCCTGCAGGACATGAAGGAATTCGGCTTCGGCGACGATTTCGGCGAGCCGGGCGAAGTGATCGGCGAAGTCGTTCAGTGGCTGGCGACCTCGCGCGAGGCGGACCGGTACAACGGCCAGTGCATCGAGGCGCAGAACTTCTGCCACAACCACAATCTGCTGCCCGGCTGGACGCCCAAGCCCGACACCATGCCGCATATCCAGGGGCCGGAAGTGCATCCCTGAGGGGTGGCGGTGAGCGAGGCTCTTCCCGAGAAAGTCCAGGCTTTCTTCGCCGGGAAGATGCGCATGGGCTATCTTGCGACCATCCGGCCCGACGGCTTTCCGGCAGTCGTGCCGCTTGGCGTGATGATCCATGAGGGGCCGGTGACGATCAGCAGCCCGAGCGTGACCTTCAAACTGCGCAACCTGCGGGGCAATCCGCATCTCGCCGTCTGCATTCCCGATACGGCGGATGGGCGGCGCTACCTGATGATTCGCGGGCTTGCGGATGTGGCCGATGACAAGGACCTTGCATTCCTCGACTGGCTGGCGCGCGAGCACATGGGGCTGGAGCAGTTCCCCGACCGGAAGACAGCGCGCAGCGTCATCACCATCCGGCCTGTGCACTTCCTGTTCGGCGGCACGCACGAGGCCGATTGACCGGCTCGCGGGCGGGCGCTAACAATTCGACGAACAACGAGGATGCGGAGAGCGGGATGAGCGGGAGCCAGTGTCCGGGCGCGGAGGAACTGCTGGAACGGGCAAGCGCGGCCACGGGCCTCAGCGATTACGGCGATCCCGCAAGGCAGGTCGGGCTGCATGCCTTCATGGCCTCGCTGCGCAACGAGACCTGGGCGCAGATGACGCCGCAGGCGCAGGCGGTGGTCACGGACTATCTCGCCCACCACCTCGGCAACCGGCTGAAGCTGCAGGCGGACCGCAAGGCGCATGCCGGGATCGCCGGCGAGAAGGTCTCGGCCCCGCTGATCATCGTCGGCCCGCCGCGCTCGGGTTCCACCCTGCTGCACACCCTGCTCAGCCTCGATCCGGACAGCATGGCGCCCGAGCACTGGCTGTGCCGCGAGCCTTCGCCGCCGCCCGGCTTGGGCGCGCCTTCGGCCGAGCGGCTGGAGAACGTCGAGCGGATCATGGCGGGGATTTACGGGTTGATACCCGACGTTTTCATCACTCACCCATACCTTATCGAGGAAGGCTCCGGCGCGCTGGCCGAATGCGGCAGCGACATCCTCAACATGGCGCACACCAGCCAGCAGCTCTGGTGCTTCTGGGGTGGCGAGACTTACCGGCGATACCTGCTGGATGCCGATCACACGGCGGCGCTATCGTTCCACAAGGAGTTCCTGCAGCATTGCCAGTGGAAGATGCCCGGCCGGCACTGGGCGCTGAAGGGCTCGGACCACATGCTGTGGCTGGGCGAACTGGCGGCGCTCTATCCCGATGCCCGGCTGATCTGGACCCACCGCGACCTTGCCCAGCAGCTCGGCTCTTTGGCGAGCGTACAGGCGATCATTCGCGGCATGATGGGGCGGCCAATGACGGCCGAGGAACGCCGCGCGCAGGGCGATCTTGCCGTCGACATGCAGCTTGCCGCCATCGAAAAGGCCATGGCCGCGCGCGACAAGGCGGGAGAGGGGCAGTTCCTCGACGTCTCCTATCACGATGTCATGGCCAATCCGCTGAAGACCGTGGAGCGGATCTATGCCTGGGCAGGGATGGAAGTGTCGCTCGAACACGCAGCGCGGATCGGGCAATGGGTGGCGGACCACCACCAGACCAAGCACGGCGTCCACCGTCATTCGCCCGAGGAATTCGGCCTCGATGCCGACATAATCAACCGCCGCTTCGCGCCCTATGTCGAACGCTTCGGCTTCGGCTTCGGCATCCGTCCGGCGCTGGCGGACTAAGCGGCCGTGGCCATCGACCTGACCGGCGGCCTGGACCCGGGCTTCGAGCATTTCCTCACCGAGCGACCGGCCAACCCCGACATTCGCGATGCCGCGATCATGTGGGTAATGGACGATGGCGGCAAAGTGGCCCTCCCACGATTCAGCATCGACGCCATCGGCGAGGATTGGGCGCACCCGGTGGTGACGCTGAACGGCGTCTTCGCGGACGGGCGTACGCTCAAGGTGTGGGAGCGGTTTCCGGCCCACAAGGACAACGGCGGACCGGTGCTGGGCGCGGGGCCGTTGCGCTTCGAATGTGTCGAGCCGTTCCGGCGCTGGAACTTCAGCTACGATGGCGAGGCAGGCCTCTCCACCACCGCCGAGCAGATGGCGGGCGGGGTCGGTACCGCCAGGGCGCCCGTTGCCTTCCACGTTGAGGCCGAGATGGCCGAGCCTCCCTGGGTCATGGGCGGGATGACCGCCGAGGCGGCAAAGGCCATGCAGTCTTCCGGCAGCGCTCTGATGGGCGGGCACCGCTACGAGCAGCTTTGCCGGGTGCGCGGCTGGCTGCGGTTCGATGGCCAGGAGCATGCGATCGAGGGTACAGGCATGCGGGTGCGCCGCCAGGGCGTGCGCAACATGGCGGGTTCGCCGGGGCACTGCCAGCATTCGGCCGTGTTCCCGAGCGGCAAGGCTTTCGGCGTCAATGTGTTCTGGCCGGATGCGCAGGGCCATAGTCCGTTCAACGAGGCCTTCGTCATGCTGGAGGACGGGAGGCGGCTCGCGGCGAAGGTTGTCGAGGCGCCGTGGATGCACCGGCTGGAGCTTGAGGGTGAAAATGCGCCGCTGGTGCTGGAAACCGCCGAGGGCAAAATCCGGTTCGAGGCGCAGACCCTGCTCAAGATGTTCGATCACCACTTCTTCGAGATGGCGGACACATCGGTGCTGGAACAGGGAGTCGCGCGCTATCGCTGGGACGACGAAGAAAGTATCGGCCTGATCGAGCGCTGCACCTTGCGAGAGAAGCTGGAGGGGAGTGCCGGACATGGCTGAACGGGTGGCGCTGGTAACCGGTGGTGGCGCGGGCATTGGCGAGGCGACTTGCCTCAGGCTCGCGCGCGATGGCTGTGCAGTGGGCGTGCTGGGCCTGCGGGAGCAGAATACCACAGCCGTCGCCCGCGCCATTGTCGAGGCCGGAGGCAGGGCCATCGCGGTGCAGGCGGACGTTGCCGACAAGGCGCAAGTCGAAGCGGCAATCGCCCGGGTGCGCGAGGCGCTGGGGCCGATCACGGTGCTGGTCAACAACGCCGGCATTGAGGAATTCACTCCCTTCCACGAGATCTCGGAACAGGCCTGGGACCGGGTGATGGATGTGAATTTGAAGGGCGTCTATTACGCGACCCAGGCCGTGCTGCCCGACATGGTGGCGGTGGGCTGGGGGCGGATCGTCAACCTCACTGCGCTCGGCGCGCAGAGTGGGGCGGCGAACATGGTGCACTACATCGCAACCAAGGGCGGGCTTGCCGCCATGACGAAGTCGCTGGCGGTGGAACTGGGCTCAAAGTGCATCACGGTCAACGCCGTATCGCCCGGCTTCATCCTGACGCCGATGTCGCAGCGGGCGATCGATGGCGACCTGTTTCCGGTGCCCTACGAAGAGATCGTGGCGACCTATCCCATTCCCCGGGTGGGCCGGCCGGAAGAGGCCGCGGCCGCGATTGCCTTCTTTGCTTCGGAGGACGCAGGTTACATCACTGGGCAGACGCTCGGGGTGAACGGCGGGTGCTTTACCTAGCTTTCAGACCAGCCCCAGCCGCGCCAGTTCGCTCACCATCTCGCCCGGCATGACATCGCCTTCTGACACGTCCGCGCCGGTATCGGCAGGCGCGCTCGCATCTTCCAGATACCGCCAGCCCTGGTGCGCGCGGCAAGGACGGGGATGGACTTCGATGAGCTGGTTGGCGAGCACGATATGCGTCCTGCCGCCCTCGGCTTCCTCGAAGCGCAGGATCGGCGAGCGGGCGACCAACAGGTGCTTGAGTATCCAGTATAGCGATCCGCCCTCGAGCTCCTTGTGCCGCTTGGGCAGGTAGCGGGTGGTAAGCTTCAGCTCATCGCCCCGCTCGCGGAACCAGCCGCGCATGTCCTCCAGCGTCTGAGCGCCGAAAGCGACCTTCGTCAGATGCAGGGGGGTGAGGTGGAGCGGCATCGCGCTAGCTCGCGAGGCCGCTCAGCACGGCAAGGCCGAGGAAGCTGAAGAAGCCCATCACGTCCGTCGCCATGGTGACGAAGACGGCGG
>CAZVWP010000007.1:0-115564 GCA_964630805.1 uncultured Novosphingobium sp. | reverse complement strand
ATCGAGGTCGATCGACGAGGCAAGTACTCGGCGGTCAACCTGGTGCCGCGTCAGGGTTGATCCGTCCGCACCCGCTTCCGGCGTTTGACCGGAAGCACGCGACAGCATAAACGCGCGTCAATGGCGGCCCCATTGAGTCTCGTGGCTCAGGGGGCCGCCATTTGTCGTTTGCGTTTCCTGGTTTGTTTTTCTGGAATACAAGGGAATTGCCCATGTCGATCACACCGCTGATGCCTGTCTATCCCAGGTGCGGAGTGCGGCCGGTACGCGGCGAGCACTGCCATCTGATAAGCGAGGACGGACAGCGCTATCTGGACTTTGCCGCGGGAATTGCGGTCAACGCGCTCGGCCACTCGCACAGGGGTCTGATCGAGGCGATCCAGCGGCAGGCGGCGACGCTGATGCACGTTTCCAACCTCTATGGCAGCCCGCAGGGCGAACGCCTGGCGCAGCGCTTGGTCGACCTGACTTTCGCCGACACGGTGTTCTTTACCAATTCGGGTGCCGAGGCAGTCGAATGCGCGATCAAAACGGCGCGCAGCTATCACCAGCACGGTGGCGACCATCAGCGGTTCGAGCTGATCACCTTCAACCAGGCCTTCCACGGCCGGACGCTCGGCACGATCAGCGCATCGAACCAGGAAAAGATGCACAAGGGCTTCGAGCCGCTACTTCCCGGCTTCACGTACGCAGAGTTCAATGATCTCGATGCGGCAAAAGCGGCGATGGGGCCTAACACGGCTGGCTTCCTGGTCGAGCCGGTGCAGGGCGAGGGCGGCATTCGGGTCGCCACCGACGGCTTCTTGCGCGGCCTGCGGCAACTGGCCGACGACAATGGCCTGTTGCTGTTGCTGGATGAGGTGCAATGCGGCTATGGCCGGACGGGCACTTTCTTCGCTTACGAGCAGTACGGAATCATGCCGGACGTGCTTGCTACAGCCAAGGGCATCGGCGGCGGTTTCCCATTAGGTGCCTGCTTGGCGACGGAGAACGCAGCGCGAGGCATGGTTCCGGGCAGCCACGGTTCGACCTATGGTGGCAATCCGCTTGCCATGGCCGCTGGCGAAGCGGTGCTCGATGCCTTCGAGGCAGAGGATATCCTCGCCAATGTTCGCGACAAGTCCGCCAAACTGGTGGCGCGGCTCGAACAGTTCATCGGGAATTATCCGGAGCTGTTCGAAGGAGTGCGAGGGCGGGGACTGTTGATGGGCCTCAAACTCAAGGTCGAGCCCCGGGGCTTTGTGGCTCATCTGCGCGATAACCACCAATTGCTGACTGTCTCGGGCGGGGAAAATACCGTCCGCATCGTTCCGCCGCTGGTGATCGGCGATGAGCACGTGGAGGAATTCATGGAGAGGCTTTCCGCCGCGGCGGCCAGCTTTGCGCCGGAAGTGGTGGCGGCGTCATGAGCCGGCACTTTCTCAACCTTTCCGACGCCGGTGGGGACACAGTCGCCGCGATGCTGGTCGATGCGCTCGACCGCAAGCAGGCGCGCGCTGGATGGACCAAGGGTCGCATTGATGCCGATGCGCCGCTGGTCGGCCATGTTTTGGCGATGATCTTCGAGAAGAATTCGACCCGCACCCGCGTTTCCTTCGACATCGCCATGCGCCAGCTTGGCGGCAGTGCGATCGTCATGGAAGCGGGAGGCATGCAGCTTGGTCGGGGCGAGACGATCGCCGATACGGCCCGGGTGCTCAGCCGCATGGCCGATGCGATCATGATCCGTACCGACGATCACGCCAAGATCGAGGAACTTGCGGCCCATGCCAGCGTGCCAGTGATCAACGGACTCACCGACCAGTCGCATCCGTGCCAGATCATGGCCGACCTGCTGACCCTGATCGAGCGCGGCATTGCCCTGCCGGGCCTTGAGCTTGCCTGGTTGGGCGATGGCAACAATGTGCTGCACTCGCTTATCGAGGCGGCCGGGCTGATGAAGTTCTCGATCCGGATCGGTGTACCGGACGGCTACGATCCCGATCCGGCGTTCGTGGAGGCCGCCAAGGCTGCTGGCGGAAATGTGCGAATCGTGCGTGATCCCCGAGAAGCCGTCGCAGGAGCACAGGCTGTGGTGACGGACTGTTGGGTGTCGATGGGACAAGTGGGTGGTGAGGCCAAGGTTGCCGCGATGTGTCCTTATCAGGTTGACGAGGCCATGATGGCGGCTGCGGCTCCGGGCGCCGTGTTCCTGCACTGCCTCCCGGCCCACCGCGGCGAGGAAGTCACCGATGCCGTGATCGATGGACCTCAGTCGGTGGTCTGGGATGAGGCGGAAAACCGCATTCACGCCCAGAAATCGGTGCTGCTCTGGGCGCTGGGCCGCCTGTGACCGCGCTGCCGGAAATTCCCGGCGACGAAACCGGCTTCGACCGGGTGCTTGGCTTTACCTTGCCGGAGCGGAATGCGCGCGGCCGGTTGATCAGGCTTGGGCCGGTCCTCGACACGATCTTGTCGGCGCATGACTACACGCCGCCGATCCGCCATGTGCTTGCCGAGGCCTTGGCGCTCACAGCCTTGCTCGGATCCCTCCTCAAGCAGGGAGAGGGCCAGCTGACCATGCAGGCGCAAACCGAAAGCGGCGTGATCGACTTGCTGGTATGCGATTATAAGGGCGGTGAACTGCGTGGTTACGTGAGGCATGACGCGGACAAGTTGGCGATGCTGGGGGCCAACCCGTCGCTCTATGCGCTGTTCGGCCAAGGGTATCTGGCCATAACCTTCGACCTGGCTTCTACCGGCGAACGCTATCAGGGCATCGTACCGCTGGAGGGCGATTCGCTGTCGCAGGCTTGCGAAAACTATTTCGCACAGTCCGAGCAGATCCCCACACTCATCCGTACCGGCGTCCAGTGGGATGGTCACCGTTGCATCGCAGGCGGTCTGCTGGTGCAACATCTGGCCGACGGCGAAGAAGGCCGGACGAGGCTGCACGTGCGCATGGATCATCCGGAGTGGGAACATGTGACTGCGCTGGCCGGCTCGGTCAGGCATGAGGAACTGGTTGACTCGTCGCTCTCTCTCGAGGCGCTCGCCTGGCGCCTGTTCGGCGGCGAGGATGTGATCCGGGCGCAGGAGTTGGCGCCCCTTGCGCGAGGGTGCAGGTGCACCGAAGCTCACTATCGTGCCGTGCTGGCACGGTTCCCCGAAGAGGATCGGGTAGACATGCGGGATGCCCATGGCATGGTGACCATCGACTGTGCTTTCTGTTCCAAGATATTCAGGATTGCCGTGTAAAGGCTCCATTCATCGTTTACATGCAACGGCTTGTCGCGCTATTCGGTTGCGCCTTTTGGAGTTGGTCGAAGGATGCATGCGACGCACAGGATCTTGGCGGGACTGGCGGTTGGTGCTGCTGCAATTGCCGTGCCTGCTTTCGGCCAAAGGCCTGCGCTCGCCATGCTCGACCAGCTTGAGGCCGGACGCTGGGAATTGCATGTGCGCGGTCCCGGTGTTGCTGCGGAACGTGTGTGTTTTCGCGATGCGCGTCGCCTGATCCAGCTGCGCCATCCTGCCGACAACTGCGAAAGCCTTATCATAGACGACAAGCCATCGGACATTACCGTGCAGTATACCTGCCGGGGGCGTGGCTATGGACGCACGCATATCCGCAAGGAAACCGGCCGGTTGGTACAGATCGAGACCCAGGGCATAGCCAATGGTCTTCCCTTCTCCTTTTCGGCGGAAGCGCGGCGCATAGGCGATTGCAGCTGAACCGGTTGCCATTGCCGGGGCCGGATAGTAGCCCGCGCGAATGCGATCCGAAGATGGAGACAAGGCCGGTGCCGCGGTGGTCCTGCTTTCAGGCGGGCTCGATTCCATGGTTGCGGCCGGGTTGGCCAGGGAGGCGGGCTTTCGCATTTATGCGCTGACTATCGATTACAATCAGCGGCACCGCCGCGAGATCGATGCAGCCCAGACCATAGCTGCGAACTTGGGGGCCGAACGGCATGTGATCCTGCCCCTCGACTTGCGGCAGTTCGGCGGCAGCGCCCTCACGGCTGACATCGCAGTACCCAAGGATGGCCTGGGCGACGACATCCCGGTTACCTACGTGCCTGCGCGCAACCTTGTCTTCCTGTCGCTGACGCTGGCCTGGGCGGAGGCTCTCGGCGCCCGCGATATCTTCATCGGCGTCAACGCGCTGGATTACTCAGGCTATCCCGATTGCCGACCGGAGTTCATTTGCGGATTCGAGCATCTGGCCGAACTTGCCACAAAGGCTGGTTCCCAAGGAGAGCGTTTCAAGATCCAGGCGCCGCTGCAACTCATGAGCAAGGCCGACATTGCCCGCGAAGCGAACCGCCTTGGCCTCGATCCTGCGATGAGCTGGTCGTGCTACGACCCGGAACCCGATGGTCGGGCATGCGGGCTTTGCGACAGTTGCCGCCTGCGCCGGGCCGGGTTCGCGTCGGCCGGTCTTACAGATCCCCTTCAATACGCCCGCTAAACCTTATCCGTTCAGCTGGTCGGGAAAATTCCAGCTTGGCGAAGTGCGTTTATCAATCCGCTAATGGCCGTGCGTGCTTCGGCGTCCACGGTCGAACCGCCAGAGGGGGCGTTAGGGACGGCGGGCAATTCCCAGCCACCTCGATAGAACCGCTCCTGTCCGGTCGAGCGGTCGAGCACGCGCATGCCGTCGCTGGCCGTTACAAACAACCAATTCCCGGCCTGCCGGCAGGCGATCTTGCCATCCTGCCCCGCCCAGGCACCCGTGGCCGAAGCACCAATCAGCCAGTTCGTCCCATCGACTGGGCTGGTGGGAGGAGCGGAGGCTACGCCTTCGATGGCACAGTGCAGCAGCGCATCGGCGAACGACAGCGCCTCGTTGACGAAGGCCTCTTTCTGGGACTGGCCCACGAACAACAGGGGCAAGCCAAATCGCGGGCTGGTGGTGTCGAAAGTAATGGGGTCGCTCATTCTTGGCTCCGTGGTTGCAGAGGCTAGGGCAAGGTCGCAAGCAGCAGCGGTTCGGAGAGGGCGAAGGTGCCCCGCTGGCGAACGCGGAAGGCCTCGCCCGGCGCGCTGCTGGAAAGGCTGCTGATAGTGGGAGCATCGACAACGAGTGCCGGTTGCGTGACTTCCCAGGTTGCGATTGGCGCGGCCAGGGGGCCGAAGGTGACCACATAGGTCTCATCCTGTTCGCGTAACGGCACATCGACGCCGTCCAACCAAGCCCAGCCACCGCGTGCGCGGCGCGTCCAGGCAAGGTCCAGCGACCCGTCTGTGGCCAGAAAGGCGCGACCATGCACCGGCGACAAGGGGCGCAATGTTATGCCTTGTTGTGCAATGGGTGAAACCACTGGAGTACTATCGCCCCGTCCCGCTGCGGCAATCAGCGTACTGCTTGCGGTTCCAACCTTGGCCGGATCGAGCGCGATTGGCGTCCCGTCGAGCAGGATGAATCGTTCTCCTGCCGCATGACCACCCATTGCCGTTTCAGTGCCGCCGCTTGCGCGCAGCAGCCCTTCAAGGCGCCAGCGCCCGTTGCCCAGGGGTATCGCTCGGGCAAACTGAATCAATTCGTCACCGAGCAGTGCGCGGTTCGCTCCCATGGCCAATTGATGGACTGTGGAGTCAGTGAGTGTCATGTCGGCCGCAAGCAGTTCGACGGTGACGGTCGCGGTTCGATCGAACAGTAACGGGTTCGCGAAAGGCAGTGCATCGATTGCCGTGCCAATCGTCGAGCGGCTTCGGCTACTGGTGCCGAGCGCCAATAGATTTCCATCGCCATGATCGACGAAGAGAGCCGCGCCTGCCCAGCTTGCCCCGGTCGATGAAACCGCAGCCACTGTAAAGGCGCTGTCGGCGCTGCCGGTGCCGTCCCATGGTAATTCCGCGGCTGCAAGCATGGATGGGGGCGCGGGTGTGTCGGTAGGAGGGATGGTGCGGCCGGGATCGGCAGGTGTGCCGGCCCCCGCCGCGGCTGTTTCGATGCTGGCCGCGACAATGCGCTTCAGCGTGAGTTCAACCCCCTTGTCGCGCCATTCCCAGTCGCTGACCCGCCATCGGCCCGGCTGGTCGGGCACCGTTACAATCGCACCCGGACCGGTCGCTGGGTCGAGTTCGGCCGTCCGCCAGGCCAGCGTATCGCGGCTCCACCCCGATTGCCTCGCCATCTTGTCGGCAAGCATGCGCGCGTTCTGGGCTGTCAGTGCGGCGGGCAGTTCGACAATTCTTGGCTGCCCTCCCCGGGCGCGTCCGCCTGCCTTTTGCATGCCTGGCTGATAATCGCGGGCTATATCGTAATACCGCAGCACCTCCGGAGGTGCGGGTGGTGCCGGTTCACGCCTGCGAGCATAGCCCGACCGTCCACCGAAGCCTCCATCCGCTACCGAGATGGCCGCTTCCGGTAATGCGATCGCTTCAGACTGCAGGCGTTCGCGCGCTATGACCAGAACATCGCTGCTGGCGTCGCAGTCCATCGGAAACAGCGGATCGAGCATGCTCAGGGTTTCGTTGACCGGGCCTTCGCTTGAAAATCCGTCGATGCCGGGCAGCGGAAGGTCGGCGTTGAAATCATCCAGGGCACCCTCGAGTATCGAATGGACGCTCAGCGTGCCGTCATCGGCGAAAACCTCGAAAGTCAGGGCGGGGACACGGTTGTAAAAGTCGCCGAGGTCGAGATCCTGGAACATGACATAGGCAAGCCCACGAAAGGCGGGGCACAATGATGCACCCTCGACCTGCTGGATAAAGGGGTCTGCAGGCTGGTCGTGTTCGCCGGTGTAGATCCGCAGCTGGCCCTGCGCCTTCAGGTCGCCCGCCTCGCCGCGCAGCAGGTTGCCATCCGCCCAGATGCGGCCGATGCCGAGGATCGGCCGGCTGGCGAGTGCCACGGCGAAGGAGGCCGTGTAGGTATATGTGGTGACCGAGGGGCGTCCCTTTCCTCCGCTGGTCTGCGAATGCTCGACCAGGTCGGTGGCCCAGATTATCGAACCGGGCACGCGCATCTTTCCAAAGTGGCGCGGAATTGCCTCGCCATAGGTGGAGGCTGTGACGGCAAGCTCCTTGAGCCGGGGACCCTGGATATTGCCGCCGAACAATGTCTGGTCGACTTGCCGCCCGGCCAGTGCGCCGATCGCACCGCCCACCGGACCACCGAGCAGCGTGCCGACTGCAGAGAACACCAATGTCGCCATGTCTAACCCCGGTCGGGCGCGGCAAGGCGCCAGTGGTGGAGGATGTGCCCCTCAATTGGAGCATTGCAGTTGATGACGCGGCCAAGGCCGGCATGGGCATGGATGAAACGCCCTTCCGCGGCCGCGATCAGCAAGTGGTGCTGGCATGGTTCGATGCGAACCAGTAGGACGTCGCCCGGTGCAATCGCACAGCTTGCCGGGAGCAGGCCGCAGCCTGCGGCGAAGCCGGCAAGGTCGGGAAGGACGCGCGCGCGCAGCGAATAGCCATTGGGCAATCGCGCTGGTCCGCCGCACCTTTCCAGCGCTGCGCCCAGCAGGCCGACGCAATCAATCCCCGTTGCGGGATTGCGTCCGTGCAGCCGGAACGGGGTGCCGACCAGCGCTTCGGCCGCTGCGGCCAGTTCTGCTCCGGTCGTCATGCGGCAGTCGATGGGGGTGGCGGGTAGCGATAGATCTGGTCGTTGCCCGGAAGAAAGGGCTCGCCCTGGAAGTTCAGGGCATTGCCGAAGCGTGTCGAGCAGGTATCGAGCGTGTGGTCGCAGCCTTCCCGTGCCAGCAGCCGTTGCCCGGTGGCCACGCCTGCCTGCAAAGGCGTGTCGACGATCAGGTGCGATCCGACGACCGCGACGACTTCCATCGCGCTGCCCGCATGCGGACCGTCCAGCCAGCGCAAGGAGCCGCCAGCAAGCGCCGAAGCGCTGACCGAGGCATCAAGCGTCACCGAGTTCTCCGCAGTGTCAATGGCAATCACTTGCGCTTCGTGGGTAAACGGCACGGCCGAAAGGGCGCATCCCGGACCGCAAAATTGCGCGCGGCAAAACGGGCTTGTGCGCGGCACCGGGTCGCGCTGCAGTTCCACCTTGCGCGACTGCAATTCGGCAGTGAACTTGCCCGCTTCCTCCAGTACGCCGCCGATCTCGCCGCGATAGAGGACATGCCGCTCCAGGCTCTCCCAGTCGACGAGGCCGATCAGCACGCGGGCTCCATCGAACCGGCCGGCGGAGAGATCAACCGCCGCGATGGAATCGTGCGTCAGCGTGCCTTCCACTTCGGCGCTATCCGCCTCGAAGCCGGCGGAGCGGCGGATCGAGCTCGGTACCATGCCGGGCGTTGAGCGATGCAGCACGCCATCGAACCACAGGTCATGGTCGTGGGTGATGAAGCCCAGCGCGATTCCGTCGCGTCGCAAGACGCGCCAGAAAATCGCGGAGGTTTCCAGCGCCTGCGCGAACCACACCCGGTTCATGCGGCCTCGCGAATTTCGACGACCGGCACGCTGGGCGCTTCGCCGGCGGCAAAGGCGGCCCCGGCGATTTCCAGGTGGTCGTCGGTAAAGCGGACGGGCACGTCGAACAGGAAGCCGGCGCGCACTTCGGCGCCCTCGGCGGGAGGCGTCGTGAAGGAGAGAATGCCGCCGTCGAGCAGGGACCAGCCAGTCGGCATGGCAATGCCGCCGACGCTGACCAGCACAGTGTCGGCGCGCGGGCGCGTGATGCGTCGCAGCTGGATGGCGGCTCCCTCGCCATAGTGCTTCACCAACGGGAATTCCGATGCAAGGCCGTCGCCAGTGCCGAGCAACTGGTCGGTCATGGCCGGAGTGTCGGTCATGCCGTTGGAACTGAAATCGGAAGGATCGCGCATCCGGAACCCCCGCGCCGCGCCGCGTCGGGCGCGAAAGAAGGCGATCAGCACGCCCAGTTCCGCTTCCGACCGGATTCCCGGGCCGACATCGAAGCGCAGCCGGGCATTCGACCAGATGCTGTTGCGCCGCTCGAAGCCCGATGCCGTCATCGCGACGTTGGTCGAGAACTCGGGCACAATGGTGGCATCGCGCCCTAGCGCCAGGGGATAGAGCACGTCGTCGAAGGCCTGCATGTCGTCGCTTTCCAGTGGTTCGGGCAGCCGGACAAACCCGTCGCGGCAGATCTGCGGCATCGCCCAGATGAAGATCTCATGCGGTGAGCGGTCGCGCGCTTCGTCGATGCCGGCATCGATCCGCCGCCATTTCACGTCCTCGCCGGCATTGAGCACGAAGCCGGCGAAGTAATCCTGCTGCCCGGGCGGATAGCCCAGGCGTTCGTTCACCGTAACGTATGCCGCACGTCGATAGGCTGACGCGCCGGCCGTCAGCCAGTCGTAGTCTTCGACCTGTAGGCGGTCGAAAGCCGGGGATGCCCAGGCCGTCGGCAGGTTTGCCCGGCGGGCTTCCGGCATGTCCGGCGCAAGCAGCGTCGGCGGAAATACCAGCAGCAAGGCTTCGGCCTCGTCCGGGGCGGCCGCGGCACGCACGGCATCAACCAGATCGGATGTCGATTGGGCAAGCAAGGCGCCCGCCTGGTCGAGCAATGCCTGCTGGTCCATGGTGAGTGCCGCGCGCAGATCCGGGATTTCCACCGGACTGCCGCCGAAGGCGGCCTTGGCGGCATCGTCGTAGATGCAAATGCGGCCGTCGGCGAAGATCCACCACCAGGGCTCGCCGACCTGGAAGCGAACCGGCACCTGCGCTTCCTGCATCAGCCCGACGATCGCGGTGGCGGCGGAACGCAGCCAAGTCATGGCGTCTTCGTTCGCCGGCGAAAGCAAGGCGGAAGGCGGATCCCAGCCCGTGCGGGAAGGATCGCCGTTGAAGGCCCTTTGCTGCCAGGCATCTGGACAGTGCTGCGCCAGCACCTCGTACGAAAGCGATGCGATCGGCGAGAACCCCGTGCGCTTGCATTCGGCGAAAAAGGCACGGTGCCATTCCTCCGCCGGCTTGCATAGCGGTGAGGCCGACTCGCCGACCAGGAAGTTGCCATTGACTGCCGTCAGCTGGAAATAATGGCTCATGCCGACGTAGTGGACGATGCTGCCCCGGTACCCCAGCTGCCGGATATTGCGCAGCAGGCGTGCCGGCGTGACGATCCCGTTGTCGTCGAAGCCGGTGGCTACGGCCAGGTGTTGCGGGGGCACCATGACATCGCCGATCTCGAGCATCGAACGGTTGCCGAAGCACTCGATCTCGCTGAGTTCGATCCAGCCATCGACGGCTGCCGGCAGAGGGTCGGTATCAAGGCCGACGTAGCCCGGCGCGACCATCGATATGAACATGCGGTCGATCTGCCCAGGATGCACCGGATCGGCATCGGCGGGCAGGCTGAACCCGCCGGCAAGGTTCGAGAAGTCCAGGGTGATCTGCGCGTCTTCGCTGGTGCCGGTGGCATAGTTCCAAAGCCGCACCAGCCAGTAGTGCTGCGCGCCGCTCGCGTCCTTGCCCTCGATAGTCAGGGTTGGGCCGTTGATCTCGTCGAGCTTGATGATCCCGCCCGACTTCCAGCGGAACTTGAGCGTGGTGCGGGAATAGTCCTTGTCGGTCGCATAGGCGAGCAGCGGGTGATCGAGCTGGTCGGTGCTGTCCCAGATCAGACCCGCAAGGTCGCCCTTGCGGTAAAACACCGCATCGATGCGCAATGCATCGGCGGCGGTGGTCACTACCGAAGCGAGCATCGGACGGGGAAAGTTCACCGTCCAGAAGCGCGGATCGAACCGCTGGATCCAGTCAGTCTGTTGCCCTTCGCGCTTGGACGCGAGCCAGAATGCCATCGGTCTAATTCCTCAGGAGCCGGCAATCGCGCGGCGCACGGCGCTGGCGACCTGGCGGGTGGAGCGCTGCAGCGACTGCGGGGCAAGGCCGCCAGCGGGACTCGTGACATTGATGGCCACCCGCACTTCGCGTCCGCCCTTCGCTTCCGAATTGGACTGGACCTGGCCGGCGGAGGTCGGGACGAACAACTCCGGCCCGCGCTCCCCGACCAGATAGCCCTGACCAGGCGCGACATTGCCTCCGGTCGCCCGGCCCGGCAGGCCGAGGATCGAGCCGACAAGGCCGCCGATGCCGAGAAATCCGCCGCCACCAGAGGCTCCAGTCGAACTGCCGTCGAACAGGTTGCCGACTGCCTGCGCCGCGATGTCGTTGATCGCGCCCATGGCGATCCGCCGCAGGTCGCCGAAGCCGAGGCTACCCTTGCGAATTGCGCCAAGCAGGCCCTTTTCGAGAACGTCGCCAGCCTGCGAAAATCCGTCGACCAGCGTACCGTCGAAGGTACCGCGCATGGCCGCCAGATCCTGGGCAAAGCCCTGGGTGCTGGCTCGCACGTCGATCAGCATGCTTTCGACCTTGTCACCGCCTAAGTTAGCCATTCTCGCGTTCCATCAGTCTCATAAGGTCTTCTCGTCCGAGCCCCTGCCGGGAGGATCCATGGGGCGTCAGCGCCGCAGCAAGCTCGGCAGGCGTTGCCTGCCAGAATTCGTGGGGCCGCCAGCCGAGCAGCCTTGCGGCAATGCCATAGAGTTCGAGCGCCGAGGCGCCGAAGCTTCGCCTCATGCGCTGCCTTGCAGGATCTGGGTGAGCAGGCCGCGCATGGGCTTGGCGCAAGCGGCCAGCCCGAGGCTGGCAACGGTGTCGCCAAGCTGCTCGCGGGTGAGACCGTCGCGGTCGGCGAGACAGTGCCAAAAAAGCGCGGCCATTTCCGCCAGCTTCAGTTCTCCCGCACCGGCCCGCTCGACGAGGGCGAAGAGCGGGCCCAGTTCCTCTTCCGCCGCCACCAGAGCCGCGAAGCTCGGGCGCAGAACCCGGGCGTGGTCGGCGAAGGGGAGCGAGGCTTCGCCGCGGTGGGGGTTGGCACCCGAGCCAGTCGAAGGGTCAGCTGTCACGCCGGTACCACTTCGCCCGAGCTTTCGAGCTGCATGGTGTAGTTGCGCTCGCCATTGAAGTCGCCGGCATAGTCGAGTCGCTGGATGAGGAATTTTCCGCGCAATTTCGCGCCGTCTTCGAAGCTGAGCTCGTAGTCGTCGAGCGTGCCGGCCATCGCGTTGGTGCGGATCCTGGTCTCGGCGGCGCTGCCGAGAAAGATGCCGGCGGCGGAAACCGAAACGCTGCGTACGCCCGCCCCGGAGAGGAGTTCGCGCCAGCCGCCGCTGTCCTTGCTGGTGATCACCACCGTGTCGCTGTTGATCGACATCTGGGTGGTGCGAAGACCAGCAACAGTCTGGTAGGCGGGAGTGGTAGCGCCGTCGGAAATCTTGAGCAGGAATGCTGCGCCTTTCTGGGCGGTCATGGCTGTTCTCCGTGTGGTTTCAGTCAATCCGCCAGCAGGCGGAAGCGGTACTCGATGAGGTGGGCGCGGCGGCTTTCGCCACGCTGCTCGGCTTGGCCGCGCAGGAACTGGCTGGTGACGATGGTATAGCCGTCCTGGTCTGGCGGCATGTCACCAATGCGCCGCTCGATAGCCGAGATCAGCGCTGCGCCCGCATCCGCAAGGTCGCCGCGGTGATGCAGTTCCAGGGCTATGCGAACTTCCCGGCCGGCATTGGTCTTGCAGCTCCAGTCGGCGCTGGCGCTGGCAGAGATCGCCAGCCAGGGCAGGCTCGTGCGCGAGGGCGCTTCCTCGACGATCGCGTTGAGTTCGGCGCCAAGCACCGGGTCAGCCGCCAGCCATGCCAGCAGGGCGGTGCGAAACGGGATTTCCATGCGCCCTATCCTTTCGTGAACAGCGGCCAGAGGAGACGGGCACTTCGCCAGCGCTGCGGGTCGTTGCTGCGCGCCATGGCGTTTTTTTCTCCAGCAGCTTCGGCAAGCGCTCTGGCTTTCGCATCGAGCGCGCGAACCAGCGCTTCGAAACTGGGCTTGGTATCGGCCGAGATCATGCGAGCCGCAGCCTGCGCCAGGGGCGCCAGAGCGCGGCAACCGCGGCCGGCGGGATCGGCGATGCGCCGCTGCTCTCGCGCTCGCGGTGCTGGTAGGCAGCAAGGCGCAGCACGCCCTGGCGCAAGGGCTCGGGCAGAGCATCCCAGCTCGGCGCGAGTCCGCAGGTGAAGCGCGCGGCTATCCGGTAGGCATCGCCCAGTTCCATGACCATGATCCGGCCGCCGCCATTGGCGTCGAGATCGACCACGTATGCACTTGGCGAAAGATCGGTGCGGGTGCCCGACGAGGAAATGGCCCGGACCAGCGAGATGGCCTGCACCGGGCGGGCGGAAAGCAGTTGCCAGGTGCCGCTCGCTTCCAGAACTTCTTCGCATACCGCTTCGATCGGCATGATGCCGGTGAAGGTTTCGCACATGTCGAGCCCAGTCCGCAGCAGGGCGGCGAGCAAGTCGTCGTCCTGCGCGGTGCTGATGCCCAGCCATTGCTTTAGTTCGGCCAGCGCCTCTGGCGGCAGCACGGGCGGCGTGACCACTGTCCGCTTCATGGCGGTCTCCGTGATTGTGTCGATTGGGGGATCGGGCCGATGAGGCCCCTGCCGTGAGGCGGGAAAAGAAGGCGCCCGCGCCGGGGAGGCGCGGCGCGGGCGCGTTGGGCGACGGAGAGGGAAGCGCCGCCCCCGGACAGGGATCAGGTCGAGATCTTGAACAGCTTGATCGCCTCGCTATCCAGCACCTGCCCGCCGACGCGCTTCACCGAATAGAAGTGCACGAAGGGCTTGTTGGTGAAGGGATCGCGCAGGATCGAGGTCGCGCTGCGCTCGGCGATGAGGTAGCCGTTCTGGAAGTTGCCGAAGGCGATCGGGAAGGTGTTCGCGGCGATATCGGGCATGTCCTTCGCTTCGACCACCGGGTAGCCGATGAGCCGGTCGGGCTGGCCGGCGGAAAGGCCGGGCTGCCACAGGAACGAGCCGTCCGCCGCCTTGAGCTTGCGTACTTCGGCCAGGGTTGCCGAATTCATCACCCAGGTCGCGCCCTGGCGGTGGCCGGGACGCACGGCGTGGACCAGATCGATCAGCTTGAGCTCCGGGTTGGTGCCCATGGTCGTGGCATTGCCGCTGGCAATGAACTGCAGCGTGCCGAAGGGACGGGTCGTGTCGTCGGCGGCGCTGGTCGGGGCAGCGAGGAAGCCCTTGGGCTGGTTGGTGCCGTTGCCGCTGATGAAGGCGGCGCCTTCGGCCCGGGCGAACTCGCGGGCGATTTCGTTGGCCAGCCAGGTCTCCAAGTCGAAACCGGCATCGTCGAGCATGGCCTGGCTCGCGGCCGGGTTGGCATAGAGCTCACCAGTCGGCGGCAGGATCTCGACGAAGGTGGGCGTGTTGGTCGCCGGGCGGGCCGCGGTCTCGCTGACCCAGCCCGACGAGAAGCCGCCGGTGGTGATCAGCTTGCGGTAGCCGGCGGAGCCGGTCTGGACGACCTGCGAGATCGCCCGGATCGGATTCAACTTCTTGAGCGTCGTGGCGATCTTGGCATCGATCTGGTGCGGCACGGCATAGCCGCCGTCCGACAGAACCGAGCCCGAGATCGACTTGATTTCGCCTTCCAGGCCCTTGCGCAGGTAGCCATCGACGAAGCCCTTTACCTCCGGGCTGGCCGAGGCGCTCGTGCCGTCGAGCGCCGGGCGGGCGGCGGCGCGGCTGACCTTGTCGAGCCGGCTCTTCACTTCCTCGACGTCGCTCTGCAGCGAGGTAATCGCCGCGTCGGTCGCGTCCTGCCGCGTGACGATGTCGAACGATGCATCGAGGGCATCGCCAGAGGGGGTTTCCGAGGTAATCATATCCATGGGGCTTTCACCTTTCACAAAAAAGGCCGCCCCAAATGGCGGCCGGACAAAAGTGGGGGGCACCTGCCGTAACTAGGCGAGCAGGTGCACGCGGGCGCCGTGCTGCATCGGATGCGTCACCAGGCTCACTTCGATGAGATCGACGGCGGAAAGATCGCGCCCGTTGGCGTCTCGGGCGAACTGGCGGGCGCGATAGCCGAAGCTGAGGCCGGTGACGCTGCCGCCCCGCAGGACGGCAGCAGCGCCGCCCCGCGGATTGTCGATCGAGGCAATGACCCTCAGGCCGCGGACGTCTTCGCTGGCCTGTTCGACCCAGCCGATCCGCATGTCGGCGCGGTGCTGCCAGAGCAGCGGGATCCGCTCCTGCCGCTGGGCAAGGGTGCTCGCGAAGGCGCCCGGATGGATCACGTCGCCTCCGGCATCGCGCCTGCCGAACAGGGCGGCATAGCCGGCGAAGCGCAGGCTCACTTGATCAGCCCTCCAGCGCCGAAGCGCACGGCGATCCCGACCAGGACCAGCGCCAGCAGGCCGCGCACGATCCAGTCGACCACGGCCTTCCAGGCACTGGTCTTGGCATCGCGCCAGGCGCGCAGGAGCTGGCGCAATTCCAGCAGATCACCGTGCGCGGTCTCGTCGTCGAGGCCGATGCGGGCGAGCACGCGCTGTGCCCCAAGGTCACTCGATTCCTCGACGACCGCGCGCAGGGTGACGAGGTCGGCTCCCTCGCTCTCGGCCTGCGATATCAGGCGGGCAATCATGTCCTCGTTGGTCATGGACGGGACTCCGAAATGGGCAGAATGTCTGGAATTCCCAGCATCGAGCGTTTTTCCGCGGCGCTAAGGAAGTCGGCGGCACTGATCTGGGCCCACAGCCTTTCGCGGTCCTCGGAGAGGGCGGGAACGCGGTCGAGGTCGATTGCCAACCTTGCCCTGGGAAACCAGGTGGAGAGGCCTTCGGCGAGAGCCGAGAGGATTTTTTCGGCGAGCGGCAGCAGCGTCAGCCGCCACAATGCCCGGTTGGCTTCTCGGTAGTTTGCGTAGGTGGAGTCACCGGGCAGCCCCAGCAGCATCGGTGGCACGCCAAAGGCGAGGGCAATGTCGCGCGCCGCCGCCGCCTTGAGGTTGGCGAAGTCCATGTCGGCCGGCGAAAGCCCTAGCGGCTGCCATTTCAGGCCGCCCTCCAGCACCATCGGCCGGCCGGCGTTGATCGCGCCGGAAAAGGCCTGGGCCAGTTCGTTCTTCAGTCGGTCGAACTGATCGGTGCTTAGCCCACCGCCGTCACTGGTGTCATAAACCAGGGCGCCCGAGGGACGCGCCGCGTTTTCCAGCAGCTGGCGGTTCCAGCTGGAGGCTGCATTGTGGGTCGCGACGGCCTGTTCGGCGGCGGCGAGGCAGCCGGCGCCGTAATGGTCGTCGGCCGGGTGGAAATGCTTGATGTGAATGAGGTTGGGAGAGGCGTCGCCATCCAGCAGCGGGATGGTCAGGGCCAGCCGTCAGCCCCGGCGACGATGCTCATCCGCTCCGGCCGCAGGGCGAACAGTTCGACCGGCCGTCCGCTCGCGTCCTTCATCACCTGGACGAAACCGTTGCCGTGCAGCAGCAGTTGCGAGGCCAGCGTTTCGAGCAGCGACTGCCCGGCGCTGGTCGCCTGTACCAGGTCGGCAAGCCTTGGATCGGCCGGCAGCAGCGGCGCTCCGCCGATCCCTTCCGAGACCAGACGGACCGCCCGCTGCGCCACCGGATTGTCCAGATAGGCGCGCCTAACCGAACGCGAATATTCGAACGGCGAGCGGGTTTCGCCCGTATCGGCGAACATCCAGGGCGAGGAAAACGAGCGCGCAAGCGGCACTTTCCCGCCGCCGCCCTTGAAGGCGGAAGCGAGTGACTGAAGGAAGGACATGGGGGACCTTTCGACTTGGAATGTCTTCTGGTTACGCAATCAGGACCCTGGGCGAGCGGCCGGGCTTCAGCAACAATTCGGTCATGGCCCAGACCAGCGCGTCGGCGCGGTCGGGCGAGCGGCCAGTGCCTTCGTAGCGCCCACCGGAGAGAAGCCCGCAAAGCTCGTCCTCCAGCAGGGGAAAGTGCCCCGCGTGGCGCACTCGTCCGGCCTCGTAGAGCGCGGCCACCGGTTCGGCCCGCGCGACCTTGCCCCGGCTGGCGTGGACCAGCTTGAGCGGCAGGCTTATGTCCGCCGCGCGCAGCACGCTCGCCACCATGGCGCCGCCCTGGTTGGCCTCGGCGACGACGCGGTCGGCCTGCCAGGTGCGGGCGGCCTGTGCCACGGCACGGGCCCAGTGTTCCGGGCTGGGCTTCACCGCCGAGGCGTCGGCCAGAACCCGGGCAATGCCGTCTTCACCGAGTGCGCAGACGACGATGCCGCAGGCGTCCCCGCCGGCCGAGGCAGGGGGATCAACCGCCACCACAATTCGCGCCGGCGCCGAGGAGGCTGCCGCCTCGCGGCATTCCTCGATCAAGGCACGCGACCACAAGGCCCCGGGCACATCGGCGATCAACTCGCCGTCCAGTTCCTGCCTACCCAGCAAACTCTTGCCATAGGTACGGCGAATGTCGCGCAGGAAGCGCTCGGGCAGGTTGTCCTTGTTGGCTTCGGTCGAGCCCCGCGTAATGGCGACGCCCGGCTCTTCTGCGAGGCGCCGCACCAGCGGAACGGCGCGCGGCGTGGTGGTCGCCAGCACCCGGGGCAATTCGCCGAGCCGAAGGCCCATCATCAGGTTGTCCCAGGCGGCCACGGCGCGGTCGCCGGCATTGTCCCACTTGGCCACTTCATCGCACCAGGCGTGGCTGTGCTGCGGGCCGCGCAAGCTTTCCGGCTCTCCTGCAGAAAAAAGCGTGGCCTGAGCGCCATTCGGCCAGGTGAGGCGGCGTAGCGAAGGTTCGAACGTCGGGACGCGTCCGTGCGGACTGATCGCCAGGATACCGCTCTCGCCTTCCACCATCACCGCGCGGGCTTCGCCCAGGCTCGCGCCAACCAGAGCTATACGGGCCTCGGGATCGAGTTCCGTTACGCGGCGAACCCATTCCGCGCCGGCCCGGGTCTTGCCAAATCCGCGACCGGCGAGGATCAGCCAGACCGTCCAATCACCTTCCGGCGGGAGCTGATCCTTTCGGGCCCAGAGCCGCCAGTGGGTGGCCAATTCCTGCTTCTGCGCCTCGTTGAGCTTGCCGAGTTCCTCAAGCCGCTGCTCCTCGGGCAGGCGGAGCAGAAGGTCGAGATCCTTATTCCGGTTCATCGGCAGCCGTCTCGGGCGGCGCGAGGAGCCTTCGGCGCATGCGCTCCAACTTGGCGTTGATCGAGAGGACTATCTGTTCGGCCTCCTCGTTGCTGCGGATCGCCCGGCCGCGCGCCGCACTTTCGCGGTGGGCGGCAAGAAGCCGCAAGGCGATGGCATTGTCGAAGGTCCGCACGCCGCGCCTTCCATTGGCCGCAGGCTTGATTTCGCCCTGGCGCAAGCGGGCGAGCAGTTCCATTTCGAGGTGGTCGTATCCTTCGCAGAGCGCCTGCTGCCATTTCCGGGAAAACTCGGGATTGGTGCGGCGGGCGTCATAGGCCCTCGCGGTGAGGATTCCGGCCTTGCGTGCTGCCGCGCTGACGTTGGACGTTGCGGCGAGTTCGGCAAGAAACGGCTTGCTCCACTTGGCGAAGGAGGGCGCGGGCACGATATCCGCGCGGCGCCTGCCGCCGGACTTCCTGGCGTCCGCCATCAACTGGATCTCCGATGAATGATTGGTTCGGTCCGAGCGGCGCTTGCCGAATCGGTTTGTTCCGATGTTCTTGGTTTGTGCCATATAAGCGTGACGATGTCAACGGAAATAACCGATTTGGTTTTTCCTTGCGGCATCTTGTGGTCCCGACTAAGCAGCCGCGACGCCTTAGGAGAGCCGAATGCTGCGCCGCCTTTACGACTGGGTTCTCGCCAAGGCCGCCGATCGCCGCGCGGAATGGTGGCTGGCCGGATTTTCCTTTGTCGAGGCGAGCTTCTTTCCCGTCCCGCCGCATCCCCTGCTTGGCATCATGTGCCTGGCCGAGCCGAAGAAGGCGATCCGCTTTGCCATGATCGCGACGCTGGCCTCTGTCGCGGGCGGCCTGCTGGGCTACGCGATCGGTCATTTCGTCTACGATACGGTCGGCACGCAGCTGCTGGGGGCGCTGGGGCTCAGCGAAAGCTTCCCCAAGTCGGCATGCTACCTGCGCGAGTACGGCGCCGAAATCATCATGATCAAGGGCGCAACACCGATCCCGTTCAAGCTGCTGACCATCACCGCGGGCTTCATCAGCATGCCGCTGCTGACCTTCATTGGCGCCAGCCTGGTCAGCCGTTCGATCAGCTTCCTCATCGTCGGCGTGCTGTTCCGGCTGTTCGGGCCGCCGATCAAGGCATTCATCGACAAGTACCTTGGCCTGGCGACGGCGGGTTTCGTCGCGCTGGTGGTCGGAGGCTTCCTTGCCATCGCCTTTCTCGGCGGCGGGGCGAAGGAGACGCAGGACAAGTGCGCGCAGGCAGTGTCGCTGCCAGCATAAGTTCGAACAATATTCCCGCTTGCCGTAGCCACTGCGCACTGCCACTTTTGTCCGAAACCGGAAAAGCCGGGGGAGGATCATGGCACGAATCGAAGTGAATGGGCTTGAGCTGGACTACGAGCTGATCGGGCCCGAAGATGGTCCGCCGCTCGTGTTGACGCCGGGTGGCCGCTACCCGCGAGACACTGCCGGCGTGCCCGAACTGGGGCAGATTTTCGCCGACAATGGCTACCGCGTGCTTTTGTGGGACCGCCCTGGCTGCGGCGCGTCCGACATCGGCTTCACCGCGCCCACCGAATCGGTGATGAACGCCGAGGCCTGCGTCGGCCTCGTGAAGGCGCTGGGTCTTAAAAACATTCGACTGGTTGGCGGCTCGGCCGGGTCGCGCATTTCGCTGATGACGGCCATCCGCATGCCGGAAAACGTACACAAGATCGCGGTCTGGTGGCTTTCGGGCGGTGCGGTTGGCCTGGCCGGGCTTGCCTGGTTCTATTGCGGAGACCAAATCGCCGCCGCATCGAAGGGCGGGATGGAAGCCGTGGCCCAACTGCCCAGTTGGGCCGACCAGATCTCCCGAAATCCGCGCATCCGCGACATCCTGCTGCGCCAGGACCCCGATGAATTCATCGAGGTCATGCAGAAGTGGGGCCGCGCCTTCAACTACAGCGACGATACGCCGATGCCCGGCATCAGCGCGGACGACTTCGCCAAATTGACCATGCCGATCCTCGTCTTCCGCAGCGGCAAGAGCGACATGGCCCACACTCGCCGCACATCGGAATGGGTGCACGAATTGCTGCCCAATTCGACCCTGCAGGAGCCGCCCTGGGGCGACCAGGAGTGGAACTACGTCTCCACTTTCCCGAACGACATTGCCGCCCGCCGCGGCCGTTTCGAACGTTGGCCGCTGATTGCCCCGCAAGTTCTCGAATTCCTGAAGGACTGAAAAGATGGATGCCGATCTTGAACGCCGTATCCGTGAACAGCTCGACCGCGACGAGATCCTGCGGGTGATGATGAAGTATGCCCGCGGGCTCGACCGGCTGGACTTTGAGCTTGTCCGCTCCTGCTACTGGGACGATGCGATCGAGGACCATGGCAGCTATGTCGGTCGCCCGGACGATTTCATCGAATGGGCGAATTCGACCACGCTGGCGAACCAGTCGACCAAGCACGGCATCCTCAACCACCACTGCGATCTGCAAGGCGACGATGCCTACACTGAAACCTACTACCTGTTCACCGCCGTTGCCGATCGGGCGCCGCACCTGATGTCGACCGGACGCTATGTCGATCACTTCCAGAAACGACAGGGCGCCAATGGCCCGGAATGGCGCATCGCCAACAGGGTCTGCCTGGTCGAGGGACAATATGAGCTCAACGACTACGTGCTCAGCCGCCTGATGCCGCCGGCCTATACCGAGGATGAGCCCTGCCAGGCCGCGCGCGACCGGACCGACGTCAGCTACCACCGTCCCCCGGTACCGCGCCGGCCCAAGTCCTGACTTTCAGCGCTGCGCCAGCCAGGCGGCGCATTCCTCGCCCAGTTCCTGGCGCGCTCGCGCTTCATAGGCGGCGCTGTCCGCTGTCGGCAGCACCTCTTGCCAGCGGCCGTTGGTGCCCTTGTTGATGAAGGTTTCTCCGCCGCCGTCGAAGATGGCTCCGCCCAGCGGCGCCACGTTGGCGGCATTGGCCTTCATCCATTCGAAGCTGCACAAGCGTTCCAGCTCCGGCCATGCTTCCGGAGCGACGTTGACTTCAAGGAAGTCCGCGATTTCGCGCATCTTTCCGCCCATGTCGCGCTTCAGATCGGCGAAGTGCACGAGTTTCACATTCGGCAGATGGCGGATTTCCCACCATGATCGAATGTTTTCCCAGAACGCCCAGAAAGGGAAACCGTCGCGATCGAGCCAATCACGGAAATAGGTGCAAATGTCCGGGTTGGGCCGGTCGATCTTCGGGCCGACCAGCCCCGGCGTTTCGTTCATCGCCTCGTACCACTTGTCGTTCGCATTGGCGTGGTGGTTGTAAAGGCTCCAGACGACATCGCGGCCGTCCCGGCCGATGTAGATATATTTTGCCTTGTCCGAGAAGCGCAGGGCATCGACCGGAAGGTGCGTCTTCAGGAATCGGCGCTGTGTCTGTGCCTCGACCATAGGCAGCTTGACGTGCTTCGGGGGCACGCGCAGATCCATCCAAGGAGACAATTCCGCGACCGGCAGCGCTGGGTCGGGGCCGTGTAGAATCTGGCCGACGATCTGTTGCGTCCAGGTCGTACCCGACTTGCCGTAGGTGGCAACGATCACATCGTCATCGCGAAAGACGAAATCGTCCCACACGGTCGAATCCATGTGGTGGTTGTGGATGTCGCGCTTCTTGCGCGGCAACTCCAGATTTGCGGACATTATGGGTCTCCGGGGCGATTCGCTGGTCTTCCGGCCATAAGTCCAACTAACACCCAATGATCGGGGCTGCCACCGGGTGCCTGCATAAGGCATTGCGCAGACGGGCATCCTGCGCCAGTCTACCTGCTTTGACAGCGAGGAACCCGTGCGCAAATTCATCGTTTCCCTTTTGGTTCTTGCCCTTGCCGCTTGCGGCAATCCCGATACACCCGGCGGTCGTGCGGCCGATGCCCGGCATGAAAACTTCGAGGCGATGGGCGAAAGTTTCAAGGTTATCGACGACCAGATGAAGGCGTCGCCCCCCGACATGGCGGCTATCCGCAAGGCGGCGGGGGAGATCGCCGGCATGTCGACCAAGCTGGAAAGCTGGTTCCCGGCGGGCAGCAGCAAGGCCGATGGCCTCAGGACCCATGCGCTGCAAGCCGTCTGGGAAAAGCCGGAGGAGTTCAAACAGGCGGCTGCGAAATTCACGCAGGAGGCCAATGCCTTCAATGCGACCGCCCAGGGCAATGACGTTGCCGCGCTAGGCCAGGGCATGCTTGCGCTGGGCGGGGCCTGCAAGGGTTGCCACGACAAGTTCCGCGAACCGGATTGATCGACCCGGGGGCCGGGAGAGTTCCAATGCCTCATATCGCAATGGTGGTGGGAAGCCTGCGCAAGCAGTCGTTCAACCGCCGGCTGGCGCGGGCGCTGGTCAAGCTGGCGCCTGATGGAACCACTTTTTCATGGCCTGACATCGGCAGCCTGCCTCTCTACGACCAGGATGACGATCACGATCAGCCCGGTCCGGTCAAGGCATTCAAGGAGACTATCCGGGCTGCCGATGCCGTGATCTTCGTGACGCCGGAATATAACCGGTCGATTCCCGGCGTACTCAAGAACGCAATCGATCAGGCCTCCCGGCCCTATGGCAAGAGCGCCTGGCGCGGAAAGCCCACGGGCATCCTGGGCGTCTCGCCGGGCATCCTCGGCACAGCCCTTGCGCAGCAGCACTTGCGTAATGTGCTTTCGGTCCTTGACATGCCGACCATGTCCCAGCCCGAAGCCTATGTCCGCTGGGACGAGGGCTTGCTGGTTCAGGTAGAAGAACAGGAAGAAGTGCTGCGCGAGGACAGCGCGCAATTTCTTCGCGACTGGCTGACCCGTTTCCTGGAATTCGTTGCCCGCACCAAGGCTGCCTAGGGCTTGCCCGGTCCGGTTTCGGCATTCAGCCCTTCTGCCCGGACTATGGCATCGTCCAGTATGGGCCGGATCGCCCTGTATGCCCCATCGCTCAAATGAAGTCCGTCCGTGGTGAAGGCATCGCAAATCTCGCCCGACGGCTGGGCGAGCGTCCCGTGATAATCTGCGTAGACCAGGCTGCGCTCTGCCGCGAATGCCCGCAGCCAGCGGTTGAATTCTGCGATCCGGACAGCCTGTTGCCCGTCGTCCGAGTTTCGGACCGGGGTGATGCTGCCGATGATCATGGGAATGCCGTTTGCCTGCGCGATGTCTGCCATGGCGCGGATGTTGTTCCGGATGCCTTCGACGCCGCTGGGGCTTCTGGACCGGGAGATATCGTTCACTCCTACCATCAGGTGGATGACGCGCGGCTTCAGCCCGATGGCGTCCTGGTAGAAACGCAACAGCACCTGAGCGCTGACCTGTCCGCCCAGGCCACGGTTGACGACATCGGCACCAAACAGGGCGGGGTCTGCCACCTGCCATAGCTCGGTAATCGAGTCCCCGATGAACACGGCCCGCACCTGCTTGCCTGTCATTGCGGCATTTTGGTCCTGGTATGCGCAAAGCATGCCCCAGTCGCGAAGGGCACGACGATCCGCCTCGGCACTCACAACTGCCCACGTCTGCCGGAGCCACGAACGGTACTTCGGAGGGCAGGTATTGCCGGCCCGGCCACTGGGGGCGGCTGGATCGAACGTACCGGATCGAACCGTGACGACGAGCAGGGCTGCTGCGAACAGGAAGGCGAAGACCGATGCAGGAAGGTTGCGGGACCCGGTCACGTCGCCCGATCCCTAGGCAATGATCCCGGTAATTTTTCCGGCCCGCTCGAACATGGCGGTAATTTTGCCGACCTGCTCAGTGGTATGCTCCGCGCAGAGGGAGCAGCGCAACAAGGTCATGCCCGCCGGTGTCGCAGGCGGTCTCGCCAGGTTAACGTAGAGTCCTTCCTTCAGCAGTGCCTCCCACATCGCCGCGCCACGATCGAGATCGGGCATGATCACCGAGATGATCGCGCTCTGCGGTTCCTCTGTGCCGAGCTGGAACCCGAGCGCCTTGAGGTTGCCATGCAACGTGCGCGAATTTTCCCAAAGATGTGCGCGCTTATTGCCGCCGTGCATCAGCTTGCGGATCGACGTGGCGGCTGTGGCGACGACGCTGGGGGGCAGCGAGGCGGTGAAGACATAGGGCCGGCAGACCAGCCGCAGCACTTCGAACTTGGGATGGTTGGAAACGCAGAAGCCACCCACCGTGCCGACGCTCTTGCTGAAGGTGCCGATGACGAAATCGACCTGGTCGAGCACGCCCTGCTGCTCGGCCACGCCGCGCCCGTTGGGGCCGATGAAGCCCATCGAGTGCGCTTCGTCGACCAGCACCATGGCGCCGTGCGCCTTGGCGACGGCGATCATCTCCTTGAGCGGCGCGATGTCGCCCAGCATGGAGTAGACGCCTTCGAGCACGACCAGCTTACCCGCGCCTTCCGGAATGCGGCGCAGTCGCTTTTCCATCGCTTCGATGTCATTGTGCCTGAACGGCACGACCTCGGCGTCACCCAGCTTGCAGCCGTCCCAGATCGAGGCGTGGCTGTCGATATCAAGGACGATGTAGTCGCCCTTGCCGGCCATGGTGGAGATGATGCCCAGGTTCGCCTGGTAGCCGGTGGAGAATACCATGGCGTGGTCCATGGCGTAGAATTCCTTGAGCGCATCCTCGCAGGCCCGATGCCCGGCGTAGGTGCCATTGAGCACGCGGCTACCGGTGGTGCCTGAGCCGAACTCGTCGAGCGCCTTCTTTCCCGCGGCGATAACGTCCGGGTCGAAGGTCATGCCCATGTAGTTGTAGGTGCCGAGCAGGATCGTCGGCCGCCCGTTGCAGATCGCCTCGGTCGGCGAGAGCACCTTCTCCATGACCAGGCCAAACGGGTCCGTCACCCCCGAAGCGAGGAGGCCCGCGCGCAGCTCGATCATCGGATCGAACTTGGAGAAGAGGTCGCTCATCCCTGCAGCTTCACCACCGCATCGACCAGCTGGCCGTAGTTCTCGATCTCGGCCTGCTGGTTCATGCTGATGATGATGTCGAAATCGTCCTCGATCGCAGCGACGAAATCCATCACCGTCAGGCTGTCGAACTCGAGATCGCCGGCGAAAGTGGTCGCATCGGATATGACGACACCCTTCTTGTTGAACGGCGCGATGATCGCGGCGATGCGGTCGGCAGTGGCGGCACGGTCCATTTAGGCAATGCTCCTGAAGCGTCGGCCGGCGGGTAGCCGGGGAATAGGGCGCAAAAGCGGCTGGAGGCGCCCATTGTCAAGCTTTTGGCTCTGCTGCATCCCCCGCAATGGCGGCTGGAGCCGCTCAGGTGCCGCCCGGCCGGACCACTGCGGAGATATAGGCCTCGTCCTGCAGGGCAGCGGGGCCACCCATGACATACTTGGGCAAGGGCGCGCGGTGCACGGGATCGAGGCGATCATAGCGCAGGCGCCAGCTGGTGATCTTCCAGGCGCCGTCGATCTTTCGGTAGGTCTCGTACTCGCGGCCATAGGCCTTGTAGGCATTGCGCTCACCGGTCGCGGGATCGGCGGGCCACTCGTTGTAGTCGTTGATCATCCAGATACCGCTGGCCTCGGTGGGGCTGTGGATAGTGATCTCGGGCATCAGGAAGCGGTGGAGCGAGACTGCGCCCTCGAGCATGTCCCTGACTGCATTCACGTAGTTTGCCGCACCGTGCATGAGTTCGCCGGCGCCGAGGTCGAAAGTCGCTTCGGGGGCGAAAACGTTGAGGAAGCCGTCCCAGTCCTTCGCATCGGCAAGGCGGCCGAACCTGTGCTTCAGTTCGATGATTTCCTTGTAGTCCAGCATCTGCTGCAAGAGTTCTTCCGACATCTCTCCCTCCTCCTATTTATGGACCGGGCTGGTCGACCAGCGCCCGCACCGCTGCCATGAACGGCCCGATGGAGACCGGTTTGGCAAGATAATTGTCCGCCCCCGCATCGCGGATGCGCTCCTCGTCGCCCTTGCCGGCATAGGCGGTGACCGCGAGCACCGGGATGCGACGCAGCACTGCGTCGGCCTTGGCCTGCTCGATCAGTTCGAGGCCGGAGACGTTAGGCAACTGGATGTCCATGATGATCAGGTTGGGCACGAACTGACGGGCCCGCTCCAAAGCCTCCAGCCCGTCGGCAACCGGCTCGACAGCGAAGCCTTGGCTCTTGAGCACGTCGCAGAACAACTTCCGGTTGAGGTCGTTGTCCTCGACAACGAGAATGCGCTTTGCCATGTTCGCAAGCCTAGGCTGTGCAATCGAGACTGACAATTCTTCGCGACCGACCATCCCCTGCCGCAGATCCACAGGCATTGGCGCTTGGAGCGCTCGGCTGGCTGCTGGGCGACGAGGACCGAGCCCAGCGGCTGCTGGCGCTCACCGGCCTGACGCCGGATGCATTGCGCGAGGGGCTGGGCGATCCGGCCATGTTGGTGGCGGTGCTCGATTTCCTCTGCGCGCACGAGCCGGACCTTGTCGGAGCCGCCGAAGCCCTGGGCATTTCGCCGCAGGAACTGGCCGATGCCGGACGGAGGCTGTCGCAATGAGCCGTCCGCTGGTGATCTCCGACTGCGATGAAGTGCTGCTGCACATGATCGCCCCCTTCCGCGACTGGCTGGGCGAGACGCACGGGATCGATTTCGATCTTTCCGGCCGTGAATTCCATCAGGCGATGACCCGGCGGGATACCGGCATTGCCGTCGATCCGACCGAGGTGTGGCCGCTGCTCAACCAGTTCTTTGACGATGAAATGCACAGGCAGACGCCGATTGCAGGGGCTGTGAAGGGCATCTCGACCTTGTCCGAGCATGCCGATATCGTCGTTCTCACCAACCTGCTGGATCATCGGCAGGAGAACCGCACCCGCCAGCTTGCCGATCACGGCATCCGGGTCCGCGTCTTTACGAACCAGGGTCCGAAGGGGCCGGCGCTCAAGGCGATCCTCGACGAATACAACCCCAGCCGCGCGGTGTTCATCGACGACCTTGCGCAGCATCACGGCTCCGTCGCCGAATTGCTGCCGCATGTCTCGCGCCTGCACCTGTGCGGCGAGCCTTCGATCGCGCCGCACATCGCCTGCGCCCACCAGGCGGGCCACGCCCATGCCCGCATCGATGACTGGGAGAGCGCCTTGCCGTGGCTGCTCGCAAGGCTTTACAGGGATAATCATGACTGACGCCGAAGTGGAAGCAATCCTGGCGGGCATGGGCCTGGAACTGCCCGTGCCGGCGGCTCCCGTGGCTGCCTATGTGCCCGTGGTCGTCGCGGGCGGGCTCGCGCATGTCTCGGGGCAATTGCCGTTCATCGGCGGCGAACTGGTCAAGGGCCGGCTGGGCGACGATGTCACGACAGGCGAGGGCTACGATGCAGCGCAGGCCTGCGCACTGATGATCCTCGCCCAGTTGCGAGCCGCGCTGGGTTCGCTCGACCGGATCGAGCGGATCGTCAAGCTGGGCGCCTTCGTCTGCTCGACCGACGAGTTCACCGACCAGCCCAAGGTCGCCAATGGTGCTTCGGAACTGATGGCGGCCGTCTTCGGCGAGGCCGGCAAGCACGCGCGCAGTGCGGTGGGTGTGCCGGTGCTGCCGCTGGGCGCCGCGGTTGAGGTCGATGCCATTGCCGCCATTCGCCCTGCTTGACCGCACTTTCGCCCCCCTTCCGGAAGCCGGACGGGTGGATTGGATCGAAGGCTGCACCTTCGCTCATCGCGGGTTGCATGGGCCCGGCATTGCCGAGAATTCGCTCGAAGCGTTCCAGGCTGCGGTGGAGCATGGCTACGGTGTAGAACTGGATGTCCAGCAGTCGCTGGATGGGCAAGCGATGGTATTCCACGATTGGGAGCTTGACCGGATGACCGGTGAGCATGGTCCCTTCGGCGAAAGAACCGCTTTCGAGCTCTGCGAGATCAGCCTGAACGGCGGTGGTACGATCCCGACATTGGCCAACGTATTGGAGATGGTTGCCGGAAACGTGCCTTTGCTGGTCGAAGTGAAGACCCGCCGCGAAACCGACGTTGCAGCCCTCTGCCTGGCCGTACGCAAGGTGCTCGATGGCTACAGCGGGCCGCTTGCCGTGATCGGCTTCGATCCCCGCGTCCTGAACTGGTTTTCGCGGCATGCACCGCAATTCCCGCGTGGCCTCAGCTTTACCGATGATGGCGACCGCACGCTGACGTCCCGGATCAAGCGGCGGCTTTCGCTGTGGCATGCCCGGCCGGATTTCCTGACGTACAACATCCGCGACTTGCCCAATCAGCTTGCTTCCGGGCAGCGTCGGCGTGGAATGAAACTCGTCGCATGGACGATCGCCGATCCAGCAACCCGCCGCTACGGCCTTGAATGCGCCGATGCGCTGATTTGCGAAGCGGAGGGCTTCGCGTGAGTGCCGAAGGCATCACTGTGCGCATCGGGGATTCCATGGGTGAACTTCCCGCAGCGGAATGGGATGCCCTGGCCTGTGGCGCCAATCCCTTCGTTACGCACGCCTTCCTCTCTGCCATGGAGGATTCGGGCAGCGTCGGTGGGCGCAGCGGTTGGCAGCCCTTGCCATTCACCGTCGCTGGCGCGGATGGGAAACTTGCGGCGGCGCTCCCGGCCTACGTCAAATCGCACAGCCAGGGTGAGTATGTCTTCGACCATAGCTGGGCTGACGCCTGGCACCGGGCGGGTGGGCACTATTACCCCAAGCTGCAGATCTCGGCGCCGTTCACTCCCGCGACCGGACCTCGCGTGCTGACACAGGATACGGCGCTGGCCGTCCCGCTGCTGCGCGCCGCCGAGCAGTTCTGCGAGGCCAACGGATTGTCTTCGGCGCACGCCACTTTCATCGAGCCCGCCCAGCAGCCGCTGTTCGAGGCGGCTGGCTGGATGATCCGCAACGACATCCAGTTCCACTGGGAAAACCGCGGTTATTCCGACTTCGACGAATTCCTCGCTGCGCTCTCGTCAGCCAAGCGCAAGAATTTGCGCAAGGAACGGGCTAATGCCCAGCAGGGCGTCGAGATCCGGCCTTTATCCGGCGACGACATCAAGCCGGAGCACTGGGATGCCTTCTGGCACTTCTATCAGGACACCGGCGCACGCAAATGGGGTCGGCCCTACCTGACGCGCGAGGCCTTCACCCTGCTTGGCGAGCGGATGGCGGACCAGATCCTTCTGCTCCTGGCTTTCATGGACGGCACGCCGATTGCCGGTGCGCTCAACTTCATCGGCAGCGAGGCGCTCTATGGCCGCTACTGGGGCGCGGTGGTGGACAAGCCGTTCCTCCACTTCGAGCTGTGCTATTATCAGGCGATCGATGCCGCCATCGCCATGGGCCTGAAGCGGGTCGAGGCAGGCGCGCAGGGCGGGCACAAGCTGGCGCGAGGATATGAGCCGGTAAGGACGATCTCGGCCCACTTCATCGTCAACGAAGGGTTCCGCGAGGCAGTCTCCGACTTTCTGCGCCGCGAGCGTGCCGGGGTGGCGCAGGACCAGCTCTGGCTGGGCGAGCGGACACCGTTCAGGAAGGCCTGACCGACCGGTTTACCAGACCTTACGAAAATGCGGCCATAGGGCGCGAGCGATGATAGAAGCGCATGTTGAAACGGGTCAGGCTCGGCGGTTCGGATGAATGTATTGGTAACAGGCGTCGTAGGCTTCATTGGCCATGCCCTGGCGAAGGCACTGCTGGCACGCGGCGACAGCGTGGTCGGCATCGACAACATGAACGACTACTACGCCGTCTCCCTGAAGGAAGCGCGGCTGGCCCGGCTGCGCGATGCCGGTGGGGAGCGCTTCACGTTTCACAAGCTGGACTTTGCCGACATGGCGGCACTCGATGTGGCGCTTGCCGGCACTCGGCTCGATCGCATCGTTCACCTAGGCGCGCAGGCAGGCGTGCGTTACTCGCTGCAAAACCCGCATGCCTACGTGCAGTCGAACCTGGCGGGGCACGTCAACCTGCTCGAACTGGCGCGGCATCGCGGGGTCGAGCACATGGTCTATGCCTCGAGCTCGTCGGTCTATGGCGGCAATGCCAAGTTGCCCTTCGCCGTCGAGGACCGCACCGATCACCCTGTCTCGCTTTATGCCGCGACCAAGCGCGCCGACGAATTGATGAGCGAAACCTACGCCCACCTGTTCCGGACTCCGCTTACCGGCCTGCGGTTTTTCACCGTCTACGGGCCCTGGGGCCGGCCGGACATGATGATGTGGATCTTCACCTCGAAGATCCTTGCCGGCCAGCCGATCCCCGTGTTCAACCAGGGCGAGATGTGGCGCGACTTCACCTACATCGACGACATCATTGCCGGGGTTGTCGCAGCGCTCGACAACGCGCCTCCCGATGACGGGCTGGAGAAGGCCGGCGGCAGCACCAAGCCGCACCGGCTCTACAACATCGGCAACAACCAGAGCGAACACCTGATGAAGGTGGTGGGGCTGCTCGAGGCTGAGTGCGGGCGCAAGGCGGTGATCGACTTCCAGCCGATGCAGCCGGGCGACGTGCCCAGGACCTATGCCGATATCGGCGCGATCTCCCGCGACTTGGGCTATGCGCCGACTACGTCAATCGAAGCGGGCGTCCCCAGCTTCGTACGCTGGTTCCGCGACTATCACGCCTAGGGGCGGCTGAGCGGGGCATCCCCCGCTGCCTTGACGATGTTCTTCGGCACGAGCGTAGGCTGGCCGTGGAGGAGCTGGTTGGCGATGATTGCGTAGTGCATTTCGGTCGCGCCCTCCGCCACGCACTTGGCCCGCGCATCGCGCATGTAGCGGTTCACCCCGGTCGAATTCATGATGCCGCTGCCGCCCCATAGCTGCACCAGCTTGACGCAGACATCGAAGCAGGTCTCGCCGATGAAGGCCTTGCAGATATTGGGCTTTTCGGGCGCCATGGTCCCGGCCTCGAACTCGCGCACGGTGGTGTAGAGCAGGTCGCGGCAGGCGGCGATCTTGGCATGGGCCTCGGCGAGCCAGTAGCCGACCGGCTGCAGCTCGGACATCTCGCGGCCATAGAGCTGGCGCTGCTTCACCTGCTCCAGCGTCTTGTCGAACAGCCCCTGCGCGCAGCCGATCGAGGTGGCGACGTGGCTGAGCAGGTTCGCCTGGTTCGCCGGGCGGTGCGAGAAACCGCCCGTCAGGATATTGCCAAGGATATCGTCCTCGGCGAGGAAGACGTTGTCGAACGAGATCGGCCCGGTGTTGGTGCCGCGCCAGCCCAGCTTGTTCTCGTAGGGCTCGACGCGGAAGCCCTCGTCCTCGGCCTCGACCACGACGCAGCCATAGCCTTCGTTGCCCTGGCGGTCTTTGGTCTTGCCCATGACAAGGTAGGTTTTCGCGGTGCCCTGGGTGCAGAACAGCTTGGCGCCGTCGATGCGGTAGCCGTTCCCATCCGGGAAGATGCGGGTGAGGTGGCTGCCGATGTTCGCTGCTCCCGCAGGCTCGCTCTGCGAATAGGCCATCAGCCGCTCGCCGATGCTGTTGCGGGGCAGGATGCGCTGCTTCTGCCCTTCGGTGCCGAGGATCTCGACGGTCTTGGGGCAGAGCACGATCTGCACCGTCAGCATACCGGCGAATGAGGGGCTGGCCTTGGCCAGCTCCTCGACCACAAGACAGACAGAAACCAGATCGGCACCTGCGCCGCCATATTCGGGCGAGGTGTAGAGACCATAGAGGCCGAGTTCCGCCGCCTTGGCCAGCAGGTCCTCGGGCGTGTGCTCTTCAAGGTCGATCTTGTTGGCGACCGGCTCGACCTCCTTGCGCGCGAAGGCGGCTGCCATGTCGCGCAATGCTCGCTGTTCGTCGTTCAGCCAGTCCATCTTTCTCTCCCGGTATGATTTGTGTCAGGCGCTCTGTGCCCGGTCGACGACAATGACCGAGCCGGAAACGAAGCTCGCCCTGCCGGAGGCGAGAAATACGATCATGTTGGCGATTTCCTCGGGCTCCGCAGGCCGGCCGCTGCTGAACACCTTTAAGGTCGCGTCACGGCCGCCGAGCTTGTCGTCGAACCGCTCGTGCACCTGGTCGGCCATGGCCGTGTCGGTGAAACCGGGCAAAACCGCATTGACCCGGACGTCCAGTCCGGCGCGGACGAGTTCCAGCGCGGCGCTGCGGGTGAAATGCGCGATGGCCGCCTTGCTCGCGCCATAGTTTGCCATGGCCGGATTGCCCTTGAGCGCCGCGCCTGACGAGACGTTGACGATGGCTCCCGTACCTGCCTCACGCATGAACTTGAGGGCCGTGGTCATGCCGAGCAGCGAGCCTTCGACATTGACGGCGAAGACTTCGTGGTAGTTGTCGAACATCGTTTCATCGACGCGGTCGAACCGCGCGATGCCAGCACTGTTGACGAGAATATCCATCCGGCCCCACTTGTCCGCTACCCATTGCGCCAGGGTTGACCACTCCTCGGCCTTGGTGACATCGAGCGGCTGCGCCTCTGCCTTGCCGCCTTCGCTGCAGATAGCCTGGGCTGCCGCTTCAGCTGTGGGTCCATCCCGGTCCAGCAGCAGCACGGTGGCGCCCAACTCGGCCAGGCCGTTGGCCGTCGCCCTTCCAATGCCCGCAGCCGCACCGGTGACCAGCGCGACTTGCCCGGTCAGATCGATCCAGGGCTTCATGCCTTCTCCAGGATGTGCACGCCCGTCGCGGCACCGAAGCCGAGCACGTGCGAAAGCCCAATCTTCGCGCCTTCCACTTGCCGCTCGCCCGCCTCGCCGCGCAGGTGCATGACGATCTCGACCATGTTGGCGACGCCGGTCGCGCCGATCGGGTGGCCCTTGGACAGGAGCCCACCCGAGACGTTGACCGGGATGCGCCCGCCCAGTGCGGTGGCGCCGCTGTCGATCAGCTTGCCGGCTTCGCCCTCGCCGCACAGGCCGAGGTTCTCGTAGTGCAGCAGTTCGGCAGTGGCGAAGCAGTCATGCAGTTCGACGAGGTCGAGGTCCTCCGGGCCCAGCCCCGCCATCTCGTAGGCCTGCCGGGCTGCAAGGCGAGTCACCGAGTTTGCGTCGAACATCACCGGATTGCGCGGCTCATAGGGATCGGATGTCAGCGCCGAGGCGCGGATGCGCACCGCGCGGGCCATGCCGAGCTCGCGCGCCTTCTTTTCCGACACGATCACCGCCGCCGCCGCGCCATCGACATTGGCCGAGCACATCAGCTTGGTCAGCGGCCAGGCGATCATCTCGCTCGCCAGCACTTCCTCGAGCGGCGTTTCCTTGCGGTAGGCCGCCTTTGGATTCATCGTGGCGTGATGGTGGTTCTTGACCGCGACCTGGGCGAATTGCTCGATGGTAGTGCCATAGCGGTTGGCGTGTACCATGCCCGCCTCGGCAAAGACTGCCGGCATGGAGCCTGAGCCGAAAATGCCTTCGGGCGAGGGGCCATCCACTGCCGGACCGCCGAGCATTCCGCGGGGGTTTTTTTCCGCCCCTACCGCAAGAGCCACGTCATAGAGCCCGCTCTTCACCGCGACGAATGCCTCTCGCACCGCCGTCGCGCCCGAGGCGCAGGCGTTGGAGACGTTGATGCAGGGAATGCCGGTTTGGCCGATCTGCTTGAGCACCTGCTGGCCCAGCATCGAGGCGGCGTTGAAGCTGGAGCCGGCATAGAGCACTCCAACGTCCCTGATCGACAGTCCGCAATCGTCGAGTGCCAGGAGCGCCGCCTCGGCGGCAAGCTGGCCGGGGGTCTTGTCCGGATAGCGCCCGAAGGCGATCATGTCCGCGCCCAGAATGTAAGCATCGCTCATGCCGCGTCTCCCGCCACGAAATGGAACCCGATATAGGGCGCGCCGTCCTTGTCCCTTGCGCCGCCGGCATCGTCGAAAACCAGCCGCAGCGGCAGGCCTTCGCGCAGCGCCTCGGGGGCGACGCGGACCGTGCCCTTGAGCGACGGTCCGCCATCGAGATCGACGATGGCCGAGACGAACGGAACCTCGATCCCGGGATAGCTGCGGTACACCACGGACCAGGTATGGAGCGTGCCCGTCTCCTTCGCGCGGAAGGGCTCTGGCGGCGTGCGGCTGGCGCAGGCGCGGCAGGCCATGGTTTGCTCGGTGACGACTGCGCCGCAGTCAGGACAACGGAAGGCCTCGATATACGGCCGACCGTCCTTGCCGATGGCTATCGACTTGTGGCCGGACCTGGGCTCCAGCAGTGTGCTTTCTGCCATTGCTTGCTCCTCAAATCCGCCGCGCGAGATACGCAGCCTCATGAATGGCATTGCCATAGCTGCGGGGGCTGCGCGCATCGCCGACGACGTGGACTGTTACTCCCGTCCCTAGCAGTGCTTGCGACAGCGGATCGTGCGCCATGCGGCCCGGGGCCAACAGCAGCGCCGCGCAGGCGATGGTCTCCTCACGTCCGTCCGGGTGGCGGACCCGGGTGCAGTCCCGCGTCACTTCCAGCAGCGCCATGCCGCACTCAGGTGCAAGGCCAGCCTGTGCTGCCCACAGGTTCACGTACTTGGCGCGCGAGCCGATATAGGGTGCCGGCGCAAACTTCGCGGCGGGATCGAGCAGCCGCACCTGCCGGCCCGCGCGGGCGAGGTCGAGCGCGAGTTCGATCCCTTCTGCAGCGCCCCAGACCAGCACCGGCCCTTGCGGCAGAGGATCGTTAGCCGTGCCGAGCACCCGATCGATGGTGCGGGCGAACCCGCTGGCAAGTGCAGCCTCCAGCCCCGGAACTTCCGGCAGCGCCGGCGCGGCCCCGGTCGCGATCACGACGACGGCCGGCTTCTCCCTGAGGATCTGTTCGGCTGTCAGCTCCTGCCCCAGCCGCACATCGACGCCCCGCTTGGCGATCATCGTCCGGTGCCACTCCGGCTGGTAGGCGATCTGCTCCATGTTCCGAAGGGTGCGGTAGTTGCCGGCCCAGGCCATGACGCCGCCAAGCGACCTGCTCTTCTCGTAGAGCGTCACCTTGTGGCCGATCTCGTGCGCCACGAGGGCATATTCCATTCCGCCCGAGCCGCCGCCCGCGATCAGCACCCGCTTGGGCCGGGCGGTGGGGACGATCCGGTAATCCTTGTCGCGGCTGAAGGCGGCGTTCTGGGCCGAACCCGCCACGCCCTTTCCGAAGATGTTGCCCGCCAGCAGCGATGCGCCAGTTCGAGTACTCTTGCGGATCTCGTCCTCGCGGCCCTCGGCGATCTTGCGCGGAAAGTCCGGATCGTCGAGCGACTGGCGGCAGGAGGCGAAGAAGTCCGCCGCGCCCGGGCCCACCATCTCGCGCATCTGGGCAGGGGTGTTGATGTTGCACGATCCCATCAACGGCATGCCGATGCCCTTGGCATCCAGTCCTTCGCGCAGCCGCTTGATGTAGGGCAGGGTGACCAGGTTGGTTACGTAGAAGCCGCCGCCGATGATCTCGCCGGAGCTCACTTCCGGATCGCGGCTCTTGGCCGGCAGCATCGAGCCGAAGGTCGCATCCAGCGCATCGATGCCCAGGGCATGCAGGCGCGGGGCGTAGTGCTCGATGAAGTAGTCGAGGTCGTAGCCGCCTTCGAAGTTCTCGTCGCAGACCAGGCGCGGAATGATCGGGAAGTCGTCGCCGCACAGTTCCTGGGTTCGCTGGAGAATCTGCTCGCAGAACAGGAAGCGGTCGGCATATTCGTCGTTGCGGCCCTGGTTTTCCAGCAGCGAAAGAGTCACGTGCGGCAGCGAGCCGTGGCAGAAGTGGAACGAAACGTAGTCGTAACCGGCCTCGCGGCTGCGGCGGGCGGCCTGGGCATAGGCTTCGACCAGTTCCCGGTATGTCTCGGTGGAGACGACACCGGGCTTCGGGTTGCCGATGGGATACTTGCCGGAGGGGCCCCAGGACACCGTGCCCGGGATCCAGCCCTTGCCGGGCTCGAGCGGAAAGGTTGCGCCGACGCCGGGGATCAGGCCGCCATAGAACAGCTGGATGCCGGCCAGCGCATTGTTGTTGTGGATCACCTCGACCAGTTCGCGCTGGGAGATGATGTAGGTGTCATCATAGAAGCCGAGCATGCGCTCGTTGATCAGGCCGTCCCAACGTACGCAGGTCGCGCCGACGCAAACCGCGGAATAGCCGCCTTCGGCAAGCGCCTCGTAGGCGCCAACCGCCTGCCGGGTGACATAGCCCCGGTCGTCCGACATGTTCATCGTCGTCGGGGCATGGACCATGCGGTTCCTGAATGTCAGGTGGCGCGTCCGGAAGGGTTCTAGCAAAGGGTCGGACACACATTCTCTCCGCAAATTTCATTGGGTGGGTCGGGCCACTACGACTCCGCATAGCGCAGCCACGAGCGTAATTGAACTGCCCGTGTTGCATTATTTGCGCCGCGAAGATTCGTTGGCCATTCCAGTGTGCTTGAGTAGGTTGGCGAGCAGGGCTTCCGCGTGCTGCTTTGGGACCGGCCCAATTGCGGCAAGTCCGATCTCCATTTCGAAGGATCCGGCGAATCCTCGATGCAGGCAGGCTTCCTCATCAAGCTGATCCGGGCGCTGGACCTGGGGCCGACGGCCCTGTGGGGCGGCTAGGCGAGAGCGCGGGTTTCATTGCTCGCCGCCCGTGCCGATCCCGGCGCCATATCCAAACTCGGCCTTTGCTGGATCAGCAGCGGCCTTGTCAGCATGATGCGGCTGGGATCCTACTATTGTTGCGAACCGGCGGAAACCGCCGCGCTGCAAGGCATGCACGCCATCGCCGAGATGCCGATCTGGAAAGAGCAGATGGCGGCGAGCCAAGGCAACCGGGATTACATGCTCGGCTTCGATCGCGTCGAATTCATTGCCCGGATGGAGCGATGGGCCTGGGGTTTCGTCCCTTCTCCCGATACCCCGGTCGGAGGCCTGACCCGGGACGATCTTGCTGCGTTGACCGTACCGGCGATGATCCTGCGCGGCAGCGTGGAAGATCTCTACCACCCGGCCTGGGTCTGCGAGCAGGTGGCTGAACTCACGCCCAATGCTGAACTGGTCGACCCGCAGTGGCATCTGGATATCTTCGCCGAGCGGATGAAAGACGGCAAAGGCCTGTTCAGTGACTGGCCGATGCTTGCGCCGATGTTCGGCCAGTTCCTGAGGGGCTGACGCCCTGGCGGATACGGAACCCGCGTTGAGCGCCCGCTAATTCAGCGGTAGAAATCCATGCCACCGAGCCGCGCCACGCGTGGCCGCGAACGGCTGACCTGCGACGTCGCGCCGGCTGTGTGGAAGAACAGCGCGCCGGGAGCATGGCTTATACCTTCGCCGGCAATCGCCCGGCTGGCGATCCGCTGTGAGTTGGGCCAGCGCGCATCGCCATAGGGGCGATACGCGTGGACGTTGAAGAACTGGCCGCGCTGCATCGCGATGGCGCAGATCGAGCGGGGAAACGCCGAGGACTTCAGCCGGTTCAGCACGACATTCGCGACGGCAAGCTGAACCCGCTCGGGCTGGTTCGCCGCTTCATGCTGAATGATCTTGGCAAGGCATTCCGCGTCCTGCGCGGAAACGCCCGACTGGGCTTCCGCCGGCTTCTGCAGCACCTGGTCTGCGTCACTTTCGACGACGGCAGGCGAGGGGGCAACATCGGCGGCTTGAGTTACAACGGTCGTTTCCGGCTGAATTGGCATCGCGCCAGCGCCCGGCTGCACTGTCTGGGCAAAATTGATGTCGGATACCGACAGCCCGATGCCGAATACGGCGATCGCAAGCATAGTCGTCGGCTTCCTGAAAAGCGGGATCGAAAAGGGCACAATTGTCTCCAGCAGGGAGGCCGGCGGACAGTTCCCGAAACCGGCCCCGCGATTGCTGCAACGCCACAAATTTCGGCGGCGCAATCAGGTGGTTGCGGGCCAACTACCGATGAGGGCCGCAATTGCAATCGCTCTGGGATGAATCGAGACCTCAACGGGACGAAGTGTTCGCATATGCAGCAAAAAATTTGGCCGGAATCTTGCCTCTCGCTTTGCCAAAACCATTGCCTATCAGATGGTTGCGAGATTGGCGTGCCTTCAGTCCATCGAACCGTCCGACAATGGCACCTTCCACAGCTTTCTGCAGCTTGAAGGGGGAGGGCATGACCGATATGGCGCTGCCACTCAGGAGCACCCATGGTAACTATTGGCAAGCTGTTTGACCGCACCGTAGTGCTGTTCATCGGAATTGGGGTGGGCGCTACTATTGCTGCGGCTTTTGCCCAGGGGGGCGGTGGCGAATCCGCGGCCAGGCGTGATCCTCCCAAGTCCATTGTCGCGGCCAATGCAAAGGCCTGTCCGACGGCAGTGCAATTATCACCGGGGCTGTTGCGCTCGATCCGCAACGGCGGGAAAATCGAAATCGGTGTATTCGGCGATAGCTTTGGCGATGGGATCTGGGCCGGACTCTATAACGAATTGCGCGACAAGCCGGACTTCGCCGTGCATCGCTTTGCCAAGCAGTCCACAGGGTTCACCCGCTACAACAGTCTTAATCTGCTGGAGGATGCGAGGGCCAAGCTTGCCGGGCAACCGGTGGACATCGCCGTTATCAACTTCGGCGCGAACGATACCCAGGACATTTACGACGAGGGGCGGTTGATGTCTTACATGAGCCCCGACTGGCAGCGGGTCGTAGGCCAGCGGGTGCGCGCCTATGTTGACCTGTTTCGCGGAAGGGGCACCTCCGTCGTCTGGGTCGGTCTGCCACGCATGCGCAAACCGGCGTTTGACGATCAAATCCAACAGATGAACCGGTTTTATGCCGATCTGATGTGCGAGCTAAAGGTTCCGTTCATTGACACCTTGCCCAAGTCGATAGACCAGCAAGGCGCCTATACCGAATACCTGAAACCGGTGGGTGGCGGCGAGCCGATCAAGGCGCGGGCAGAGGATGGAATCCACATGAGCATGACCGGCTATCGCATTCTCATTTCCGATATGACCGACAACATCCGGCAGTTCGACCCGCCGCCCGCCGAAGGTGGCGGCGCAAACCTGCGTTGATCCTGCCCTTTCGGGTACGAGCCAGTCCCCCAATCAGCGAGACCCGTTGATGCCTGTGCCTTCCCTCTTGCTGCTCGCTGCTGCACTGGGCTCGTCGAATCCCGACTGCGGCGCCAGACTGTGCAATCCGGCCGGACTTCGCCAGGTTGCGGAGGAACTGGCCGAGGCGCGGAAGCGGCCCATGCATATCCTGCAGATCGGCGACAGCCATACGGCGTCGGACATGTTGACCGACGGCTGGCGAAATCCGCTTTACGAACGCTTCGGCAGCGCCGGACGCGGCGTGGTCGCGGGCGGGCGTCCGTACTCCGGCTATCTGACCTGGGGCATAAACGCCACGCAGAGCCTGGGCTGGACGGTCAATGGCATATTCGGGAAAATCTGGCAGGAGGGCGGCCCTTCGGTTGGGCTTTCAGGCTATACCAAGACGGCGCGGGCACCGGGCGAGTACCTTGCCCTGACGTCGGAAGCTGTCGGCAACACCTTCGATCGCTTCGTCTTGTGCGGGCTGGCCGGACCGGGAATGGGATCGGTTTCCGTGGCCATCGGCACCAACAGCGAAGTGTTCTCCTTCAATACGCCGACAATCGGGCCGATGTGCCGTGAGTTCCGTTCGCAGACCATGTCGACAAGCGTGACCATGACGACGCTCGACGCCAATCCGGTCAGCATCACTTCGATGGCGACATTCCGCACTACCGGCGGCGTCAGCCTTTCCAACCTCGGCGTACCGGGCTCTCAGCTCAAGCACTTCGCGAGGAACAGCGACGCCGTTCTCGCGGCCGAACTGGCCGCCTACAAGCCAGACCTCATCGTCCTCGCCTTCGGCACCAACGAAGGCTTCGATGCCGATTTCAATCCGGACATCTACATGGAGACATTGCGCGGGCAGGTCCGGCGGCTGCGGCGGCTGGCAGGGCGCAATGTACCGGTCATGCTGCTCGGCCCGCCTAATGCCATGACCCGCAACTGGAAAATTGCCAGCGCCGGGGGCTGGTCGCCCACACTTTGCGATACGGGCCTGCTGGTGCCGGGCAACCTTGCCGCAGTGCGCATGGCACAGCGTGTGGTTGCCGCAGACATGGGCCTGGCCTATTGGGACTGGGCGAGGGCAATGGGGGGTGAGTGCGCCATGTACCAATGGCGGGAACAGGGTCTGACATTCCGCGACGCCGTGCACTTCAACCGCTTCGGCGGCATGAGGCTGGGCGCTCAGTTGCAGGCCGATTTCCAGCAGGCCATGTTCGGCGAAGCCGCGGGTAACGCCAGCTCACTGCGCTCGGGCAGCCAATAGGCGGCCGGCCCGATGCTTTTCCCGACCCTGACCTTCCACGTCTTCTTCATCGCCGTCTTCGCGCTGGTGTGGTCGTGCCGCGAGAAGGGCGCGCTGGATAATGAATGGCGCAAGATACTGCTGCTGGTGGCGTCATGGATATTCTATGGCGCCTGGGATTGGCGTTTCGTTGCGCTGCTGATCGCCAGCGGGATGTTGAACTGGTCCGTCGGTGAAATGATCTTCAGGAGCCGGCAGCACGGCGCCGATGCGCAGGCAAACCGCACTGCGAAGCGCTGGCTGGTGCTGGGGGTTGTCGTGAACCTGACGATCCTCGGCTTCTTCAAGTACTATGGGTTCTTTCTCGAGCAGCTCAATACGGTGCTTCATTCGGCCGGCTGGGAAAGGGACCTGCCGATCATGGAAGTCATCCTTCCGGTCGGGGTTTCGTTTTTCACCTTCCAGGGGATGAGCTACCAGATCGACATGTACAAGGGCGATACCGAGCGCGCCTCGCTGCTCGATATCACCCTGCTGATGAGCTTCTTTCCGCACCTGGTCGCAGGGCCCATCGTTCGGCCGCGCCACCTGGTGCCGCAATTCCAGTCGGTCCCAAAGCTCACCATGTCGATGGCGGCCTCGGGCGTCACCCTGATCCTCTGGGGCCTGTTCAAGAAGACCGTGATCGCATCGGAACTGGCGACCAATTTCGTCGATCCGCTGTTCTTCGATCCCTCCGTGCACAGCAGCCTTGACCTGCTGCTCGGCGCCTATGGCTATTCGGTGCAGATTTACTGCGACTTCTCGGCCTATTCCGACATGGCGATCGGCATCGCGGCGTTGCTTGGTTATCGCTTCCCCTGGAATTTCAATCAGCCCTATCGTGCACATAGCCTCCAGGATTTTTGGCGGCGCTGGCACATGAGCCTGTCGCAATGGCTGCGTGACTATCTCTACATCGGCATGGGCGGCTCGCGGCACGGCAAGCGTCGCATGTATTTCGCGCTGATGATGACCATGCTGCTGGGCGGGCTGTGGCACGGTGCAAGCTGGAACTTCATCATCTGGGGTGCAATCCACGGCGGGGTTCTCGTTGTGGAGCGCGTCTGGCGCGACCTGCGGCCGAAGACTTGGAAACCGATGCCGCAGTGGCTGGCGGTTATCTGCATCTTCCACATTGTCACGCTGGCCTGGATTTTCTTCCGCATGCCGGCCTTTGGCGACGCCATGGCCTATATCGGCGGCATCCTTTCGTTGCGCGGCGGCAGCCTGACTGCGACGCCGCTGATGGTAGTGCTGATTGCGCTGGGGCTCTCGTTCAACGCTTTCCCGCGCGACACGATCCAGCGCGTTGCCATGGTGCTGCGCCGGGCTCCGGCCTGGCGCGTTGCAGCCTTCGCCGTGGTGTCGCTGGTGGTCCTTGAGGCCATGCGTCCCGACGGGGTTGCTCCCTTCATCTATTACCGGTTCTAGGCGGAGATGGGCACCGACATGGACGACACGACGGAAGAGAAGACGCCCGGGGTCAAGGCGGGGACTGGCGGACCGTCTTCGCGCAGCCGCGCCACGGACGTACCCTCGGCCAAGGCGAAGGAAGGCAAGCCTCGTTCAGGCTCGACCAAGCGCACCAAGACCGATGCGGAAAAGCCTGTCCGCAAAGCACCGGCCAAGCGAAAGGCTCCAGCCGGAACCAAGACGGCTGCGAAACCTGCGACTGCTCCGAAGGCCAAGACGGCCAAGGCCAAGCTGGCGAGCAAACCGCGCGGCAAGGCGCCAGCGAAACAAGCCTCGGCACCCGAAGTTCCAGCCCATGCCACAGCGCCCGAACCTGAACAGCTACCAGCCGTTCGCGCCGAATTGCCCCCGGTCCAGCTTCACGACGAAAGTCCGGACGGGGATATTGCGATCCACCCTCCTCCGCCCCATTCACCTAGCGCTCATCCGCACGACGATGGGCTGGAGTTCGGTCTGTCGCCTGTCGACCTCGCTCCCGATGCCAGCGTGCGCGAGGAGGCAGGTTTTGGCTGGTTCGTCCGCATCCTCGCATCTAGCTCCGTGCTCCTGGTGCTGTTCAACAGCTTTGCGATCGACAAGTGGGCGCGGGAGCAGCCAGTGACGAAGCTGAACAGCCAGGTCCTGATCGCAGCGCATCAGCTTCACGATGGGATGATGAGCATCCACCTCGACGCGCCGCTCGAAGGGATGCGCTCCATCTGGCACAACATCAAGGCAGTTCAGTGGCCAGGTTCGGCAAGTGGTCCGGAAAACCAGAAGCAGGAGAAGGTCGTTTCCAGGTGAGCGGCATTTGCGGTGAGCCTGAGTGCCCTTACGATGCTTGCCATAGCCAAGGGAGAGAAAACGCAAATGCTGAAGGTCACGCTTAACATCGGCCATGCCGACGAAACCGCCCGGCCGGTGGAAATCGCCCGGATGGCAGACCAGGCCGGGCTCTATGCCGTTGCCATGGGCGAGCATGTGTCACTGGGCTCGGACCACAGCAATTACCCCTACGCGGGGGGCCTTGCCTTTGGCGATGCCGGGCGCAAGCCCTACCTTGAACCGGCGGTGCTGATGTCGGCCATGGCTGCGGTCACAAGGCAGATCCGCCTCACGAACTGCATCTTGCTGGCACCACTGCGCCCGGCCGTGCTGCTGGCCAAGCAGCTTGCATCGATCGATGTCATATCGGGCGGCCGCTGCGAGCCTTGCTTCGGCACAGGATGGTGCCGCGAGGAATATGCCTCGCTCAACGTTCCCTATGACAAGCGCCGCCAGATCCTGCGCGACAATATCGCCGCCTGCCGGGCGCTGTGGGAGAACCAGCCGGCGACATTCCACTCGGAGACAGTGTCCTTTGACGGGCTGTTCCAGATGCCGCAGCCGGTTCAGAAGCGCATCCCGATCCTGCTGGGGGTCAAGGCGAACAATAAGAATGCGCAACTGGTCGCCGATCTGTGCGACGGTTGGGAGTGCGGCCCGGACGACAGCCAGGACCTCGAGAAGCTACGCGCAGGCTCACAAATCTACCGTGACGCCTTCGAAAAGGCCGGGCGCGATCCGAGCACCCTCATCGTGCGCGCCCACCTGTCGCGCTACATGACCGCCGACGGGGGAAGCTTCGATCTTGACCGCATGTTCGAGGCCGTGCCCGCCATGCTTGAAGCTGGCGTTACGGAGATCGCAAACGGCGTGACCGGGCGGCTGGAGGGGCCCTTCAGCACCATGAGTGCCATCGAGCGCCACATCGGCAAACTGGCCGAACTCGCGGCGAAGTTCTGACATGACGCTGGCAGGCAAAACGGCGATCGTCACCGGCGCCGGGCGCGGCATCGGGCGTGGCTGTGCACTGCAACTGGCACGAGACGGTGCCGCCGTCGCCGTTTGGGACGTCAACGGCGAAGGAGCCGGGGAAACTGTCCGGCTGATCAAAGCGGAGGGCAACCAGGCCATCGCCTGCGTTGCCGATGCTTCCGCCTCGGCGGCCATCGCGGAAACGCTGGAGCGCATCCGGAGTGAGCTCGGGCCCGTGCTGGTCCTCGTCAACAATGCCGCGATCGTGCAGTTCAAGCCTTTCCTCGAAGTCAGCGAGGCTGATGTCGAGCGAGTCTGCCGAAACAACCTGATCGGGCCATACCTGCTAACCCAGGGCGTGATTCCGGATATGCTCGCCGCTGGCTGGGGCCGCATCATCAACTTTTCCTCGGCCTCGGCGCAGCAGGGCACCAGGCTGTTGTCCCATTATGCCGCGACCAAGGGCGGCATTGCCGCGCTGACCCGCACGCTCGCCATGGAATTCGCCGGGCAGGGCATCACCGCCAACAGCATTTCGCCGAGCTTCATCGACACACCGATGCGCTTCGAAGCGCCACCGTCGGACTTCGCTGCAGCCGTAGCACGAACGCCCTTGCAGCGTGCCGGCCAGCCGGAGGACATTGCTGGCGCCGTGTCATACCTCGCTTCGGAAAAGGCGAGCTACGTCACCGGACAGATGCTGAGCGTCAATGGCGGGCTGGTTCTCGCGGGCTAGAATTTGATCGGCTCGATCGCCTTCGCCTCAAGCGCGATGGCTTTGGCTTTGGCCAGCCGCTGCATCGCCGCATCGTCCAAGCCGAGGCATTGCAACACCTCGCGCGTGTGGGTCGCGGGCCCTTCATAGGGCAATGCTTCCACGCAGGGCGTCGCCGAAAATCGCACCGCCGGCGCATGCCGCCAATAGCGGCCTTCCGGGGCCTTGTCGGCGAATTCGGGGCTCTGTGTCATTACCATGAAGCCCATGGCCCTGGTCTGCGGATCGGAATGGAGAAAGCGGACGTGCGACGCCGCGTCTGCGCGGACGCAGGCAATACCCTTCGGTAGTAGCAGCGTCTCCCAATCGTCCGCCGTGCGGCTGCGGAACACAGGCTCCAGCTCGGCCTCGAGCGCCTTGCGGTTAGCATAACGCGACGACCAGTTGGCATATCTCTCGTCGGCCAGCAGGTTTTCGCGGCCCACCGTAGCAGCGAATGCTGAAAACTCATCGTCGAACTGCACGTCGAGGAACGCCCATCCCTGGGAGCACTCGTAGAGGCGGTAGGTCGCTTCCAGCCCCAGTTGCGCCTGGTCCGGCACCCGGCGAGGTGGCTTGCCAGCATAGTCGAAGGCATCGTCCGAATTGCAGTAGACATTGGAATTCATCATCGAGGTTTCGATGTACTGCCCCTTGCCGGTGAGCACCTTTGCAGCAAGGCCCAGCATCATGCCGGTGGCGACGCCGCTGCCGCCGATCGGATCGGGCGACTGGTCGCCCTTGGGCTTGTTCCCTTCGCCCGATTGGAACACCGAGTTGCCGGAGAACGCGCCCATCGTCGGATTGAACGCGGCACGGAAGCGGTCAGGTCCCTGCATGCCGTAAGCGCTGGCATAGACGTAGACGATGTCGGGATTGATCGCCTTGATGGTTTGATAGTCGATCTTCAACCGTTCAGGCACGCCTGGCCGGTAGTTGTGCATGACGACGTCCGCGCGCTTCACCAGCTCGTAGAACAGCTTGAGGCCTTCCTCGCTCTTGAGGTTGAGGCCGATGTTCTTCTTGCCCTGGAAGGCGCGGATCATGTTCTCGTTGGTCGGCATGCGGCGATAGGGGTCGCCGGTCAGCGGCTCGACCTTGATGACCGTCGCACCGAGGTCGGCGAGCAGCGCCCCGCCGAACGGAGCCGCCAGCCAGCCGGCGCATTCGAGCACGGTGATCCCTTCGAGCGGCTTTTTGGGATTGCCGCCGCGCGGCACGATCTGCGGCGCAGGCCGCGGCGCCTCACCAAGCACTTCGGCGGTGTGCTGCCCGGGGATCGGCGCGGCGCGATCGATGCGCGCGGGTGTCTCGGTCATCCGCGCAAAGGGACCGACCTGCTCCATCCGGCCGACGCGCCGGTCTTCGACTTCGACGACGTGCCCGTTGGCGCGGAACTGCTCGTGATGCAGCGCATCCTGGGTGGTCTGCATTGTCTCGCCGGCGCAATCAGGGTGCGCCCGGTAAACGTCGCGCCATTCATCGGCTGTCTTCTCCTTGAAGCGGTCGAAGATCATGCGGTTTAGCGCGATACGATCTTCGTTGTTGGGGATCGCCGGCGCATTCTTGAACCGCTCGTCATCGCGGATCCACGAAAAGCCGATGGCGTCGATCCAGGCGTCGAACAGGTCCTTCTGGATGTGCGAGTGCATGATCCAGCGCCCGTCCTTGGTCTGCGGGCAGATCTGGCTGGGGTTGGCGGTTTCGGGATCGGACTCGTGCCGGTCGGCGGTCAAAATGCCCTTGGCCACGTCCTCCTTCGACAGCTCGCCCGGATAGAGGTCTTCCGGGATTTCCTGCCCGTCGAAAAGGCGCCAGTTGTTGTTGGGGGCCGACGCGCCAGAGAGCAGCGAGCCTTCCAGCTTCTGCCCCCGCCCGGTTTCGGCGCGCACCCGCAGCGCGGCACAGAGCGCCTGCACCGTGAACATGGCGGTGTGGTAGGAAATATCGTTGATCGCCCGGAACGTGGGCCGATGCTTCTGCCAGCCGATCTGGTCCCGCATGCGGCCCGACTTGGCGTTGACCACCCCGTCCGAAAGCTTGAAGTCCTTGTAGGGCCCAGTCTGCCCGAACGGCGCAAGCGAATGATAGATCAGCGCTGGATTGGCCGCATGTAGAGCCTCATAGCCGAGGCCGAGCTTCCTCGCCTCCCCCGGCTTCAAGGACTCGATGAAAATATCGGCGCCCTCGACCAGCCGGCGCACCGCCGCCCGGCCCTCTTCGCTTTCCCAGTCGGGCGCGACGCTCTTCTTGCCGCGCTGCCAGAGCAGGTAGGCCGGATGTTCCCAATGCGGATCACCGCCCGGCGGCTCCAGGCGGATAACCTCGGCGCCATAGTCGGCAAGGATCATCGTGGTCAGCGATCCGGCCATGCCCTGGGTCAGGTCGATCACGCGAATGCCGGCAAATATCTCGGTCAAGTCGTCTTCTCCCAAATCCGGTCCGGCTCTTGCCGGTAACCCCGATCAGCTTGAGGCAATGTCCAAGCCTAGGCAAACCTCAGGGAGCTTGAAACCATTCGTCGTCCACCTTGCACGGCAGAAAATCCTCCTGTGCCAGCCTCAGCCTGTCGCCTTCTTGATCCCCTGGTGATCGGTCAACACGAATTGCCCCGTCTGCACATAGGCCGAAGCGTGGCCGAGCTGGTGGATATCGAAGCAGCTCTGCAGCGCGGCATATTGCCCCTGGATATCGAGCGTCTGGTTGACCACCCGCTTGGCCATGGCGAGCGCATGGGGATGCATCCGGGCAATCCGCAGCGCCATTTCCCGCGTCGCATTGTCAAGCTCGGCCACCGGTACAACCCGGTTGACCATGCCGAGTTCCCGTGCCTCTTCGGCATTGACGGAGCTTGCCATGAACAGCAGCTCCTTGGCCTTGCGCGCGCCGAATTCCCAGGTGTGTCCGTGGTATTCGACCCCGCCGATGCCCATCAGCACCACGGGGTCGGAAAACCGGGCATTATCTGCCGCGACGATGAGGTCGCAGGGCCAGACCAGCATCAGGCCGCCGGCGATGCAGGCGCCTTGCACCGCCGCGATGGACGGCTTGGGAATATCCCGCCAGCGCCGCGAATAGCCGAGGTAGCGCTTGGTCTCCCAGCGGTAGAGACCCATGGTGCCGTACTGCTCGATATATTCCTTGGACATGCGCGGCTCGGGCTTGCGGCCTTCCATCGAGGTGTCGTGCCCGGCGGAGAAGTGCGGCCCCTCCGCCCGCAACAGGATCACCCGCACCGCGTCGTCGTCGGCGGCGCGCTCCCAGGCGTCGTTGAGGGCATCGAGCATTTCCGGGTTCTGCGCATTGCGGCGCTCGGCCCGGTTGAGTGTGATCGTCGCGACCCCATCGGCGACGTCGTAGAGAATGAGATCGGACATTTGAGCTCTCCCGTGGTTCTTAGCCGGATGGGTAGCCCTTCCCCCGGCGGGTTGAAAGCCTCTCCACGATCCGGGATAGGAAGCGGCGAAAGGGAGATGCCATGCTCAACTATGCGACTGTCGGTTCCAACGACCTGGAAGCGGCCAAGGCCTTCTACGACGAACTGCTCGGCGTGATCGGGATGAAGCCGTTCATGGAGCACCATACCGGCGGCCGCATCTGGGCTTCTGACGACATGCGCCTGTTCGGCGTGCTCGCGCCGTTCAACAGTGAGGCGGCGACGCCGGGCAACGGCGCGATGTTCGGCTTCATGCTCGAAAGCCGCGAGCAGGTGCAGGCCTTCTATGACAAGGCCATGGAACTGGGCGGCAAGTGCGAAGGCGCGCCGGGCCTGCGCGGACCGGCCGAGGCCGGCAACTTCGCCGCCTATTGCCGCGACCTCGACGGCAACAAGCTCTGCGCCATCGCCTTCGGCAAGGGCTGACCAGCGCAGCTTCCGCCTGATTGGCTCAGGGCTGGAACCGCTCCAGATACGCCGCGAAGGCTGCGGAGACGTCCGCTTCGGTCATGCCGTATTCCTCGAGCGTGTAGCTGTGCTTGCCGAACGCGCCGGGGGCATTGCTGGAATTATAGTGCTCCAGCTGCGCCACCAGTTCCGGGGTCAGGTCCAGACCGATATGGTCGTAGATGCGCTCGAAGGTCTCGATCGGGCGGCTGACAACATCGCGGTTGTAGACATCGATGAACCGGTCCTCGCCGATCCGCGCGCGGGCATCCAGGGCACGGCGCATGCCTTCCTGCCAGAAGGCCAGCAGGTTTCGCCCCACCTTGTGCCGGTCGATCGAACCGGGCCGGCAGCGCTGCTCGTGCAGCGCGCAGTGCAGGCTTGCGACCGAGCCGATCAGCTGGCGCGGATGGCGATGGGTCATGACGAAGCGGGCGTCGGGATAAAGTTCGGCCAGAAGATCCAACCGGAACAGGTGCGGCGGCGATTTCAGCAGCCAGCGGCTGGGCGGGCGGCTCGATTGCAGCAGCTTGAACACCTTTTGCAGGTAGACGTAGGTCGAGCGGAAATCGTCGTGCATCCACCAGTCGATGTAGTCGTCCGGCATCGGATAGGCGCCGTTGTAGGCCCGCATGTCGAGCGCGGCCAGCATGGCGAGGTCCTCTTCGGGCCCATCCGGATTGTGCAGATGCATGTGCGACATCTGGTAGTGCTTGGCTGCTTCCCGCGCGGCAATCACGCGCGGATCCCGGTCTTCCTCCCCAGCCACAGGCGGTGGCACCGGGGCGCCGGCTTCCCAGGCGCGCAGGAAGCGGAAGCGGTCGTCGAGCGCCAGCATTCCGACTGTCGCAGTCGTGCCGGTGCGCGGCATGCCGACGACAATCACCGGATTTTCGATCGCCTGCCGCTCGATCTGCGGGCGCTCCGCGCACCAGGCCTCGATCCTGAGGCGATTGGCGAGGTCCATGATAGCCTTGGCATTGACCTTGCCGACTTCCTCGTCAGTCAAGGGTACGCGCGAAAACGCCTCCAGGGTTCGCCCAAGGCGGGGTTCGATTCCGGGCGGACCAAAGTCCCGAAGGCCTGTGCTGGCGATTGCCTGGTGCATGGCCTCATCGGCGGTGAGAAGTCGGGGAGCAGTCATGGCCGGCTTCATCCGTTGTGCCGCACGGCATTGCAACCCCGGCGATCAGCGTTTCATGCGCCGGACACAGCGAAAGCCGATGTGGCTGGTGGAGGTGTCGATCATCTCGGGATGGCGCGCCGCGGGCCGATAGCGCTGGCAGTGGTTGGCGGCGCACAGGTGCGAACCGCCCTTGAGCACCTTGCGGCCAATCTTGATCTGCGGCTGCATCGGGTCGAAGCTGCCGCGCAGGGTGCCGCCACGGGGATTGGACACGGTGCAGCAGGCCTGCCCTCGCCGCTTTTCCGGCACGGAGGGCTGATCCTCCCACCAATCCCGGGTCCATTCCCAGACGTTGCCGATCATGTCGTAGAGGCCATAGCCATTGGCCGGGAAGCTGCCGACTGGCGCGGTGCGCAGCCAGCCGTCCTCCAGCGTGTTGGCGAAGGGGAACTGGCCTTGCCAGTAGTTCGCCATCATCCTGCCCTCGGGAGCGAGTTCGTCGCCCCAGGCAAATTCCTTGCCCTCCAGCCCGCCCCGCGCAGCATATTCGTGCTCGGCCTCGGTCGGCAGGTCCTTGCCCGCCCACTTGGCATAGGCCATCGCGTCGGCCCAGGCGACGTGAACGACCGGGTGATCCCAAAGGTCGCCGCTGTCGAGGTCACTCTCCGGCCCGGTAGGATGCCGCCAGTCCGCCCCGAATTCGAACCGCCACCAGTGCTGGTATTCGCTCAAGGGTACCGGCCCTTCCGTGGGGAAAAAGACCAGCGAGCCGGCCCGGTCCATGCCCGGCAACATGCCGGGGTAGTCCTTGGGGTCGGGAGCGATCTCTGCCAGCGTCACATGGCCCGTGGCATCGACGAACTTCGCAAACTGGCGGTTGGTTACTGGCGTCTCATCTATCCAGAAGCTGTCGACCCGCACCTCTCGCAGCGGCGCTTCGTCGGGATACCAGAGCAGCGAACCCATGGTGAACTTGCCGCCCTCGACCAGGCGCATGTCCGGCGGCGCGCCGGTCTCCACCTTCTTGTTGTCGGGGGTGGAACTCACCGTTCTCTCAACCTTCTCCGGCTGCTTTCTTGTTCGCCGCCGCTGCTGCCTTGCCGCTCATGCCGCCGATCGAGCTGCCCGTGACCAAGTCATTCTGGGCATGGGCGAAATGGTGCATATGGAACACGGCATCCATCGCCGCACGCTTGCCGCGCAGTTCCTCGACGTGGTTGACTGCCTGCTTGGTCAGCCAGTTGCCCAGGCGGCCCTGGCCGGCGAGCTTGGCCGCCCAGGCGCTTGTCGCCGCGCGCAACTCCTCGCGCGGGACCACCTTGTTGACCATGCCGAAATCATAAGCCCGCTGCGCGCCCATCCGCTCGCCCAGCAGCAGGAACTCCTTGGCGACGCGCGGCGGCAACTCATAAGCGTGGGCAAAATACTCGACGCCCGGGATGCCCATCAGCGGGTTTACCGGGTCCTGGAAAAAGGCGTCCTCGCTGGCGACGATGAGGTCGCAGACCCAGGCGAGCATCAGGCCGCCGGCGATGCAGGCGCCCTGGACCATGGCCACCGTTGGTTTCGGGCAGTCGCGCCAGCGGCGGCACATGCCGAGGTATTGTTCCTGTTCGCGGGTGTAGAGCAGTTCCGCCGCCGGCTTGTTGGTGTGGCCGGGAATGAGGTGGCGGTTGTCGAATTCCTTGTACAGGTCGCGGCCAGGCGTTCCGATGTCGTGTCCGGCAGAGAAGTGCTTGCCCTCTCCGGCGAGGACGATGCAGCGCACCGCATCGTCGGCCACCGCGCGCTGGAAGCATTCGTCGAGCGCGAATGTCATCTGTCCGTTCTGGGCATTGTTGAACTGCGGCCGGTTCATGGTCAGCCAGGCAACCCCATCCACCACCTCGTAGCGGACAGGTTCATCCGTCTCGTAGACGACATCGACCTGTTGCGGTTCGACCAGATCGTCGGGCATTGTGGACTCCTAATGCACGGCCTGCGTAGCAATCGTCGCTGACAGGAACCTTGGCAGAGTCAAGCCATCACTGGCACCGTGTTGCCAGCCGGGCGATGACGCGCGATGATGCCGGGGTCGCGATGCCAATGGAAATCCTGCGACTAGAGCCGCAGGCGACAATGATTTATCGAATGGCGACGGAGCCCGCAGAAGGTTTCGTGGAGGACACCATTGAGCGGGCGAGCGGTTCAATTTGAATATACGCGCGGCAATCCTTGGCGGGCCGGATTTCTGCCCCGGCCGGCCGGTCTGACCGAAGCTGGTGTTTTTCTCGATCGGCTGTTCGGTCTACCGGCCATGGAATGGACGCCGCCGATTTTGCGGAGTTACCAGTTCGTCAAGGCAGCGATCGTTGGCGACAGCGCCTGAAGAGGCAGGAAGAGGAGAAGACAAATGGCGACAGTGGTTGAATCCCCGGATGCACCAAAAAGCCGCAAGCGCAAGAGCGTGGGGCCATTTGCGGGGGCGATCCCGATTGCGATCATCGGTCTTGTCGGCACTGCCATCGGCTTCTTTCCGACCTTCTTCTCGAAGCTCAACGAGGTGGACACAGCGCATCTGATCCATGGCTGGACGATGACCGGCTGGCTCGTCGTGGTGCTGGTACAGGCCACCCTGATTCGCCAGCGCCAGTACAAGTGGCACCGCGTGCTGGGCTGGAGCTCCGTCGCCCTCTTCGCGCTGATGTTCGCTTCGAGCTGGCAGATGGTCGTGATGATGCTCTCGGGCAAGACGGGCCTGCCGTTCCCGATGGCCAAGTTCTTCGCCTGGACCGACCTGATCGACATGCCCCTGCTGCTGTTCCTCTATGGCGGGGCGATCTATTGGCGAAAGGACCGGCATCTCCACTCGCGGCTGGTGGCTACGACTGTGCTGACATCCATCGTCCCGGCACTGGCGCGCATGTTCAACCTCCTGATCTGGCGCACCCTGGAAGGGCTCTATCTTTCCATGCATCCGACCTACATCCTGATTCTCGGCGTGCTGGCGGCGGCGATCTGGGTGGACCGCAGGAATGGGGTGCTGCGCTGGCCGCTGCCGCTGGTGTTCGGCTGGTTCGTGCTCGACTATGTCAGCCTGTGGCCGGTGGCGACGTCGCAGTGGTACGATGGCCTGGCGCGGGCGATTGCCTCGTTGGGCTGAGGTGCTTTGTTGAGGAAACACATGCGCGCGGGCCCCTTGCGGAAAATGTTGGAAATGTTGGATTTCGCCAACTCCGCTTTACGAATCACTCTTCCTGGGTGACGACGGCGCAAGGACGTGCCGGCAAATGACCGCAGCACGCCGTGAGGAGAGAAAAGATGCCGATGGATTCGATTGCTGGCCGCCATTTCCTGATCCTGGGGGGCAGCACCGGCATGGGCTATGCGACGGCAGAATACCTCGTCCGGGCCAATGGCGTCGTCACGGTCTGCGGGCGCGACAAGGCCAAGCTCGCCGCGGCGCACGAGAAGCTGGTGAAGGAATGCGCGTCTTCGCCCGACAATGTCCGCTCGATCGCAGCCGATGCAACCTTGCCCGATGACGTGGAGGCGGCCTTCGCGCTCGCCGCGAACGCCTTGGGCGCGATCGACGGCGTCTTCGTCGTTGCCGGCGCCGGGGCCTTCGCCTCTACGGTCGACACCACCCCCGAACTGATGCACGCGCAGATCACGATCAACCTCATCCCGGTGGTCAATGCCATCCGTTCCGCCGTGCCGCGGATGATGGAGAACGGCGGCTCGATCCTCGCCATGTCTTCCGCGGCGGCGCTGTGCTCCTATCCGAACCTGGGCGCCTATGGCGCCGCCAAGGCCGCGCTCGATCACTATGTCCGCGTCGCGGCGGACGAGCTGGGCCAGTACAGGATTCGGGTCAACGCCGTGCGCTCCGGCTTCACCAACACGCCGGTGAACGGCGACCTGATGTTCGACGAGCACTACATCCGCGAATTCAGGAAGATCACCCCGCTCGGGCCCTATGCGCAGCCCGAACAGTTCGGCCCGATCTCCGCACTGCTGATGAGCCCGGAAAGCTCGTGGATCACCGGCGCCATCGTGCCGGTCGACGGCGGCCTCACCCTGCGCGGCTACGGCGGCGGCATTAACCCGTCCGGCATGTGATCCGCTCCGGGCCTTGAGCCCGGCCGCAACCGAATTTCCCCGTTTCATGAAGAGAACGCCATGTCCGACCAGATCGTCGCCCCCAATACCCGTGACCTGTCCGAGCTGGGCAAGAAGATCGTTCCCTGGCTGGAAAGCCGTCTTCCCGGGGCGACCAACCTCAGCGTGTCCGGCCTCGATTATCCGCGCGGCGCCGGCCGCTCGCACGAGACGATCCTGTTCGATGCGCGCTGGAGCGAACATGGCAAGGAATGCAGCGAGGGCTATGTCATCCGCATCAAGCCGGATGCCAACCAGGTCTATCCCGACGACCTGTTCGAAGAGCAATACCGCGTCATGCGCGTGCTGCGCGAGCTGGACATCGTGCCGGTGGCCGAAACCATCGGCTTCGAGGAGGACCCCGCCCTGGTCGGCGCGCCGTTCTTCGTGATGAAGAAGCTGGTCGGCCGCGTGGCAGTGACTTTCCCGCCCTATCGCGAAACCGGCTGGGTGGCCGAGGCGACCCCGGCGCAGCGCCGCCGCTTCTGGGAAGGTGGCGTGCGCAACCTTGCCCTGATCCAGAAGACGCCGCTCGACCAGGTGCAGTTCCTCGCTGGCCGGGAAGGCGCGCGCGACGGGCTGGAGCAGGAATGGGACAAGTACGACCGCTTCGTCGAATGGATCAGCAAGGACAAGCGCTGGCCGGTGCTCGACAAGGGGCGCGAAGCGCTGCGCGCCCGTTGGCCGAAGAACCAGCCGCAAGGCCTGGTCTGGGGCGACGCCCGCATCGGCAACATGATGTTCGACGAGAACTTCGATGTCCTTGCGGTGATGGACTGGGAACAGGCCTCGCTCGGCGGTGCGCTGCACGATCTCGCCTGGTGGCTGCAGATGTCGTCCTTCGCCCACGAGAAGACGGCCGACAAGCCGCACCTCGAAGGCATGGGCACGCGCGAGGAAACCATTGCCCTGTGGCAGGAGATCACCGGCATTTCGGTCGACGATCTCGACTGGTACCTCGACTTCACCGCCTTCAAGACCGGCTGCCTGTCCGTCAGCACGTCCCGCCTGTGGGGCTGGCCGGAGCCGGATCATGCCGCGCTGGCGGCACAGCTCGGGCTCTAGAGTCTCTTCCACTTGCGTGTAGCGAGCCAGTGCCGCACCTGATTCAGCTTTATGGAAACAGGGTCCAGGCCACCGTTTCACCTGGTTACGATGGTTTGGCCGTTCGGATTCAGAACCTGGCCGGACAAGTGGCCGGAATCCTCGCAGGCCAGGAACAGGAAGCTCGGCGCGGCCTCGTTGGGCTGGACAGGCCGGCCCATCGGCGTGTTCTCGCCGAATTGCGCCATCTTCTCCGGGGGCGTCGCTCGGGTGTGCTGTGCCGGCAAGGCTTTGAATTTCGCGGCCGACACTGTTCAGGATGAGATAAGCAGGTGACTTTGGCGTTCAGCTCTGCCGCGGGTAGGAGGTCGGCAGCAGCAAGGTCGTGGCTATCGCGATGTGCGAGTCTCTCCAATGGCTAGGATGGTTGGCTTACGCGGCCTGCCCCGGCCACTGAACGGCACGTCCCTGAGCCTGCTTGGGCCAGTGCTTTCGGGCCAGTGCATCCGGGGGAGCGACCGGCCCGGCGCGATGCGTGGGAACCTGTCTTCGGCCTCGCAAGGCCACCCAGCATGGGTAGCTTGGCCGACTTTTGCTGCTGCGGGAAAGTTCCGCCGCTCAGTGCGACATCTGCGCGGTCTCGCGGTGGGCGATCAGGGCCTGCCAGATGGTCGCGGCGACGGTGTCCGGCTCGAAGGGCTTGGTGATCAGGTAGGTCGGCTCCGGCCGCTCGCCGGTCAGCAGGCGTTCCGGATAGGCGGTGATGAAGATCACCGGCAGGGATTGCTCGCTAAGGATTTCCTTGACCGCGTCGATGCCGCTCGATCCGTCGGCCAGGTTGATGTCGGCAAGGATCAGGTCCGGGGCGGCCTGGGCTGCGAGGGCCACGGCTTCGCGGTGCGTGCGCACGATGCCGGCCACTTCATGGCCCAGCGAATGGACGATCGACTTGAGGTGCATGGCGATGATCGATTCGTCCTCGATGATCAGCACCGTTCCGGTCAGCGCCTCTGTGATGGAGGCGCGGGCATCGTCGATGTATCGTTGAGTCTCCTCGGGCGCGATGTCGAGGATTCTTGACGTCTCGTTGTTGCTGAAGCCTTCCACGGCGGTGAGCAACAGCGCCTCGCGCGCGATGATCGGCAGGCCGGCCATGGTGCCGTGGCGGGTGGGAACCTCGATCGGTATGAGGCTGTCGGCATTCCAGATGACATGGAACAGGCGGAACAGTTCGGCCCTTGGCGACTTTCGCAGATCGAATTCGTCCGGTACGGCAATGAGCGCTTCCAGCACTTCGTAGACCGCTGCGTCGCCTAGTGTCTGGGATCCGGTAATCGCACGCGCATAACGCCTCAGGTAGGGGAGCTGGGCCCCGATTACGTCGCGCAACGTCATATGGATTTCGCCTCCAATTCCAGCGAAAAACGCACGACCCGGTTTTTTGTTCCCGGCACGGGAACCAGATAGTGGCCCCGCGCGTTTGCGGCATCGGTCTGGGACAGCATCAGGCAAAGATATAAGAGACACGCATGAACCGGGGGCGTTCGGCTTTCTGCAACATGTCTATGGATCGGCCACAGGGCCGGGATCGGATTTTCTATCATGACCAAGCGTGGGGGCAGAAAGAGTTCTCGAGTCCCAAATTGTACGTCGCCTGACATGGCATTCGATCCGATCGAGGCCGCGCTGCGGCAGATTCACGAACGCGTGGCGGAGGAGGCCATCCCCGATGCGTTCCTGCGCCTGCTCGACCAATTGGACGACCAGCCCGAAGAGCGAAGAAGATCCTGATGTCCGGCAATCCGCTTCCCCCGGAAGCATCCGCGCCTGTCGATGAGTTCAAGCAGCAGATGATCGCGCTGATCCCGTCACTGCGTGCCTTCGCACGGGTTCTGTGCGGCAACCGGGACATGGCGGACGACCTGGCGCAGGAAGCGATGACGCGGGCCTGGGCGGCGCGCGACAGGTTCACGCTGGGCACCAATTTCCGCGCCTGGATGTTCATGATCCTGCGCAACCAGTTCTATTCGACGATCCGCAAGAATTCGAGGATAGCGGCCTGGGATCCGGAAGCCGCCGAAAGGCTCCTGGTCACGCCAGCGACGCAGCACGTGGGAATCGACCTTGGCGATGTCGAGAAGGCGCTGGGCAAGTTGCCGGTGGAACAGCGCGAGGTGCTGATGCTCGTGGCCGCCGAACAGATGACCTACGAAGAGGCGGCGGAGGTCACCCACTGTGCGCTGGGGACGGTGAAAAGCCGCATCGCGCGCGGCCGTGCTGCCCTGACCCGTATGATAAACGGCAGCGGCGAAGAGGGCGAGGGCGAGGAAACCGAAGCCGCTGCCAAACCCGAAGGCGCCAAGCGACGGCTCAGGCACTGAGCCGGCAATGAGGTTGGCCGGCATTACGCCAGGAACCATTCGATCGCGCTTGCTGCTGGTCGTGCTGGCGGCGTTGCTGCCCGTGACCTTGCTGGGTTTCCGGCAGACCATTGCAGAATACGAGCATTCCCGGGCGCTGGCTTTGGACCGCCTCAAGGCCAAGGCCGCGGCGGTTGCCGAAGCGGAACGCGATTCCTTCGTGCTGGCAAGGCACGCCTTGGCCTCTGCCGGACAAATGCCCGCCGTCAGGGACATGACCGCGCAATGCAGCGAGGCCTTGCGAATAGCCGCCCAGGGCGCCGAAGGCATTCCCAATCTTGCGCGGACCGATGCGAATGGGAAGCTGAGGTGCTCCATCTTGCCTTTCATGCCCGGAACCGACGTGAGTGGCACTCCATGGTGGGCCGAAGCGCGTTCCAGGAGCGGCATCTTCTTCACCGGGCCGCAGACGAGCACAATCACCGGCCACACGGTCCTTGGCATAGTGAGCGTGATGCGCAGGCCGAATGGGCAGTTCGACGGAACACTCGGCGCGAGCCTGAGCATCGAGCAGCTCGCCGCCGCGCTGCGGCGCCAACAGGCGGGTTCCCAGGCGGCGCTGGCGATTACCGACCGGCAAGGCATTCCCATCCTGCAGGTTCCGCAGGGTCGGTTCCGCTTGCTGCCGGATGTCGCAAGGGCGCGTGCCATTTCGATGGAGGGCCTGGCTGCAGATGGCAACAAATGGACTTATGCCACGGCCTCGCTATTCGAAGACGATATCTTTGTGGTCTATGCGGAGCCGAGCCGGGCGCTGGCTTCCGCGCAGTTCGTCGAGGCGCGACCGGCGCTGGTGCTCCAGCTGCTTACCTTGATGCTCACTTCGATGGCGATCTGGTTCGGCTCGAAGCGGCTCATCCTGAACTGGCTGGATTCCCTGCAACGCCTTGCCACCCGCTTTACGCGCGGCAATTTTACCGATCCCCAGAGCTACGCCGGCGCACCCCTGGAGATCGCGCAACTCGCCGACCAGTTGCACGACATGGCCGCGGCCATCGAGAAACACGACAAGGAGTTGCTCGATGCGCTGGTGGTCGAGACTGCGCTGACGCGCGAGGTGCACCACCGGGTCAAGAACAACCTGCAGATCATCACCAGCCTGCTGTCGTTGCAGGCCGACCGGATATCCGATCCCGCCGCCCGCGCTGCTCTCGGCCTCGCGCGGACGCGGATCGGCACGCTGGGCCTGATCCACCGCCTGCTCTATCAGGAAAAGACCGGAGCCGAGCAGGGGACCGTCTATCTCCCCCAGCTGTTTTTCGAACTGTGCATCCAGTTGCGCGCGGCCAACCTCGAGCGCCGCGGCATCGGCCTGGAATGCGCGGCATCCGAGGGGACGATATCGGTCGACCAGGCCGTCCCGCTCACCCTTTTCGTCGTGGAGGCCGTCTCCAATGCCTTCCAGCACGCGTTCGTCGATGGAAGGCTTGGCAACATCTGGACCGAACTCCTTGTCGATGGGGACCAGGCGGTGTTGACCGTGCGCGACGACGGCAATGGCTTCGGGGAAACCGGCGGAAGGCCGCAAATGGGCTTCGACCTGATGCAGGCCTTCACCCTGCAGTTGGGCGGCAAGATGGAAATCGCCGAGAGCAAGACGGGCACGATCGTGACGCTCGCATTCACTTTGGCTTAGACTCGGTTGGCTTGGAGTCTGTTTGGCTTGGACTTGGGCCGGGCCCCCGCATCGAGCAGGAATTCGACGCTGTGATACCGGTGTCGCCGGCGCCTCCTGGCGTCATCTGGCTCCAGACCGGCGGAAGATCGATCCGGTTCAGCCGCTCGATTTCGTCGGCCGGCCGGATCGTCTTTCCCCGGCTTAGCGAACGCTTCCCCGGCGGATGAGATTGAGGATGGCGAGCAGCACGATGGCGCCAAGGAACGACACGAAGATGGACCAGCCATCGAGAGCACCCGAGGTGATCGGCGCGCCGCCCATCAGCGGGGTCAGGATAAACCCTGCCAGCAGTGCGCCGACAATGCCGACGACGACGTTGAGAAACAGGCCCTGCTGGGCGTCTGTTCGCATGACAATGCTTGCCAGCCATCCCAGCACGCCGCCTACGATAAGGATGATTATGACATTCATGGTCGTAACTCCGGAAATGGTGCGCGGATAATTCGCCAGGTACCGCTATTGTTCCGTCCCTCTCCGGCCTCGCGCGGTCGACCGGCCTGCCCTTTCGCCCCGCCGCCACCCGCCTCGTCCGCGACAGGGCCATTCCCGTGCGACAGGCGGCAAGCTAGCCGTGCTATCGGGACGAGGCGCAATTCGACGGTTTCCTGCAGATGGCCTTCGGAGCCATGGTTCAGGGATGAGGCGATGCGGTGGCGTCGCTGGCGCCCGGTGCGGCGCCGGGATCCTCGCTGGCAAGGTCCCTGTCCTCCTGCCGGATCTGCGCTTCGGCATCGCGATAGCGCTGGTCGAACTTGTCCTGGCCGCAAGCGGTGAGGAGGAGGGCCGCCATCGCCAGCAGGGCAGGACGCCAGGGCATCAGTAGGTCTTCCTGAAGCGGAAGCCGACGTTCACCGCATTGGCGCCGCCGGCCTGGCTGAGGATCGACAGGCTGCGGTTGAGCGCGATCTCGATCTGCGTCGCGGTATAGCCCCGGGCATCGGTCACCAGTTCGATGTAGAGCCGGTCGCCGATGTGCTTGCCCAGCGCCAGCGCCGTCCCGCGTCCCTGCGCCTGGTCCGCGGCGAGGATGCGCAGCCGGTCGAAGCCGGTCGCGGATTGCAGCTTGCCCAGCGGGTTCAGGCCATTGCCCGAGCCGCGCAGGCTGCTCAGCGACGCGGCCAATTGCAGCGCCTCGACCCCGGTCAGGTTGCCGACCGAACTGCCGAACAGCACCCGCGACAGGATCTCGTCCTGCGGCAGGCCGGGGGTGCTGGTGAAGGTGATCTGCGGCCGCGAGGCGGAGCCGGTGACGTTGAGCGCGACGGTGATGTTGTCGAACGTCTCCTCGCCGGACAGGCGCAATTGCGCATCGCCGACCCCGCCGCCCGGGAATTCGATCCGGCCTTCGGTAAGGGTAAAGCTCTTGCCGGCGAATTCCAGCGAGCCGCGCTGCAGGGTGGCGGTGCCGGCGAGGCGCGGGGCGTCGCTGGTGCCGGTGACTCGAAGATCGGCGCGCCATTCCGATTCCAGCCCCATCCCGCTCACCGACATGCGGTTGGGGGCGACGATGTGCAGGTCCAGGCCGAGACTGCTGAAGCCGGCGCCGGGCGGCGCCGCATCGCCCGTCACCCGGGCCGGGCCGACCTGCTTGAAGCGCACCCCTTCCAGCACCGGCACCCTGGCCGCGCCCTGCCGCACCATCTGGTAGCGCGTGGCCGGAAGGGTGATCTCTCCGGACAGGACCGGCGGCTGGTTGGCGGCCTTGGCCAGCATGACCGATCCCGTTGCCGCCGCGCGCAATTCGTCGCTGTCGGCAAGCCGGGCGTTCTGGAGATCCAGCGAGACATTGGCGGGATAGCCCGACGCGGCGGAGAGACTCACCGCACCCTTGCCGCTGATCGTTCCGTCGCCCGCGTTTGCGGTCAGTTGGTCGATCTCCAGCCGCTCGCCGGTAAAGCGCCCGTTGACGGCAATGCGGGTTAGCCGGGTGCCGTAGCGCCCGTTCTCGTATACCATCGACTTGCCGCCGAGCACGCCGTTGAGGCAGGGGTCGGACAGTGTGCAGGTAATGTCCGCCGCCAGGGCGACCGGCCCGCTCAGCCGCTGGTCGGGAAGCATGGCGAAGGCGAACAGCGGGTCCGCTGGGCCGGTGTAGCGAATGCCGCCCTGGACCCGGCCAGCCGCAAGCTGGCTGCTCCAGCCATCGCCGGTGGAAGCCGGCGTCACCTGCAGTTGCACGCGGCCGACCACGTTCACCCCCATCCGCGCGACCGCCCGGATGTCGCCGCCGGACTGGAGCAGGTTGGCGCGAAGGTTGATGTCCATCGCCGGGCTGACCGATGTCGCGGTGGTATGGCTGAAGCCGGCGATGGCAAGCCGCGCATCGATCGTGGGGAAGGGACTGCCGCTCTGGTAGGCGAAGTCGCCGCTGGCGAGGCCGCCAAGGCCCAGCCCGGGTTTGAAAGCCTCGATCAGGGCCACGTCGACCTTGTCGAGAGTGCCCTTTACCTGGAGATCGCTGCCGCCGAACGTGCCGGCGAGGGCAATGCTGCCGCGATCGAGGTTGAAGCGGCTGCGCTGCAATTCGTAGCGCCCGCCCCGCGGCACGATCAGCGCGGGCTGGGCGCTGGCAACCGATATGCCGTTCACCTTGCCGGTGAGGGCCAGGCGCCAGAGCTGCGGTTGCAGGTCGCCGTTCACCGCCAGCCGGAAGGGAACTCCGGTGCTGCCTTCGGCAAGGCCGCGCACCGATCCCGCTCCATCTCGGTAGTTCACCTGCACGCGCATCGCCGAAATATCGACCTGCTTGTAATGCGCCTGCGCCAATTGGACGTCGGCAACGATCCGCGGCCGGTCATAGAGCACGGCATCGGCATCGATCAGGGCGCGGCCGACCGAGACTTTGGCCGATCCGGGCAGGACCATGTTGCTGGCCCGCAGGTTCACCACAAGATGTTGGTAGCGGCCTGCGGCATCGAGCAGCAGCTTGCCGTTGACGCCCTGCCCGCTGGCGACGAGCTGTCCTTCGAAGGGCCCGGATGCGAGCCTGGTCAGCCTGCCGGAGAGGCCGATGCCGGCCACGTCGGCGCGCTCCACGTCGATGGCAAGGGCCGCGCCGCGCGTCAGCAGCAGCCTCGCGGAAACGGGGCCGACATCGCTGGCGGCACTGGCGTCGATGTGCCAGCCCGAGCCGCGCGGCTGCAATTCGGCCCGGATGTCGGCAAGGCCAATGCCCATCCCCGCCCGCTCTGCCGTGAGCCGCGCCGAGGGCTGGGCGATGGTGCCGGACAAGGCCAGCGTGACAGCGCCATAGTCGCGGGACCGGCCCGCGGCGGATAGGGCGATCCGGCCGTCGGCGCCATAGGTTCCCGAACCGTTGGAAATGGTGAGGTTGGGAGATTGCATGCGAAGCTGGTCGAAGCGCAGGACGCTGTCCGGCCCGTAGACCAGCCGTGCCGCGGCAATCACGCTGCCGCCCAGGAAATCCCTCACCCCCTCGTCGAACAGCCTGGTCGACCGGGCGCGCACCTGGCCAACGAGGGCAAATCCGCCCCGCGCCACGGACTCGATTTTGGCCTGGGTATCCAGATCGAACAGGCCGACGCTGCGCACCCGGTAATCGTTGACCCTGCCGGCGAAGGTGCCGGCGTAGAAGCCCTTCGATGTGTCGGCGACGACGATGGCCTTGGCGTCGATCCGCTGCGCGCGGATGTGCAGGTTGTCCGAAACGATGCGGGGCCACTGCAGCGCAAGGTCGCCATTGATCGAGACGGCGCCGAGCGGGCCCCCGGCAATGGCATCGAGGCCTGAAATGGCAGACGCCCGGGCGTTTACCGGGACCTTGCGGTAGTCGCCATCGAAGGCCGACAGCCCGGTGGAGCTCAGGCCAGTGATGGTCGTGCCGCCTACTTTCAACGTCGATGCATCGAGCGTGTAGGCGATCTCCGGCCGGGCGAAGGGTCCGTCGACCATGGCCCGCAGGGCAAATCCGATGGCCGCCACATTGGGCATCAGCGCGCCGGGAGCGGATTGCCGGTAGTCGAGCCGGAGCCGCCGGAACAGGTTGCGGCCCAGGTCGACCCCGCCCGCGAAGGACAGACGGCCCGCCGTGCCGGAAAGCTGTCCGTTCAGGTCAGCATGGCGCTGGCGCCATTTGGCGAGGAGCGCGAACTGCGCGCTCCCGCCGAACAGACCGGAGACCGCGTTGGGCAATAGCTGCCGCGACGCGATGGGGCCATGGAACGCGAAGTTGCCCTCTCGCGCCGCAACGGCAAGACGGGCTGCATTGGTTCCGCCAACGTCGGCGGAGAGATTGCCGTCCCAGCGCCGCCAGTCGCCGCTCCCCCCGGCGCGCAGGCGCATCGACTTGTCCATTCCGGCAAGCTTCGCCACGACGCCGCCGGCCGGAGCATCCACGTCGAGCGAAAATGCGAGCCGGTTATCGTCGGGAACGGCATCGAGGTGCAGGGCGATGCGGTCATGGAGATTGGTGGCCGGATTGCCGATCGTTTCCATCTGCAAGTCCGCCTGCGCCCTGCGGTCGGCGATATGCGCCGTGCCTCCCAGCGTGAGCACCTGCTTGCTTCCGGTTACGGCGGATTCGGAAGTCAGGCGGGCGATGTGCAGGCGGGCTATATCGATATCGATATCGGGGAGGATCGGGCCCTTCGTGACGGAAGGCTTGAAGGCCGGGGCCCGCAGCAGGTGGGCCTCGGCTGCATCGAGCGAGCGCACATCGACATGGTTGGACAGGTAGGCGAGCGGACGCCAGTCGAGCGTGGCCGAAGGCACGGTCAGAAAGGGCCCTCTGGGATCGGAAAGCCTTAGATCCACGAGCCTTGCCCGGGTCCAGATCGAGCCTTCGATGCGCCCCACCTCGATCTTCAGGCCATTCTCGAACTGCATCGCCGCAATGCGCCTGGCGATGTAGCGGTGGCCGGCCTCGCTATCGATATAGAGCAGGAAGGCACCGGCCAGCGCGAGTAACAGGACGAGCAGCCCGCCCAGCACACGCAGCCAGCGGCGGCGGCGACCGCCCGTTTCGCCCTGCGGCGGTTCCTCGGGCTGTTCGGGCATGCGCATCAGAAGGCCTGCCCGATCGAGATGTAAAGATTGAGGCGGTTTTCGCCTTCGCGCCTTGCCAGCGGCGTCGCCAGATCGACGCGCAGCGGCCCGAGGCTGGTGTAATAACGCAGGCCCAAGCCGGCGCCGGCGCGAATGCCGGAGAAGTTGGGCAGGCTGGAGACATAGGTCTGCCCGGCGTCGACGAAGCCGACCACGCCGAAGTCGCCGAAGCGGTAACGAAGCTCGGCAGATGCTTCCACGAGGCTCAGTCCTCCCAGCGGATTGCCTTGCGGATCCTTCGGGCCAAGCTGCTGGAAGGCAAACCCGCGCACCGAACCGCCGCCTCCGGCATAATAGCGCCGAGAGGGCGCCAGGGTGAAACGGTCGATGCCCGAGATCGAACCGAGCCGCACCCGTCCTGCGACGACCAGCGACTTGCCCAGCGGGCGATAGGCGCTGGCATCGAACTGGGCCCGGACATAGCCGTGCATCCCTTCCCAGGACTCGATCTCGGGCTGCACCAGCAGTTGCAGGCGAAAACCACGACTGGGATCGAGCAGGCTGTCGGTGCGGTCGAAGCCGACCTGCCCGGTCAGCGCGCCGATCAGGAAGCGCCGCTGCGCCTTGGCGCCCAGGGCGAAGTCATAGTCTTCCTCGATGCTGCCGATGGCCTGTGCCCCCACTGCCCAGGTGATCGGCTTTTGCCATAGCGGCGTGCTATCGCGGCTCATGCGGACCGTGAGGGTTCCGGTCAGGGCGTTGTAGGCATCGAAGCGGCTGCGCTGTGCTTCGAGGCCGACCAGGAATGTCCGGTCGCGCTGTCCGGCATTGGACCTGCGGAACTTGACGCTCCCCGATTGCTCGTCGGTCCCACCCGTCAGGCCGAGCTCGAGCGCGCCTTCGGGAGGAAACAGGTTGCGGTGGGTCCAGTTTGCCCTGACGCGAAAGCCCTCGCCCGAGCCGTAGCCGACGTCCGCCGCGATCGTGCGGGGCGGGCCGGCGTGCTGCTCGACGTCGATGTTCACATATTCCGTTTCGTCCGGGGCGGGCTGCCCGGTCCGCACCGGCTGGGCGGAGACGCTGGCGAACAGGCCGGTGGTCAGCAACGCCTTGCGGAGGTCGTCCAGCTTGCGGCTGTCGTAAAGCTCCCCGCGCTTGAAGCGGGCAATGACCTGGGCATGCTGCGCGCTGAAGGCGAGCTTGCCCCGGGTCGTCACGTTGCCGAAGCGGCCGCGTGGACCGACGGTGACGGGCAGGGTGTAGGCCGCCTTGTGCGTTTCCGGATCGAGCTCGATATCGCGCTTTCCGGTCTCGGCGAAGGCATAGCCGTTCTGTGGCAGGACCAGTGCGATGTTGGCCTCCGCGCCCTGGATGCGTTCCGCAACGAGCGGCTCTCCCGGTTGCAGGGCGAGGCTGCGCTCGACCAGGCCCGGCGGCTGCGTCGGTGCGGCCACCACCTTGATCGCGCCCAGCGCGTAGCGCTCGCCCGGGGAAACCGACAGGACCGCCGTGAGCGAGCCGTCCTTTCCCGGTTCCCGGTCGATCCGCGTGGCAATCTGGGCATCGTACCAGCCTTCTGAAAACATCAGCCGCTGCAGGAGCTGGCTGTCCTCTTTGAGCCGGGCGGCCAGCATCGCCTGGTTTGCCGCCTTGCCCTTGCCGGCGCGCAGGGCGGAAAGCTCGTTGAAGCGTTGGCCCAGGTTGACCGCGCTTTGCCTGTCCGGTTCCTCCAGCCCTTCGACGCGCGTGGCGTAGTGCAGGGTGGAGGCCTTGTCCGATGCCTCGGCCGCGAGTTCGTCGGGCGGATTGGTGTCGAACTGCGACAGGGGCTGCAGCGGCGCGTCCAGCTCGGGATCCTCGGCGGGAGGCTGCGGAGGGGCGGGGTCTGGGGCTCCCTGCGCATTCGCGGGTGGCAGCGGCGGGATGGCGGCGTCGAACTTGTCCTGCGGGATCACCGGCTTTTCCGGCTGGGCCCGGGCTTGCGGCGTACCGGCGATTGCCAGCCAAGTTCCGGCCAGCACGAGCAGGACGCTCCCCGCGCAACCCTGCTGCCATGGGAGCCTTCCGAGCCGGCTCGTCCTCGCGCGCGTCGCGGAAGTCATGGGGTTATAAACTGGACAAATTCCCGAATGTTGCAAGGGCGGATACGTGCAATGCCGCCCGCAAGTGCCTGTCTTGCGGGCGGCCTGTTGTCGATGTCCAGACATTATCGAATGACGGGGATCAACCCGGCGGTTCACAGTAGTTCTGGATCCTTTCCCGTGGGTTTCGTTGAACGCGGGTTCCTGGCCGGCGCTGAAGTGCGGCGCCTGGTCCAGCATTTCCTTGTCGAGATCCACGGCGGAATCATCCTGATCAGGGTCGCACCCCAGCATGTTCCAGGACAGCGGGCAGCAGTCGTTGCCCATTCCCGGAATGCCGCAGGCAACAGCCTTGGGTCCGTGGGCCTCCAGAGGCCCATGAACGCTTCGTCTCACTTTGCCGCTGAGCGCCGCTGCGCACCGTTGGAACAAGAAGGTGTCTGATGGGGTTGATCCGGTAAACTTTCCCAACGGGAGAAACGACATGCGCCGCAATCGACTGACCCTCGGGTTGCTCGCGCTGATGATGGCAATCGCCGGATGCCAAGGCCCCACCACCTACCATCCCGCCAGCCTCAGCAGCGAGCCCGGCTCACGCACCGGTTTTTGGGACTACCGCATCGAGGACAACCGCTTCCGCGTGAACTTCGCCGGGAACAGCATGACCTCGCGCGAGGCTGTCGAGCGCTACCTGCTGTTCCGCGCGGCGGAACTCACCTTGCAGCAGGGCTACGACTGGTTCGAGATGGCCGACCGCGCGACCGAGCGCAAATCGCAGACCTATATCGACCGGCCCTTCGCGACCGGCCCCTATGGCTATTGGGGCCCATGGTGGTCTTATCGCTCGTCGCGGTTCGGGTGGCGGACCTGGGACCCCTTCTGGGGCGATCCGTTCTGGGGCCAGGACCTCGATGTCCGCATCGTCGACCGCTATGAGGCCAGTGCCGAGATCGTCATGGGGCGCGGCGGGAAGCCGGCCGATCCGCGGGCTTTCGACGCCCGCATGGTGATCGAAAACCTGCGTGGTGCTATCGAGGTGCCTCGTTGAATTCGAGCCAGCCCGCAACCCAGGGTGAGCCTCGTGGAACAAATTCCGGTCGAGTGCGTTGTGTCGAGGTGATCCACCGCTCCACAGTCTCTCGCCCCCAGTCCTGGGCGGTGGATCACAACCCTCCAGGAATTTCGCCGTGCAGCAATGGATGGTCGCGCGGCGGTTGCCGGCACCCGAACCGTCGCTGATTGCCGTCAGTGTCGGCAGCCCGGCCCGTGGACATGGCCGCCGCCCCCGCCTCCGCCCGACGACTGGACCGAAGGCGCGGAAAGCAGCTTCCTGAGATCGGCCTTGTGGCACTTGGGGCATTCTGCGGGCGCCGGGTCGCTGGCCTTCTGCATCACTTCGAACACGTGCTCGCAGGCCTGGCATCGGTAGTCGAAAAAGGGCATGTTCGGGGCCTTGCTACTGGGGGAGCACCGGACGGCTCCGAATGGACATGACCCGGTTTTAGCAACTGCCCCCGAGGGTGCAATTGCTTGTTGCCCTCTGGACAAGGGAGGCTGCCTGTCGGATCAGTCGGCGGCCCGCCATCGCGGATGGACGGGCAGATGGGAGCCCGAAGGATGTCCAGCCTGCACCAATTGCCGGAGCATGTTCGGCGCATGATCGAATCCGGCGTCGTCGCCAATTTCGCCACGGTTACGGCCAGGGGCGTGCCGATCGATACGCCGACCTATTATTTCCCCAGCGACGACCTGGCGACGATCGACCTTGCAACCGGCGTACCCAATCCGGCCAAGGCCGAGCGGGCCCGCCGCAATTCGAAAGTGGGCCTTCTCATCGAAGGCCGGCCGGAAGAACCCGTGGTGGTCATCCGCGCCCATGCCGCCGTGCGCGACAGCAATATCCAGTCGAACGCCATCCGCTACCTCGCGGAAACCGGCTGGGAAGGGATCAGCCACGGTATCACCTGGGAGCAGGCGCGGCTGGCCATCACCTATTGGTCGCGGATCATCATCGAGAATGTGCCCGAGCGCATCTACTGGTGGGACAATCATGCCGCGCTCGATGGTTCGCCCGGAATTTGGCATGCCGATCCGGCGACGGTCTGGCCCCGCTCCGATCCCGCGCCGGATACGCCCGTCAGTCCGGGCAACTGGACGGCGCGGCCATGGCGCGACGTGGCTGTCGATGCCATGGGCGCCGGCCATCCCGGACACCTTACCGTGATGGACGGCGATGGCTTCCCCGTGCCCATGCGCTGCAAGTCCGTCGAGCTGGTCGATGCCGGATTCCGGCTGGCGATGCCGGCGGGCGTGCCCTGGGAATATGCGGGCAATGGATGCATCACCTTTGCCGGCTACCGGACATTCGTCGGCACCGTCGGGCGCGATGGCGACAGCGTGCTCCTGCAGGTCGACCGGGCCATGCCGCAGCATCCCTCAACGCTGGATACCAGGCAGGTGCTGCAGCCGGCCGAGGCGACCGTGGCCAAGACGCGCGCGCGGCTGGAGTTCGAGATGGCCCGGCGCGGGCAACCTTTGCCGGTGATTCCGGATGAGGCGCCCGAGCGCACGCGTCTCGCCCGCATTCGCATGGCGCGCATCGCCAGCGACTCTCCGATCACCGGCCTGACTGCCGCCCATGGCAACCGCAGGACCTGAGGGGAGAGGCGCCGTGGCGGATTTCGAGAGAGTTTCGTGCCTGCATGAAGGGATCGGCCTTGAAGGCCTGCTGGCTCGTCCGGCCGGCGTGGGGCCGCACCCCGCCGTTCTTGTCGTCCACACCGCGTTCGGGCTTGGCGGTCATATTCCCGGCATCGCGAGCAAGCTTGCGGAGCAGGGCTATGCGGCCCTTGCCGTCGATATGTATGGGGGCGGCGCCTATAGCGAGGATCCCAAGGCGGTGGGCGGGTTCGTCATGCCGCTGTGGGGCAATGCCACCCGGTTGCGGTCGCGCATGGGCGCCTGGCTGGAACTGCTTAAGGCGCGGGCCGATGTCCTGCCTGGCCGTATCGCCGCGATCGGTTACTGCTTTGGCGGCCAGTGCGTACTGGAACTGGCCCGGGGCGGCGGCGATGTGAAGGCCGTGGTCAGCTTTCACGGCATTCTGACCACCGATACCCCGGCCATCGCCGGAGAGGTCCGGGCAAAGGTCGCGGTGCATACCGGCGCCCGAGATCCGCACGCGCCGCGCGAGCATGTCGATGCCCTGCGCGCCGAGATGCATGCGGCCGGGGCCGACTGGCAGATCGCCGAATATGGCGAAGCCTGGCATGCCTTCACCGATCCCGCCGCCTGCACGCCCGAGACCGGGCGCGCCTACGATGCCACGGCGGACCAGGTTTCCTGGGCGGCCACGCTGGCCCTGCTCTCGGCCGAGCTCAAGGGCTGAACAGGCCCGCTTGAGGCATTGCCTTTCGTGCGCTAACAGAATGACGAATACGGAAGGGAAGCAGTTGCATGTCGAGGGACGTCCTGATCTCGGGAGCCAGTATCGCCGGGCCGACGCTCGCATGGTGGTTGCACCGGGCGAGGTTCAGGCCGGTGCTGGTCGAGAAGATGCCCGGCCGGGCGCGGGGCGGGCACGCCATCGATGTGCGCGGCGCCGCGCTGAAGGTGCTGGAGGCGATGGGGCTCGACGAGAAGACGCGCGCCAGTGCGATGCGGATGAAGGGCGTCTCCATCATCGATGACGAGGGCAAGGAAGTCTGGCGCTCGGACAGCATGACTATTTCGGGCGGCAGCTTCGACAATCCGGATATCGAGATCCTGCGGGACCGGCTGTCGCATGTGCTGGTCGATGCCCTGCCGCCCGAAGTGGAGATCCGCTATGGCGACCATGTCATCGCACTGGCCGATGGCCCGGACGGCGTCGAGGTGACTTTCGCCAGCGGCCGGACCGAACGTTTCGACCTCGTTGTCGCCGCCGAGGGCATGCGCTCCGGCATTCGTCGCATGGTCTTTGGTGAAGACAGGCAGTTCCTGCACTCGTTCGACATCGCACTCGCCCCGTTCAGCGCGCCGAACACGCTGGGGCTTGAGGACTGGCAGATCAGCTACAAGGGCAAGAAGGGCGGATACATGGTCTACCCGACCCCGGAAAACGACGCCTTGCGCGTCTGCTTCAGCGTGCCCTCCAGCATCGATGACGACCTTGGCGACCGGGTGCAGCAGATGGCGCGCATCCGCGAGCAGGTTTCGGGCCTGCGCTGGGAAACGCCGCGCTTCCTGCAAGCGATGGAGGCGGCGCCTGACTTCTATCTTGGCCTGATCGCCCAGGTGAGGATGCCGCACTGGACCAGCGGCCGCGTCGCGCTGGTGGGGGATTCGGGCTATTGTCCCTCGCCCTTCACCGGGCAGGGCGCGACGCTCGCCATTGTCGGGGCGCAGGTGCTGGCCAGCGAACTGGCCCGTACGCCAGGGGATCACGCCGCCGCCTTCGCCCGCTACGAGGCGCGGATGCGGCCCTTCGTCGAGGCCAACCAGGCCATCGCCGCCCTGACCCAGGTGCCCGAGTTCGAAAGCGACCCCGAATATTACGGCCGCGTGGTCGAACCGGCGATGGACAAGGCCAAGATCGCCATCGAACTGGATCTTCCGCCGGCTTGGGGCTGACGGCATTTGCTTTGACAATGCCCCGTGGATGCAGGAAAATTCCCGCGTGTACGGCCCCTCCGCCCGGATCGATCGCGACTTTGCCCGCAACATCGACTGGAACCTGCTGAAGATCTTCCTCGAGATCGTCCGCGCGGACGGGATCGGCGCGGCGGCGCGCAGCCTCAACAAGCAGCAGCCGGCGATCAGCGCCGCGCTGAAGCGGCTGGAGGACCAGCTCGGCGTTCGCCTGTTCGACCGCTCCACCAGCGGCATCCGCATCACGCTGGCCGGCAAGGCGTTGCAGGAACTGTGCGAGGACATGTTCGAGAACGTCCGCATGGCCCAGCATCAGGTGGCGCAGGCCAGCAAGCAGGTCGGCGGCTCGGTGCGCATCCAGCTGATCTCCTCGATCGTCTGCCCGGAATTCGACGAGGCCATCGCCTCCTTCCACCGCCGCCACCCAGCCATCGCCATCGAGCTTCGGGTCTCGCCCTGGCGGGGGGTGCTGGAGGCTCTGGGGCGGGCCGATGTCGAGGTCGGGCTGGGATACGACGATGCGACGGGTCCGGACCTCGTCTACGAGCCGATCTTCGTCGAGACGCAGCAGATCTTCTGCGCGCGCAACCACCCGCTCTACGGGCGCAGGATCGAGAGGCTGGACGCGCTGCGCCGCGAGGGCTTCGTCCTCACCGGCAGCGACGAGCCCGAAGCGGTCACCCGCCTGCGCAGCCGCTATGGGCTGGGTGCCGAATGCGCGGGCAAGGCAGAGGACATCCACGAGGCGCTGCGGCTGATCCGGCTGGGCGTCGGCATCGGCTTCCTGCCCACCGGTGCGGCCGAGGAGGCGGTGGGCAAGGGCGCGCTATGGCCCCTGCTGCCGCCGGAACTGCAGCCGTCCTACGAAATCTTCCTGATTTCGCGCGAGACGCCATCGCGCGACACGGCGACGCAGCTGTTTCTTGACGAGATGCGCCGCCGGCTTCGGGCGCGGAACTCATAATTTAAATTTATGAGGTGTATCCGATTTTAACGACTAGCCGCATGAGGCCGTCCGCATAGTATGCCGCAGTGCAGCATGGAGTTGCGGGCATGGGCAAGGCAGGGAATCGATGCAGTGGAATGTCGCGCCGCCATGCCCCGTATGGCGCGCCCGCTCTCGTCCTTCGGGCGGGAAGCCCGGCACCGCCATTCACACCCGGCATGACAGAAAAGGAAACACGCCCTTGATCCCGATTAACTGGAAAGCATCGCTCAAGACCGCCAGCATCGCGGGACTGCTGCTGGTCACCGCCTGCAGCGGCGCGAAGAACGAACAGGCGGCGGACCCCGTGGCGGAAGCGCCCAAGACCGAGTTCAACGTCGGCTGGTCGATCTATGCCGGCTGGATGCCCTGGGCCTATGCCGAAAAGAGCGGCATCCTCAAGAAATGGGCCGACCGCTACGGCATCAAGATCAACCTGGTGCAGGTGAACGACTACGTCGAGTCGGTGAACCAGTACACCGCCGGCAAGCTCGACGGCGTGACCGTCACCAACATGGACGCGCTGACCATCCCCGCCGCCGGCGGCAAGGATACCACCGCGGTCATCATGGGCGACTATTCCAACGGCAACGACGGCGTGGTCATGAAGGCCGGCAAGTCGGCCGCCGATCTCAAGGGACAGACGATCAACCTCGTGGAGCTCTCGGTCTCGCATTACCTGCTGGCCCGTGCGCTGGAGCTCAACGGCATGAAGCTGTCGGACGTGAAGACGGTCAACACGGCGGATGCCGATATCGTCGGCGCCTTCGCCACGCCGCAGGTGACGACGGTGGTGACCTGGAACCCGCAACTTTCCGAAGTGAAGCGCAGCGGGACCATGGTGTTCGACAGCTCCAAGATCCCCAACGAGATCCAGGACGTGATGGCGGTTTCGAGCGCCACGCTGAAGGCCAACCCGAACCTCGGCAAGGCGCTGGCCGGTGCCTGGTTCGAAGTGATGGCGCTGATGCAGAAGGGCGGGCCGGAATCGGAAGCCGCGATTGCCGAGATGGCCAGGCTCGCGGGCAGCACCACCGAGAACTTCAAGTCCCAGCTCGCGACCACCTTCCTCTACTACAAGCCAGCAGATGCCGTGGCCTATGTGGACGGCCCGGATATCCTCAAGCACGAGGACATGGTCAGGAAGTTCTCCTTCTCGAAGGGCCTGTTCGGCCCCAACGCGACATCGGTCGACGCCATCGGCATCGAGATGCCGGCCGGCACGCTGGGAGACAAGGCGAACGTCCGCTTGCGGTTCGATTCCAGCTTCATGAAGATGGCCGCCGACAACAGGCTCTGAGGCCGAAAATCAGGAGGCATCCCGCTGGGGGATGAAGGCTCCGGTTCCTGGCGAACCGGAGCCTCGTTGCATTGGAGCTGTGCCCATTGTGCCCCCGGGGCAAGGCCAATGCAGTTTCGAATGTTCAGGCGATTGCGGCGATAGTTTCCCGCGCAGGCTCGCGATCGAGCCTGACGTCATAAACCGCCGTCGCGCCATAGCGGTTGGGCGCCTGCGGATCGATCCGCCGCTTGTCGAAGGTCAGCACCCGGGTGCCGAGCTTGAAGGCTTCCTTGATGTCGTGCGTCACCATGATGACGGTCAGCCGGTGGTCGCGCCAGAGCCGGGTGACCAGCTCGTGCATGTCGAGCCGGATGCCGGGATCGAGCGCGCCGAAAGGCTCGTCGAGCAGCAGCACGCGCGGCTTCTTGATCAGCGCCTGGGCGACGGCCAGCCGCTGCTGCATGCCGCCGGACATCTGCGCCGGATAGACCTTGAGGTTGTTTTCCAGCCCGACGGCGGCGAGGATTTCCAACGCCTCGGCGAGTGCTTGCTTGCGCGCACCGCCGAACAGCTTGCCCAGCAGCGGCGCCTCGACGCACTCGCGCCCGAACAGGACGTTCTGCAGCGCTGTCAGGTGCGGGAATACGGAATAGCGCTGGAACACCACGCCGCGTTCGGGCGAACATTCCGCCGTCATGGGCCGGCCCTCGAACAGGATCGATCCCTTGCTCGGCCCTTCCTGGCCGAGGACGAGGCGCAGGAAGGTGCTCTTGCCGGCGCCCGAAGGCCCGACCACCGAGACGAATTCGCCCGGCTCGATATCGAGCGAAACGCGCTCTAGCACGACCTTGTCGCCATATTCGACCCAGACGTCCTTCAGCGAAATCAGGGCCGTCATCGCGCGTTTCCGTGCGCCCAGGGGAAGGCCTTGCGGCTGACCAGCAGCAGGAGGAAGTCGGTCAGGATCGCCAGCAGCGAGATCCAGGCGACGTAGGGCAGGATGATGTCCATCGACAGGTAGCGGCGGACGAGGAAGATGCGGTAGCCAAGCCCGACGTCGGAGGCGATGGCCTCGGCGGAGATGAGGAAGACCCAGGCCGGGCCCATGGAAAAGCGCAGGGTCTCGATCAGCCGGGGCAGCGCCTGCGGCAACGCGACGCGCAGGGTGAGCAGCCAGGTGCTTGCGCCCAGGGTCTGCGCCTTGATCGACTGCTCGGCCGGCAATCCGGCTACGTAGGAGGCGACGTCTCGGATCATGTAAGGCGCGATGCCGATGACGATCAGGGCGATCTTGGAAGCCTCGTCGAGGCCGAGGGCAATGAACAGGATCGGCAGGATCGCGATTGGCGGGATGACCGCGATGATGGTGACGATCGGGCCGAGCGCTGCCCTGATCAGCGGCACGACGCCCAGCGCGATGCCCATGACCAGCGTGGCGCCCGCCGCGATCAGGACGCCGATGCCAAGACGCCACAGGCTGGCGGCGGTATCGGCAAGCGCGGTGACCTGGCCGGTGCGCGGATCGACTTCGGTGAACAGGCGGGCCGTGGCCTGGGCCATGGCCGCGAAGGTCGGCAGGATCTTGTCATGGGCATTGGCTTCGGCCCTTGCGGCGGACATCAGCGCATAGACGATGAGCAGGATCAGGATCGGAATGGCGCCGATCAGCATGCGCGGTCCGCGGCTTGGCTTGATGTTTACGAGCCGCATGAACTGGACCCTGGCCCTCTCTCGATTCCGTGATACTTGCAGGGGTCTGGCCCCGCCGCGCAATGGCGGCGGGGCGCCCCCGTTGACTCAGAAGGTCGCGGTCAGGGTCGCGACCACGTTACCCCTGGTGATTTCGTGGCCGGTCCGGACGCCGGCGCCGTAATTGGCGTTGGCGAAAGCCTCGTCCATGTCGGTCCCGACATAGGAGACGTTCAGCGTCAGGTTCTTCCAGGTGACGTCCGCGCCGACCGAATAGTCGACCACGTCCTTGCCGTAGGTGTAGATGCTGTTGCCGGTCGAATAGCCGACGTGGCCCTTCAGCGTGATCGGCGTGCCGGAAATCGGCAGGCCCATGTCGGTGTAGATCCAGACGTTGTGGCCGCCGATCTTGCTTTGCTGCGGGGCCCAGTAGACTCCCAGCTTGGCGTTGACCGGACCGATCTTGCCGGAACCGGAGCCGTAGACCTCGACGTAGTCGTGGCCCGTGGTGCCCGGATAGAGGTAATAGACGACGCCGCCATCGAGCGTCACGCCGCCGACCGGCTTGGTGAAGCCGGCGATCAGGTCGAGCTCCATGTTGGAGCCGCCCCACGAGCCGTTGCCGCCCAGGTTCGAGGCCCAGGTGCCGACATAGACGCCGGACTTGTGCGAAACGGTGATGCCGCCCTGCACGGCTGCGCGGTTGTCCGTCTGCGAAATGCCGCGCAGGCGGTACTGGGTGGTCACCGAAGCGCTGCCGGTGATGGTGAAATCCGGGGCCGGCGCGTCGTCTGCGAGCGCGGGCGTGGCAATGGCGAGGGCGGCGAAACCACCGGCTGCGAGCAAAGCCTTGACTGTCTTCTTCATGTAAACCCCCTGGGGAGATGTTGTTGCGGCCGTTAGCGGCCCGGAAACCCTCGCAAACACCGTGCCAGTTCCTCCTGGGCCTGTTTTTCCGGCGATTTTGGCAAGGGGTGGCGGCGCTGGATGCGGGTCCTGCCTAAATTTTGTGCAGAACCTGCCTCGATCGCCCAAAATTCGGGCGTTGCAGTGCGGCAAAAATATTACGCTTTACACTAAACGTAATACCAAATAGGAAGATTCGCATCATGACCACGCAAGCTTCTCCCTCTCTAGTCCGGCTCAGCATCAGCCTTTCGGCCGATCTCTTCGCCGAGCTGGACGCCATGGTTGCAGAGCGCGACGTGGCCAACCGGTCGCAGATGATCGCGGAACTCATCCGGCAGGAACTGGCTGAACATAGCGCCCGGGAGCGTGGGGAAACCGTGCTTTCCGGCACAATTACCCTGATCTACCGCGCGGAGTCCGGGCGCGTCCGCCAGGCGCTGGCGGAAGTGCAGATGGAATACATTCCCGAGATCATCTCCAGCCAGCACATCTTCCTCGAAGACGACCAGTCGATGGAAGTCCTGCTGGTCCAGGGCACGGCTTCGCGCCTGCACAATCTGTGTGATGCGCTGCGGAAAATCCGCAAGGTGCAGCAGTGCCGCCTGGTGACCACGACGGCGCTGCTGCCGCCCCTGTCCTCGAAGGAGATGCGATGAGCGAGACAGCCGATCCCTATGCCGCGCAGGCCCATGCCCGGGCCATGGCGGGCACGCGGGTGGAGGCCATGCCGGTGCTGCCGCCCGTCGCCGACGACGCTGGCGGGCCGCTGGTCTGGGAGGAAACCATCGCTCCCGGCGGCTATGCCTCACGCCGCATCGGCCGGGGCACGCGGCTGCGGCTGGTCGACCTGCACGGCGATGCCTGCGCCTCGCTGCTGCTGTTCAACGCCGAGAACCCGAACGAGCGGCTGAACGTGGCCGACACGGTCAAGGTGCAGTGGAACGGCTACCTTGGCGCTGGCAAGCTCCTGCTTTCGGACATGGGCCGGGTCATGGCCTCGATCCTCGAGGACGCCGCCGGCACGCATGACGCCTTCTGCGGCGCCTCCAACGAGGCATCGAATGCCCGGAAATACGGCGACGGCAAGAATTACGGCGCGCACCCCAATGCCCGCGACCGCTTCATGCTGGGGGTCGCCAAGCATGGCCTCGGCCGCAAGGACGTCCACCCCTGCGTCAACCTGTTCAAGGGCGTGCGCATTGCCGAGGACGGCGCCACCATCCCGCAGGTCGGCCCCTTCGAGCCGGGCCGGCAGGTCCTGCTGAGGGCGGAAATGGAGCTCATCGTGGTGCTGGCGAACTGCCCGCACGTGCTCGATCCGCGCGATGGCTGGAACGTCACTTCCCTGCGCGCGACGGCCTGGAAGGGCGATGTCACGCCGGAAGGCGATCCGGTGCGCAATGCCACGCCGGAGGGCCTGCGTGCCTTCCTCAACACCGAAGACCATTACCGCAGGTAGGGCTCCATGGCAGACGCATTCATCGAGGGACTTCCCGGCCGCATCGTTCATGACGAAGTCGTGCCCGCCCGTGCCCCGTGGCTCCACCGGGTGAATCGCGGCCAGACGCTGCGCATCGTCGATCTCGAAGGCAACCAGGCGGTCGATTTCCTCGTCTATGCCGCCGGCGACGATGCCGAGCGCTACAGCGCACAGGACACCATCGCCGCACAGGGCAACATCTTCCTGAAGACGGGGGCGAAGCTGCTCAGCAACGAAGGGCGGCCGATGATGACCATCATGGCCACAAGTGTCGCCTACCACGACACCATCGGCGGGGCCTGTTCCTGTGAGAGCAACACCCTGCGCTATGGCCACCACACCAAGAGCCAGCACGCCTGCGTCGACAACTTCCTCGACGCCAATGTCCGCGTCGGCCGGGGCAAGCGCGACATGGTGTCCAACATCAACTTCTTCATGAACGTGCCGGTCGAGGCCGATGGCGCGCTGGGCATCGTCGACGGCATTTCCGCCCCCGGCCTGTCGGTCGACCTTCGCGCGGAGATGGACGTCGAGGTGGTCGTCTCCAACTGCCCGCAGGTCAACAACCCCTGCAACGGCTTCAATCCCACGCCGGTGCGGATGATCGTCAGCGAATGAGAGCCTTCGACAAGGTCCTGATCGCCAACCGCGGCGCGATCGCCTGCCGCATCATCCGCACGCTGAGGCAAATGAGCATCGGTTCGGTCGCTGTGTTCAGCGACGCCGATGCAGGCTCGCTGCATGTGGTCCAGGCGGACGAGGCCGTCCGGATCGGCCCGGCGCCTGCCGCCGAAAGCTACCTCGACATAGAGGCCATCATCGCCGCTGCCCGCGAGACAGGGGCGCAGGCGATCCATCCGGGCTACGGCTTCCTCTCCGAAAGCACCGAGTTTGCCGCGGCCTGCGAGGCGGCGGGGATCGCCTTCGTCGGGCCGACGGCGGACAACATCACTGCTTTCGGCCTGAAGCACACCGCCCGCGATCTTGCCGAGGCACATGGCGTGGCGCTGGCGCCGGGCACCGGCCTGCTGACCGATCCGGAGGCGGCGGTCTCGGCGGCGGCGGAGATCGGCTATCCGGTGATCCTGAAGGCGACAGCCGGCGGCGGCGGGATTGGCATGAAGATTTGCCATTCGCCCGCCGAGCTGTCCGATGCCTTCGCCAGTGTCGTGCGGCTGGGCGCGGGCAATTTCGGCAATGGCGGCGTGTTCCTCGAACGCTATGTCGAGACGGCGCGGCATATCGAGGTGCAGGTCTTTGGCGACGGGCAGGGCCGGGTCGTGGCGTTGGGCGAGCGGGACTGCTCGCTCCAGCGGCGCAACCAGAAGGTGGTCGAGGAAACCCCCGCGCCCCACCTGCCTCCAGCCACGCGCGCGGCGATGATGGATGCGGCGGTGAGGCTGACTGCGGGGGCGGGATACCGGTCCGCGGGAACGGTCGAATTCCTCTACGACTCCCAGCGCGACGACTATTACTTCCTCGAGGTCAACACCCGCCTGCAGGTCGAGCATGGCGTTACCGAGCAGGTGACCGGGGTCGATCTCGTCGAATGGATGGTGCGCGGCGCTGGCGGGGACTTTTCCTTTCTCGATGGCTTCAATGCCGAGCCCCAAGGCGCCTCGATCCAGGTCCGGCTCTATGCCGAGGACCCGTCGCTGGACTTCCGGCCAAGCTCCGGCCTGCTGACGCAGGTTGCCTTCCCCGAAGATGTGCGCGTCGATGGCTGGGTCGCGGCGGGATCGCAGGTCTCTGCCTGGTACGATCCCATGCTCGCCAAGCTGATCGTCACCGCCCCGGACCGCGAGGCGGCGGTAAAAGCCATGCAGGACGCGCTTGATGCGACGAGCATCCAGGGCATCGCCAGCAATGTCGACTGGCTGCGCTCTGTCGTCCGTTCGGACGCCTTCACCAGCGGCAATGTCTCCACCCGCGCGCTGGCCGATGTGGTCCACCGGCCGCAGACGGTTCGCGTGCTAGCGGGAGGGGCGGCCACTACGCTGCAGGACTATCCCGGCCGCATCGGCTATTGGGACGTGGGCGTGCCGCCTTCCGGGCCGATGGATGCCCTGTCCTTCCGGCTGGGCAACCGCGTGCTCGGCAATCCGGACGGCACCGCCGGCCTGGAATTCACCGCCGCCGGCCCGACGCTGCAATTCAGCACCGCCACCACCATCTGCCTTGGGGGCGCAGACTTCGCTGCCAAACTGGACGGTGAGCCCGTAGATCGTTGGCAGCCCATCGCCGTGCGATCCGGGCAGACCCTGCAGATCGGTCGCGTCGCCGGTGCGGGCATTCGCGGCTACCTGCTCGTTGCGGGCGGCTTCGATGCGCCGGTCTACCTCGGCAGCCGCAGCACTTTCACCCTGGGCGAATTCGGCGGCCAGTCGGGCCGCGCGGTGCTGACCGGTGATACGCTGCACTTGGGCTCCTGCTCCCCGCGGGTGCCCGTGCGTCTTTCCGACCATGCCGTCCCCGCCATGGCGCGCGAGTGGACGCTGCGGGTGCTCTATGGCCCGCACGGCGCGCCCGATTTCTTCACTCCCGACGACGTGGCCATGCTCTGCGAGACGCCGTGGAAGGTGCACTACAATTCCAACCGTACCGGCATCCGCCTGACCGGCCCCAAGCCGCAATGGGCGCGGCAGGACGGCGGCGAGGCGGGGCTGCATCCGTCGAACATCCACGACAACGCCTATGCCGTCGGCGCGATTGACTTCACCGGCGACATGCCGATCATCCTCGGTCCGGACGGGCCCTCACTGGGCGGCTTCGTCTGCCCCTTCGTTACCATCCAGGCGGACCTGTGGAAGCTGGGGCAACTTGCGCCCGGTGATACGGTGCGCTTCCTGCCGGTCAGCGAAGAGGCGGCGGAGCAGGCGCTTGAGCGGGAAGATGCGCTGGTCGCCGGGACGCAGGGGCCCCCGGCGTTGCCCGACGTGGCGGACCTCGGCAGCCCGATCCTGCACGCCATTCCCGGCTCAGTCCATCGTCCGGAAGTCTGCTACCGCCGGCAGGGTGACCAGCACCTGCTGGTGGAATACGGCCCGATCGTGCTAGATCTCGAACTGCGGCTGCGCGTCCATGCCCTGATGTTGGAGCTCGAGCGGCTGGGCCTGCCCGGCATTGTCGATGTCACTCCCGGCATCCGCTCGCTGCAGATCCACTATGACAGCCGGCGGCTGACCCAGGCCATGCTGCTCGAAGCGCTGCAGTCCGCCGAGCAGCGGCTGGGCTCGCTGGACGATTTCACCATCCCCTCGCGCACCGTCTGGCTACCGCTGTCGTGGAACGATCCCGCGATCCACGAAACCGTCGCCAAGTACATGGCCTCGGTTCGCGACGATGCGCCGTGGTGTCCGGACAACATCGAATTCATCCGCCGGGCCAACGGCCTTGCCAGCCAGGACGAGGTGCAGCGCATCGTCTTCGATGCCGAATACCTCGTGATGGGGCTGGGCGACGTCTATCTCGGAGCGCCGGTGGCGACGCCGGTCGATCCGCGCCACCGATTGGTGACCACAAAGTACAACCCGGCCCGTACCTGGACGCCGCCCAATGTCGTCGGCATCGGCGGGGCGTACATGTGCATCTACGGCATGGAGGGGCCCGGCGGCTACCAGTTGTTCGGCCGCACCATCCAGGTATGGAACACCTGGCGGCAGACCGATGCCTTCACCGAAGGCAAGCCCTGGCTGCTGCGCTTCTTCGACCGCATCCGCTTCTTCCCCGTCAGCCATGAGGAACTGACCGAATGGCGGCGCGACTTTCCCATGGGGCGCCGCTCGATCCGGATCGAGGAGGGCGAGTTCAGGCTTGCCGATTACCGGCAGTTCCTGGAGGCGAATGCCGGGTCGATCGGCGAATTCCAGAGGAAGCGCGAAGCGGCCTTTGCCGCGGAGCGGGCGGACTGGGAGGTGCGCGGCGAATTCAGCCGCGTTGCCGCGCTTAGCGAGGAAGCGGACAATACTGGTGAGCAGGGCGATATCGAAATTCCCGAAGGTTGCGAACTGGTCGAAGCGCCATTTGGAGGTGTGCTGTGGTCATGGTCGGTGGCCGAGGGCGATGCAGTTTCCGAAGGGGACACCGTGGCGGTTATCGAGGCGATGAAGATGGAATCACCGGTGCTTGCGCCATATGCAGGCAAGGTGCGGCGGATTTACGTGGCGGAAAAGCAGCCGGTTTCGCCGGGCTCTCCTCTGTTCGCGGTGGAGGTGTGACCATGCTGGCGCGCGAGATAGCCGAGGCGGTCAACAGCCGCAGCCAGAGCGCCGAGGATGTGGCCCGCGCCGCGCTGGTGCGGATCGCGGCCTACGACACGGTGCAGCCGCAGGCGTGGATCGCGCGTTTCCCAGATGCCGAAGTGCTTGCGGCCGCCCGCAAGGTCGATGTCCGGATTGCCGCAGGCGAGACTCTGCCGCTGGCGGGGGTGCTCTTCGCGGTGAAGGACAATATCGACGTTGCGGGCATTGCCACCAGCGCAGCCTGCCCGCCCTTCGCCTACCAGCCGGAGCGCAACGCATTCGTTGTCCGGCGGCTGCTGGACGCAGGCGCCATCTGCGTGGGCAAGACCAACCTCGACCAGTTCGCCACCGGCCTCAACGGCACCCGCAGCCCGCACGGCGCGCCGCGTTGCGTCTATAACCTTGCCTATGTCAGCGGTGGTTCCAGCTCCGGTTCGTCGGTGGCGGTCGGGGCAGGCCTGGTGCCCATCGCGCTGGGCACGGACACGGCGGGCTCGGGCCGGGTTCCGGCCGCATTCAACGGGCTGGTCGGCCTCAAGCCCAGCAAGGGCCGGTGGAGCACATCCGGCCTGCTGCCCGCCTGCCGCTCGCTCGATTGCATCACTGTGTTTGCGCGCGATGCGGATGATGCCGCCCTCGTCGACGGCGTGGTCGCGGGCATCGATTCCCAGGACATCTACTCGCGACATTTGGAAGATCAGCCCGTCGGCCAGCGGCTGGCCATTCCACTGCCTGCCAACCTGCCGTGGTTCGGCGATGTCCAGGCCGAATATCTCTATGCGCAGGCGCTCGACCGCCTGCGCGCGCTGGGCTTCGAACTGGTCGAGTTCGACGTGGCCCCGCTGCTGGAGGCCGCCAAGCTGCTCTATAATGGCCCGTGGGTTGCCGAGCGCACGGCAGCGATGGAGCACGTGCTGGCGGACATGCCCGAGGCGGTCGATCCGACGGTACGCGAGATCGTCGAGGTGGGGCGGAACTACACGGCGGTGGACACTTTCCGCGCGCAGTATGCGCTGATGGAATATGCCCGCGTTGCGGAGGCGCTTTGGGATGAGGCCGATGCTCTCGTCGTGCCGACTTCGCCGACGATCTACCGCGTCGCCGAAATGCTGGCGAACCCGATCGTGCTCAACAGCCACTTCGGCACCTTCACGAACTTCGTGAACCTGCTCGACATGGCGGCCATCGCGGTCCCCGCCGGCTTCCGCCTCAACGGCACGGGCTTTGGCATCAGCTTCTTCGCCCCGGCGGGCGCCGACCGGGCGCTGCTCGATCTCGCCCGGCTCTGGGGCGATCCTTACGACAAGCCTCAACTCGATCTGGAGGGCCGCATGGATACTATCCGCCTCGCCGTCGTCGGCGCGCACCTGGAAGGCATGCCGCTGCACTGGCAACTGACTTCCCGCGACGCGCGGTTCGTTTCGGCGACGGAAACCGCGCCCAGCTATCGCCTCTACGCCATGGCAAACAGCAAGCCGCCCAAGCCCGCGCTGGTCCACGACGAGACAGGCTCATCGATAAAGGTCGAGGTCTACGAGCTGGATGCCGCCGCCTTCGGCACTTTCGTCGCCGAGGTCCCGCCGCCGCTGGCAATCGGGACCGTTACGCTGGCGGACGGCAGCAGCGTCAAAGGATTCGTCGCCGAGCCAAGGGCACTCACCGGCGCCCTCGACATTACCCGACACGGCGGCTGGCGCGATTACATCAAGACCTGCTGATCAGGCTTCCATCGCGGCCTTGGCGGATTCCTTGATCCAGTCGCCGCTGTCCTTCGCCTGCTCGTAGATATCGAGGTGGACGATCTTGTTGTCCGCGCTGAAGCGGTAGACGGCGATGACGTTCTTGCGGATGAACTGGTCGCCGCGCGTGTGGCGTTCCTCGATCTCCTGGAACAGCGAGCCGCCGGCTTCGGTCACGTAGAATTCCGTGAATTCGAACTGGGTGCCGCCGGCCGCCCAGCCCTGCAGGAACTCGCAATAGTCCTTGAAGTCGAGCTTTTCGAGATAGGCGCCGACCCGCTCGAAATTGGCGGTGTCCACGACTTCTTTCATCGGTTCCCAGTCGGCAGGCGATGTCGGGCCGGCGGCCAGGATCTGGGCCTGAATCTCGTTGAACCGGTTGACTACCTTGCGCAGCGGCCCTTCCTTGGCCTCCGTGGCGGTGGCGGTGGCATAAACGGTCATTTACTCTCCCTTCCGTAAACCCAGCTGTCGAGCGCCGAGTGGAACCATGCCAGGCGCACTTCCTGCCGGGTCAGCGCCATTTCCTTGAGCGCCGTGTTGCGCAGGCCCGCCTGCTGGCGTTGCATCTGGTCGTAATCCTGCTCGAGCGCGAGGAAATAGGGCTCATGCTCGCCCCAGCCCACTTCCTTCAACGGCTCGCGCATCGCGGCCCGCTGTTCAGTCGGCACCCACATCAGGTTCATCACATGCCAGGTGCACTTGTTCGGATCGTTGTCTTCGAGCGGCGCGGACATGATCATCGTCGCCTCGCCAGCGCGGATGGTCATGAACAGGTTGGGGAAGACGAGGTGGAAGTGGTTGTCCGCCATCTGGATGTCGGTGAGGCCGGAGACGTCGAGGCCCTTCTTCGACCAGGTCTCTCGCGTCGCCTGCTGCAGCAGTTCGCGCCCACCGCGTTCCGGCGTGAACTGCGGCACGCCATCGGGCCCGCGCACTTCGTCCACCAGTTCCTCGAAACGCGGCAGCGCCTCGGCGACGGCGGGGAAAGTGGCGGTGAGGCCGCGGATTACTTCGACCAGCGCCTCGGGGCCCAATTCAACGAGGTTCGAAGCACCGAACGGCCCGGTGGCGACTGAGTGATCGCCGTAGAAGAAATAGCGTTCCTTGGATTCGTCCATCGCCGGGATCAGTTCCGGGTGGACGCCCTGGATGTGGTAGCCTTCCTGGAAGGCGTCCATCACCACCTTCCAGTTGCATTCGATCACTTCGCGCCGGTTGAGCCCGACCGGGATCATCTCGTCGAGCTTGTAGACCGCGAGCTGATCCGCGACCTCGCCGAGGAAATCCATCAGCGGCGCGGCCTTGGGGTCGGGGTTGATGAAGACGAAGCCGGCGAAGCATTCGGCCGGGACTTCGACCAGGCCCAATTCGTCCTTGGAGCCGACGAATTCCTCGACCGGCCCGTCATAGTCCGGCTTGGCGACCGAGAGGCACTTGCCGTCGAGCGCGAAGGACCAGTTGTGGTAGGGACAGGTGAAGCGCGCCGAGTGCCCCTTGCCCTCGCAGAAGGCATTGCCGCGGTGGCGGCAGGCGTTGACGAAGGCCTTGACCGTACCGTCCTTCTGCCGGACCAGCACATAGGACTGGTCGAACAGGCGGTATTCCATCCAGTCGCCGGCCTCGGCGATCTCGTCGGCGCGGCCGGCGGCCTGCCATGTGCGCATCCACATGTTCTCGCGCTCCAGCTCGGCATATTCGCGCGAGTGGTAACGGTCGGTGGTGACGCGCATGCGGAAGGGGCGGAAATCGATCTGGCTGACGTAGGGTCCGCGATCGACCACTTCGCCCGGTCTTGCATTCGCCATTGTCCAACTCCTCTATTCGGCCGGCATGCGACTCATCCCGGCTGACCGGGGTGTTATTGATACCAAGTGGCACATTAACTCGCTCCGGACAATCGCCAATCCGGCCTGGCCCATCCATTCGCGACAGGATGCATCCTGTGGGGCGACGCGGCAACTATTCCGTTAGCGGCCCGTGCTTGCTATCGCCCCCGAAACCTAGGCGGTCCGGGGCGAAGTTCATTGAGCGAGATCACACGTAGCCGGTCCAAACCGCCCAGCCCCCGCCGCCGGGGCAGGCCGACCAGCGACGACGTGCAGGAAATCGAGCAGCGCATCCTTGCCGCCGCCCTGCGCGAATTCGTCGCCAACGGCTTCGGCGGGGCATCGATGCGCAGCATAGCCAGGGCGGCGCAGGTTTCGCGTACCACCCTGCTGGCTCGCTATCCCAGCATAGAGCAACTTTTCCGTGCCCTCATGGGCCAGCAGATCGAGCGGATGTCGGCCGCCGCCTATCTCCATGCCCAGGGCAAGCCGGACCTGAAGGCGGGCCTCACCCGCTATGCCAACCGGGCGCTGGCCTTCAGCCTCGAGGGCGATTTCCTGGAGATCAACCGGCTGATCTACAGCGCATCGCACATGCTGCCCGAAATCGGCGCGGCGGCGACGGAATCGACCAGGCTGGGCATCGAACTTGTCACCGCCTTCATCATCGAATGCGCCGAGGCGGACGGGGTGAAGTGCAGTCGTCCCGAAATTCCCGCCGAGGTGTTCAATGTCGCCCTGCGCGGCTGGTACGGCAACGTGATGCTGAACAACCAAACCGTGTCGGCCCGCGAAAGGGAAGAGTGGGTGGACGGCATGGTCCACTGCCTGATTGCCGGACGCGCGGGCTGGTGAGCCGGCTTTAAAAATACCAGATGGTATTATTGTTTTCCCGGTATTAGGGAGCCTGCTTTCCCTACACGCCAGCGGAGCAAGCAGCATGTCCCTCGAAGCTGTCAACCTGACCGACGCCATCGGATCCGAAGTCCGCGCCAGCCGCGACTGGCTGCTCTCGCCAGAGGGCGGGGCGCAGGTGCGCAAGCTGCTGGTCGAGCGCGGCGTCCTCCTGTTTCCGCAATTGCACCTGACCGACGAGGAGCAGGTCGCCCTGGCCGGCAACATGGGCGTGGTGCGCGCCGAGGGCGAAAAGGGCATCCACAAGATCACCCTCGACAGCAAGGTCAGCGCCACCGCAATCTACCTGTTGGGCTCGTTCCTCTGGCACATGGACGGCACGCACGACGACGTGCCGGTCTTCGCCTCGCTGCTGACCGGAAGGGTTCTCTCGAAGGAGGGTGGGCGCACCCTTTTCGCCAATTCCTATGCCGCCTACGAGGCGCTGCCCGAGGAGATGAAGCGGCGCATCGAGGGCCTGCGCATCCGGCACAGCTTCGCCCGGTCGATGGAATTGGCCGGCCTTGAGCAGACCGAGGAGCACAAGGCCTATATCAGCCGCATTCCCGAAAAGACGCACAGCCTGGTCTGGACGCACGGCACCGGGCGCAAGTCGCTGGTGATCGGCTGCCATGCCGCCGAGGTGGTCGGCCTCCCGCCGGCCGAGAGCGATGCGCTTATTGCCGAACTGATGGACTGGATCACCCAGCCGCGCTTCACCTACACCCACGAGTGGACCGTCGGCGACCTGCTGATCTGGGACAACACCGGCGTCCTGCATCGCGCCGAGCCCTATCCGCTCGACAGCGGTCGCCTGATGCACCGCACCACGCTGTTGGGCGAAGAGGCCTTTGCCTGACGTTGAATGTTTGAAACGATAGAGGTGCTAAATATATTGACAGGGATCAATGAGCGCGCGATCGGCAGACATATGAAACGAATCGGGTGACAAACAAGTCAAGGAGGCTGCCATGCGCGTCGGAATGCATCTCGGATACCAGAACCTCAGCGGCATCTCGGATCGCCAGAAGTTCATGGAAGATACCCAAATGGCGATCGAGGCAGAGGCCATGGGCTTCGACCTGGTCGGCCCGGTCGAGCATCACTTCACCGACTATGCCGCCTGCCCCGATCCCTTCGGCATGCTCTCCTACGTCGCGGCCAAGACCAAGAAGATCGACCTGATCACCGCCGCGGTCATCCTGCCCTGGAACAATCCGCTGCGGGTGGTCGAGCAGGCGCTGCAGCTCGACATCCTTTCCGAAGGCCGCCTGATCCTGGGCATGGGCCGCGGTGCCGCGCGGCGCGAGTTCAAGTCGTTCGGCGTCGAGCTCGCAGACAGCCGCGAAATGTTCGACGAGAGCTGCAAGATCATCATGGAAGGCGTCGAGACCGGCATCGTCGAGGCCGACGGCAAGTGGTACCAGATCCCGCGCACCGAAGTGCGCCCGCGCCCGTTCAAGAGCTTCAAGGACCGCACCATCATGGTCTCGATGTCGCCAAGCTCGGTCGAGGTGGCGGCGAACTATGGCCTCAAGACGCTGCGTTTCAGCCAGGGCGACTGGCGCAACGCCATCCCCGAGATCGAGCACTACCGCGCCAAATTCCTGGAGCTCCACGGCAGGACCGCGCCGCCGTTCATGATTTCCGACTTCGTGCTGTGCTTCCCGACCAAGGCGGAAGTCACGGCGCATTGCGACAAGTATTTCGCCAAGATGTTCGAGACGGTGGCCAATCACTATGAGTTCATGAGCCCGCACTTCAAGGAGCTGCCGAGCTATTCCACCTATGCCTACATGGGCGATGCGGCGCGCGCCGCCGGCGGGGCGGACAAGGCCTACAAGGATTACCTTGGCGGCAACATGCTGGGCACGCCGGAAGAGCTGGTGGAATACCACCTCAACCGCGCCAGCATGGTGGGCGACTACGAAATTCTGGCCAACTTCAGCTTCGGCGGCCTGCCCTACGAAATGGTCTACCAGCAGGCCAAGCTCTTCGCCGACAAGGTGCTGCCGCACCTCAAGGCCTGGACTCCGCCCGAGCCCGTGGCGGCCTGACGGGTGGCAAATTGAGCGCTGACCTGGTCAGGCAAGGTCAGCGCATCAAAATGGATCCGGGTACACGGGCCTATTCGAAGCCGGTTACCACCTGGGCGCCAAGCAGGCCGCGCGCCACCGTGATCCGAACCGGACCGCGGCCCCTCCGGCTCCAGTCGGCATGGATGTCCTCGGAAATGAAGTAGCGGCCCGAAGCTATCGGCGCCGCGGCGTCGTCCGTGCGAAGCCATGCCCAATGGTTGAGCTTGTTGCTCCTGCTTTGCCGGGTTGATTCGGTCCGCTCCAGCGTCATGGCGATGACACGTTCGCTGCCCGGCCTGTAACCATTGACGCTCGGGAGAATGCCCACCGACCAGACGGGCCAGCCCATGAGGCCGGTGGCGGCGCACAGCGCTGCGGCAAACTTGTGAACGCGCCTGTCTGCAATACCTCGCACGGCAAGGCGCCAGACGATTGCGCAGGTTATGGCGGTGGCGCAAAGGCCCGCAAGCTTGAGGCCCGATCCGGGTGCAATGTTGCGCGGCCAACGCTCGCCGACCAGCAGGACCAAGGCCATGGTCAAGGCGATGGGGAAAGCAAAAGGTAGCATCAGCTTGGCGAAAAAGCTCGCCGGTACAGCTACGCGAGAAGATCTCGAACTCTTCATCGGGCTGCCGATAGGGCAAGCCGCTTTCAAATTGTTTAGAGTCTCGTCTCGGGAAAGAGTTCGGTCAGTTCCTGCCATGCTCGGCCTGCTCGTTGCGTTTCCAGTGGCCGCTGTTGAGGTCTACCGGCAGCCCTTCCATTCCCAGCACGCCGCATCTGACCTGCCGATGGGCAAGGTCATCCGCAAAAGCCTGGGCGACGGCTTCGGCATCCCAATGATCGCGCTTCACCGACGGGAGCAGCAGCGCGGGGTGGGTGTATAGCTGGAGTTCGCCGGAATCGATCCGGATCAGCTGTCCGTTGACACCGGCCGCCGCGTCGGAAAGCAGGAACTCGACCACGGGGCTATTCGCCTCAGGCGGTTGAATCTGCACCGATGAGGCGGGCAGGCCCATGGCCTTGGGCGCGACCCCGTAGCGCTCTTCCAGCTGCCGGGCGGAATTCTCCAGGATGTCGGTCGCGCCGAACGGCGAAAGCGCGTTGACGCGCACGCCGCTGCCTTCCAGCTCCAGCGCCCAGGTGTAGACCATGGAAGCCACCGCGCCCTTGGTGGCGCCGTAGATGCCCATGCCGCGCATGCCCATGTGGGCGCCCGAAACGAAATTGACGATCGAGCCGCTGCCCTGCGCCAGCATCGGCTTGACCGCGTGGCCGGTGCAATACATCGGCCCCAGCACGTTCACCTCGACCAGTGCGCGGCTGATCGCCGGATCGAGCGTTTCGACGCCGCCGATGTGATAGAGCGCGGCGTTGTTGACCAGGCCATCGATCTTGCCGAACGTCGAGATGCAGGTCTCGACCAGCCGGCCGGCGTGGTCCCAGTTGCTGACGTCGCCCGCACAGGCAATCGCGGTGCCACCTTCGGCAACGATGGCCTGCGCCGTCTTTTCAGCCTCTTCCACGTCGATGTCGTTGACCACGACCTTTGCGCCTTGGCGGCCGATGCCCCGCGCGCAGGCCGCGCCGATACCGCGCCCAGCACCGGTGATGACGACGGCTTTTCCCTCGAGCATGTCCATCTCCACGTTGTTTTCGCCCCGCGAGACTGGCACCTATCGGGTCCGCAGGACACTCGAAAATCGCGTGGGGAGCTTGCATGCTGGAGGAAGCTTTCGACATTGCCGTGGTGGGTGCCGGCTTCGGCGGCATCCATGCGGCGCACCGATTTCGCGAGGCCGGCCTGTCGGTCGTCGGGATCGAGGGGGCATCGGGCTTCGGCGGGACCTGGTATCACAACGGCTATCCGGGCTCGCGCGTCGATACCGATAGCGTGAACCTCTACAGCTACACCTTCTCGCAGGAGATTTACGACGAGTGGCGCTGGAAGGAGCGATACGCCACCCAGGCGGAGCTGATGGACTATGCCAATTGGGTCGCGGACAGGCTGGACGTCCGGAAGCTGTTCCGTTTCGATACCTGGCTGGCCGATAGCCGCTGGTCGGGCGAGGACCGGCGCTGGCACCTGACGACGGACGGGGGCGACCGCATCGCCTGCCGTTTTCTCGTTATGTGCACCGGCAACCTGTCCATCCCCAAGGAGGTGCCCTTTCCCGGGCTCGAGCGCTTCAATGGCGAATGGCTGCAGACCAATCGCTGGCCGCACCGTCCGGTCAGCTTCAAGGGGAAACGGGTGGCCATCGTCGGCACCGGTTCTTCGGGCGTGCAGGCCGTCCCGGTCGTGGCGGCAGAGGCGGAGCATCTCTACGTCTTCCAGCGCACGCCGCACTATGGCGTCCCGGCGCGCAACGGACCGCCCGACGAGGCCTTGTGGCAGCAGATCGCGGCGGACCTGCCGGGGTTCAAGGAAGCGATGCTGGCCGCCCCGACATTGCCTCCCGGACAAGAGGACCGCAAGCGCGCCGGCGATTACACGCCCGAGCAGCGGCGGGCGCGCATGGAGAAGCAATGGGCCTATGGCGGCCACGGCATGGCCTATGTCTTCGAGGACATCGCCATTGACCGCGAAGCCAACGACATTGCCGCCGAGTTCGTCCGCGAAAAGATCCGCGAGCGGGTGAAGGACCCGGTGCTGGCCGAAAAGCTGTGCCCCACCTATCCTATCGGCACGCGCCGCCTGATCCTCGAAATCGATTACTACGAGGCCTTCAACCGCGACAACGTGACGCTTGTCGACATGCGTGAGGATCCCATCGCGGAAATCGTCGAGACCGGCATCCGTACCCGCAGCGGCGCCTTGCATGAGGTCGACGCGATCGTATTCGCCCTTGGCTTTCAGGCCTTCCTCGGCTCGATGGACAAGGCCAATGTGGCCAACGAGGCTGGCCAGACGCCGCGCGATGTGTGGGCGCGGGGCCCGCGCACGGTGTTCGGCCTGATGACGCCCGGGTTCCCCAACCTCTTCCACCCGACCAACGCCGGCAGCCCCTCGGTGCTGGGTCCCCTGATCCTGCAGAACGAATACCACGCCGACTGGATCGCCGACTGCATCGCTTACATGCGGGACAATGGCTACGCCACCATAGAGGCAACCGGCGAAGGCGCGGATGAGTGGGGCGCGATGTCGGCCGCCATCGCCGAGAACATGCTGCGGCGGCAGGAGGACCAGTACATGGTCCACGTCAACAAGGATGACGGTTCGCGGATATTCCAGCCATGGGCAGGCGGCATGACGACCTACGTGCCGGAAGTACGGCGGTGGACCGGGGAGGGCTACCGGGGCTTCGCGTTCCGGAAATAGAGGCGGTGCTCAGCTCTTCTTCGCGGCGAAGGAAGTGCAGACGCCCATGGCGCTGACTGGTCCGCCCATCAGGATTGTGCAGGTGCCGCAATCGGGTTTGCCGACGGTGAAGAAGGCGCAAAGCCCGCAGTGCTTGCCCGCATCGGGCGAGGGTTCGACATAGCCAAGCGCGCGGCGCTGGTTCTTCTGGTTGAGCGGCAGCGATGCCGGGTCGAAACAGGCAGCGGCCGGTTGCTGGCCCGAAGCGGCGGCGGACATGCCGCCGGCGAGTACGGCCATTCCGGCCAGGAACTGGCGGCGATTGCGGATCATGGGTTCCTCCGGGCGGGTTGCGGGTCGGTCTGGACGAGTTCGATCTCGTTGCCTTCCGGATCGCTGACGTTGAGCACGCGCACCGGGTCCGAGGCCGGCGCGTGGACGGCAGGGTGCGGCAGGCCCGACGCATCGAGCCTTTGCACCACCGCATCGAGATTGCCGACGCGCACGATCATGCGCGAGGCGCCCAGGCCCTTGAGCGGCGCCCGGTCCTTCGAGACATTGCACAAAAGCATGATGCCGGGCTGCTGGGCCGGGCCGGGAAAGGCCAGCATGGTCTCGTGGATCGCACCGAGATCGCGCGACATCAGCACCTTCATGCCCAGCGCCGCTTCATAGAAGGCCTGCGCCTTGCCGCAGTCGGCAACGCGCAGCACCGGCGCCATGAGTGCTGCCTCGACAGCCGGAAGCGTGGTGGAGGGGGCTGGTGCCTCGGCCATGCCCGGCGCCGAAATCGCGACTGCAAGCGCTGCCAGCGCGGCACTCCTCACGCGACGATCTCGCCGATGGTCTTGCTGGTTTCCATGCTCTTCGCCCCCCAGCGGTCGAGCGGCACGCCCATGACCTGCTGGACGGTCAGGCCGACACGGCTGACCGGGGTGCCGGCGCCGTCGACATAGATGCCGGTCTTGACCTTGCCGCCGGCGCTGCCGGCGGTGAGGATCGGGATGTTGTCGATGGTGTGGAACTTGGCGAACTCGGTTTCCGAGTGCGCCACCACCAGCGTATTGTCGAGCAGCGTGCGCCCGCCTTCCTGCACCTTGTCGAGCGCGGAGGCGAAATAGACCCAGGCTTCCATGATGCGGGTGAGGAAATAGGTGGCGTTGGGCTGGTAGCCCAGCTTGTTGTCCAGCACTTCCTCGTGGGTCAGCTGGTGGTGGGTGATGGTGCTGCCGATGCGGGTGAGCGAGGAGGCGCCGTTATTGAACATCATGTTGAACACGCGGGTCTGGTCGCAGGCCAGCGCCATGACCAGAAGGTCGGTCATCAGCTCGTGGTTCTTCATCACCGTCTCGATCTCGGCGTTGACCGGGCGGTCGCTGACCTTGGGGGGCACCATGCAGGCCTGCAACGGCTCGGGCTTGGTCAGCTCGACGTCGAGCTGGTTTTCGAGCTGGCGCACCGAGGTGAAGTACTGGTCGAGCTTCTGCCTGTCCGCCGCGCCCACCGCGCGTTCCAGCGCCTGGCGCTGCTCGGTGACGCCCGAGAGAACCGAACGGCGCGCCATGACCTGCGGGTCCGGCGTGAACGTCGCGCCGTTGGGGTCCTTGAAGCCGTCGCCGAAGATGCGGGTGTAGAGCGCGGAGGGCGAGACTTCCGAAGGATTGAGGTTGCCGCCGCCGCGGCCCGACAGCGAGTTGCGCGGATCGCCCGCCGCCGAAACCTCGAGGCTGCGGAAGCGCGAGCGCGCGCCGATGAGGTCGCTGATGGTGACGTCGAAGCTTTCGCCCGGAAGGCCGCGCTCGGCCGTCAGCGCGCGGCCGGTGCGGATGGCCGGGCCGCCGCTGGCGTGCGGCAGGTTGGGCGCGCCGTCCAGCGGCACGTTGAAATTGCCGAAGACGTTGATCTTGTGCCGCAGCGCGGCGATCGGCGCGAGTTCGGGCTTCATGTCGTAGTCGGGGCCCGGCTTCGTCGGGAAGAAGCGGTTGGGATTGACGCCCAGGCCCCAGAACCAGGTGCCGAAGCGGATCGGCACCGGCGCGCCGGTGGCGGCCATGGCCTCGCCGTTCACGTCGAGGAAGCAGTCGAGCAGCGGCAGTGCCACCGCGACCTTGGCGCCGCCGAGAAGGCCCTTGAGCGCGGTCCTGCGGGAGAGATCGAATGCCATGGTTCTAGCCTTTCACTTGTCCAGGAGGCTGACGTGAGTGGGTTCGCTGGAGATGGGGGCTGCCGAAACGCGGTAGGCCTCGGGCATGCTGGCGACGCGTTGGAACAGCGCGCGGATGGCATAGCCGTTGGCGGCGAACTGCTTGTCGAGCCCGGTCACCAGGTCTTCGTCGTTGCTGGGCTTGCCGGTTGCATATTCGAAGGCGCGCGAGGCGACGCATTGCGTGGTCGCCGGGCTTTCCGCCAGCGTCTTGCCAAGGCCGGCCGCGCCCGAGAAGCTGATCCCGTCCATCGAACCGGCGGGGTCGATCGGCGTATCGTTCTCGGTGCTGCGGAACGCGCCGATGCCGTCGAACCGCTCGAGGCTGAGGCCAGCAGGATCGGTGATCCGGTGGCAGCCGGAGCAGGCCGGATCGGTAGCATGCGCGCTTAGCCGGTCGCGGGCGGTGGGCGTCGCCTTGTTGTGAACGTCCTGCACGGCGGTGAAATTGACGTTGCCGGGCGGATTGGGCACCGGCTGGCACATCAGCAGCTCGCGGATCGCCCGCCCGCGCAGGGTCGGCGAACTCCGCCCGGCGTGCGAGTAGATCGCCAGGAATCCGGCCTGTCCGAGAATGCCGGCACGGTCGTCCCCGGGAGCGAAGTCATAGCGTTCCCACCCTTGGGATTTGTGCACCTGCACCTGGTACAGCCCGCCCAGGGCGCGCGTGAGGAAGGTCCGGTTGGTGGTGAACAGCTGGCGATAGTCACCGTTGTCGGTCAGCAGGTGGCCGGTGATCGTGCGCAAGAGCTGCTCCGGCAGGGCCTGGGCCACTTCCTGGTTGAAATAGGGATAGATGATCGGGTCCTTGGCCAGCTCGTCGAACTTCTCGAACAGCAGCATGTCGGCGAAGAAGGCCCGCACTCCCTGCTCGAACCGCTGCGACTGGACCATCCTGCCGGCAATGGCGGAAAGCTCCGCCTGGTCGGTGAGCTTGCCGGCGGATGCGGCCTGCAGCAGCGCTTCGTTCGGTGTGGAGTTCCACAGCATGAAGCTGAGCCGTGAAGCGCGCGAGAAATTGTCCAGTCTCAGCGCGCCGGGGCTGGCCGGATCGGGTTCGGCCGTCTCGATGATGTAGAGGTAGTTGGGCGAAACCAGCATGGCCGCCAGCGACAACTCCAGCCCCTTGTAGAACGAGTCGGTGCGGCCAGCCGCATCGCTGGCGAGCCTCGCGTAGAACGCCTGCTCGCTTGGCGTGAGCGGACGGCGGAAAAGGTAGCGGCCGAGCGGCGCCAGAGTTCGGGTGGCGCAGTCGCCATCGGCCTGTTTCGCGTCCTTCGGGGCGCAGGGCACGAACTGGGCGCGGTGCTTCTCGTCGAACACTTGCCCGGCGATGATTCGTGCCATGGCATCGAACTGTTCCAGGCCCGACGGCGAAATGCTGGCATCGCGCGCGCCGCTGGCGATCATTTCGTGGACCGGGCGCACGATCGGTTCGAACCGGCCGGCGACGCGGATGTCCGGTCCGAAGATGTCGGCGATGGAATTGCGGTATTGCGCTTCGGTCAGCCGGCGCATGCCGACGATGCTGTAGCCGGTCGGCTGGGCGGCGGCGGAAGCGGGAGCATCCGCCCGGGCCGCCTGATGCGGCTGCAGCGCAAATGCCCCGATCGCGATGGCGCTTGCCGCCATCAGGCCCAATGCAAGTTTGGAACGGATCATCGGGCGGCGGTCCTCGTGGATGTCTGCACGTCGTTTACGAAGGCCGGTACGGCCACCAATCGCATCGCGGTCGATACGCCGGTGCACTTGCCGGTCCTGGGGTCCTTGATGCCATCGGCGAAATGGCGAAGCGTCTTGAGCTGCGCCGCGCAATCGATTCCGGCAGTAAGGGCAGAGCCGACTCCGCCGATGCCAGGGCTCTGGATTGTGTCGAACACCGGCCGATAGCCACCCACCAGACCGGCCAGCGTGCCGTCTGCCTGGAAGGTCAGCCGCAGCCGGCCTCGACGGAAGTCGTGCTTGGTTCGATTTCCGCGAATGTCGCGCGCGCCGCCCTGGCCCCAGGTCTGGGCGAGCAGGATGTCGTGAGGCTCGGTAGTGAGCACGCCGCCGACAATCTTGCCCTTGAGAACGTTGCGGTTGCGGGGGGGCTTGTCGCTGACCGAGAAGCTCAGCCCGCGAAGAACCTTGCCGTTGCTGTCGATTACCGGGCGGTCGGGGGTGTTGGCGTAGATCACCTCGACGTCAGGGTCGTTTTCGAGGCTGTCGACGCCCCGCAGCAGGAGCACCTGGGTCCATTCGCCGGAGGTCATGAACTGGCGCGTGCCGACATCGTATTCGCTTGGCTGCCCAGCTTGGCCGCGCCAGTTCATCGTGCAGCCCATGGCCCGGTATTCCTGGTTGTCGATGCCCCTCTCGCCGGTGGGCGAGACGAATTCATCGTGGGCGCAGGTATCGTCGGCCTTGCCGCCGTCGAGATCGAGACCGATGGCATGCGCGCCCTTGACGGTCTTCAGCATGGGACGGTCGAACATGTCGGGATTGGTGCAGATATTGGTGCCGTTGGGCCCGAAAGCCTGGGCCTGCCACAGGCGGGTCAGCTCGGGTTCGTTCTCCTTCAGCGACAGGCGCGCGCGTTCCTCGGGCGTCTGGCGTTCGAGGTAATCCTGGCGCATCGGCAACTGCATGCCATTCGGGCAGGCATCGGGCTCGTGCACCACCGGATAGGTGAGCGATTGCACGACGAAGCCCATCACCCCGTTCGCCGGTGGTGCGGGCAGTTTCGGCACGGCGGTTTCGCCGACCGCGGGGGCCAGCGAGGCGGGGCCGGTCGCCAGCAGCGTCCCGAGCAGAAGTGCGCCGCCAAGGCCCTTGGCCCAGGTTGATCTTGCCATTTGCATCTCCCTAGGGCCTCACCGGCGCGCCGGAAGCAGGAACCGTCATCGGGTCCTCCTCCTGGCTGACGAAGACGGGTTTGCCCTTCCAGTTCCATTGCGGCCTGTCGCCGCCCAGGTTCACGCTCCAGGCGCCCAGCGGCCGGCTGGCAGCGGGGGCTGCAAGCGGGGTCCAGCCGCAGTTCGCCACGCAATTGCCGGTAAACAGTGCGCGTCCGTTCTTGTCGGCAAGCAGGTAGGCGCCATTGGCGAAGGTCGCGGCGACGCCGGGCGGTGCCGTCACTTCCGGGACTGGGGGCACGAACTTCAGCGTGTTCCAGGTGAACTGGTCCTCGCCGTCATGGGCGGTCGAGCCGGGGCGGTCGTTCTTGCGGGTGTAGACCATGTGCCAGCCCTTGTAGACCCATTGCGGTCCGTCGGGGCCTTCGATGACGGTCCAGTCCGGCGCGCGTTGTGGCAGGACGAAGCCTTCCTGAAGCGCCGCCTGGCCGGGAGCCCGCTCGCCCTGGAGCCGGGGCTGGGCGGCAGGGCTCGCTGGCGCCGCCGCACCTGCCGGCTTTGCAGCGGCGCGAGAACGGTCGCCGAAGCCCTGGGGGAACATGATGTTGACCTTGGCGTCGGCCGGGGCCAGCAGCGGCTCCCAGTTCTTCGCGCAGTCGTCCGTGCAATAGAGCGCCGGGTTCGGCGCCCAGCGGACAAGCACCCGCATGTCCATGCCATAGAGGGTGCGGCCCTTGGCGTCGGCATAGACCGGGCCCTTGCCGGTTTGCCGCACGGTCACGCCGGGTGGATACTGGGTGGTGGTTGCCGCCGGGATCGGCAGGTCGGCAGGCTGGGCGCATGCAAGTCCCGGCGCCATCGCAGCGAGGGCCACTGCCGCCGCTGCCTTGATTCTCGATCCGGATGCCGCACGCATAGGCTGCCAAACTCTCCCCGTGACATTACCTCGACATGAGGCAATATCATTCATTAGATGAACTATATTCGAGGCGCGTCCGGATTCAAGCCGAAATTTGCCGCTATCCACTTTTGGCCGCAGAATGGGGCAATATCGGCCAGGACATTCTCGACAAACACGCCCTCGCACAAAGGGCCCCTGGAGCTTCGGAATACGGCCAAATTAATGCCTTCCATGTGTTGCATTATTTTCAGCCCGCTTTATGGCATGCCGCTCAAATCCTGGCGTCCGGCTTGCCCGTGCCGGAGAAATTTGCAGGCCTTGCCATGAATATCGAAGCCCTTCTGAAGCCACGCTCCATCGCCATCATCGGCGCCTCCGACAACCCGGTCCGCATCGGCGGCGTGCCGGTGGACCTGCTGTCGCGAGCTGGCTTCAGGGCGATCTATCCGGTCAATCCCAAGAACGAGACGGTCCAGGGCCTGCAAGCCTGGCCCGATGTTGAAAGCCTGCCCGGGTCGGTGGACCTCGCCATCATCGCCCTTTCGGCGGAACTGACCTTGCCGATGCTGGAACGTTGCCACGCCCGCGGCATCCCGTCGGCGCTGGTCTATGCCTCCGGCTATGCCGAGACGACCGAGGCGGAAGGCTTCGCCAGGCAGGCGGCGCTGAGCGAGTTCGCGGCCCGCACCGGCATGGCGATCGCCGGGCCCAACTGCATGGGCAACGCAAACTTCACCGATGCCATCTTCACCACCTTCGGCCAGTCGTTCCAGCCGGGAGAACCCGCCGGAAGCACCGCCCTCCTGACCCAGAGCGGCAACATGTGCGCGACGGTGTTCCGCATGGCCAAGCGCGCCGGCGTAACCTTCAGCCACGTCATCAATACCGGCAACGAAGCCTGCATCGATTTCGCCGACTACCTCGATTACCTGTCGGGCGACGAGGCGACCCGTTCGGCGGTCTGCTATGTCGAGGAACTGCGCGACGGGCCGAAATTCCTCGCCGCCGCAGCGAAGTTCCGGGCCGCGGGCAAGTTCCTGGCGATCTACAAGGTCGGGCAGAGCGAAAAGGGCGCGGAGGCAACCCGTTCGCACACCGCCGCGCTCGCCGGCGACAGCGCAGCATACGATGCTGCCTTCGCTCGCGCCGGCGTTGTTCGTGCCCGCGAACTTTCCGAACTGGCGGACCTTGCCTACCTCAGCGGGCTCGGCGACAGGATCGGCGGCAGCAAATGCGCTATCATATCGATCTCGGGCGCGGCTGGCGCCATCCTCTCCGACGCTCTCGCTCTTGCGGGAGGCGATGTCCCCACCCTGCCGGACGAGATTCAGCAGGCGCTGGCCGCGCAGATCCCGGGTCACTCGATGGTTTCGAACCCGATCGACACCACCGGCAACATCGTCAACGCCAACGACTTTCTGTCGGAATGCATACGCCTGGCTCTCCTGCCGGACGAGATCGATGCGGTCCTGCTGTACCTTCCCGGCAATTTCCTGACACAGGCGCTGGACCAGGTGGAGAAGGCCGCCGCGGCCACCGGCAAGGCGCTGATCGTCGTCGATACCTTCGCGCTGGCCGACCGCGACCGGCTGGCCGCGCACGGCATCGGCTACTTCGAGGATTTCGACCGCGCCGCAAGGGCGATTTGCTCCTACGCAAGGTGGAAGAAGGGCGGGCTGGCCGTTGCGGTGCCCGCCGCGTCCCCGGTAGTCTGGCCCGAGTTGCCGGCGGACCGCAGCGCCCTGTCCGAGACCGAAGCCAAGGAAGCCCTTGCCCGCTTCGGCGTGCCGGTCGTCGCCGATGTGCTCGTCCAAAGCGCCCCGGAAGCCCGCGCCGCCGCTGAGCGGATTGGTTTTCCGCTGGTGGCGAAGCTGGTCAGCCCCGAAGTCGCGCACAAGACCGAGCACGGCCTCATCCGGCTGGGCCTCGCCGATGCGGAGAGCACGGTCGAGGCCTTCGAGGCGATGATGGCCAAGGCGCAATCGATGGACGTCGCCATCGAAGGCGTCACGCTGGAGCCGATGCTGGCGGGCGGCGTCGAAATCCTCGCCGGGGTGACGCGCGACCCGGTGTTCGGCTGGCTGCTGACGGTCGGCCTTGGCGGGGTATGGACCGAACTGATGCGGGACGCGGCGCACAGCCTGTTGCCGGTCGATGCGGTGCAGGCGGAGGCGATGCTGCGCAGCCTCAAGGGGTTCCGCCTGCTCGACGGCTACCGGGGAGCACCCCGGGCGGACATCGCGGCCGCCGCCAGGGCCATCGCCGCGCTGGGAGAGGCCGTCCTTGCGGGCGGCGAGCGGCTGCGCGAGGTCGAAGTCAACCCGCTGCTCGTCCTGCCAGAGGGCCGCGGCGCCGTCGCCGTCGATGCGCTGGTGCTGCTGAACCCGGAAGCAAGGTCGTGAACCTCGAATACACCCCGGAACAGCGGGCCTTCCGCCAGGAAGTACGCGAATGGATGGAAGCCAATGTCCCCAAGGCTCCGCTCCCTTCGTTCGATCTGACGCGCGAGGGCTTCGAGGCGCATCGGGACTGGGAGCGCAAGCTTAACCAGGGCCGCTGGGGCATGGTCACCTGGCCCGAGGAGTTCGGCGGGCGCGGGGTGGATCTGATCCGCTGGCTGATCTTCGAGGAGGAATACTATCGGGCGCAGGCCCCGACACGGGTCAACCAGAACGGCATCTTCCTGCTCGGGCCGACCATGATGGAATTCGGCACCCCGGAGCAGAAGGCGAAGTACCTGCCCTCGATGGCTGCGGGCGACATCGTCTGGGCGCAGGCCTGGTCCGAGCCGGGTGCCGGGTCGGACCTGGCCGGCGTCCGCTCGACCTGCACCCGGGACGGGGACCATTACGTGCTCGACGGCCAGAAGATCTGGTCGAGCCGCGCCGTCTTCGCCGACTGGGCCTTCGGCCTGTTCCGCGAGCCCGGCAGCGAGCGGCACAAGGGGATGAGCCTGATCCTGTTCCCGCTCGATGCCCCCGGCGTCACCCGCCGCCCGATCGAGCGCATGGACGGTGAGAAGGTCTTCGCCGAGATATTCCTCGACCAGGTCCGGGTGCCGGTTTCCGACCGGCTGGGCGGCGAAGGCGAAGGCTGGAAGGTCTGCATGGCGACAGCCGGCTTCGAGCGCGGCCTGCTGCTGCGCAGCCCGGCCCGTTACCAGGAGGCGGCGCGCAAGCTGGTCGCGCTCTACCAACGCCATCGCCACGCGTTGCCGCCGTCGATGGGCGAACGGGTGGCGCGCTCGTGGATGGACGCCGACGCCTATGCCCTGACGATCTACCAGATGTGCTCGCGGCTGGCCGGCGGCGGCCAGATCGGGCCGGAGAGCTCAACCAACAAGATATTCTGGTCCGAACTCGACGTTGCCCTGCAGCAGACCGCGCTCGACATCCTCGGCCCGCGCGCGGAACTGCACCGCGGCGCGCCCGACGCCGGCGACATCGGCGACTGGCTCGACAGCTACATCTTCGCGCTGGCCGGGCCGATCTACGCCGGCTCGAACGAGATCCAGCGCAACATCATCGCCGAGCGCATGCTTGGCCTGCCCCGAAACTAGACCAGGGGGTGCTGACCGCCATGCATTTTGCCTTCACCGAAGAGCAGCGCGCCATCACCGAAGCGGCGCGAGAACTGCTGGCCGACTGCTGCGCGCCCGCCGATCTCAGGCGGCTGCTCGCATCGGGCGAGGCCATGGATGCCGGGCGCTGGGGGCAGATCCGCGACATGGGCCTGCTGGCAGCCTGCGCCCCCGAAAGCGCCGGGGGACTGGGGCTGGGCATGGCCGACTTCATCGGCATCGCCGAGGCGGCGGGCTATTTCGCGCTTCCCGAGCCGCTTGTGGAGCTGGCGGGGGTGACAATCCCGCTGCTGGCCTCGCTTGAGGACGATCGGGGCTGGCTTGCCCGGGCGCTTGAGGGCGCGGTGATTGCGCTGGGGCACCCGTCGAGCCCATTCGTCGCCGACGCCAACAGCGCCGAGGCCTTGCTGCTCTGCCATGGCGAGGAACTGCACCTTGTCGAGCGCGGTGCAGCCCGGCTGACCCGGCAGGAAAGTTTCGATCCCTTCCGCCGCCTGTTCAAAGTGGACTGGAGCCCCACGGCCGCAACCCGAATCGGTCACGGTTGGGGCGAAACGGGGGAGCGCGGCGCGGTCCTGGCCGCCGCCCAGCTCATTGGCATCGGCCAGCGCGCCATCGACATGGCGGTGGCCTATGCCAAGGACCGCGTGCAGTTCGGCAAGCCGATCGGCAGCTACCAGGCGGTCAAGCACCTCGCCGCCAATGCGCAGGTCAAGGTTGAGTTCGCCCGCCCGGTGGTCCAAGCGGCCGCGGCGGAGTTTGGCCTTGGCACGCTGGCTTCGCGCGCGCGGATCGCCCACGCCAAGATCGCCGCGGGAGAGGCAGCCGACCTCGCTACCCGCAACGCCATCCAGATCCACGGTGCCATGGGCATTACGTGGGAAGTGGACCTCCACTTCTTCGTCAAGCGCGCACTGGCGCTGCGCCATGCCTGGGGAACTGCCGCAAGCCACTTCGCGACGATCGCCGAGCGGATCGAGACCCGGCCGATCGGTGCCGACGCCACTTTCGCCCGCAACCTGGCCGATTGAGAAAAGGGCGTGGCGATCGCGAAGGAGTAAGCCCTTCAGGCGCTCTCGCCAGAGGTCAATGGACGCGATTCAGCGCAAAGCGGGCAAGATCGCGCAGCGGCATCGCCTTGGTTCCGAACCCGGCGAGAGCCTCGTGACAGGCGTTCTCGAGGAGACTGGCCTGGCGGGCCGCTTCCTCAAGCCCAAGTAGCCCGGTGGCCGTGACGCGCCCGGAGGATTCGTCCTTCCCCAGCGTCTTGCCGACTTCCCGCTCATCGCCAATGCGGTCGAGCACGTCGTCTCGAATCTGGAAGACCAGGCCCAGATCTTCGGCAAAGCGGATCAGCAACTTGAGTTCCGTCTGGCTGCATTCTCCCAGCATGGCTCCGGCTTCCACGGCAAATCGAATCAACGCGCCAGTCTTGCGGCTTTCGCAGGAAAAGACTTCCCGCTTGGAGGGATGGGCTGGAGGATACAGGTCCATCATCTGGCCTCCTGCCAATCCGTCCTGGCCGACGGCCCTTGCAAGCGACAATACCAGTTGCGCCCTCCTGGTGGCGTCGGGGTGCGTGGCCTCGTCGGCCAAGATCTCGAAGGCGAGGGCTAGCAAGGCATCGCCGGCAAGGACGGCGGTAGCTTCGTCGAACTTGCGGTGGAGAGAGGGGCGGCCGCGCCGCATGTCATCGTCGTCCATGCAGGGCAAGTCGTCGTGGGCGAGCGACTGGGCGTGGACGCATTCTATTGCGGCACCAACTCGCAGGGCCTGCGAATAGGAGCCGCCGACAAGATCGCTCACCGCAACGACCAGCAGGGCACGGAAACGTTTTCCGCCGCCAAGGACCGCATAGCGCATCGCATCCGCAAGACGTTGGTCACGGCGCGGATCGTGGCCGATGGCGGCGTCGAGCACCTCCTCTATATCGCTGCGCAACCTGGCGAGGCGGTCGCCCGGCCCGGATTCGGGTGCCGCGCCATGACCGGACTTTGGACGTGAACTTGCCATCAGACGATCCTTTTGGTGCTTACGATCATCTGCGTACCGGCTAGGGAAGCTGCACCTAGGGGCAGGTTGCAATCTAGCGGCTGCCGCATAGGTGCCGGTTCTTGCTGCAAAGCGACTAAAAAGGTCAGTGATAATGCCGAGCAATCGATCCGCCATCGTCATCGGCTCGGGCTTCGGCGGACTCGCGCTGGCTATTCGCCTGCAGAGCGCGGGCGTGGCGACGACGGTTATCGAGGCCCGGGACCGGCCGGGCGGCCGTGCCTATGTCTGGAAACGGGACGGCTACAGCTTCGATGCCGGGCCGACGGTCATAACCGACCCCGCCTGCCTTGAAGAACTCTGGGCACTTTCCGGCAGCGCCATGGCGGACGATGTCACCCTGTTGCCGATCCAGCCGTTCTATCGCCTGCTGTGGAACGACGGCACGCGCTTTGACTATTCCAACGACGAAGCCGGCCTCAATGCCGAGATCGCCAGGCTCGATCCGGCGGATGTCGCGGGCTATGCCCGGTTCCTCGAATATTCTCGCAGCGTCTACCGCGAGGGCTACGAGAAGCTCGGGGCCGTGCCCTTCCTGCACTTTTCCAGCATGATCAAGGCGGCCCCGGCGCTGATCAGGCACCAGGCCTGGCAATCGGTCTATGCGCTGACCGCCAAATTCGTCCGCAACGAGAAGCTGCGCCAGGCACTGTCGTTCCATACCCTGCTGGTGGGCGGCAACCCGATGAACACCAGCAGTATCTACGCGCTGATCCACCATCTCGAGAAAAGCGGCGGAGTGTGGTTCGCCAAGGGCGGAACCAGCACCTTGGTGGAAGGCATGGTCAGGCTGTTCGAAAGGCTCGGCGGCACCCTCGTCCTTGGCGATGCGGTGCGCACGATCGAGCACGCGGGCAATCGCGTGACCGGCGTTACGACCGCTTCGGGACGGCGGCTGGAGGCAAGCATGATCGCCAGCAACGGCGATCTGGTGCACAGCTACGGCCTGATTGCGGGATCGCGCTATGCCGCGGGAAGGGTCCGCTCTCTCAAGCGCAAGCGGTTTTCCCCCAGCCTGTTCGTCGTGCACTTCGGGCTCAAGGGCAAGTTTCCGGACATTGCGCACCATTCGATCCTGTTCTCCGATCGCTATGGCCCGCTGCTCGACGATATCTACCGCCATGGGCGGCTGGCCGGCGATCCCTCGCTCTACCTCCACCACCCGAGCGCGACCGATCCCGACATGGCACCCCCCGGAAAGTCGGCCTTCTACGCCCTGGCCCCGGTTCCTCACCTTGGCAGGGCGCCGGTCGACTGGGAGGCCGAGGGCGAGCGCTATCGCCGGGTCGTGCTCGACCGGGTGCGCGACATGCTGATCCCCAACCTCTGTGAGCGGCTGGACACCTGCTTCCACTATACGCCGCAACACTTTGCCGGCGATCTTGGCGCACATCTGGGCAGCGCCTTCAGCCTGGAGCCGCTGCTCTGGCAAAGCGCCTGGTTCCGCGCGCACAACCGCGACGATCATTTCGCCAACCTTTATTTCGTCGGCGCGGGAACTCATCCCGGCGCCGGCATTCCCGGCGTTGTCGGCAGCGCCAAGGCCACGGCGAGCCTGATGGTCTGACATGCGCGCTGTTCGATTGCGCCCGCAGTGGCAGAAGCGTTAAAGGCCGGACATGATCGGCCTCGTCCTCATCTTCCTGGCTACAGTGGCGGCGATGGAACTCTTCGCCAACGTCATGCATCGCTGGGTCATGCACGGGCCGGGCTGGTTCCTGCATGCCAGCCATCATCGGGTGCGCAATGGCCCCTTCGAATGGAACGACCTTTACGCCGCGATCTTCGCGGTGCCGTCGATCGTGTTGATCCATGGCGGCGTGCAGGCCGGCTGGGGAGACTGGGCGACGGCAGTGGGCGCCGGGATTGCGGCCTATGGCGCGATCTATTTCGGTTTTCACGACGTCATCGTGCATCGCCGCCTGCCGCACCGGATCGTTCCCCGCTCGGCCTATTTCAAGCGCATCGTCCAGGCCCACCGCCTGCATCACGCGGTCGAAGGCCGCCTTGGCGCGGTCAGCTTCGGGTTCCTCGTCGCCCTGCCGGTCGACCAGCTCAAGGCGCGATTGCGCGCCTCTGGCGTGGCTCAGCTGCGCGAGCCGGCCGGCGCGGAGGACTGACGGGGCCGCGTCCACAGTCCGGTGCGCGGCAGCGCCGCCGGCTTTCCGAGCCTGCGCGCCAAGGCCCGCGCAAACAGGGCGGCCTTGCCTGCCTTGCCGATCCTCGTGCGCTGGTCCCAGGCGCGCTCGCCAAGGGCGACGACCTTCTCGCCAATGGAGCCGTAGATCGCGTCTGCCGCCAGAACCGCCAATTTCGAGCTTGCGGGCAGCCGCGCGGCGCCGATCCTTGCGGAGGCGCGATAGGGCCGGGCCAGCATGACCAGACGGCGCGCCAGTCCGGCAAGCTTCGCACGATTGGACGGCTCGGCGATCCCCGTTTCCGTAAGCCCGCATTCCGCCAGCCAGTCCGCCGGCAGGTAGCAGCGCCCTGCCTCTGCATCGGGAACGATGTCGCGGGCGATGTTGGCTAGCTGGAAGGCCAGGCCCAGGTCGCAGGCGCGGTCGAGCGTGTCCTCGTGGCAAGGATCCACTCCCATCACCACGGCCATCATGCAGCCGACGGACCCGGCCACGTGGTAGCAGTAGCGCAGCAGGTCGTCTTCGCTCTGCGGTCGCCAGTCGCCGGAATCGAGTGCAAAGCCGGCGAGGTGGTCTTCGATCATTTGGCGCGGCATGCGGGTTTCCCGCGCGACCTGCCGCAGCGCGGCGAATGGCGTGGGTACCGGCGCTTCGCTGTCGAGGGCAGCGGCGGTGAGCGATACGAGGCGTGCCTGCGTCGCGGCCGGATCGGCAACGGCATCCCTCGCATGTCCCAGTTCCTGGCCGTCGGTCAGGTCGTCCAGCGCGCGGCACCAGGCATATAGCAGCCAGGCGCGCTCACGGGTGACCGGGGCAAACAGCTTGCTGGCCGAACGAAAGCTTTGCGAGCCCTTCGAGATGATGTCGCGGGCGGCGGCCACCAGTTCGGCGCGGTCGGCTTCGGGCGGGTGGGTCACGCGACCTCGCCTTTCCGGGTGCCGATGATGGCGCCCAGCGCCGCACCCAGCGGAACCGGCGGCCTGCCCGACAGGATGCGCATGCGGTCCGTCAGGGTAAGCCGCCCGGCGTAGAAGCGCTGGATCAGGGGAGGAGGCAGGCGATAGAAATGCGCGAAGATGCGGTGGCGCTGCTCCGGCACGGCGGCATGGAACAACATCCGGTTGAGCAGGCGGAAGAACCTGGTCGAGCGCCAGTGCCGCAGGAACTGCGCCCTGGTCCAGCGCGCCAACACTTGGCTGTCAAACGGGCCGTCGAAGGCCGCCAGGGCCTCGGCGAGGTGCAGCGCTGGCCCGAAGGAATAGCCCGTGGTCGCGTGGAAGAAACCGCCGCGCAGGCCCAGCCGGGCGATGGGGTCGTCCGCCGGCCAGAACGCGTCCGGATCGCCGCCGACCAGGATCGGCAGCACGCCCGTCTCCTGTCGCAGTTCCGCGCCGGCCAGCCCGCGCTGCGCCGCGAGTTCCCGCACCCGGCCCGCAACTTCGTCGGCATCGAGTTCGGCGCCGTTGCTGTAATAGGTATCCTCGACCAGCACCCGGTCCGCGGCCAGCGGCAGCACATAGACGAAGCGATAGCCGTCGACCTGCGGGACCGTTGCGTCCATCACCGTCGCGCAATCGGGTTCGGGCGCGGCGGCGGCGAACTCGATGCCGACGAACTTCTGCCAGCCAAGCTCCAGCCCGGGCATGGCCTTCGGCCCCCGCGCATCGATCACGCCGCTGGCGGCAATGCGTTCGCCGGAATCCAGGATAACGCCGTCGGCTTCGATCCGCTCGACCTTGACGCCGGTCCTGATGGTGTCCGGGCGCAAGCGGCTGCGAACCAGCCGGTCGAGCGATGGCGCGGCCACCGAATTGTATGCCACGGGCAGGACCCGCTCGCGTGCCGGAAAGCGCACCATGTGGCGCGGCCAGGTGACGGGTTGCAGGGCGGCGACCAGCGCCTTCATCCCCGGCGGAACGTCGCTGTCGAAGAACGACCATGTGTGATTGCCGCCGAAAGCCCCGCCCGCCTCGAGTAACAGCACGGGCAGTTCCGGCTGCCGCTCGGCCAGCACCAGGGCTGCGAGCGATCCGGCGAGGCCGCCTCCGACGATGATCAGGGGTGCCTGCAATGCCATCACCGCTCGCTTTAGTCCCCGGCGGTTGCTAAGCCAAGCCGATGCTGGCGCAACATGGCACTTCGGCGGTATTGGCCATGGCTGCGATGACCGGGATCGTCGCGGCGCGCTATCTTGCCGCCAGCGGCGGGTTCGCCTGGTGGGGGCAAAGACGCCAGCCCTCGCTGCATTCCGGCCTAGGCCCGCAGATCCGGCGCGAGATCGGCTGGTCACTGCTAAGCGCCGGCATCTATGGCATACCCGCGGGCCTGGCCGCCTGGGCATGGCAGGAGCGCGGCTGGACGCGGATCTACCTCGACATGTCCGACTGGCCACTGTGGTGGCTGCCGGTCTCGTTCCTGCTCTGCCTCGCCATCCACGACACCTGGTTCTACTGGACCCACCGGCTGATGCACCACCCGGCGCTGTTCCGGCCGATCCATGCCGTCCACCACGCCAGCAGGCCGCCCACTGCCTGGGCCGCCATGAGCTTTCATCCCTGGGAGGCCCTTTCCGGCGCCTTCGTCATTCCGGCGCTGGTTTTCATCATGCCGTTGCATGCCGGCGTAGTGCTCGCCGTGCTGCTGGTGATGACGGTGATGGGCACGGCCAATCACATGGGCTGGGAGATGTTTCCGGCCCGCCTGGTTCATGGCCCGGCAGGCAATTGGCTGATAACCGCAACCCACCACCAGCTTCATCACGAAAGGTACAACTGCAACTATGGCCTCTACTTCCGCTTCTGGGATCGCCTGTGCGGCACCGATCGCGGCCTTGGCCTTTTTGCTGGCGATGTCCGGGCCAGCCAAGGCTGACCAGGCGTCGACGCCCGAGAGCGGCTCGGTCGAGATCACGGTACGAGGGGTCAGGTCTTCGAAAGGCGTGATCCGCCTGGCAATCTGTCCTCCCAATGCCGGCTTTCCCGATTGCAAGGGCCGGGAAGCGCGGTCCGCGAGCCTGCCGATCGCGAATGGGCAGGCCCGGATACGGTTCGCGAACATTCCCTCGGGTACCTACGGCATCAGCGTCTTCCACGACGCGAATGACAACGGCAAGCTGGACACATTCCTGGGCATTCCGAAGGAAGGCTATGGCTTCTCCCGAAACCCGCCGTTTCGCCCCCGCGCGCCCCGCTTTGACGAAGTGGAGATTGCCCTTCGTGGCGATACTGCGGAAACGATCAGCCTGCGCTATATCTTTTGACAGCCTGCCCTTCCGAGGCTCCTGGCAGGCGGAACCTCGGAATTATTCAGTCGCGCTCCGCCAGATAACGTTTCCGCCCACGTTTCACCGGCGGGCATTGCGCTCGATCCATTGTGCGAATGCATCGATGAAGGCCTTGAAGAACTTCTGCGTGCCCGCGTCCTTCAACTCGCCATTGTCGTCGAACAGGGAGCCGGCGCCGCCGATGTAGGCCTCCGGTTGCTGCAGCACAGGCATGTCGAGAAAGACGAGCGACTGGCGCAGGTGATGGTTGGCGCCGAATCCGCCGATGGCGCCCGGCGAAAGGCTCATCACCGCCGCCGGCCGGCCGGCAAAGACGCTGGCTCCATAGGGCCGCGAGCCGACATCGATCGCGTTCTTGAGCGCACCGGGAACCGACCGGTTGTATTCCGGGGTGACGAACAGCACCGCGTCGCTCGCCCTTATCTGTTCGCGAAAGCGAGTCCAGGAAGCCGGCGCGCCAGCCGCTTCGGCGTCCTCGTCATAGAGGGGCAGGTCGCCGATCTCGATCACATCGAGCTTGATGCCTTCCGGGGCCAGCCGGGCGAGTGCCTGGGCGGCCTTGCGGTTGAGCGATTCCTTGCGAAGGCTGCCGACGACGACGGCTACTTTGCGGGTCTTGGACATTTCGGGTTCTCCGGTTTGCTTTGACTGAAATGGGGTAAGCCGATGAGCGGTGGCGGGGGCAGGACACCGCTCACCGGCAGGTCGTCGCGCTGGAATTCAGCGGGCGTCGACCAGAACGAGTTCGCTGTCTTCCAGAGCGTGAACTTCAATTCGCGGCAGGCCGGTTATCGCCGCCCCATCGCGTGCCTCGATCACCAATTCGCCGATGCGGACCTTGCCTGTCGCCGGGACGAGATACAGGTGCCGTTCCGGAGCCGCTTGGTAGGCCACGGTTTCGCCGGCCCTGATCGTCGCGCCAAGGACACGGGCCTGGGTGCGGATCGGAAGGCTGTCGGTGTCGCCCTCGATCCCGGACGCCAGGGTGACGAACTTGCCGTCGCGGGCGTCCTTGGGAAAGGGGCGCGTGCCCCAGCCGGGCTCGCCGCCGCGCTGGTCGGGGGTGATCCAGATCTGGAATAACTGCGTGATCTGGTCCTCGAGGTTGTATTCCGAATGGGTGATGCCACTTCCAGCCGACATCACCTGGACGTCTCCGGCCTCGGTCCGGCCGGTATTGCCCAGGCTATCCTGGTGGGTGATGGCGCCTTTGCGGACATAGGTGATGATTTCCATGTCGCGGTGGGGGTGCGGCGGAAAGCCGGACTGCGGCGCGATGGTATCGTCGTTCCAGACCCGCAACTGTCCCCAGTTGGTGCGCGCGGGGTTGCGATAGTCGGCGAACGAGAAATGATGGCGGGCATCGAGCCAGCCATGGTTGGCGGCTCCGAGGCCGGCGAAGGGGCGAAGTTCGATCATGGTCAATGTCCTGCTTGCTGTTTCGAAGCCCATATGCACCTTGCAGGCATTCGGGATAAGCGCGATAAAGCGGTATTAAATGATCAAGAAAGTCGAATAGTGGACGTCGGAAGCCCCTCCCTGGACCAGCTCCGCATCTTCCTGGCCGTCGCGGAGCAGGGCAGCTTCAACCAGGCGGCAAGGAAGCTGGGCCGCGCCCTGTCGGTGATCAGCTACGGCATCGCCGCCCTGGAACTTCAGCTCGCGGTGCGGCTGTTCGACCGGGAAGGCTCGCGTCGTCCCAAGCTGACCGATGCGGGCCGTGCCTTGCTGGCCGATGCCAGGGCGGTGATCGACGAGGTCGATGGCCTGATGGCGCGAGCGCGCAGCGTCCGGCAGGGGCTTGAAACCGAACTGTCGCTGGCGGTCGACGTAATGGTGCCCAGCGCCGTCGTCGCCGCGGTGCTGCGGGACTTCCAGTTCACCTTCCCGACCGTCGATTTGCGGCTGCACGTTGAGGCGCTTGGCGCCGTCGCCGCGCTCGTTCGCGACAAGCAGGCCGATCTTGCGGTGGCAGGCCCGGATATCATCGACCTGCCGGAACTCCAGCGCAACGCCATCGGCAGCGTCCGGCTGGTTCCGGTCGCATCGCCTGCGCATCCACTGGCAAGGCTGTCCGACATTCCGGCCGGAGAGGCCAGGCGACATCTCCAGCTTGTGCTGACCGACCGCTCCGTCCTCACCGAGGGCAAGGAGTTTTCGGTGATAAGCCCGCGAACCTGGCGGCTGGCGGATCTCGGCGCAAAACATGCCTTGCTGCTCGAGGGCATCGGCTGGGGCAACATGCCGGTTCACCTCGTCGCCGAGGAGATCGCGCAAGGGCGGCTGGTCAGTCTGAACCTGCCCGAAAACCCCCCGGTGGACTATGTGCTGCACGCACTATGGCGAAAGGATAGCCACCCTGGCCCGGCAGCCTCATGGATGCACGATGCACTGGCCGCGCGCTGGCCCCTGTAACGGAATGCATGGATGTAACGGAATGCATGGATGTAACGGAATAGATGGAGACGACATCCCGCTCGACTGCCCGGGCCCTGTTTCAGGCAACGCAGGCCGCAAGCCCCCGCTCCAGGCCGGCGATCAGATCCTGTTCCGACTCCATGCCGACCGACAGGCGCAAGAGGTTGTCGCCGATGCCGGCCGTCGCACGTGCCTCGGCCCCCATGTCGGCATGGGTCATCGTTGCCGGGTGGGCGACGAGGCTCTCGACGCCGCCCAGCGATTCCGCGAGGGTAAAGAAATGCACAGCGGCGATGAACTGCTTTACCGCCTCGACTCCGCCGGCCAGTTCGAAACTCAGCATTGCGCCGAAACCGCGTTGCTGGCGGCTGGCCAGGGCATGACCGGCGTGTGAGGCCAGCCCGGGATAGTGCACCCTTGCCACGGCCTTGTGCCCTTCCAGGTACCTGGCAATCACCATCGCATTGCTCTGTTGCCGTTCGATGCGCGGAAAAAGGGTACGCAGGCCGCGCAATGTCAGCCAGGCATCGAACGCCGCCCCGGTGCTGCCGACAGTGCTGCCCCACTGGCGCAAGGCCTCCACTTGCGCGGGGTCTGCGGCGATGACGGCGCCTCCGATGACATCGGAATGCCCGTTCAGGTATTTCGTCGTCGAGTGAACCACATAATCCGCGCCGAGCGAGATGGGTTGTTGCAGGGCTGGCGAAAGGAATGTGTTGTCGACCGCCACCTGCGCGCCGGCGGCGTGTGCCCTTCCGCAGAGGGCGGCAATATCGACCACGCGCATGAGCGGGTTGCTCGGCGTTTCGATCAGGACGAGTTGGGGGCGCTCCCGCAGCGCTGCTGCGAAAGCGTCATCATTCCTCTGGTCCACCAGATCGAGCCTTATCTGGCCTCGCTCGGCTCGCGCCTTCAACAGGCGCATCGTGCCGCCATAGCAATCGTGCGGCGCCAGCACTCCGCTACCGGCCGGCAAGCGGCTGACCAGCAGGTCGATCGCAGCCATCCCGCTGGAGGTGATGACTGCCCCCGCCCCCCCTTCCAGTTTGGCTAGCGCATCCGCCAGCAGGTCCCGCGTGGGATTGCCGGCGCGCCCGTAATCGTAGGCGCGTGGCTGCTCGTATCCGGAGAATTCGTAGGTTGTGGAGAGATACAGCGGGGGCACCACCGATCCAAAGCTCCGGTCGCTGGCAACGCCATGTGCGGCAGCGACGGTTTCGGGCCGGGCTTCCTGCCATTTTTCGGTCATCGCAAAATCATCCTTCCATTACCTCCCCGGCCAGGCAGAGGGCCAAGGATCAGCAGACGGTGCGGCGCGGCGAAGACAGGGGCCGCTACCACAACCCGTGGCTCCCGCCCACTGCTCCGGCAAAGGTGATCAGGGATGCCGCCAACAGGATCCGGTGCATCCGCACCATGCGCGCAAAGTCGGCTGCCGGGTCGGCGGAATTGCGCATCCGGCGGTGGATGACGAGGGGCTCCAGCACGAACAGCATGAGCGCGAACACCGCCCAGACCGCGACCATGGCGCTCATCCACCAGAAGGCCGGTTCCGGAAAGCGGTTCCACATGTCCGCCCGCCAGATCATCCAGAAGCCGCTGGCGCCCGCGAACAGGACCCAGACCCGCGCCTGCGGGGCGAAGCCGCTTTCGATCCGGGAGAAGGCCCCAAGCCGCTCGTTGTCCCGGTAATCGCGCCGGATCGACGGCATGATGACCATTGTCACGAAAGCCACCCCGCCAATCCACAAGAGCACCGAGACAAGGTGCACGACGCGGGCAAGTGCAAGATCGGCCACTGTTCTTCTCCAGTTCGCGCAGTAAGCGCAGTCCCGCTTCAGAGCGGCTTGTCATGCTCGTCGAGGAAAATGCGCTGCGCGGCCCCGGTCACGTCTTCGTACTGACCGGTCCTCGCTGCCCAGAAGAACGCCCACAGGCCAAGCCCGCCGAGAGCGAGGGAAATGGGAACGAGGAATTCCAGTGCGCTCATCGCACGGACCTGTAGGCATGCCAGCTGGCGTGGCCGAGCAAGGGGAAGGCAACGATGAGGCCTGTCATGCCTGTCGCCAGCGACAGCAGGAAGATCGCAAGGACCACCGCTCCCCACACGATCAGCGCCGGCAGGTTGTTCCACACCAGCGCCCAGCTTGTTCCCATCGCGGTCAAGGCATCGATCCGCCGGTCCAGCATCATCGGAATCGAAAACACCGAGATGGCGAAGGAAAATGCCGCAAACAGCCCGCCGATTGCGGTCCCCACCGCCAGCATCAGCAGGCCATGCGTGGTTGTGAACAGCATCTGCGCCACATGGCCCAGCCCCGGAAAAGGCCTCACACCAAAGAACAGGGCGTAGATGATGACCGCGGCGCGCATCCACAGCAGCATCAACAGACACAAAAGGGCCCCGGTGAACAGCAGTTGCCCGCCGGCCGCGGGTCGCGGCATGGCCATCTGGCCAAGCGTAACAGGGCGGCCTTCTTCCAGCGCCCGGCTCTTCGCATAGAGGCCGATCGCGAGGATCGGCGCGAGGATCAGGAAGCCCGCAGTGACGGGGAACAGGGCGTAATCCCACTCGAACAGGATCAGCCCCAGGACGATGCCCAGCGACAAGGCGAAAACGAACACGCCATAGGCCAGACTGGACCCGGGCGAAGTGCGCAGGTCGTTCCAGCCGGCCCTCAGCCAGGCGAAGGCGCTTCCTGCGGGCAGGTTTCGCGCATAGGCGCTGACCGTGGGGAGCGGGGGAACTACCGGCGGGATGGTTGGCATGAACTCATCCTCCTCTTTGTTCAACAGGCCGTGCCGGCCGCGCTGAATCGCTGCGGCGAAGGCATGTCCCCGGGTTTGACGTGCTCGACACAGACCGGTTGCGATGTCGATGCGACGATGACGAGGTGGGCATTGGCCAGCACGACCAGCACGAGCGCCAATAGCGCAAGCCCGATATAGAAATTGCGGGTCCGGGGCAGCTTCATCGGGCCGAGCCCCTGTCGAGCAGCCAGACCAGCAGGATCTTGCGGTCGATGGGGTTCAATCGCTCGCCCCATGCCGGCATTTCCCCCTGCCTGCCCTCGAAGATCGTCGTGTAGACCGACTGTGCATCGCCGCCGTAAAGCCAGGTGCGGTCGGTGAGGTCAGGCGCGCCCAGCGTCGTGTTGCCACGGCCATCGGGTCCATGGCAGGCCACGCAGTTCGCAGCGAATACCGCGCGTCCGGCTGCCAATGTGACGGCACCGGCGCTGCGGGCGTTTGCGGGATCGGACAGCGACCTGACGTAATCCGCAACGGCCAGCACCGATTTGTTGTCGAGCAACTTGTCGCGGCCGAATGCCAGCATCTGGCTGTTGCGCGTTTCCTTGCTGGCAGGGCTGTTCACCCCGACGGCGATGGTTTTCGCTATGTCGTCGGGACTGCCGCCCCACAGCCAGTCACGGTCGGTCAGGTTCGGAAAGCCTGTACCGCCTCGGGCGTCGCTGCCGTGACAGGCGGCGCAGTTGTCGCCGAACAGCCGGTGGCCGTCCTCGCGCACTGCCTTCATCAAGGCAGGGTCGGCCCGTATTTGCGCGATATCGAGCCGGGCGATCCGCTGGGTCCAGACGGCGCGGTCAAGGCTGGCCTTTGTCACCTGACCGGCAACGATGGCGCGCTGGTCCATGCCGAGCAGGCCGCGGGTGTAGGTCCTGCCCAGCGGCCAGGCTGGCATCAGCACCCAATAGGCGATCGCGAAAATTGCGGTGGCGATCAGGAAGAACCAGACCGGCCGGGGCACCGGGGTGTTGAGTTCCTTGATGCCGTTCCACTCGTGCCCGGTGGTCTGATGGCCGCTATGAGGATCGCGTTCGCCTACCGCCATGGCTCGTCCTCATCGACGATGATGTTGCGCGCCGCATTGTCGAACCGGTCCCGGTTGGCGGGGCAAAGGGCATAGGCGAGCGCGCCCAGCGCCATGACGAGCAGATAGAACAGCCCGAAGGACTTCGAAAATGCAACCAGGAAGAAATGCGTCGGATTCATGCGCTATCTCCCGTCCCTGTTTGCTTGCCGAGGCAAATTCGCCGCATTGCTCAATTTGCCCAGGATCTGGAGGTAGGCCACGAGGGCGTCCATTTCGGTCACCACCTGCTGCTGGCCGTCGAAGGCGCGAACCTGGGTGGCAGCGCCATAGCGCTTGACCAGCCCGTCCGTGTCGCCGTCGGGCGAGGCCTGGGCCACGGCGTCCGCGCTCGCGTTGGCGATCATCGCATCGGTGTAGGGAACGCCGACGTCCCGCAGGGCCCGCAGGTCGTCGCCAAGGTGATCGACCGGCAGTTCGGTCGTTGCAAGCCAAGGATAGCGCGGCATGATCGATTGCGGCACGACGGCGCGCGGGTTTGTGAGATGCGCCACCTGCCAGTGGTCGGAATATTTGCCGCCGACCCGGGCGAGATCGGGGCCGGTTCGCTTCGAACCCCACAGCATCGGATGGTCGTATTTCGATTCCACCGCCAGCGAATAGGGGCCGTAACGCTCCACTTCGTCCTGCAGGGTGCGGATCATCTGCGAATGGCAGGCATAGCAGCCTTCGCGGATGTAGATGTTGCGCCCGGCCAGTTCCAATGGCGTGTAGACGCGCATGTGCGGATCGGTTTCCACCGTATCGTCTATGGTGAAGAGCGGCGCGATCTCGATCAGGCCGCCGATGCTGGCGACGAACATGATTGCCAGCGCCAGGACGATGGACTTGCGCTCGATCCGGTAATGGGTCTGGAACATGGCGGTCTACTCGGCCGGCTGCAGGGCGGGCAGCGGGGGGCCGTCCGGAGCGGGGGCGGTGTCGATTGACGGCGCGCGGATCGTCATCCAGATGTTGTAGCACCCGATCACCGCGCCGGTCAGGAACAGCAGTCCGCCGACAGCGCGCGCGATATAGTAGGGATGCATGGCCTCGACAGTTTCGAGGAACGAATAGCTCAGCGTTCCGCTATCGCTGTAGGTGCGCCACATCAGGCCCTGGATAATGCCCGAGTTCCACATGGCGAACACGTAGATCAGCGTCCCTGCCATCGCGAGCCAGAAGTGCCATTCCACCAGCGCGGGCGAATGCATCCGCTCGCGCTTCCACAGCCAGGGGACCAGGGCATAAATCGATCCGAAGGTTATCAGCGCGACCCAGCCCAGCGCGCCGGCGTGAACATGGCCGATGGTCCAGTCGGTGTAGTGCGACAGCGAGTTGACCGACCGGATCGCCATGAATGAACCCTCGAAGGTTGACAGGCCGTAGAACACCGCCGCCATCATCATGAAGCGCAAGGTGGCGTCGCTGCGCACCCGGTCCCAGGCGCCGTTGAGGGTCAGCAGCGCGTTTGCCGCCGCGATCCACGAAGGCACCAGCAGCATTACCGAGAAGGTCATGCCCAGCGTCTGAACCCATTGGGGCAATGCGGTGTAATGCAGGTGGTGCGATCCTGCCCACATGTAGAAAAAGGTGATCCCCCAGAAGCCGATTATCGACATCCGATAGGAATAGATGGGCCGTTCCGCGCGCTTCGGCAGGAAATAGTAAAGCATGCCGAGGAAGCCGGCGGTGAGGAAGAAGGCCACCGCGTTGTGTCCGTACCACCACTGCGTCATG
>CAZVWP010000006.1:0-134342 GCA_964630805.1 uncultured Novosphingobium sp. | reverse complement strand
GGCAGCCGCTGCACAACGCGCTATGACATCGACATGACGAAATGCATTTATTGCGGCTTGTGCCAGGAAGCATGCCCCGTCGATGCCATCGTCGAGGGGCCGAACTTCGAATACGCGACCGAAACGCGCGAGGAACTGCTTTACGACAAGGCGAAACTGCTGGCCAACGGGGACAAGTGGGAGCGGGCCATCGCCGCTAACCTTGAAGCCGATGCGCCGTATCGTTAGGGGCGCGCCGGGGTCATGATTCAGCTAATCGCCTTCTATCTCTTCGCCGCGCTCTTGCTCGTTTCTGGTAGCCTGACGATCCTGTCGCGCAACCCGGTGCATTCCGTGCTGTGGCTGATCCTCGCCTTCTTCAACGCGGCGGGTCTGATGGTCCTCGTCGGGGCGGAGTTCATCGCCATGCTGCTGGTGATCGTCTATGTCGGCGCGGTCGCTGTGCTGTTCCTGTTCGTCGTCATGATGCTCGACATCGACTTCGCCGAACTGCGCGCAGGCTTCATCCGCAACTTCCCGCTCGGCATCGCGATTGCCGTGGTACTGGCCTGCGAGCTGGTGCTCGGCGCAGGGGCCTACCAGCTGGGCGGTCTGGAGCTCGGTGTTCCGGACGGCAACAGCGCTCCGACCCTGGGCGCCAGCAACACGCAGGCGATCGGCACGCTTATCTATGGGCGTTATTTCTTCCTGTTCGAAACCTCGGGCTTCATCCTGCTGGTGGCGATGATCGGGGCGATCGTCCTGACCCACCGTGAGCGGAGCGACGTGCGCGGCCAGAACATTTCGCGGCAGATCGCCCGCCGGCCCGAGGAAGCGACACGCAATACGAGGCCGGAAGTCGGCAAGGGGGTGCAGCTGTGATCGGCATCGAACACTATGTCGTCGTCAGCTCGATCCTGTTCGTGCTCGGCGTGCTCGGCATTTTTCTCAACCGCAAGAACGTCATCGTCATTCTCATGGCGATTGAGCTGATCCTGCTGTCGGTGAACCTCAACCTCGTCGCCTTCAGCGCCTTCCTCCACGATCTTACCGGGCAGGTCTTCGCCATGTTCGTGCTGACCGTGGCGGCCGCAGAGGCGGCGATCGGGCTTGCCATCCTCGTCATCTACTTCCGCGGCCGTGGCACGATCGCTGTCGACGACGTCAACCGGATGAAGGGGTAGGACCCAGTGAACCCGATCCTGTTCATCGTTTTTCTGCCCTTGCTCGCGGCCGTGATCGCGGGCCTCGGCAATCGCATGCTGGGCAACGTCGTCGCCAAGTCGCTGACGACGGGCGCCCTGTTTATCGCCTGCGCCCTGTCCTGGCCGATCTTCCTGAGTTTCGTTTCGGGTGACGGGCAGGCCGAGGTCGTCAAGGTCCTCGACTGGATTCACTCCGGCTCGCTGCGGATCGACTGGTCCCTGCGCGTCGATACGCTGACCGCCGTGATGCTGGTGGTGGTGACTACGGTTTCGGCCTTCGTCCATCTCTACTCCTGGGGCTACATGGACGAGGACCCGGACCAGCCGCGGTTTTTCGCCTATCTCAGCCTGTTCACCTTCGCCATGCTGATGCTGGTGACGGCGGACAACCTCGTCCAAATGTTCTTCGGATGGGAAGGGGTGGGTCTCGCGAGCTACCTGCTGATCGGCTTCTGGTTCCGCAAGCCCAGCGCCTGCGCCGCAGCGATCAAGGCCTTCGTGGTCAACCGCGTCGGTGACCTCGGCTTCATGCTGGGCATCTTCGGCACCTACCTGGTGTTCAACACTGTCTCGATCCCGGAGATTCTGGCCGCCGCGCCTTCGATGGCCGGATCGACGATCGGATTCCTCGGCTACCGCTGGGACACGATGACGATCCTGTGCATCCTGCTGTTCATCGGCGCAATGGGCAAATCGGCGCAGTTGGGGCTCCACACCTGGCTTCCCGACGCGATGGAAGGCCCGACACCGGTCTCCGCGCTGATCCATGCTGCGACCATGGTGACTGCGGGCGTGTTCATGGTCTGCCGCCTGTCGCCGATGTTCCAGACCAGCCCGACGGCGTTGGGCTTCGTCACCTTCATTGGTGCTGCGACCTGCTTCTTTGCCGCGACGGTCGGCACGACGCAGTGGGACATCAAGCGGGTGATCGCCTATTCCACCTGCTCGCAGCTGGGCTACATGTTCTTCGCGGCGGGCGTCGGCGCCTATGGCGCGGCCATGTTCCACCTGTTCACCCACGCCTTCTTCAAGGCGCTGCTGTTCCTGGGTGCCGGCTCGGTGATCCATGCCATGCACCATGAGCAGGACATGCGGTACTATGGCGCGCTCAGGAAGCAGATCCCGCTGACGTACTGGGCGATGTTGGCCGGAACGCTGGCGATCACTGGCGTTGGCATTGTCGACGTGTTCGGCTTCGCCGGGTTCTATTCCAAGGACTCGATCCTTGAGGCAGCCTATGCCTCGGGCAGCGAAATCGGCAACTTCGCCTTCTGGTGCGGCATCATCGCCGCGACGCTGACCAGCTTCTATTCCTGGCGCCTGGTGTTTCTCACCTTCTTCGGCAAGCCGCGCTGGGCTGCTTCGGAGCATATCCGGCACGCCGTCCACGACGCGCACGGTAACGGCTCGCATGGTCATGACGACCACGGGCATGACGATCACGCACACGGCCATGGCGACGGCACCGCGGGCTATCATCCGCATGAGAGCCCGCTTGCCATGCTGATCCCGCTAGGCGTGTTGTCGTTGGGCGCGGTCGGTGCCGGCATCGTCTTCAGCCACACCTTCATCAGCGCCGGCGAGGGCGAGTTCTGGCGCGGCAGCATCGCCTTCTCCGAGCACCTGATCCACGCGATGCACGAGGTGCCGGTGTGGGTGAAGTGGGCGCCCTTCGTGGTGATGCTCGCAGGGCTGTTGACGGCTTGGCAGGCCTATATCCGCGATCCCGGCCTGCCTGCGCGCATCGTCGAACAGATCGGCGTGGTTTACCGCTTCGTCTACAACAAGTGGTACTTCGACGAGCTCTACAACTTCCTGTTCGTGCGCCCGGCCTTCTGGTTCGGCCGCCTTTTCTGGAAACAGGGCGACCAGGGCACGATCGACCGCTTCGGTCCGGATGGTGCCGCATGGGTCGTTGCACAGGGTTCGCGTATCGCACACCGGGTACAGACCGGTTACCTTTATTCCTATGCGCTGGTGATGCTGATCGGGCTCACCATGGCGGTAAGCTGGGCCTTGGGCGGGATGGGGCAATGACGAGTTTTCCCATTCTCTCGCTGATGCTGCTGGTGCCGCTGGTCGGCGCCGCCGCCTGCTTGTTCGTCCAGGCAAGTTCTGCGCGCTGGATTGCCCTGTTGGCCACGCTGGCGGACCTTGCCTTGGGCATTCTTCTCTGGGCCTCCTACGATGTCGGCGGCGCACAGTGGCAGTTCGTCGAGCGCGTGCCGCTGTTCCAGGGCTTCTCCTGGGCGCTGGGCATCGACGGCATCGCCCTGATGCTGATCGTGCTGACCGTATTCCTCATGCCGATCTGCATCGGCGCAAGCTGGAAATCGATCGAGAAGCGCGTCGGCGAATACATGGCCGCCTTCCTGCTGATGGAAACGCTGATGATCGGCGTTTTCGCGGCGCAGGACCTGTTCCTCTTCTACATCATGTTCGAGGCCGGCCTGATTCCGATGTACCTGATCATCGGCATCTGGGGTGGCGCGGACCGGATCTACGCCAGCTACAAGTTCTTCCTCTACACCCTGCTAGGCTCGGTGCTGATGCTGATCGCCATGCTGTGGATGGCGAACGAAGCGCAGACCACCGACATCCCGACACTGATGGCCTACAACTTCGATCCAAAGGTGCAGACCTGGTTGTGGCTCGCCTTCTTCGCCAGCTTCGCGGTCAAGATGCCTATGTGGCCAGTGCACACCTGGCTGCCGGACGCCCACGTCCAGGCGCCAACCGCAGGCTCGGTGATCCTGGCCGGCGTGCTGCTCAAGATGGGCGGCTACGGCTTCATCCGCTTCTCGCTGCCGATGTTCCCGGAAGCCAGCGCGCAGCTGGCCTGGCTGGTCTTCGCCCTGTCGATGATCGCCGTCGTCTACACCTCGCTGGTGGCGCTGGTGCAGAACGACATGAAGAAACTGATCGCCTATTCCTCGGTCGCCCACATGGCGATTGTCACGGTGGGCCTGTTTGCCTTCAACCGGCTCGGCTTCGAGGGCGCGATGATCGTCATGCTGAGCCACGGGCTTGTTTCCGGCGCGCTGTTCCTGTCGGTCGGCGTTATCTACGACAGGCTGCACACCCGCGAGATCGACCGCTACGGCGGCCTCTCGATCAACATGCCGGCCTATGCGCTGTTCTTCATGCTGTTCACCATGGCCTCGGTGGGCTTGCCCGGCACCAGCGGCTTCGTCGGCGAGTTCCTGAGCCTTGCCGGCATCTACCAGCTATCGACCTGGGTTGCCGCGATCAGCGCCACCGGCGTAATCCTCGGCGCTGCCTACATGCTCTATCTCTACCGCCGGGTTGCCTTCGGCGACCAGAAAAATGCCGATGCCGCAGCCATGCCCGATCTCGATGCGCGTGAGTGGCTGATGATGGCGCCGATAGCTGCTGCCGTGCTGTGGATGGGCGTCTATCCGGAAAGCTTCCTTGCTCCCATGCGGCAGGATATCGCGGCGCTGGAAGCGCGGGTCGCACAGGCCCGGCCAGCGGGAGATTCGCAATTGAAACTCGGGCAAGCAAAGCCGGCCGCCGCACCCGCCGCGCATGAGGGGGCGCACTGATGAACTTTTCACAGTCCTTGCTCCTTTCGGCGCCCGAAGGTCTACTTGGCGTCGTTGCCCTGGTGCTGCTGCTGGCGGCCGCATGGCTGGGCGACCGTGCAAGCCGCACGATCACCTGGCTTTCGGTCCTGACCCTCGTGGCTTGCAGCGTCATGGTCTTCCCGTCTCTGCGTGACGGGGCCATGGGGCCCGCGGTCGAGGCCTGGGGCGGAGAATACCGCGCCGATGCCTTTGCCGCCTTTGCCAAGCTGCTTGTCTATCTGGCCTCGGCTGCTGCCCTGCTGGTTTCACCCGCCTTCTTCAACCGTTACAAGGCCATGCGGGCGGAATTTCCCGTGCTGGTCCTGCTGGCCGCGCTTGGCATGGGGCTGATGGTCTCGGCCGGTGACTTGATGACGCTCTATATCGGGCTCGAGCTGAACTCGTTGGCTTCCTACGTGCTGGCCGCATTTCTGCGCGCCGACGGCCGTTCGGCCGAAGCCGGCCTCAAGTATTTCGTGCTCGGGGGCCTTGCCAGCGGCATCCTGCTCTACGGCATCAGCCTGACATACGGATTTACCGGCGCGACCAGCTTCGCCGGGATCAGCCAGGCGCTACATGGCGGCATGTCCATGGGTGCCATTTTCGGCGTGGTGTTCATCCTCGCCGGGCTTGCCTTCAAGATCAGCGCGGCGCCGTTCCACATGTGGACGCCCGACGTCTATGAAGGCGCTCCGACGCCGGTCACCACTTTCTTCTCATCCGCGCCCAAGGTGGCCGCGCTGGCGCTCACCATGCGCGTCGCACTGGAAGCCTTCGGCGACCATGCGGACGTCTGGCGCCAGATCGTGATCTTCGCGGCGCTCGCTTCGATCATCATCGGCGCCCTGGGCGCCATCGGACAAAAGAACGTCAAGCGGCTGCTTGCCTTCAGCTCGATCAACAACGTCGGCTTCATCCTGATCGGCCTGGCTTGCGCCACGCCGCAGGGCACCTCGGCCATGCTGGTCTATCTCGCCATTTACATCCCGATGACCATCGGCGGCTTCATTGCCGTGCTGATGTTCAAGGACCGCGACGGCGAACCGGTGGAGGATATCGCCTCGCTGGCCGGCCTTTCCCGGGAGCGCAAGGTGCTGAGCCTGTGCTTTGCGATGGTCATGTTCAGCCTGGCCGGTATTCCGCCGCTGTTTGGCTTCTGGGGCAAGTTCGTCGTCTTCCAGGCCGCAGTCCAGGCCGGGCTGGTGCCGTTGGCAGCCATCGGTATCGCCGCCAGCGTGATCGGCGCGTTCTACTACATCAAGGTCGTCAAGATCCTCTACTTCGACGATCCGGCCAGCAAGGCTCTGGGCAAGAGCGACTGGGTTCACCAAGCTATCCTGGCGCTTTGCGCATTGGCGATCTCGCCGCTCGGCTATCTGGCGACCAAGCCGCTGGGTGACTGGGCTGGACTTGCCGCAACGGCGCTGTTCCACGCGGCTTGATTACCAGGGTTCCCGAAACCGGTTCGACCAGCGCAGACCTTGCGGCGCGCATGCGCGGGGGCGAACTGGTACCCGAAGGTCTTTGGCTGCTCGCGGACAGACAAACCGCCGGCAAGGGCCGGCAGGGCCGCGTGTGGCAAGACGGTGCGGGCAATTTCATGGGCTCGACCGTGGTCCATCCCGGCTTTGGAGATCCGGCCGCGGCAACGCTGGCACTGGTGGCGGGGTTGGCCGTTCATGCCGCCGCGTCGGAATACCTGCCTGCAGGGTTTTCCGCCTTGCTCAAGTGGCCCAACGATCTTCTGGTCGGCAAGGCAAAGCTGGCCGGTATCCTGCTTGAGCGGGAGGGCGAGGCTGTGATCGTCGGGATCGGAGTCAATCTCGCCCAGGCTCCTGCCATTGCCGATCGCGCTACCGTTTCGCTCGGTTCCTTTGGTCCACCGCCCCCGCGCGATTCCTTTGCAGAGGAACTGGCCGGGCACTTTGACCGGGAGTTGGAACGCTGGAGAAACTATGGCCTGGAACCCCTGATCCGCCGCTGGCTCGCGGCCGCGCATCCCCATGGAACCAAGCTCGTTTCCGACGGGTTGAAGGGTGCTTTCGCCGGGCTTACCGAGGAGGGCGCTTTGCAACTGCGCTTGGCGGATGGCGCCTTGCGCACTATCCACGCGGGCGAAGTAAACCTCGCAGAATGAAGAGGCCAAGGCCATGCTGCTAGCCATCGATGCCGGCAACACCAATGTCGTTTTCGCCCTGTTCGATGGGCTGGAGATCAAGGCTCGCTGGCGCATTGCCACCGATCCGCGCCGCACGGGCGACGAATACGCTGTGTGGCTGATGCAGCTGCTTTCCATTCGCGGCGTCGATCGCAAGCGGATCGACACGATCATCATCTCCACGGTCGTGCCGCGGGCCCTGCACAACCTTGAGGTGCTGGCGCGCAACTATTTCAATCTGGAGCCGCTGATCGCCGGGGTCGGCAAGGCCGACTACGCCATCGACATTGACGTGCCCGATCCGCGTTCGCTGGGCGCCGACCGGGCGGTGAATGCCATTGCCGCCCATGCCAAGCACCCGGGCGATGTGATCGTCATCGATTTCGGTACGGCGACTACCTTCGACGTCGTCGATTTCAACGGGGCCTACAAGGGAGGGATCATCGCGCCGGGCATCAACCTTTCGCTCGATGCGCTGGTCGGCAACACCGCCAAGCTTCCCCGTATCGCCATCGAGGCGCCCAAGGGTCAGAGCGTAATCGGTACGACCACCGAGGACCAGATGCTGATCGGCGTCTTCTGGGGCTATGTCGCCATGATCGAGGGCCTGACCGCGCGCATGCGCAGCGAGATCGGCCGCCCGGCCAAGGTCATCGCCACCGGCGGTCTTGCGGTGCTGTTCGACGAGGCGAGCGACGTGTTCGATTCCGTCGAACAGGATCTGACGCTGGAAGGCCTGGCAATCCTCGCACAAAGAGCGGCCGCCAAGTGACGCCCAACGAAGTCAATCCCGGCAACGAGCTGATCTTCCTGGCCCTGGGGGGATCGGGTGAAATCGGCATGAACGTCAATCTCTACGGCTGCCGCGGCAAGTGGCTGATGGTCGATTTGGGAATGACCTTCAGCGGCAACGAGTACCCCGGCACCGAACTGGTGTTTGCCGACCTCGAATTCATCGAGGACAACAAGGCGGACCTAGTCGGCATCGTGCTGACGCATGGGCATGAGGACCATATCGGCGCGGTGCCCTATTTCGCCGCGGACTTGGGCGTGCCGCTCTATGCGACGCCGTTCACCGCCCGCCTGGTGGCGGCCAAGCTGGACGAGGCCGGGATTGCCGACAGCGTCGAACTGCGGGTGATCGATCATCTCGACAGCTTCCAGCTCGGCCCCTTCGGAGTGCGCTACGTGCCGCTGGCCCATTCGATTGCCGAGGGCAATGCGCTGGTGATCGAAACGCCGCTGGGGCGGGTCTTCCACACCGGCGACTGGAAGCTCGACGATGAGCCTTTGATCGGGACACCCGCCACTGCTGAGGAGCTCACGACGATCGGTGACGAGGGCGTTCTCGCGCTGGTCTGCGATTCCACCAACGTGTTCAATCCGCAGCCCTCCGGCTCGGAAGGCGAGGTGCTGCGCGGACTCAAGGCGGAAGTGGCGAGGTACACAGGCAAGCGGGTGGTGGTCACCACCTTCGCCTCAAATGTTGCCCGCCTCCAGACCCTTGGCGAAGTCTCCAAGGCGACCAACCGGCGCCTGTGCATTGCTGGCCGCTCGCTTGACCGGATAATCGGTGCGGGCAAGGCCAGTGGCTACCTCAAGGACTTTCCCGACACGATCGACTTCGATACCGCCATGAGCCTGCCGCGCGGCGAAGTGCTGGTCCTCGCTACCGGCGGGCAGGGCGAAGCGCGTGCAGCGCTGTCGCGCATGGCAGAGCGAAACCATCCGATCTCGCTGGAGGCGGGCGATGTCGTGCTGTTTTCCAGCCGCGAAATCCCCGGCAATGAAGTGGCGATCGGGGTGATTCAGAACCGATTCGCTGAACGCGGCATCACCATGGTCACCGGCAAGCAGAGCCTTATCCACGTTTCTGGCCACCCAGGTCGGCCGGAGCTGGAGGCACTCTATGGCTGGTTGCGCCCGCAGGTGCTGGTCCCGGTCCACGGCGAGATGCGCCACATGCGAGAGCAGGGGCGGGTCGGGCACGCTGCCGGCATCGGCAAGATCGTGCTGCAGAAGAACGGCGATCTCGTCCGCCTGGCCCCTGGCGCACCCGGCAAGTTCGGCGAGGTGCGGTCCGGGAGGCTGGTGCTCGACGGCGATATCATTGCGCCAGCGGACGGCATGGCCATGGTCATGCGTCGCCGGATTGCCTATAATGGAGTGGTCATGGTGGCGCTCGATCGCGACGGCAGGGCCAAGGTGGCCAGCATGGGCCTGCCGCTTGAAGAGGATCACGCCGCCTTCATCGAGGAGGCTGAGGCCGATGTCATGGGCGCGGTTGCCAAGCTGAAGGGCGCGCTGCGTCGTGATCCGGAGCCCGTGATCGAAGCGGCCCGGCTTGCCGCCCGGCGCGCCGCCCAGCGCTGGTCCGGCAAGAAGCCGCAGGTCCAGGTCCTGCTGACAGGAGCGGATTGATGAAGTGGACGTCGATCATCGCGATCTATGTACTGTTCTGGGTACTGAGCGCGTTCATCGTCATGCCTTTCGGCGTGCGGACGCACCATGAAGCGGGCATCCCGATGGTTCCGGGACAAGCGGAAAGCGCGCCTGCGCATTTTCGGCCGAAGCGCATCGCCTTTTATACCACTCTGGTGTCGCTTGTCCTGTTCGGGCTTTACTATCTCAATTACGATATGGGCTGGGTCACCGCCGACGACTTTGTCTTCTTCGGCAATACGCCTTCCAGCTCGCGCTAGGTCCGCAGCCGCTCGATAGCCTGGGCAAGCGCGACATAGAGCTTGCCCATGTCCGATGAGAGCAGCGTCACGCCCAGGGCATTGCCGTCGCGCGTCGAGAGGACCTGACGCAGCATTGCCTCGAAGTCATGGATATAGCGACTGACGTGATCCTTGAACCCGCTGTCGGTCTCGTACAGGTGCAGGATCGGCTTGGTTTCGCCAGCCGTGATCAGGCTGACCGCGCGGCGGGTGAAGATACCCCGGTCGCCTTTGAGATATTGCGCCCAGGCCGTGTCTGCCACTTCGGAATCCAGTGCGCGGGTAATGTCGATCGCGTTGGAGTTGAGCGTTTCGGTGATCAGCGCGACCCGGCGCGAGAAGTCGTTGTCGACCTGCTCTTCCGCTCGTTGGCGCGCATGCGCCACCCGGCTTTCCAGATTGGCCGCTAACTCGTTGACCATCGCCAGTTGATCGCGGAGCTGGATGGCGGCTTCTCGCGAAGCCTCCGATGCCTTGATCGAAACCTGTTCGAGCTGCGACGCCGCCTGGGCGCCATGCTCCTCCACGGCTCGCTCTATTACCGACTTGCCTTGCTCGCTCAACCGCTCGGCGATAGCCCCGATCATACTGGCGCTGGTCTTCTCCATGACCTGGGAAACGGCATCGGCCGATTGCGTTAGCGCCTGGATCGCTTCGGAAAGCTCGCTGCGCGCACGCTCTGCTGCACCGCCGGAGCGGTCTGCAATATCCGCCAACGATGAATGTAGCGAGGCGAGCCGCTCCGAAATGGCGCCGGACTCGACGTCAAGGCTGTCGTGAAGCGCCCCGATCTCGCGGGCCAGTTCGGTTATGCGCTCGTGCGACGCTGCGAGGTCGGCGTCCAGCGTCTTGCCGATGGTCCCGGTTTCCCCGGCTGCGGCCTTCAGGTCCGCGACCCTGGCTTCGACGGCCTTGAGCCGGTCTTCTGCTTCGACCAGCGCCTTGGGAATTTCCTCGCGACTGTGGTGCGCGCCGGCCTGGATCAATTCGAGCAGGCGCACGCTGGCGTCGGTTAGTTCCCAGATGCGAGTGCCCACATCGGTCAGCACTTCGCGGCTTTCGCCGATACGGTCGCTGAAGCCCTTCATCGTGTCGCGCAGGCTCGTTTCCGCCTCGACGGCATGGCCGGTGACTTCGCCGATGCGATTGTCCAGCTCCGCCAGTCGCGCGGCAATTTCCTCGCCATGACTGACGATTGCGGCAGTCTGCTCTTCGTGCGCCGAGCGGCGCGCGGCGAGTTCCTTGTCGATCGAGGCCAGTTTCTCCGCGAAACCCTGGAAAGCATGGTTGCCGTCTTCGTGCAGGGAAGCGGCGATCTCCGTGGCTTCTTCGCGCAGCTGCGCGAGCTGGGAGCGGAGCGAGGCAAGGCTCGTCTCCTGCTGCTCTTCCAGCGCCACTCTAGTCGCGTCGATTTCACTTGAAATCTCGCTCAGGCGGCTGCGCGTCGCAGCCATGGATGCTTCGGCGAACTGTCGCAATTGCGCACGGAATTCATCTCCCTGCGCGATGAAGGCGGAATGGCGGGTTTCGACGAACTCGCCCAGTTCCTCGGTTTGCCTTGAAAATTCCGTGATCGTAGCGGCCACCTGGGTCCGCACCGTCTCTACCTGCCGCTCGCTTGCCTGGCCGAATTCGTTGAGTCGCTTGAAGCCGGCGATCAGTTCCTGGAGCTGGACGTGCGCAGTGCGGCCGGCATTGCCGATATTGCTGGCCACGTCGCGTGCAGAGGTGGCGATGACCGGTATCTGGCTACGCAGCTTTTCCATATTTTCCAGCGCGGCTTCGCTTACCGTGCCGATGGCGTTTACTTGCGTGCCGTTGTCCTGAATCAGCAACTGCAGCCGGTCGGAATGTTGCGACAGCCGTTCGACGGCCTGGCGGCCGAGCGCTTCGAGGTCTCGAGCTTGCGCCGCGATGAATTCGCGGGCCAGGCTGAGTTCGCTGTTGATGGAAGTTATCCGCGCCTCGAGCCGGCTGGATTCATCGGAAAGCTGCCTCGTGACGTCACCGAACCGCCTGGCTTCGCTGCTGCTATTGCGCATGACGAGAAGCCAGACGATGCCGATGAGCACAACGGGCACGGACCAATCGCGAATCCAGCCCGCCAGTTGGGCCGGGGAGGGGGCTTCCTGCAGTGTGCCTGTGACGGACCAGGCGAACAGGCCGGTCCATGCCAGGACTGCCGTGCCGGCGATGGCCGGCGACAGGAGGCCAGTGCGACGGTGCGGTTCAGGCTCTGCTCCAGGCCATTCCATGACAGGCGGCTGCTCCTCTTCCCGAGGTTCAAGCTCCTCGGTCAAAAGGATTTCTTCACGATCCGTCTCCGGACCGCCGGCGCCTATCGCGACAACGCGGTTTCCCCCAGTCATACGTCAAGTTTACCATAATTATCCACAGGATAAACCCCAGTTTAACACATGCCCCATAAGGGATGGGCATGGCTTATGAATCTGGCGCCCTTGATGCCACTTTGGCTGCCGCCGCAGGCGATGACCCTGTACTATTGGCCGAATTGCGCCAAGCGTTCAGCGACAGTTTGTCACGACAGGTCGACCTGCTGCGTCGCGCCCGGTGCGATGGCAACTGGCAGGTCGCCGCATTGCGCCTCAAGGGGCTGGCCGCAAGCTTTCATGCCGAGCCACTGATGAACCTGGCCGAAGAGGCGCTGGAAGGCGTCCCCGGCGAGCCGGGTGTGGTGCGCAGGCTGCAGGCCTTCGTGGACGAATTCCCGCTCAACTGATCCTTTCTCGCGTGCTTGGCACGCGCGGATCGCTGCTCTAGAACCCAGCGCGCATGCCGGGAGAAGCGCGCTGCGTGTGGCTTTGTTATCGTTGTTGGAAGCTGCTGCCGGCGAGGCGGCGCGCCCACGTGCATTTCTCAAGGTCGGGGCCGGAACGGTTGCCCGGCACCAGTTGGCCCTGGCCCTGGCCCTGGATTGCACGCTGATCGTCTGCATCGCGCGGGAGCTGGCTCCCGAAGTAGTCGAGCTTCAGCACGTCTCCGAACAAGCCGGTGCCCGCTTTCATGCAGTGACCGGACCCCGCGCCCTGATTCCGCTTATCACCGCAAGCGACGAACTCGTGGTGATCGGCGACGGGCTGCTGGTCTCACCGGGATCGGCACTGCCTTTGCTTGAAGCCGGCAATGCGGTGCTGGTGCAACCGGTCGAGAGTGGCACGACCGCGGGGTTCGAGCGGATCGATCTGAACCATGCATCGGCCGGGCTCATGCGCGTTCCGGGCAGGCTGGTAGAGCGGCTTGCCGAGCTGGAGCCGGATGTCGATCCGGTCTCCGCCCTGACGCGCGTGGCGCTGCAATCCGGCATCGCCCAGCGACTAGTGCCCGCCGAAGCGCGCGAAGGGGTACGCTGGTCGATCGTGAGAAGCGAGAGCGAGGCCGATGGGATCGAGGGGGGCTGGATCGCCCTGCACAATGTCGCCGCGGGGCCGGTGTCTCCCGGATCGTTGCTAGCGCGATTCGGCGTGCGGCAGGCCGGGCCTGCCATGCTGCACGCGGGAAGCGGGGGCAATCTACCCTCGCTTGCCTCGTTGGCAATGGGGGCGCTTGCCCTGGGCCTGGGCTGGCTGGGCTGGACAGTGCCCGCATTGATCTTCAGCGCGCTTGCCTGGATCGGGCTGACATACGGCGCCATGTTGCGCGGCATCGAACGGGAATCGCTTTGCCGAGGGCCCGACCGCTGGCCGCGCGATGCCGGCTTGCTCTGGCTGCAGGATGCGATGCTCGTTACCATTCTCATCTGGAGTCCGGCTTTTCCGCCATGGATGGGTCTGCTGGAACGGGCTTTTGCGCCGATCATGCTGATTTGCGTTCTGCGCATGCTTTCGCGCGTGTTTTCAGGGCGCTGGATCGCCTGGGTGGAAGATCGCGCGATGCTTGCGCTGCTACTCGCAATAGCCTCGGGCATGGGCAGGCTAGGCATGGTCATACCGGTCGTCGTGGTAATCCTCGGCATTGTCGGAATTGCCTTGCCGGTTCGACACTCTCGGCTAACGCGAGTTTAACCATGCCGCGTTAAGCCCCGGAAAAGATGGAAGCTGCTGCAAACACCGAATCCGCCCCATCGGTTGTGGACGTCCTGCGCGAGGAACTGGCGCAAGGCGATGCAATGCTTGCGAGCACGACCCCGATCTTGCGCCACCTTGTCAACAATGGCGGCAATGCGATGTTCGGGGATGATATTCTGGCCAGCGTGCGCGGTATGGCGGAAGATCTGGCGCGCCAGTTGCTGGATGCAATGGTGCGGGCTGGCGGAGATTCGGAGCGCCAGGAGCACGATGCGGCGGCCATTTCCGGACTGACCGTTGAATTCCTCAACAATCCCGCCCTCCTTTCGCACCTGCATGCCCTGGCGCTGGAATGGCAATTGACCTGCCGGCTGCAGGCCCGCTTGTCGCTCGACCCCGTTCTGACGCCGCTGCTGCAGTCGCTTGTTGCAGCTACCGACCAGGAAACCGCGGCAACCGCGATGAATCTGCTTGCCTCGCAGGCTCGTTTTTGCCGCATGCAACGCCGCATGCAATTGCCGCTGAACGAACTGCCTGGCGATCATCTGCACAACGTCCTTCTCACCTTGCGCGCACATGCGGGAGGCGATGCAGCTGCCGACCAGCGCGTCTTGGCGGCGGAAGATGCCATCCGCGGCGAATTTGCCGAATCGGGAAGCAGGCTGGCACTGATAGCAAGATTGGTGCGCGACATGGATTCCGGCGGGGTTGGCGCCCTGTCGATCATGCATGCCGGTGTCGCCATATTCCTTACGGCACTGGGCCTGGCTGCAGGGCAATCGCGCGACCTGACCGTTTTCACCACCGGCGACAGCCAGGCTGCAAGGTTTGCCCTGGCCCTGACCTCAGCCGGGCTGAAGCCCCCGGCTGTCGAAGCGGAATTCCAGGTGCTGCACCCTGACATCACCTTGCCCCCGGGGTTCGATACCCTTGGCGCAGACCGTGCCGCGGCCCTGCTTGCCGCTGCGGGTCTCCCGGCGGGACTCTGATCATGGCCGATGGCACCGCTGACCTGGCGCGCGCCACAAGCGATGGCGATGACCGGCTCGTCACGGCCGACGGGCCGCTGGCGCGGCTGCAGTTGCGGTGCGGTGGCGATGTTCCAGGCACGATTGCCGTACCGGCGCTGTTGGAAACCGTTCGCAAGTCCCGCCGCTATGGATTGAAGCTCGAGAGATCTATTGCGGCGCAGACCATGCAGGAAGCTGTAACCGCCTGGGTGGAAGTGACCCCGCGCGAGGATGGCGAGATGGGCTGCGATATCGTACTGCGCCACTACCAGGCATCGCAGCTGCCTGCCGAGGATGCGGCGGCCTTGCAGCAGCGCCGCTATGGCATCGACCGGCAACTGGCCGAACTGACCGCGCAGCTGGATTCAGGACAGCGGCTGCTTTCCGTCGAGGCCGATGCCCCCGACTTGCAGTCGCAGGCCGAGGCCATGCGGCAGGGGCTGGGGAAGGTCTGGACAGACTTCGTCGAACTGGAGGGCAACGCCCACCACCAGCCGTTGCACTGGCGCCTGCTGGATGGGGCCGGGCTGAGAGTTGCAGGTTCGGAACGTCCCTGGCGCGCCGGACTTATCCCGCTGGGCAGGCCGGGGGAGGAGCCGACCGGTTTCGAACTGGGGCTCACCTCCGAGCAACCGCCTCCGCAGCCGGCTCCTCCGCCGTCTGGCCAGGCCAATTCCACACCCGGCATAGTCGGTCGCGACATTGCACCTGTGCTGCGCCAGCCCATCTCGCGCATCATCGCCAATGCCGAGACCATCCGTACCCGCCTGGCGGGGCCGCTGGCCGATGAATACAGCGATTACGCTTCCGATATTGCCGCGGCCGGGCAGCACTTGCTGGCCCTGCTGGACGACCTGTCGGACCTGGAGGTTGTCGAGGCCGAAGATTTCTCCACCGCGCCGGACCATATCGACCTCGCTGACGTGGCGAGGCGGGCAGCGGGGATTCTTGGCGTCCGCGCGCGCGAGCGCGGCATCGTGCTCGATCCACCCCGAATGGACGAGAGCCTGCCTGCAGTAGCCGAGTTCCGGCGGGTGCTGCAGATCCTGCTCAACCTCATCGGCAACGCCGTGCGCTATTCGCCAGCCAATTCGCAGGTCTGGATCAGGCTGGAGGAGCGCGACGGCAAGGCCTGCGTAATTGTCGCAGACCAGGGCCAGGGCATGAGCGACGAGGAGCAAGGACGCATTTTCGATAAGTTCGAGCGCCTCGGCCGCAGCGGCGACGGCGGTTCGGGCCTCGGTCTGTACATTTCCCGCAGTCTGGCCCGGGCGATGGGCGGCGAACTGAGCGTGGAAAGCGCGCCCGGACAAGGCGCGCGGTTTACCCTCGAACTTCCGGGCGAGGGCTGAGCAGGATTTCCGGCAACTTGCCGGCGGCCAGCACGAAACCGGCCACCGGCGAAATCCATCAGCGCTTGCCGAGCGGCACGTAGTTCCGCTCGGCCGGGCCGGTATAGAGCTGGCGCGGGCGGCCGATCTTCTGGGCGGGATCGGAGATCATCTCGTTCCACTGCGCCACCCAGCCAACGGTGCGGGCAAGGGCGAAGAGCACGGTGAACATGGTGGTCGGGAAGCCGATCGCCGAGAGGATGATGCCCGAGTAGAAGTCGACGTTGGGGAACAGCTTCTTCTCGATGAAGTAGGGATCGTTGAGCGCGATCTCTTCCAGCCGCAGCGCGGTTTCAAACAGCGGATCGTTGACCTTCAGCGCGTCGAACACCTCGCGCACGGTCTTCTGCATCACCGTCGCGCGCGGATCGTAGTTCTTGTAGACGCGGTGGCCGAAGCCCATCAGGCGGAACGGATCGTTCTTGTCCTTGGCGCGGGCGATGTAGTCAGGAATGCGGTTCGCCGTGCCGATCTGCTGGAGCATGTTGAGCGCCGCCTCGTTGGCGCCGCCATGGGCCGGGCCCCACAGGCAGGCGATGCCGGCCGCGATGCAGGCGAAGGGATTGGCGCCCGAGGAACCGGCGAGGCGGACCGTCGAGGTCGAGGCGTTCTGCTCGTGGTCGGCGTGGAGGATGAAGATGCGGTCCATCGCCCGCTCCACCGCCGGGTGCAGCTCATAGGGTTCTGCCGGCACGCCGAAGGTCATCCGCATGAAATTGCCGGTGTAGGACAGCGAGTTGTCGGGGTGCATGAAGGGCTGGCCAACCGAATACTTGTAGGCCATGGCCGCGATCGTCGGCATCTTGGCGATCAGCCGGTGCGAACTGATGCGCCGGTGGTCCGGATCGGAGATATCGGTCGAATCGTGATAGAAGGCGGACAGTGCGCCGACCACGCCGCACATGATCGCCATCGGGTGCGCGTCGCGGCGGAAGCCCTGGTAGAACTGGCGCAGCTGCTCGTGCACCATGGTGTGGCGCGAGATCGTGGTCGAGAAGGTGTCGAGCTCGCCGGCCGAGGGCAGTTCGCCGTTCAGCAGCAGGTAGCACACTTCCATGAAGCTGGAATGCTCTGCCAGCTGCCCAATCGGATAGCCGCGGTGCAGCAGCACGCCTTCCTCGCCATCGATATAGGTGAGAGCGCTCTCGCAGCTCGCGGTCGATGTGAAACCGGGGTCGAACGTGAACATCCCGGTCTGGCCATAAAGCTTGCGGATATCGATCACGTCCGGGCCGATGCTGCCCGAAACCACCGGGTAGGACAGTTCCTTGCCGCCCGTGATCAGCTTAGCGTCGTTGCTCACCTGTATTACTCCTTCTTGTCCCTCAAACCTGATCCCTGGCCGCTTGCGCGGCAATCCGGGCCAGGCTTTCTTCCCGTCCCAACAGGACCAGTACGTCGAAAATGCCTGGCGATGTAGTCTGCCCTGTCAATGCAGCGCGCAGTGGCTGGGCGAGCTTGCCAAGGCCCAGACCCAATCCTTCCGCCATCGCTTTAAGACTGGCTTCGAGGCTTTCGCTTGTCCAGTCGTTTTCCGCTCCGAGTCGGTCGCAAATCTGCGCCAGCAGGTTGCGTGCGTCGTCGGTCAGAAGGGCTTGCGCTTTCTCGCTCATGTCGAGCGGCCGCGTGGCGAAAAGGAAGGCAGCGCCTTCGGCCAGCTCGTTCACGTCCTTGGCACGAACCTTGAGCACCGGCATGGCGCGGGTCAGCAGGCCCGTATCGGCAATGTCGCCCATGCGCCGTGCTACCAGACCAGCCAGCCGGGCATCGTCCGCCTCGCGCAGGTAATGGCCGTTGATGTTCTGAAGCTTGGCGAGGTCGAACCGTGCCGGGCTCTTGCCGACATGGGCGATGTCGAACCACTCGACGGCCTGCTCGCGCGAGATGAATTCGTCGTCGCCATGGCCCCAGCCCAGGCGGAGCAGATAGTTGAACAGGGCTTCCGGCAAGATGCCCATCTCGTCGCGATAGGCATCGACGCCCAGCGCGCCATGACGCTTGGAAAGCTTGGCGCCGTCGGATCCGTGGATCAGTGGCACATGCCCATAGGCAGGTACCCGCCAGCCCATTCCCGTGATGATGGCGAGCTGGCGGAAGGCGTTGTTTAGATGATCGTCGCCCCGGATCACATGGGTGACACCCATGTCATGATCATCGACCACCACGGCGAGCATGTAGGTCGGCGTGCCGTCGGAGCGCAGCAGCACGAAATCGTCGATTTCGGCATTGCTGACCGTGACACGGCCTTGGACGAGATCGTCGATCACGGTTTCGCCTTCGCGGGGCGCCTTGATCCGCACGACGAAGGGCTTGTCCGTGGGAGCCGTTGCCGGATCGGCGTCGCGCCATTCGCTGTCGATGCGGAACGGGCGGCGCTCGGCCTGGGCCTGTTCGCGGCGGGACGCTAGCTCTTCGGGGGTCAGGTAGCAGCGATAGGCATTGCCGGAATCGAGCAGTTCCTGGGCGACTTCGGCGTGCCTTGCGGAACGGGCAAATTGGTAGACAGCAGGCTCGTCGCCACCGAGGCCAAGCCAGTCGAGCCCATCGTGAATAGCGGCGATGGCGGAGTCGGTGGATCGGGCGCGGTCGGTATCTTCGATGCGCAGCAGGTATTTGCCGCCGTGGTGCCGGGCGAACAGCCAGTTGAACAGCGCCGTGCGCGCTCCGCCGATGTGGAGATAGCCGGTCGGCGAGGGCGCAAAGCGCGTGACGACGCCTGAGGTGCCCTCAGCCGCCTTCTCTTGCGCGCTATCGCTTGCCAACATGCTGTACTTCCTGTCCAATGTAGGCATGGCGAGCCAAGCCACCGTGCCACCTGCTGCCGATGCCGCGCCGCAAGACGGCGCTGCACTGCAACATGGCTCTTGGCGCAGGTGTGGCGGCTTGTCCAGCGGGCTAAGAGCGCTGTTAGCGGGCGTAGAGCAATTTCTTGGCCATGCCGGTTTTGATCGGGCGCCCTGGCTGGCCGTTTTCTTCGCCGGCGGGATCGCCCTTTGGTTCAGCCTCGACAACCTTTGGCAGTGGTTGGCACTGGTTTTCGCCTGTCTTGGCGGCGGCCTGGCGGCGTTTGGATTCCTGAAGGGCGATGGTGCCTACCCGTTCCTGCGCATGGCCATTGCGGCATCGCTGCTCGCCGTGGCGGGAGGGTGCCTTACGGTCTGGGCCAGGTCCGCGATCGCCGGCACGCCCGGCATCGATGGACCGGAAATCGCGAATCTGGTCGGCGAAATAGTCGAGCGAGAGGAACAGCCGGCCCAGGATCGGGTCAGGCTGGTGCTGGCCGCACGCGACCCTGCATCCGGCAGGCCGATGCGGATCCGGGTCAATGTAGCACGCGAATACGACGGCCCCGATGCCGCTGAGGGTGCTATCGTACGGATCCGCGCGCGCCTGATGCCTCCCGCGCCACCCATGGTGCCGGGCAGCTACGATTTTGCCCGCGCCGCATGGTTCCAGGGCATCGGAGCCACCGGAAGTGCCTTGGGCCCGGTGGAGGTTGCCGGGACCGGGCGGGCAGCAGGCTGGCTTTCGCGCCTGCAAAGACAATTGTCGCGCCATATCCATGGCGAGATTCCCGGATCGGCAGGAGGCATTGCCGCGGCCTTTGCCAGTGGCGATCGGGGCGGCATTTCCGCAGCGGACGAGCAGGCGATGCGCGATGCCGGGCTTACCCACCTGCTGTCGGTAAGCGGCCTGCATGTCAGTGCGGTGATCGCGGGGGGCTATTTCCTCACCCTGACATTGCTGGCGATGTGGCCTTGGCTTGCCCTGCGGATCCGCCTGCCGGTCCTTGCGGCGGGGGGAGGGGCGTTGGCAGGAGTAGGCTACACCCTGCTGACGGGCGCCCAGATGGCGACTGTGCGTTCCTGCGCCGGTGCCGTCCTGGTCATGCTGGCGCTGGTGCTGGGGCGCGAGGCGCTGTCGCTGCGCCTGCTGGCGGTTGCCGCGATGCTGGTCATGCTGCTGTGGCCCGAGGCGGTGATTGGGCCGAGTTTCCAGATGAGCTTTGCCTCGGTGCTTGCCATCCTGTCGTTCCATGCCAGCGCGCCGGTTCGTGCCTTCATGGCGCACCGCGAGGAAGCATGGCTGAAAAGGCGGCTGCGCGGGCTGGCGATGCTGTTGGCGACAGGCCTGGTCATCGAACTGGCACTGATGCCCATTGCCTTCTTTCATTTCCACCGCTCGGGCGTCTTTGGGGCCTTCGCCAATGTGGTCGCGATCCCGCTGACGACATTCGTGTCGATGCCGCTGATTGCGCTGGCGCTGTTCCTGGACCTGGCCGGGATAGGCGCTCCGGCTTGGTGGCTGGCCGGCAAGTCGCTGGAATTGCTGCTGGTGCTGGCTCGCCTGGTGGCCTCGCAGCCGGGAGCGGTCAATCACTTGCCGGCAATAGGTTCGGGGCCGTTCCTGCTATTTGTGGCCGGCGCGCTGTGGCTGGCCATGTGGCGCGGATGGGTGAGGCTATGGGGCGTGGCTCCGATCGGCGTAGCAACGCTGGCGATGGCGCTGGTGCGGCCGCCGGACGTGCTGGTTTCCGGGGACGGACGCAATGTCGGAATTGTCGGCGAGACGGGGGAAAGGCTGCTGGTCCTGCGCGAGGGGCGCAGCGATTATGCCCGGCAGAACCTATCGGAAGTGGCCGGCATGTCGGGAGGGGTGGTGGCCTTCGACAACTGGCCGGGGGCACGTTGCAACGAGGACTTCTGCACCATCGCCTTGAACCGGGACGACCGGACCTGGCACCTGTTGCTATCGCGAGGCCAACTGGCAGTGCCGGAACGCGAACTGGCCGCCGCATGCGCTGCTTCGGACATCGTCATAGCCGACCGCCGGCTGCCACGGTCCTGCCTTCCGGCGATGCTCAAGGCAGACCGCGTGTTGTTGTCACGCACTGGAGGCCTCGCGATCGATCTCGCTGCGGGCAGGATTACCACGGTTGCCCAGTCGCAGGGCCAGCATGGCTGGTGGCGGCCCGGCACAAGTGCCACGATCCGCAGCCGGAACAGAGCTACCGCGAATACCAAGCCGAACCAGCCAGCGACAGCCGCTGTCATGCCTCAGTGATAGCGGCGCAGAAGCCCGGCCAGCTTGCCTTGTACCTTCACTTCCTCTGGCCGGTAGATCTGCGGCTCGTAGGAGGAATTGGCCGGATCGAGGCGGACCATTCCGTTGGCGCGGCGCAAGTACTTGAGCGTCGCTTCCTCGTCGCGGACCAGCGCCACGACGATCTCGCCGTCGCGGGCGACATCGGTGCGGCGGATCAGGGCGAAATCGCCATCGAGAATACCGGCTTCGATCATCGAGTCACCGGAAACCTCCAGGGCGTAATGTTCGCCCGCGCCGAGCAGGGCGGCGGGCACCGGCAAGGTCGACTGGCCTTCCATCGCTTCGATCGGAACGCCGGCGGCGATGCGGCCGTGCAGGGGGATTTCGACGACGTCGTTGGCCGGTTCGGGCTGCTTGACCGGCTGACGCATCGAGGTGAGCGCAGTGTTGGAATTGGCCGCAGCTTTGGCACCGGTCACGTTCTCCGGCTGCTTGAGCACTTCGAGGGCCCGGGCCCGATTGGGCAGGCGGCGGATGAAGCCCCGTTCTTCCAGGGCGGAAATCAGACGGTGGACGCCGGACTTGGACTTCAGGTCCAGCGCCTCCTTCATCTCCTCGAACGAGGGGGAAACCCCGGTCTGTTCGAGCCGTTCCTGAATGAAGCGGATGAGTTCGTGCTGCTTCTTCGTAAGCATGCGTGCCTGCCTCCCTTTGGGGAAATAATCAGTGAACGAATACAGAACAATTAAGCAACAATTCGGGACGAGTCAAGCAACCCCGCCATTTTCCAGCAGATAAGCGGAAACCGGAGATCCGACGGGGAGGTCGGGTGTGCCGGGTGGCCTGTCGATCAGCGCATTGGCCGCGGCAAGGGAGGACAAGGCCCCGCTATCCTGCAGGGAAAGCGCCGATATCGATTCGCCGTCCCACTGCGCACGCAGGAACTCCCGCCGCGATCCGCCCTTGCCGAGTGGCGCGGAAAGCACCGTGCGCAAGCTACGCGGCAGCGGTGCCGAACTGCCCAACAGGGCGCGCAGAAGCGGTAGCATGAACAGGAAGGCGGTGACGTGGCTGGAAACCGGATTGCCCGGCAGTCCGAGCACCAATTGCCTGCCACGCTTCGCCACCAGAAGCGGCTTTCCGGGCTTGATGGCAATGCGCCAGAAATCGATCTTTGCGCCCCAGGCCTCCAGCGCCGGTCGGATCAGGTCATGGTCGCCCACGGAAGCACCACCGCTGGTGACGATCAGGTCAGCATCTTCTGCCCGCGCAAGGACGTCGGCGATGGCGTCCATCCGGTCTCCCACCGGCCCAATCCGTTCCGTCTGGCAAGGCAGGCTCGCCGCCATGGCGGCAAGCATCTCGCCATTGCTGGCGGGGATCTGGTGCAGCGAACAGTTCTCGCAATTGGGGGCCAGCTCGTCGCCGCTGTCGATGATGGCGAGGCGCGGGCGACGGCGCACGGCGAGGTGGCTGTGCCCGCCCGATATGGAAAGGGCGAGTTGGGCAGGACCTATGCGGCTTCCCGCCGGCAGCAGTTTGTCACCCTCGCGGAAATCCATGCCCTGGCGGCGGATGTGCTTTTCGGGCGGGGAGGGCAGGTCGCCGGTTAGCCGGATGATGCCGTTCTCGCGGGCTATGTCTTCCTGAAGGATGACGCAGCCCGCGCCTGACGGCATCAATGCTCCGGTAGAGATGCGGACGGCTTCTCCCGGGCCGGGGGATCCGGCGAAGGGATGCCCCGCGGCGCTCTCGCCGATTACCTTCCAGGGGCCCGTCAGGTTGCTCTCGCCCACTGCGTAGCCGTCCATGGCGGACTGGTTGGCAGCGGGGCTGGTACGGCGGGCGACCAGCGGTTCGGCGAGGAAGCGTCCCAGGGCTCCGGCCGGATCGACCCGTTCGACGGGCAGGGGCTCGGCCAATGCCAGCAGCCGGGCCTGGGCTTCTTCCAGCGGCAGGGGCGGCGGTTTCATGCCTTGGCCTGCCAGTGTCCGGACTTGCCGCCGCGCTTTTCGACCAGGCGTATCTCGTCTATCACCATGCCCTTGTCGATCGCTTTGGCCATGTCGTAGATTGTGAGAAGTGCGACAGAAATGGCTGTCATTGCTTCCATTTCTACGCCAGTCCTTCCGGTCAGAGAGGCGCTGGCGGTTGCCCTGACGGCGTTATCCTCGAAGATGAAGTCCACGGTTACAGCATCGAGCGCCAGCGGGTGACACAGCGGGATCAAATCGGCCGTCCTTTTCGCCGCCATGATCCCGGCGATCCGGGCAGCGGCAAACACGTCGCCCTTGGGGACATTGCCGTCGCGGATGGCGGACAGCGCTTCCGGGCTCATGCGGATGCGTCCGGAGGCGATGGCGACGCGGGCCGTTGCCGGCTTGCCGCCGACATCGACCATGCGCGCGTTGCCGCTCTCGTCGATATGGGTAAGTGTGCTCACCCACATCCTTTGCCAGAAGCGGGGCGGGTAAGCCAACCCGCGAAATGGGCAAATTATTCGTCGGCGGTCGACCGGGTAAATGGCATGGCCGCGCGGAACTTCGCGTGGCGATCCTCGCCCTTGTCGAGCAGTTCTACGGCATTCACCACGTGTGCGAAGCTAAGCAGAATGTTCATCAGGTTCTGCTGCTTCTCGTCGAACTGGTCGAGCGGGGTCTTGTCCAGCTCTTCCAGCGCGCGGGGCACGTGGTCCTTGGCGATCTGGTAGAAGGCCTTGCGCTGCGCCTCGGTGCTGGCGGTACGCTGGGCATCGCGCGCGGCGGTGCCGTGGATCGCCCAGAGGTCAACGAAAGGTTCGAGAACCATGTAACCGTCGGGCAAACGTTGGTTGCTCAGCATGCTTGGTCTCCAGCCTTGGCCTGCTCGGCCTGCCATTCCTCCACCTCGCGCACCACGTTCTGGTAGAGGTGGCGACAGAGGCCTTCCATGTTCATGAAGTGGATGTTCTTGATCGCGCCCGAGAGAAGTCCCTTCTGCGCGCGGGAGATGATGTTGACGTCCTCGGTATGGATGTCGTGGATCATGGTGAGGGCATATTCGCGCGAATAGCGCCGCGTGGCGCTGTCATCCGGTCCGATCCAGTAGACCCTGAAAACTCCGCGCGATTTGGTTGCGGAGATCGGATAGACTTTGTGGCTGAAGTGCTGGATCGGGGTGCCGATGATGAACAGGCTGGGGAATATGGCGAAATAGGTGCGGTCGAACTCACCGCCCATGATGCCTTCTTCGGTGGCGAGCTTGACCGCCAGGCCCATGTTGTAGCCTTGCATCGGCCGGATCAGCGGCTCCGGGTTTTGCCATATCTGCTGGGTCCGGTTGGGGCCGTCAAAGGTATATTCGTCCGGATAGCCGTAGAGGTTGTCGGGGTGAACCGTGGCCACGCCGGTGAGACCGTGGACGTGGCGCAGGTGGTAGTTTTCCTGGAAGTTGTCGTAGGTGATCTTCCAGTTGGCCTCAATCTCGTAGGTATATTCGGCGAAGTGGGTCGCCTTGGCCACGGCCAGGGTTTCCATCTTTTCGGCATAGCTGCCAAGATGTTCGCGCAGGCTCTTCCTGGGGTTCGGATCGAGGTTGATGTAGATCAGCCCGGCGCAAGTATCGACGGCGATCTTCGGGATCGCGCAGTCTTCCTTCTTGAGGGCGAAGCGGTTGAAGTCCGGCGCGGCGATCAGGCGGCCGTCATCACCGAAGTTCCAGAAGTGGTAGGGGCACAGGAAATTGGCGCCCTTGCCGCGCGCCTCCTCGACCAGTTGCGTGCCCCGGTGGGTGCAGGCGTTGTAGAAGGCGCGAATTTCGCTGTCCTTGCCGCGAACGATAAGGATCGAGGCATTGGCGAATTCCAACTCGCGGCGGATCCAGGTACCGGGCTCAGGCAGCTCGCAGACGTGGCCGACTTCGATCCAGCTGCGCATGAAGATCGCCTGGCGTTCGAGTTCGAACCATTCGGGATCGTAGTATGGTTTGGCCGGTATGGGGTCGGTTCCCATCCAGGCGACGGCTTCGTCCGGGCTGGTAAAGACGGGCGACTGGGCATTCATGCCTGGTATTCCTCCGCGCTATGGTGTGCGAGGCAGGAATTACAACAGGTGTGTCGAAATTGTTTTGATCGGGATCAACCGAGGAGAAGTAGGCGGGTGGCAGCCTCAACGTCCGATTGCCGCATCAGGCTTTCGCCGACGAGAAACGTGCGTGCACCACACTTTTCCAGCCGCAACATTTCAGCATGGGAGTTGATGCCGCTCTCGCTGACCAGCAAGGTGCCCTCCGGAGCCAGGGGCGCAAGCCGTTCGGTGACCGCGATATCGGTGACGAAGCGCTTCAGGTCGCGGTTGTTGACGCCGATCAGGCGCGACTTGAGCCTTGTGGCGCGTTCCATTTCCGCTTCGTTGTGGACTTCGACGAGGACATCCATGCCGCGCTCGATGGCGGCTGCCTCGATCTCGGCCATCAGCCCGTCGTCCAGCGCGGCGACGATGATGAGGATGGCGTCGGCGCCGATCGAGCGGGCTTCGGCGACCTGCCAGGGATCGACCATGAAGTCCTTGCGCAGCACCGGCAGCGTGCAGGCGGCGCGGGCGGCGATCAGGTAGTCCTCGTGGCCCTGGAAATAGGGCGCATCTGTCAAGACCGAGAGGCAAGCCGCGCCACCAGCCTCATAGGCGCGGGCGTGGGCCGGCGGATCGAAGTCGGCGCGGATGAGGCCCTTCGAGGGTGAGGCCTTCTTGATCTCGGCGATCAGGGCGAAGCCACCGGCCGTCTTGGCCTCGATGGCCTTGCGGAAACCGCGCGGGGCGGTCTGCGCGGCGGCGCGCGCATCGAGGTCGGCGAGTGAAGCGGCCTGCTTACGCGCGGAGACTTCCTCGCGCTTGGTGTCGCATATTTCTGTGAGCTTGTCGGTCATTGGTCCCTGGTCACTTCACGGCCTCGACCCAGCAATCGAGCAGGGCATTTGCCAGCCCCTTGTCGATGGCTTCGGCGGCTTCCTCGACGCCTTCGTGCCAGTCGCGGACTTCGTCGGCGACGATCAGAGCGCCGGCGGCGTTGAGCAGGACGGCGTCGCGGTAGGCGTCCTTTTCGCCCTGCAGGAGACGATGGAGAGCCGCGGCGTTGAATGCCGGATCGCCGCCACGCAGGGCTTCTGCGGGGTAGCAGGCGAGTCCTGCGATCTCGGGAGACACGCTTTTGGAGATGCCGGTGATACCAATGGTGGCAATCCGGCTCGGCCCCGAAATCGAGACTTCGTCCAGTCCTTCCTCACCGGAGACGACCATGGCGCGGTCCATGTCCAGCATGGTGAGCGCGTCGTGGTAGGTCGACAGGAGCGCCGGCGTGGGCACGCCCACCAGTTGACGCCGAACCCCGGCCGGGTTGGCCAACGGGCCCAGCAGGTTGAAGATCGTGCGTCGGCCCAGCGCCTTGCGGATTGGCCCGACGCGCGCGAGAACCGGGTGATGTGCCTGGGCGAACAGGAAGCAGATGCCAATGTCCGCGAGGGTCGCAGCTGCGTTCTCGCTGGCCTTGGCGAGGTCCAGCCCCAGAGCCTCCAGAGTATCGGCTGCTCCCGCCTTGCTGGAGGCCGCGCGATTGCCGTGCTTGGCGACGGGCACCCCGCAGGCAGCCACTACGATGGCCACGGCAGTCGAGACATTGAGGCTGTGCTGGCCGTCTCCCCCGGTGCCGCAGACATCAATGGCATTCGCTGGCGCGGCAATGCGCTTCATCCGCGCGCGCATGGCGCGAGTTGCTCCGGCCACTTCCTCGGCCGTCTCGCCTCGGTCGGCCAGTTCGATCAGGATCGCGGCGATTTCGTCGTCCGCCATCCCGCCGTCGAGCATGCGCCCGAACAGTTGTTCCGCTTCGGCTTGGTTCACGCGATCTCGCGGGCCTTGATCCCGCAGATGTCCAGGAAGTTAGCCAGCATGGCATGGCCATGCTCGGTGGCGATGCTCTCGGGGTGGAACTGCACGCCGTGAATCGGCAGGTCGCGGTGGCGGAAGCCCATCACGTGTTCGTCGTCTGACGTGGCATTGACCAGCAGGCAATCGGGAATGTCGGTGACGATAAGCGAGTGATAGCGCGTGGCGATGAAGGGCGATGGCAAGCCCTTGAACAGCCCGGTGCCGTCATGCGTCACCGGCGAGGTCTTGCCGTGCATCAGCCCGCCGCGCACCACCTTGCCGCCGAAATGCTGGCCGATGGACTGGTGGCCGAGGCACACGCCGAGCAAGGGCTTTCCTGCATCCGCGCAGGCGGCGACGAGATCGAGGCTGATACCCGCCTCGTTCGGCGTGCAGGGGCCGGGCGAGATCAGGAATCCTTGCGCGCCGGTCGCCAGCGCCTGTCCTGCCGACAGGGCATCGTTGCGCACCACCTCCACCTCGGCGCCCAGTTCCATCAGATAGTGGACCAGGTTCCAGGTGAAGCTGTCGTAGTTGTCGAGCACGAGGATCATGGCTGCGCCCATAGTCGCAGATGGGCCACAGCGCCAGAGATCGTTGACTTGGCGCGGGTTTGCCATTCTGCTGGCCGGCGCGACTGGCATTGGGGGAACGAGTGCGGCTTATTGCCCGATTTCTGGGTGGTTTATGGGAGTTCTCGAAAAACTCCTAGATTTCCGTCTTCCCCGACCTTCGCCCGCGGAGCGGCGCTTCGGCGATCACGCTGTTCCTGTTCCTGCTGTTCTTCATCTTCGGAAGCATTCTCGTGCTCATCGCCTTCGATCTCGACGATGTGGACCGCTGGCTCGACGGGCAGGTCGACTGGCTGGATGCGATCGGCTCACTCCTGTTCCGCCTGTTGTGCGGCACAGTCTTGCTTGCGAGCGTGGCCATGGTTGCCGGTGGCCTCTACCAGATGTTCTTCGGTCCTATGCGGCGGCCGGATGACCAAGATGGCGGCACCGGCTGGGGCGCCATGCTGTTCTTCGCGTTGATCGGCTACTTTTCCTGGTTCGGGGTGGTGGGCTGAAATTTCGGCCGACGTTTACTGACCGAAACCGGCTTCCCCTGCCACCCTGACGGCTTCCCGAGCGGCGGCTACCAAGGCCTTTGCCTTGTTCTCGCACTCGGCCTGTTCGTTCGCTGGCACCGAATCCGCGACGATGCCCGCCCCGGCCTGGACATGCAGCATGCCATCCTTGACCACGCCGGTGCGCAGCACGATGCAGCTGTCCACCGATCCGTCCGGTGCGAAATAGCCGACGCCGCCGGCATAGGCACCGCGCGTCTCCGGCTCCAGTTCGGCGATGATCTCGCAGGCCCGCACCTTGGGCGCACCGCTGACGGTGCCTGCGGGGAAACCGGCGAAGACCGCATCGATGGCGTCGTGCTTTTCCGTGTCCAGCTTGCCGACGACGTTGGAGACGATGTGCATCACGTGGCTGTAGCGCTCGATGGTGTAGCTCTCGGTCACGGCAACGCTGCTGGCTGCGGCAACCCTGCCGACGTCGTTACGACCGAGATCGAGCAGCATCAGGTGCTCGGCGCGCTCCTTGGGATCGGCGAGCAGGCTGACCTCGTTGGCCTTGTCCTCTGCCGGCGTGGCGCCGCGGGGGCGGGTTCCGGCGATGGGGCGGATGGTCACTTGGCCGTCTCGCACCCGCACCAGGATTTCCGGGCTTGAGCCTGTGAGCGCGAAGCCAGGGAAATCCAGGAAGAATAGGAAGGGCGAGGGATTTACCCGCCGCAGCGCGCGATAGAGCGACAGCGGGGGCAGGGTGAAGGGGCAGGTGAAGCGCTGGGCCAGCACGACCTGGAAGATGTCGCCCGCCTCGATGTAGTCCTTGGCGCGCAAGACCATGCGGGCATAGTCTTCGGCCGGCATGACCGGGTTCAGCGCGGGTTCGGGCAAGTTTTCGCCATGAACCGGCTGGGGCGCGGCCTGCGATAGCTTGCTGAGGGCAAGGTCGATTCGTTCCGCGGCGGCTTCGAGCGTCCTTTCCGGCGCGGCATCCGACGGCCACAACGGGGCGATGCAGAACAACTCGTCGCTCAGCCGGTCGAACACCAGGATCAGCGTCGGGCGCACGAACAGCATGTCCGGCAGGCCGATCGGGTTGGCCGGGGCACGCGGCAGTTTCTCGACGAGGCCGACGGTCTCGTAGCCGAAATAGCCGACCAGGCAGGCCAGCGTCGGCGGCAGAGCTTCCGGCACGTCGATCCGGCAACTGGCAACCAGGGCGCGCAATTCGGACAGGCTGTCGCCGGACAGGGGCCGGAAGGCTTCGCGGTCATGCCGCCAGTCGCGGTTGATCTCGCAAGCGGCGCCGGTCGCGCGGAACAGCAGGTCGGGATCGAGGCCGAGCAGGCTGTAGCGCCCGCGCACTTCGCCACCCTCGACCGATTCCAGCAGGTAGTCGCCGCGCCCCGGCTCGATCAGCTTGGCCGCCGCGCCCACGGGCGTTTCGGTGTCGGCGATCAGTCTGCGCCAGACGAGCGCGGACTTGCCCTGCGCCAGCAATGCGGCGGCAGCGTCCCAGTTTTCGGGGCGGGCCTCGTTCATCTCGGCGTTCCGATCAGTTGCCCGTGCCGCCAAGCTGTGTGCGCACCGACTTCATGGCGGTATCGTTCTTCTGGACCCCAACTTCGGCGGCAACCGCCCGGATAAGCAACTGCTGGTATTCCTCGCCAGCGATCGAAGCGAACTCGCGCTGCGCAATGGCCAACTGGGGATCGTTGGGCTCGACCTTGCCGGGTATGATGTCCTTCACCTGGACGACGAACCAGCCGCGATTGTTGGGAGCGGGCAGCAGTTTTACCGTGCCCTTGGCCATGCTGAACAGCAGGGTCAGCGCCGGCGGCACCTGCCGGCGGTCCTGCGGCAGTTGCTGGCGCGCCATGTCTACCTGCTGTACCGGCGGCATGGGCATGCCGAGCGCGGCGATGGCGCCGCTCAGGTTGCCGTTCTGGCGGGTCTGGCCGGCCGCCTTCTCGGCTGCGGCCTTGGCGGCGGCAAGGCCGCGTTCCAGGGTGAGCCCCGTGACTACATCGGCCCGAACCTCGGCGAATGGCGCCGGGGCCGAGGCGACTATCTGCGTAACATCGAAGACAAGGAAGGTCTTTCCAGCCTCGATCTCGGCGAGCTGCGGCTTGTTTTCGCGCTCCATGGCGAATGCGGTCGAAACAACACGGGCGAGTTCTTGCGGCGCTGTCTGGCCTTCCACGCCATAGACCTTGCCGTCGGCGGTCAACGGCGGCGTCTGCTTGAGCGTCAGCCCCATTTCCTGGGCGGTTTCGGACAGGTTACCGCCGCTGTCGAACTCCTCCTCGATGCGGGCGGAAAGGTCGTTGATCGCAGCGCGGCGTTTTTCGGCGGTGATTTGCTGCTCCAGTTCCGGCCGGGCCTGTTCCAGCGTCTTTTCGGCGCGCCGCTCGATCCCGTCGACGCGCAGCACATGCCAACCCAGCGCGCTCCTGGCCGGGGTGGCGATCTTGCCGCTGGGTGCGGCAAAGGCGGTCTGCGCCACGGCCTGCGAACTTTGCGCGGCCAGCGCCTCCTGGCTCAGGGGATCGAGCTTCGAGGTACTCAGCCCCTTTTCCGCTGCCACGGCCTCGAGCGTTTTGCCCTTGGCTGCCTCGGCGACGATGGCCTGTGCCGCGGCCTGGGTCGGCGCGATAAGCTGGGTGAATCGACGGCTTTCAAGCGCAGAGAACTGAGCCTTGTTGGCGTTATAACGCGCCGCGATTTCGGAGGCGGTCGGTGCGGGGACGTTCTTGAGCGCGTCCTCGCCGAAGGTGGCATAGCGAATGACCCGGCGTTCGGGCCGGATGAATTGGGCGCGATTCTTGTTGTACCAGGCCTGCAGATCTGCGTCGGACGGCGGATTCTTCGGTGCGAAGGCGGCGGAGGGAACCATGGCGATGGCGCCGGTGCGCTTTTCCAGCAGCAGCGCGGCATAACGAAGCACCATTTCGCGCGGGGCGACGGAGGCAAAGCCGGCCGGCACGATCAGTTGCCGTCCGGTCAGTCCCTGCGACAGGTCTTCTCGGATCATCTTTTCGCTGAAGCCGCGCTGCTGGATCGCCTGCTTGAACACGGCATCGCTGAACTTGCCGTCTGGCCCCCGGAATGCGGGGATCTTGGCGATCTCGCTGTCGACGAGCCGGTCACTTGCGATGATGCCATGCTGCTCGCCAAATACACCCAGTGCTGTTCGGTCGATAAGTTCCTTGAGCGTCCTCTCCAGCCCGCCCGTGGCGATGAAGGTCTTCATGTTCAGCGTCGGGTTCTGCTGCTTGAGGCTCTCCAGGGCATTGGTCGCGGCCTGGCCCAGTTGCGACGTAGAGACGCGTTCCGAGCCTACCTTGGCGACATATTCGCTGCCGCTGACGCCTGAATGGAGCTTGTTCGAAAAAATATCCTGCGCGGCAAAGCCGAGTCCCAGCAGCACTATCAGGCCGATCGCCAGGGATACCCCCAGGCCGGAATTAATCATTTTGCGGAGTAAGGTGATCATGTTCGGTGCATCTGTGTTGCCGCTGGCGCCTGGCCGGTTCGCGGCCTTTAGGGTGCTTGGGTGAATCCCGCAATGGCCCGACTGCAACACTTCCGGCGCAATCGGGCCATATTGGCCGGCTTGCTTTGACAAGCCAGTTGCCGCTGGCCTAGCAGCGACCGACTTTGCAGTCTGCGAGGGGATTCGCGCTGCCATCGAGGGAACCAATGCCGAATTCGCCTTACATCGTCGGAAACTGGAAAATGAACGGGACGCGCGCCATGCTGGCCGAAGCTCGCGCCATCGATCGTGCTGCCGCGCGCTTCCCGGCCGTGGACGTGGCACTTGCGCCGCCGTTCACCCTGATCGCCGCGATGGCGGAGGCGGTGGAGACAATCGGAGTCGGCGGACAGGATTGCCATGCCAAGCCGTCGGGCGCCTATACCGGCGACGTTTCCGCACCGATCCTCGCCGATGCGGGCGCGAATTTCACCATCGTCGGCCACAGCGAGCGCCGGGCCATGCACGGCGAATCCGATGCTGACGTGCGTGCCAAGGCAGAGGCGGCGCAGGCGGCCGGGATTTCGGTGATCCTTTGTGTCGGCGAGACCGAGCAAGAACGCGATTCCGGCAAGGCGGTGGAGATCGTGACCGGTCAGGTTTCGGGATCCGCCCCACAGGGCGAGAATGCCGTTGCCACGCTTTCCATAGCCTATGAACCGGTCTGGGCGATCGGCACCGGCCGCGTGCCCTCGGTGGCGGACGTCGGCGAGATGCACCGTGCGCTGCGGACCAGGCTGGTCGAGATATACGGCGAGGCCGGGGCCGAGGTGCGCATCCTCTATGGCGGTTCGGTCAACGCCGGGAACGCTGCTGAACTGCTCGCGGCCGACGACGTCGGCGGGGCCCTGGTCGGCGGCGCGAGCCTGACTGCCGAGAGCTTTTCCTCGATCATCAGCGCCGCTGCCTCGCTCGGGGCCGAATAGCGCGGCTTGCAAGCAAGGGGGCAGCGCACTAGATGCGCCGCAACCAAGCTATCGGGTAACCAGACGCCATGTCTCTTTTTATCTTTCTTACGGTTGTCCAGGCGCTGATCGGCGCCGCACTGGTCGGCGTCGTGCTGGTCCAGCGCTCGGAAGGTGGCGGCCTTGGCGTCGGCGGTAGCCCGGCGGGCCTGATGTCGGCGCGCGGCGCGGCCAATTTCCTGACCCGCTCGACAACCGTGCTGGCGACCCTGTTCGTAACGCTGAGCATCGTGCTGGCTGCCCTTGCGGTTGGCGCCACGTCGCAACGCAAGATCGATACCTCGCTTGATCGCGGATCGGTAGCGCCTTCGGCGGCTCCTGCTGCGCCTGTCGATCCGCTGGCCGCCAGCCCGGCGGCACCCGGCGCCGCTCCGGCCGAGGCCCCCAAGGGCGCTCCGGCCAAGAACTAATTTTTCCAAAGCCGCCTTCGTGGCTGTGGATTGAACCGGGCAAGGCGAGTCTTTCGCTTGCCCTTTACCGATGCTTGCAGCTAGGGCCCGACTCCCATGGCGCGGTTCATTTTCATTACCGGCGGCGTGGTTTCATCGCTTGGCAAGGGGCTGATGGCGGCAAGTCTTGCCGCACTCCTTCAGGCGCGTGGATTTCGCGTACGTATCAGGAAGTTCGATCCCTATCTTAATGTGGATCCGGGGACAATGAGTCCCTACCAGCACGGCGAAGTCTATGTGACCGACGATGGCGCGGAAACGGACCTCGACCTCGGGCATTACGAGAGGTTTACCGGCGTGTCCGCGCGCCAGTCCGATAATGTCACCTCAGGCCGGATCTACCAGCAGATCATCGCCAAGGAACGGCGCGGCGATTATCTCGGTGCGACCGTTCAAGTCATTCCTCACGTTACCGACGCGATCAAGGAGTTTGCCCAGGCGGATACCGAAGGGCTCGATTTCGTGCTCTGCGAGATCGGCGGGACCGTTGGCGATATTGAAAGCCTGCCGTTCATCGAGGCGATCCGCCAGTTGCGCAACGAGCTGGGCCGCGACCAGACCGTTTTCGTCCACGTCACCCTGGTCCCATTCATTGCCGCCGCGGGCGAGCTCAAGACCAAGCCGACGCAGCATAGCGTCAAGGAACTGACGGCGCTGGGTGTCCAGCCCGACGTGCTGGTCTGCCGCTGCGAGCATCCCCTTCCGGAAGGCGAGCGCGGCAAGATCGCTGCTTTCTGCAACGTCCGCAAGGAAGCGGTAATCCCCGCGCTCGATGCCAAGAGCATTTATGAAGTGCCGCTGCAGTACCACGCCGAGAACCTCGATTTCGAAGTCTTGCGCGCCTTCGGCATTACACCCGGCCTCGCACCGGACCTCAGGCGCTGGCACGACATCGCCGACCGTCTCCACAATCCGGAGGGCGAGGTGAATGTAGCGGTGGTCGGCAAGTATGTCGGCCTGCCCGATGCCTATAAGTCGCTGAACGAGGCGCTGGTCCACGGGGGCATGGCCAACCGGGTCAAGGTCAACATCGAGTGGATCGACGCCGAGATCTTCGAGAAGGACGACAGCGAGATCGCAGCGAGGCTCGAGCCAATGCACGCGATCCTCGTGCCGGGCGGCTTCGGCGAGCGCGGCGCCGCCGGCAAGATCGAGGCGATCCGCTTCGCCCGTGAGCGGAAGGTGCCTTACTTCGGCATCTGTTTTGGCATGCAGATGGCCTGCGTCGAGGCGGCGCGGAACCTCGCCGGGATTGCCAATGCATCCTCAACCGAATTCGGGCCCTGCGAAGAGCCGGTGGTCGGCCTGATTACCGAGTGGATGAGCGCTGAAGGCATCCAGAAGCGCGAAGAAGGCGGGGACCTGGGCGGCACCATGCGGCTTGGCGCCTATCCCGCCAAGCTCGCAGGCAACAGCCACGTCGCAGCAATCTACGAGAGCACCGAAATCTCGGAGCGGCATCGCCACCGTTACGAAGTGAACGTCGCCTATCGCGAGGAGCTCGAAAAGGGCGGACTGGTGTTTTCAGGTATGTCGCCCGACGGGCTGCTGCCCGAAATCGTCGAACGGCCGGACCATCCGTGGTTTGTCGGAGTTCAGTTCCACCCGGAATTGAAGAGCAAGCCTTTCGACCCGCATCCGCTGTTTTCCGGCTTTATCGCCGCCGCGCTAAGGCAGGCGCGTTTGGTATAATTACAACAGTGTTAGATAAATCGGCCTCGGGGTATTGCTATAGAGCGACAAACTGGCTTTTCTATTATCTAACAGGGGCAGTCAGCAGTTCATGAGCTTGCGCTCGGGTTGATCGTCTACAGCGACCCGGACGATCATGCGAGGGCAGGGCGGCGCCTTGCGTCGCGGGGGTGGGCCGTCCCGGGCCCACCCCCACATTATTTAAGATCAGGCAGCTTCGCTGGTCTCGGTGTTCTCGACCACGGAAAGCGCCGGATTGCCGCCGATGGCAATCTTCTTCGGCTTCATCGCCTCGGGCACTTCGCGCACCAGGTCGATCACCAGCAGGCCGTCCTGCAGATCGGCGCTCTGCACGCGCACGAAATCGGCCAGCTCGAAGCGCCGCTCGAAGCCGCGCTGGGCGATGCCTACATGCAGCATGGTGCCAGCCGCGGGTTCATCACCCTTCCTGCCTTGCACCACCAGCAGGTTCTGCTGGGCCGTGATGTCGAGGTCTGACGGCTTGAAGCCGGCCACGGCCAGGGTGATGCGATAGGCATCCTCGCCGCGGCGTTCGATGTTGAATGGGGGATAGTTATCACCGCTATTGGTGCGGCCCTGGTTCTCCAGCATGTCGAACAGCCTGTCGAAACCGACCATGGAACGGCGATAGGGGGTAAGGTCGAAACGGTTCATGATACAAATCCTCTGTTGAGCAATTTCACGAAGGAGGACCCGAATGGCGTCCCCCGGCGCCACGCCCGCAGGCCTTCACTTGGACAGGCAAGCGGCGCATGACACGACGGTGGAGATATGTTAGCGCGCTGGAGGTTCAAGACGTCCGGATGCGAAATTCTGAAATGGCTGCGCCAAGGGTTGAAATCTACACGAAATGGGGATGCCCGTACTGCGTCTCCGCCAAGGCCCTGCTCGACCGCAAGGGGGTGGCGTATGAGGAATACGATATCACCATGGGCGGCCCGAAGCGCGAGGAAATGCAGCAACGCGTTCCTGGCGCATGGACGGTTCCTCAGGTCCTGATCGATGGACAGCCGGTAGGCGGCAGCGACGATATCCACGCGCTCGACCGGGCTGGAAAGCTCGATTCTCTGCTTGGGATAGGTTCGGCGGCGTGACTCGCATTGCCGTCTTGCAGATGACCTCCGGCATCGCCCCGGAGGCGAATGCAGGCACCATCGTCTCGGCCATTGGGGCTGCCGAAATGGGCGGGGCATCGATGTTGTTCACACCCGAGATGTCCGGTCTGATCGATCGCGACCGGGAGAGGGCGAGCCGCGCCATCGTGCGCGAGGAGCAGGACCAGGTGCTGTTGGCCGTGCGCGATGCGGCGGCGCGTGCCGGCGTCTGGGTGGCGCTGGGCTCGCTGGCAGTTGCACGCGAGGATGGCCGCTGGGCAAACCGCTCGCTGGTAATCGATTCTTCCGGAGAGATTGCCGCACGTTACGACAAGATCCACATGTTCGACGTTGACCTCGCCAGTGGCGAAAGCTGGCGCGAGTCGAATGCCTATCAGGCAGGCGAAGAGGTGGTCACGGTGCAGTCCCCTATCGGCAGGCTGGGCCTCGCCGTCTGCTATGATATCCGCTTCCCCGCGCTGTTCGAGGCGCTGGGGCGGCAGGAATGCGATGTCATCGCCATCCCCGCCGCCTTTACCGTGCCGACCGGCGAAGCGCACTGGCACCTGCTGCAGCGCGCTCGTGCGGTCGAGGCCAGCGCATGGGTTGTTTCCGCGGCTCAGACGGGCAAGCATGCCGATGGCCGAAGCACTTACGGCCACAGTCTGGTGGTCGACCCTTGGGGCGACGTGGTGCTCGACATGGGACTTGAAGCTGGCCTTGCCTTCGCCGAAATTGATCCCGCGCGCACGGCTGAAGTGCGAAAGCAGTTGCCAAGCCTTGCCAACCGCAGGGAAATTCCCAGATAGTAGCCCGAGATGATTGTTTTCGATCTTCAATGCGAGGCCAATGGCCACCGTTTCGAAGGCTGGTTCGCCTCGTCGGACGACTATGCGCGCCAGCAGGAGCGCGGGCTGGTGTCCTGCCCGGAATGCGGCTCGGGGGACGTTATCAAAGCTCCCATGGCGCCCCGCCTTGCCCGCAAGGGCAACCAGCTTCTCGCGCCGGTTCCAGCCTCCCCTCCACCATCGACGCAGCCCATGGCGAACGCCAAGCTGCCGCCCGAGGCGGTCAAGGTCATGCAGGCCATGGCGGCCATGCAGGCAGAGGCGCTCAAGCAATCGAAATGGGTGGGCGACAATTTCGCCGAGGACGCCCGCGCCATGCATTATGGTGAGCGCGATGCGGAGCCGATCCACGGTGAGGCTACGGTCGAGCAGGCCAAGGAGCTTTGGGACGAGGGCATTGAAGTGATGCCGCTGCCGTTCCCGGTGGCGCCTCCCGGCAAGGCGAACTGAGCGAAATGCAGGGAAATCCTGTCGGGCTTTGGCTTGCAGGATCAGCCCCGGCACCCTAGAGCACCCCTTGGGCGCCCGTAGCTCAGCAGGATAGAGCACCAGATTCCTAATCTGGGGGCCACAGGTTCGAATCCTGTCGGGCGCACCACTTTTCGACGAGCCCGCGACAAGCCGAGGCGTTCAAGGGAGAAACCGGCCGTGTACCTTTCCATGCGCTTCGACTTTCGCAATCCCGGCTTTGCCGGCACCAGCATGGCGGATCGCTACGCGGCGGCGCTCGACATGGCGGAGTGGGCTGACAACCTGGGCTGTGCCGCGAGCATCTCGGTTTCGGAGCATCATGGTTCCGCCGACGGATACATTCCAAGCCCGCAGATGATCATTGCCGCCATGGCCGCGCGCACGAAAAACGTCCGCTTCAGCACCGCCGCGACCATCGCGCCGTTCCACGATCCACTGCGGCTCGCAGAGGATTTCTGCGTTCTGGACCATCTCAGCAAGGGCCGCTTCGACCCGATCATCGCCGGTGGCTATGCGCCCAGCGAGTTCGAGATGTTCGGCGTGCCGATCAAGGAGCGGCCCAAGCGGGTGACCGAGGTGGTGCAGACGCTCAAGGCGGCCTTTTCAGGCAAGCCTTTCGAATATCGCGGTCGCACCGTTCACATCACTCCCGAACCTTACCGTCCCGGCGGTCCCTCGGTGATCATGGGCGGGGCCAGCGAGGGTGCTGCCAGGCGCGCTGCCCGGATCGCTGACGGCTTCGTTCCCTCCGATCCGGCCTGCTGGGAGTTCTACCGGGACGAGATGGTAAAGCTCGGCAAGCCCGATCCGGGCCCGGGCATGGTCGGCTCGTCCGAGGTAACCGCGCTCGCCAGTGATACGGAAGCGGGCTGGCAGGCCATGGCGCCCTATTTCCTCCACGAGACCAACGCCTACGGCGCCTGGAAGGATCAGGCGGGCGAGCAGACGCCGTACAACGTGTTTCCGGACACGGAGGCGCTGCGCAAAGCCAAATTCTATCATGTGATCACCCCCGGGCAGATGGTCGAGCAATTGAAGGCGGCTCCCTATCCGGTGGCCGGGTTCCATCCGATGTGCGGAGGCATGCCGATCGACCTGGCTTGGGAAAGCCTCAAATTGTTCGAGAACGAGGTCTTGCCGGCCTTCAAGCCGACGTGAAGTCACGCCGATCCATTGGATCGGCGGGAACTGCCCGGCGACGGGCGGTTTAGCTTTGCCGACCGGCAGGCTTTCCGTGACCTGTCGCAAAACGGGAAAGCCCTTCAGACTAGCTGGCGAGACTCGACCGGAAGCAGGACAAGGCGCGACACTAAGTGCGCGCCTCTGGCGTTGCGGCAATGGACAGCACGCGTCCCAGCCAGCATGTTGCATCCACAAACGGGAGTGGAACATGCTGGACATCACACCAGTTGCCGGTGCCTTGGGCGCCGACGTACGCGGGATTACGCTGGGCCCTTCGCTGACCGAGCGACAGGTCGCGGCAATCCGCAAGGCGCTCAATCGGCATCAGGTATTGTTCTTTCGCCACCAGCCCCTGCTGTCGAAGGAGGAGCACCTCGCGCTGGCCCGGCATTTCGGCGAACCGGAGCCCACTCCGTTTCGCATGAAGGGTGCCGAAGAACTCATCCTCGATCTTGACCAGACCAATCCGCAGGGTAGCCAGGCTGCCAACTTCCATTCGGACAACACCTTCCGTTCCGAACCGCCAATTGGCGCCCTGTTGCAGGCCCAGCTGGTGCCGGAGCGGGGAGGGGATACCTGTTTCGCCTCCACCATCGCGGCATTCGAGGGCCTTTCGAAAGGCATGCAGCGCTACCTTGAGGGGCTGGAGGCGTGGCATTCGCTGGACCAGATGGCGACGCGCCTGTCCCGCGGCGGCGGGGTCAAGCTGGCGCTCGACATGTCGCAGTATCCCGACCGAAAGCACCCGGTGGTCGCCCGGCACCCGTTTACCGGAAAGAAGCTGCTCAACGTCAATTATAATTGGACCAGCCATATCGAGGGGGTCCCGGCCGGCGAAAGCGAGGCTATCCTGGCCTTTCTCTATGAGCACATCCGCAATCCGGAGTTTCAGGTGCGGCTCAAGTGGAACCCGGGCGATATCGCATTTTGGGACAATCGCGCGACTCAGCACTATGCAGTGCCGGATTATCGCGATCGGAGGGTGATGCAGCGCGTATCAATACTTATGGCCCATTAACCATGGGGCATACTATATGTTGATTGCCTCGTCTTTTGACACAAGTTTTTCGGAATTCCGCTTGAACGCCTGATTCAATTGTGATTCCTGTGTCACATGAACAAGCATCGCAACGAGCCCAAGCTGGCGAGGGACAAGCTCACACAGGGCGGGGCCTTGGTTTGCCTGCTGGTGCTGGGCGCGATGGCGCTGGTCGGGCCCAGCGGGTTCATGGCATGGAGCGATAACAACCGCTTGCTTGCCGAACGTCAGGCCGAGGTTAAGCGCCTTACTGTCGAGCGTGACGAACTGAGGAACCGTGTCGCCCTGCTCGATCCGCGCAACACGGACAGCGACTTGGCCGGCCAGTTACTGCGCGATGATCTCAATGTCGTCCACCCAGACGAGCTGGTCATGCCAATCAACTGAGATTGGGCAAGAATCTTCCGCTTTGGCGCAATATTTTCGCACCGGCCTGTTTCATAGCGCGGCGCTGCACACTATAGCAGTCTTGTAACCTTCCCCAGGGGACAAGCATTGGCGAAATCGCATAAACCGCCCGCGGCCGACATGTCGGCATCATCGGGCGATGACAGCCCCGCTTTGCGCAGCCTGCAAGAAGCGCATCTTGCCGATAAGCGCTATGCCGCCAGCGACGATGAATTGCTGCGCCTCTATGAGCAGATGCTGCTCATCCGCCGGTTCGAGGAGCGCGCTGGGCAGCTTTACGGGCTCGGCCTGATCGGCGGTTTCTGCCACCTCTACATCGGACAGGAAGCGGTTGCAGTGGGCCTGCAATCGGCGCTCGACCCCGAGAGGGACAGCGTCATCACCTCCTATCGGGACCATGGCCACATGCTGGCCTATGGCATCGATCCCAAGATCATAATGTCCGAATTGACCGGCCGCGCCGCCGGCATTTCCAGGGGCAAGGGCGGCTCGATGCACATGTTCAGCACCGACCACCGTTTCTACGGCGGCCACGGCATTGTTGGAGCCCAGGTGCCGCTCGGCACGGGTATCGCCTTTGCCCACAAGTATCGCAACGACGGCGGGGTCTGCGTAGCCTATTTCGGCGACGGCGCGGCCAACCAGGGGCAGGTCTACGAGAGCTTCAACATGGCCTCGCTGTGGAAGCTGCCGATCATCTTCGCCATCGAGGACAATCAGTACGCCATGGGCACCGCGGTCAAGCGTTCGTCGGCCGAAACCCATTTCCACCGCCGCGGCACGGCCTTCCGCATTCCCGGCATGGATGTCGACGGAATGGACGTACTGGAAGTGCGGCAGGCGGCGCAGCTGGCGCTGGATTACGTGAGGCAGGGCAATGGCCCGGTGCTGATGGAGCTGAACACTTACCGATATCGCGGCCATTCGATGTCGGATCCTGCCAAGTACCGCACCCGTGAGGAAGTGCAGGAAGTGCGCGAGCACCATGACGCCATCGACATGGCCAAGGCCGAACTGATCAAGCGCGGCGTGGCCGAGGACAGGCTCAAGGACCTCGACAAGCAAGTGCGCGCCCGGGTTTCCGAGGCCGCCGATTTCGCCGAGAACACGCCCGAGCCGGAACTTTCCGAACTCTATACCGACGTACTGGTGGAGACCTATCCATGAGCGTCGAACTCAAGATGCCTGCGCTTTCGCCCACCATGGAGGAAGGCAAGCTGGCCCGCTGGCTGGTCAAGGAAGGCGACGAGATCCAGTCCGGCGATATCCTCGCCGAGATCGAGACCGACAAGGCGACCATGGAGTTCGAGGCGGTGGACGAGGGCCGGATCGGCAAGATCCTGGTGCCCGAAGGGACCGAGGGTGTGAAGGTCGGCACGCCGATTGCCGTGATCGAAGGGGAAGGGGACAGCGCACCGAATGCGGCATCCGCGCCCGATGCCACACCGATCCTGAAGGCTGAAGTGCCGGCGGCCGAACAGAAAGCTGCGGAATCACAAATACCTGCCGCTTCTCCCTCATCCGATGGCGCAACGAAAGTCGCGGCAGAGGCCAAGGCTCCGGAACCGCAAACCGGCTCCAACATGCGCAAGGTCACGGTCCGCGAAGCCCTGCGTGACGCCATGGCGGAAGAAATGCGCCGGGACGACCGCGTCTTCGTGATGGGTGAGGAAGTTGCGCAGTACCAGGGGGCCTACAAGGTGACCCAGGGCCTGCTCGACGAGTTCGGTCCGGAGCGGGTGATCGATACCCCGATTACCGAGATGGGCTTTGCCGGCATCGGCACGGGCGCCGCGATGGGCGGCCTTCGGCCCATCGTCGAGTTCATGACCTTCAACTTCGCGATGCAGGCGATCGACCACATCGTGAATTCCGCGGCCAAGACAAATTATATGTCCGGCGGCCAGATGCGCTGCCCGATCGTGTTTCGCGGCCCCAATGGCGCTGCGGCGCGGGTCGGCGCGCAGCACAGCCAGAACTACGCATCGTGGTATGCGCATGTGCCCGGCCTGGTCGTGATCGCGCCTTACGATGCCTCCGATGCCAAGGGCCTGCTGAAGTCCGCGATCCGCAGCGAAGACCCGGTGGTCTTCCTCGAAAACGAACTGGTCTATGGCCGCAGCTTCGACCTGACGTTGGGAGACGATGAACTCTTGCCCATCGGCAAGGCCCGCGTGGTGCGCGAGGGCAGCGATGCGACCATTGTCTCCTACTCGATCGGCGTCGGGCTGGCCCTGGAAGCGGCCGAGAAGCTGGCGGGCGAGGGGATCGAGGCTGAAGTCATCGACCTGAGGACCCTGCGACCGCTGGATCGCGATGCGGTATTGTCGAGCCTGGCCAAGACCAATCGCCTGGTCGTGGCCGAAGAAGGCTGGCCGACCTGCTCCATCGCCTCGGAAATCATTGCCCTGTGCATGGAGCATGGCTTCGACGATCTCGATGCGCCGGTGCTGCGGGTTTGCAACGAAGACGTGCCCTTGCCCTATGCGGCCAACCTCGAACGCGCTGCGATCATCGATGCGGAGCGCATTGCCGCGGCGGTGCGCAAGGTGTGCTATCGCTAGCTGTCAGACGGTGACGGCTGGGAAGCTGTTGTAAACGTTGCAGGCAGAGACCGTGGCCGAGGGGCTTTGCTGGTAGATCTGCGTCAGGTCGCGCTTGTCGCGGACGCTGAACGAGGCGATCGAAGTGATCGTGGTGCTGCGGATGAAGCGGCTGGAGATCAGCGGCTGGTAATCATAGGCGACCTCTACGAAGATCACAGCTTCTCCGGCCGGCGCGGTGACCTGTTTTCCGCTCGGTCCCATGCCCGTGACATTGGCGCCCTCGTTGCCGTAGTGGGAGCTCCAGTTCTTCACGCCCTTGCAGCGCTGCCAGTGGATGTATTGCTGGGGCGCGCTGCCGGAGGGGGTCTCCTGGGTCTCCAGGCTGCTGATGATGGCCCGGCCGCGATCATAGAACTTGAGCGAAGAGCCGGCCTGGATGCTCGATCCCAGGAGCAGGTCGTTGATGTCGCTCTCGTATATCTTGCGATTAAGCAGGTTGGATGTGTCGCCAACGCGAGAGGCATTGTCCGCCAGGTGAACGGCCATTGCATGGACCTTCATATTGACCAGCGCGAAATTGGCGAGCTCGGTCCCCCACAAGCCGATCGTCGTGACGATCGGCAACGACAGCGCCAGTTCCGTCATGGCTGCGCCCGAGCAGTTGCGGACAAGCTTGCGGACAGTTTCGAATGCCCTTTTCATCAGCAGTTACCTGTCTTGGCCGGTACCGACTGGAGGGTAAAAGGCTGGTTGCGCAGCACGGTGGATGCCACCAGCTGCGAGTTCGAAGACTGGCGCAGCAACCGCCAGATCGGAAACACCCGCGGATAGGTCACGGTAACCTTGTAGAGCACCGCATCGCGCGCGCCGCCCTGTCCGGTAAGCCCCATGTCGGAATCCCACCGGCTATTGCCGTTGGCATCCTCGTAGGGCTCATTGTTGTTGCAGGTGCCGTCGTGGTTGGTGTCGGTGAAGTCCTCGGGCTTCCTGACCTGGGAGAAGCTGGAGTAATAGGTGCGCTGGAAGGTAATCGTGGCGCCGGGAGCGATCTTTTGGACGGCGGAAGATACCTTGGCGTCGAGTGTTCCGGTGACGGCCGCCTGGATGGTGGAATCGCGGGAAGCCTTCTCGATGGAGCCGAGCAGCATGGTCTTGGTATAGATGCCGTGCCCCAGATCAAAGCACCCGAGCAACAGCAGCATAAGCACCGGCGCAACCAGGGCGAACTCGACCATCGCCACCGCCGCCCGATCGTAAAGAAGGCCGCGCAGGCGCATCATTTCGAGATCCTCAAGTCGCCCATTGCCGCGGCAATCGTGCTGAATACCTGGTTGAGCTGCGAGGCATTGTCGGCCTGGAACCAGTGGCCGTTGCCGGCGCAGTTCTTCAGCAGGTCCGGCATCGTCACGCCGAAGCCCACCACCCAGACGGTGACATTGCGGTTCTTCACCTGCTGGCAGGCAACCGAGAAGCGGCCTTCGACCACCTGTGTCAGCGTCTGCGACGAGCTTTCCGACCAGCGGCGCTGGTCGAGCGGTTCCACGCCATAGGCGCCATAGGTGATATCGCGCGGCTCGGTCAGACCGTCGGTCAGGAAGATCAGGTGGCGCTGGGTCGGCTTGCCGCTGACGTCGGCGTTTTCGGCGGCGAACAGGCCAGTGGGCGAAATCAGCCGGCCACCCCAGATCATGCCGATATCGTGGTAGGTAGAACCCATGGGCGTCAGCGAATTGAGGAAGTTCTCGAGATTGGCGTTGGTGCCTGAGCCATCTTTCGGCATCTCCGCGAGCTTCACCGAGGCCGCCGGGCAAGATCCGCCAAGGCCGGGGGACGAGGACGGCATGAAATAGTCGTCCCAAGTGACGTCCGGTGCGACCTGGAAGGAGCCGCTGCGGTTCCAGCGCAGTTTGCGCTCGTAGATGATGCCGGGCCAGGCCGGGCGCCACTGGGTGGCGGGGTTGCCGGCCGTCGGCACGGTATCGATATCGAGATCGAGTGCCCGGGTGAAATCGACGTTATTGTAGTCGGTGATCTCGTAGGTATCGCGCTCCTCGATGCATCCGTTGTTCCAACTGCGCCAGTTGGAGACGTCGCGGGAAATCGGGGCATAGCGCCAATAGGTCGTGCCCTGGACTTCCGGATAGGTCACTTCGTCGTATTCATCGGTGTAACTGGTGTAGGTCGCCTGGTAGACTTCGCAGGTGGTGCCGTTCAGCCAGGTCCAATGATACGAGCCATTCGCCACCCGCCGGTAGCGCTTGGTGGTCTTGGTGCCGGCGGGCGGCCCGGCATAGGGCTCGCTCGTCGTTGAAAGCAGCGTGTAGCTTGCCGAATAGGTATCTCTCGGCTGCGCCCTGTTGCAGTTGTAGGTGCCGGTGCCGGTTTCGCCGGTGGGCGGGCTGTAGGTCGCGGCGTAACTGTCTATCCGGCCATCGCTGTAGCCGCCCGAGATATAGGCCCAGTTGATCCAGTCATAATGCGTGCCGACAGTGCCGTCGATATGGTCGACTTCGCGCGACTGATAGGTCCAGGTGTTGGTCACCCAGCTATCCTGCAGCAGGCCGGCGACATTGACGTTGAAGGAATAGGGCACGAAGCCATAGCGGATGCGGATGCCGGGGCCCTTGCTGGCTTCCAGTTGTGAATGGAACGAGCGCACAACGCTGCGCAGGACGCTTATCCTGGGCAGGGTGTCGCCGTGGTTGGTGGTGCTCATCGATCCGGTGACGTCGAGCACCATCATCACGTCGGTATTGTTGAAATTGAGCTGGGCTTCGCAATTGGCCCTGAGGTCGATCTTGGAGAAGCCGAAGATCGCCATGACGGTGGTGGGGACTTCAACCGTGGCGACGCCGCTGACCGAATAGTCCCGTTCGAGCGTCTGGGTGAACGAGACATTGCGCGTGCCATAGGCGCCGGACTGGAAGTTCAGGTTGAAGAACTGGTTGCCCGCGGCGGCAACGCCGGTGGGCGGCGTGCCGGTGGCCGCGATCGATGAGCCCAGTTTCTTGCGAGCGGCGAGCACGCCCGCGTCGCAGGCCTGCTGCAGCCGCGTTTCGGCAAGATAGCCGCGCCCCATGTCGATTCCGCCGCCGATGATGGCAAGCAGGGGCAGCAGGGTGGCGGCGACGATTGCCAGGGCATTGCCCGCACGGTCGCGTGCGAGGCGGACCAGCCAGGGGATGGTCCGATCGCGGTTGGACACAATGGAAGTGTTGAGACCCCAAGCCATTTCAATCTCTTACAGGCTGAGGCGTCGATGCAGGCTTAATCGCTTTGGTTAATCAATCACTTCGAGCCTGGGGTCATACTTCGAGCCTGGGGTCATGCTTTGTCAGCAGTTCGAAGTACCTCCCGTACCCGTAATTCCAGAGCTAGATTGCAATAAATTGCGGCTATCCCGGACAGTGAACGCCGCTTCTTTACGAAATACAGGATTGCGTACAAACAACGTTCCGAATATGCCTTTGTACTGGTAAATAACTTCGACGTACATGACGGCTCTTCCGCTTTCGGAAACTATTTTTGAGGATTGCCCCATGCCCGATAGTATGGCGCCATTAACTCCATTTTGGGTACTGTCATTGCCATAACGTGATGTGTATGTGGTTTTTGTCCCGGTGCAACGTTGCCAGTGAATCCATTGCTTGCCAGTTGCGGGGTGGACTTCCAAGCTGGTTAAAATCAAGCGACCGTTTTCATTGAACTTATACGAAGACCCTTGCTTTCGGGCTCCAAACATTATTGAATTAATATCCAATTCGGAAACTGTGGGGGTGACTGCGCTATTGTTGGTTTGACCGATTCTTGAAGCATTGTCCGCAGTTGAGGTTGCAAGTTGGGAAATTTGCATGTTGACAGTTTGCATGTAAGTAAGCTCTGTGCCATACATTCCCAGTACCGTAAATACTGGAAGTATTAGTGCAAGTTCCGTCACCGAAACAGCTTCTTCATTCTTAATTATTGTGCAGAATAAGTTTATATAATTATATATTGTCGGCGACAAGATTTTCATGATCTGCCTCAATTGCATGTCTTTGCGGTAGTCGCATAATTTTGTTGCGTCGCAAAAGGCTGATTCTTTTTTACTGTACTGGAGCTTATTAGGGTCATTCCCCAATCTTTTGAGCCAACTGGAAATTTAATTACTGGCTTGTAATTGGCGGAAACCGTATAGACAACCACATCACCCGATCCGCCATTTCCCTGGGTGCCAATATCGGAATCCCAATTTCCGTTGCCATTCTCGTCGGTATAGGATTCACTGTTGTCGCAACTGCCATTTCCGTCCAAATCGTTCCATCGTTCAGGGCGTCCAATATCGGTAAAGTCGAAATAGCTCGAGCGGCTCGTCGAAATGGTCACCCCCGGAAGTACGCGTTTCACTGTGTTCCTGACAAACGCATCTGCCGCTGTGGTATCTGCGTTTTCTAAAGAAGATAGTCGCGCTGCTTCCTGAACTGCGCCATTGAGTACTGCTTGCCCATATACCATCTGGCCAACGTCGATTGTGCCGGCCAAAAGAACCAAAAATACTGGGGCCGCAAGCGCAAATTCGGCTATCGTTGAGGCGCGCGCGCACCGCAAGAGCGCGGTTCTGTTTGGCGATTCTATGAAAGCAGGTCGCGGCGAGTTATCATGCATGATCATTGGATGATCCTTAACTCGCCCACCTGATGCGCAATCTCCTGGAATGCTGCGTTCAATTGCGAGCCGTTGGCCGCTTGGAACGCGCTGTTCGTCGAGGCGCAATAGGTAAGATCTGAACTGAGCGACGTACCAAAGGCGATCACCCAAAGCCTGATACCCTTGTCCTTCACGGCATCACACAATGCACGAAAACGGGATGTGTGATTGTTTGTGTTGGCTGTTGCGCTGCCGTCGGTTGTGACGCGCCTGTCCCAATATTCCATGCCATACGCAGTGACGCCGGTTTCGTTCGGGTCCATGATGCCGTCTGTCATAAAGATAATGTGACGTCCAACCGCCCCGCCATTGCTTGGAGCGATGTTGACGGTATCGGCAAAGATGCCGTCTGGAGAAGCGGTGCGTGCGCCCCAGAGAAGGCCAAGGTCGAGGTACGTATTGCCAACCGGAATGAGAGAATTCGCGAAGGTATTGAATTCACTCTGAGTCATTTCTCCAAGAAGTTTCGCCTGGGCTGGACAGGCGTAATTACCGGGCGAGACGTTCGCCACGCTGTAGGTGTAGACGGATGCTCCTGTTGTAGAAACATTGCCGCTGGTGTTTATCCCATAGTTTGAATTGGCCGTCGTCTTGCTTCCGCCACTGGTGTAGCGCCAAAATGAAACCTGTGGCCACATCGGAGCCCATTTGGTTGCACCATCAGAGACGTCCGGTGGCGTGTCGATGTCCAAGTCCCAAACATCCGGTGATATTCCGGTCAGGCCAGAATAGCTGAAAGAGGTCGCAGGGGAGGTTTGCCTCTCCTCAATGCAACCATTCCAGGTGGATGTGACGTTTGCAGGATAGGCGCCATTGCCGGTATTGGTGGTTACAGAAGAAAATGTCTTGAACGAGCTGGTGTCATAGGTCACGGGCTGGAAGGACCAATGATCAAAGGTCATAGTACTGGAGTCTGTGTATACCGGGTCGCGGGTAACTAACGTATATGTATAGTACTGCCTGCTATCCGGAATAGAATAACGGTACCACTTTCCGTTTGAGTTATTTTTAATACAAGTGTAGGACGTGCGCGTTTGGGGTTGACTGACTGTAGTCAAGGTTTCTTGTTGTCCTTGAGCGTTCACAGAAGTTTGGCCAGGAGCGTCAGTGGTCGATGAGCCATTATTGGCCCACGATGTGGTCGCCGGGAGTGCGTTTTGGCAGTTGGATCGGCTGCTGTATGATGTGGAGGTGTAAGCTAAGGCTGTTCCGCTGTTCGTTCCGCTTGTAGTCGCCGTGGGATACGTGGTTACAGGGTCACCCCAATGGTCAAAGACTTGGCTGGAAGTCAAGACCGCCGTTCGCGACTGATAGACATGCGAATCCTTCAGGTAGTTGGGATTCACGGCATAAATGAGCCTGCCGACGTTGACTGAAGAGCTGAATGGCACGAAACCGTATCGGATCCGTGCATTTGTACCTGATGTTGCACCTGACAATGTCGTGTAGAAGTTTTTCATTGCCAATTGCAGGTCCTGAAGCTTTGAATTTTGACCGCTTGACGGGGTGTTTCCGCTAGAGTTGTCAGCCATTGATCCAGTATTATCGAGAACCATAACGATGTCGGAATTGCCTGCACCCATTGATGCTGAGCAGGTGGCAGTTAAATCGAACTTCTGAAAGTTGAATGTCTTCATAATCAGTGTTCTAAGAGTTGTCTTGGCAACGCCAGTAATAGTGTTACCATTGTCACTCGATGTGGTAACGAATGTAGTTCCAGTTACACCTTGGTCTATATTATTGAAATTGACATTGAAGAAGTCGGAAGCTTTTTGTTGGGCTGTGCTGTCGTATCCATTAGTTGATACGGTGCGACGGCCAGCGAGCGTTCCAGCATCGCAAGCCGCCTGTAGTTTGTTCTTCGTTAGGTAAGCGCGGCTGATGTCAATCCCGCCGCCGACCAGAGCAACTAGCACGACGAGCCCGGCGGCAGCCATAGGCAATACGTTGCCGCTACGGTCCTTCGATGATTCCAGGAAAGATCGGATTGATAGCTCCATTGTCTGTCCTCGGGGTTGAAGCGCAACACATGCGGGAAATTTGACGATTTTCGATTAAGGACAGGTTAAATTTCGTACTTCCCGCTGGCCTAACCAACTTGCGCGTTGGAAGTGCAACATTTCCGGTGGTTGGTACTGGATCAGTCGCAAGATAACCAAGGTGTTGATAAACGAACTTCCAGATTGGTGAATATCCTTCATATTCTTGTGTGCAGCCTCGTCCAAGGGCAGAAGACGCTCGTGCCCGCTTACGATACCGTGCTCGATGCCCTGCAACCCGCCCAACGCCTGGCACTGGCCTATGCGAGGGGCGATTGCCGCGAGCGCCTGCTCGGCTTTTTCGCACTCGATGCAAGGCTTGCCGGCATCCTGCGCAATTCGCACGAACCGATGCTGGCGCAGCTTCGCCTTGCCTGGTGGCGGGAGCAGCTATCGGGCGAACAGGCCGCCGCCCCGCGCGGCGAACCGCTGTTGGAGCTGCTGGAATGCTGGCGGGATGACCGCGCTCTGCTTGCCGGACTGGTCGATGGCTGGGAAGGGCTGATCGGGGATGCGCCGCTGCCCCTGTCCGCATTCGAACTCCTGGCGCAGGCCCGGGCGGAGGTGCTTGCCGCGCTGGACGGCACCGCTGTGTCGCCCGATGCGGTCCGGATGGCGCGCAATGTCGCGCTTGCCGATCTCGCCACCCGGCTGTCCCACCCGGATGAGCGCGAGGCGGTGACGGGCCATGCCCTGCGGCAGGACTGGGCCCAGGCTCGCCTGCCGCGAGCGCTCAGGCCATTGGCCATCCTGCATGGACTTGCTTCCCGCAATCTTGAGGCCGGGCTGCCTGTCCACACCTTGGGTGCACTTTCGGCGCTCGCCATGATCCGCATCGGATTGCTGGGCCGCTAAACCACTGATAGGCTGCATTATCCGCGAAGGAGGGTCGCTCCATGAATCGCATCGTAGTCGGCGCTTGCGCCGCGCTGCTGGCCGTGGCCGCCGGGCTGTTCTGGTGGCAGGGCAGGGCAGAAGTGAATCGGGGCGCTCCGCCGCCCAGCCTGGTATCGAAGGCCGGCGAGCAGCCGCTCGACGAATTGCCCAACGCCAGTGGCCAGGGATTGCGCGGCGCTGCCTTGCCCGCGGTCGACGAGGCAACCCGGGAAGAGCGCCGCTTCAACCGGTTGGACCATGACCGTGACGGCCGCATTACCCGCAACGAGATGCTGGCGCCTCGCGCGGCGGCGTTCCGCAAGCTCGATGCCGATCGCAACAACCTCTTGAGCTTCGAGGAATGGGCGGTGCGCACTTCCGACAGGTTCAAGGGCGCGGATGGCAACGGCGATGGCACGCTGAACAGGCAGGAGTTCGTGGCGACGCGGCCAAAGCAGCAGGCCCAACCAGCCTGCCGGTGCAGTCCGCCGCCGAAAGCTCGTGGACGGACAGCACAGCGACCCGCCGATCCGGAGTCAGACGGCGGCGAGGGGGATCCAGTCTACTAGGTCGGCCTTGGCCCGCTCGGTGTAGGCCTGCTTGCGCTCTTTCTTGCGCACGCCTTCGAGCGACGGGAACAGGCCGAAGTTGACATTCATCGGCTGGTAGCTTTCGGCCATGGCATCGCCGGTGACATGCGAGAGCAGCGCACCCAGCGCCGTGGTGCGCGGCGGCGATTGCCATTCCCGACCGGCCAGTTCGGCCGCCGCCATCTGCCCAGCGAGCAGGCCGATGGCGGCGCTTTCGACATAGCCCTCGCAGCCGGTGATCTGCCCGGCGAAGCGAATGTGCGGCGCGCTTTTCAGTCGCAATTGCCGGTCGAGCACGAGGGGCGAATTGATGAAGGTATTGCGGTGCAATCCGCCCAGCCGCGCGAACTCGGCCTTCTCCAGGCCCGGAATGGTACGGAACAGGCGGACCTGCTCGGCATGCTTCAGCTTGGTCTGGAAGCCTACCATGTTCCACAAGGTGCCGAGCTTGTTGTCCTGCCTCAGTTGCACCACGGCATAGGGCCAGCGGCCGTTGGGGAATTCCGGGGTGGCGCTGTGCGGGTTGTCGAGCCCTACCGGCTTCATCGGCCCGAAACGCAAGGTGTCCACACCTCGCTCGGCCATGACTTCGATCGGCATGCATCCGTCGAAATAGGGGGTATTGGCCTCCCACTCCTTGAACGCAGCCTTCTCGCCATCGAGCAGACCTTGCCGGAAGGCGAGGTACTGCTCCTTGTTCATGGGGCAGTTGATGTAGTCCTTGCCACCCTTGTCCCAGCGTGCGGCCATCCAGCAGATGTCCATGTCGATTGTGTCGCGATGGACGATGGGGGCAATTGCGTCGAAGAAGGCCAGGCTCTCCGCACCCGCCGCCGCGCCGATGCATTCGGCGAGCGCCTGAGTGGTGAGGGGGCCTGTGGCGACGATGGTGAGGCCTGACTCAGGCAGCTTGTCGATCCGCTCGCGCACCACTTCGAGGGAGGGGAGGGCGGCGAGGGCCTTTTCCACTTCCGCCGAAAACACGTCGCGGTCCACGGCGAGGGCAGATCCTGCCGGAACCTTGGCTTTCTCCGCCGCCGACATGACCACAGACTGGCAAGCCCGCATTTCGTGGTGGAGCAGGCCGACGGCGTTGTTCTCGTGATCGTCGGAGCGGAAGGAGTTGGAACAGACCAGTTCCGCCAGGGCATCGGTCTGGTGGGCCGGCGTGCGCTCGCCCCCCAGATCGTCAGGGGCGCCGCGCATTTCCGACAGGCGCACGCGATAACCGCGCCGGGCCAACTGCCACGCTGCCTCGCTGCCGGCGAGCCCGCCGCCGATGATGTGCACGTCATGCGCCATGGAAATGTTGTCTAGCCTATCCGGCGTCGGGCAGCAAAATCCGGCCGTCAGGGGCACGGTTCATGGGGCCGTGCGCAGTGACGGCTTCGATTGGCAGCGTGCCGTGGATATGCGGAAACAGTTGTCCGCCACGCGAAGGTTCCCAGCGCACGGCATCGCCAATCACCACCAGATCGACGGCGGCAATGTGCAGCCCGGCCTGGCCGGCAAAGTGCTTGTCCACGGTCTCCGCCAGTTGCTTGGCGGTCGAAAGGTGGATGTAGCCATCCGCCAGATCGACCGGTGCGCCGACGAAGTTTCCGTCAGAAAGCAGGGCGGCAATCTGTTCGTCGGTCAGGACCTTGTAGGCTACCGTCGGCAGATCGCTCACTCTCCCCCCTCATCCGGCGAAGGGTTATCGGCAGAGGCTTCAGCATCGGCTGCTTCGCCTTCCTCGCCGTCATCGTCCATTAGCCGCACGGCGCTGACCACATGCTCCTCGTCGGCGACGTTGAACAGGCGCACGCCGGCCGAGCCACGTCCGATCACCCGTAGCGATTCGAGCGGCAGCCGGATCAGCTTGGCCTGGTCGGTGACCAGCATGAGCTGGTCGGCCTGGGTCGCCGGGAAGCTCGCCACCACCGGGCCATTGCGGGCGATGTTGTCGATGTTGGTGATGCCCTGGCCGCCGCGGCCGGTGCGGCGATACTCATAGGCTGAGGAAAGCTTGCCGTAGCCGTTCGCGCAGACTGTAAGGATGAACTGTTCGCGCGCCTGCATCTCGGCATAGCGTTCCGGCGATAGCGAGGGCTCACCTTCCTTTTCACCCTTCCAAGGCGCGAACTTCACATACTCCTCCCGCTCATCGCTGGTCGTGCCGACGCGATGGAGGATCGAAAGCGAAATTACTTCGTCGCCGCCCTTAAGCAGCATTCCACGCACGCCGGTGGAAGTGCGGCTCTGGAATTCGCGGACATCGTCGCCGGCAAAGCGGATCGCCTTGCCCTGACGCGAGGCCAGCAGTACGTCATCATTGGGCTCCAGCAGGGCGACGCCGATCAGGCGATCCTCGCTTTCCTCCTCGAAGCGCATGGCGAACTTGCCGTTGGACGGGACGTTGGCGAAGGCGTCCATGGAGTTGCGGCGGACATTGCCCTTGGCCGTGGCAAAGACGACGTTGAGCTTGCCCCATTCGCCTTCGTCCTCGGGCAGCGGCAGCACGGTGGCGATGGTCTCGTCCTTGTCGAGCGCCGGCAGCAGATTGACGATTGGCCGCCCGCGCGTGGCTGGGCCGCCCTCGGGCAGGCGCCAGACCTTGAGGCGATAGACCTTGCCGGCGGTGGAGAAGAACAGCACCGGCGTGTGGGTCGAAGTGACGAACATCGAGGAAACGACGTCCTCGTCCTTGGTTGCCATGCCGGCCCGCCCCTTGCCGCCGCGTGCCTGGGCGCGGAAAGTGGAGAGCGGGGTGCGCTTGATGTACCCGTCCATGGTGACGGTGACGACCATGTCGTCGCGCTCGATCAGGTCTTCGTCCTCGATACCGTCGGCGGCGGGGACCAGTTCGGACATCCGCGGCGTGGCGAAGGCATCCTTCACCGCTGCCAGTTCATCGCGCATGACTGCATAGAGCTTCACGCGGTCAGCCAAGATGGCGAGGTACCCTTCTATGGCAGTCGCAAGCTCCTTCAGCTCGTCGCCAATCTCGTCGCGGCCGAGCGCCGTGAGGCGGTGAAGGCGCAGGTCGAGGATTGCGCGGACTTGCACTTCGGACAGCTTGTAGATGCCGCCGTCGCCTTCAAGGCCGTCCTCGATGGCCTCGACCAAGCGAATGTAGGGCGCGATCTCCCCGATGGGCCACTCGCGCTCGAGCAGCGCGGTGCGGGCAGCGGCAGGATTGCGCGATCCGCGGATGATGCGCACCACTTCGTCGAGGTTGGCGACGGCCGTGACCAGTCCGAGCAGGATGTGCGCCCGGTCGCGCGCCTTGTTCAGCTCGAACTTGGTGCGCCGGGTGATCACCTCTTCGCGGAAGCGAATGAAGCTCTCGATCATGTCGCGCAGCGTCAGGACTTCGGGCCGGCCGCCACGGATCGCCAGCATGTTCGCCGGAAACGAACCCTGCGCCGGGGTGTGGCGCCAAAGCTGGTTGAGCACCACTTCCGGCGTCGCGTCGCGTTTCAGGTCGATGACGACGCGCACGCCCTCGCGGTTCGATTCGTCGCGGATGTCGGAAATGCCCTCGACCCGCTTGTCCTTCGCGGCCTCAGCGATCTTTTCGACCAGCGCGTTCTTGCCTTGCTGGTAGGGTATCGAGGTCAGCACGATCGAGCGGCGGTCGCCCCGGCCTTCCTCGATGACGTGGCGGCAGCGCATGATGATCGAGCCACGGCCGGTGAGGTAGGCGCTGCGTGCGCCGGCTTGACCCAGGATCAGTGGCGCAGTCGGGAAATCAGGGGCCGGGATGTACTGGATCAGCTCTTCGGAACTGATCGCCGGATTGTCCATGTATGCAAAGCAGCCGTCGATCACTTCGCCGAGGTTGTGCGGCGGGATGTTGGTCGCCATGCCGACGGCAATTCCGCCCGCACCGTTGACCAGCAGGTTGGGAAAGCGGGCCGGGAGGACCGTCGGCTCCTGTCGCGAGCCGTCGTAGTTGTCCGCGAAATCGACAGTGTCCTTGTCGAGATCTTCCAGCAGGCTGTTGGCGGAGCGGGCCAGACGCGCTTCGGTATACCGCATGGAGGCCGGCGGATCGGGGTCCATCGAGCCGAAGTTGCCCTGGCCATCGACCAGCGGCAGCCGCATCGACCAATCCTGCGCCATGCGCACCAGCGAATCGTAGATCGCCGCGTCGCCGTGCGGGTGGTAGTTGCCCATCACGTCGCCAACGATCTTGGCCGACTTGCGGTAGGGCCGCCCGGCGACCATGCCGCCTTCCTGGGCGGCGAAGAGGATGCGGCGATGGACGGGCTTCAGGCCGTCGCGGACGTCCGGCAAGGCGCGCGAGACGATCACGCTCATTGCGTAATCGAGGTAGCTCGTCTTCATCTCGTCGACGATGTCGACCCGCGGGAACTCGCCCATGGGCTGCAGCGGATCGGGAATGTCTGTTTCGTCGGTCACGCTGCAGGGACCATGATGTTGCCGGAAATAGTCATGTGCCCGGCCCTAGGGGAATGGTTTCGCCAAAGCCACCCAAGCCTGCCCGGGGGGCGTCGGAACCGGGCGTTTTTCCACATGTGCGAGAACAATTCTGAACGGCGGGGCGTTTGTTCATTCAATCGCGGTTCAAGCGGTTAAACCTAGCTCCGCGAAGCATTGCCAAGCTGGCGAATCCGCGCCAAGGGCATGGCCCGGAAGGGATGCGTTGCGTGCGAATCACCCGCATGTTCTTGAGGAGACCCATACGATGAATTCGACCCGCAAGCCGCTGCGCGGCGCATTCGGCCGCGCGACGCTTGGCGCAGCGCTGGCTCTTGGCGTAGCCGCTGGCGCACTTTGCTCGGCGCCGGCATTCGCCGCCAAGCCGGCAGCGCCCAAGATCGAGTATTCCCCGGGTTTCGTAAAAGTGGCTGCCGAGCTCGACAAGAGCTTGAAGGGCGCCAGGGAAAATCCGGCGGTGCAGACCGCCTCTCGGGCTGCTGAAACTGCCACCGATCCCGCCGCCAAGGCGGCCGCGGCCGCGCAGGTCGATGCAGCTCTCGGTGGCGCCAGGGCAAAGCTGGATGCGGCGCGGGCTGCTGCAACGACACCTGGTGACAAGTTCACATTCGGCAACATGCTGTTCACCTACGCGGGCCTGATCGCCGATGTCTCGATGCAACGGGAGGGCGTGGTCACGATGCTCGATAGTGGCGCCACTCCAGAGCAGGCTTTGCCCCAGGTAAACGGGCTGGCGGGCATAACATCCTATCAGCTGCGCGATTATGCGGGCGCGGCTCGCTATCTTCAGGCGGCCAAGGATAGAAGCTGGAACCACCCCCAGCTCGATGCACTGCTTTACGATTCCTACGAGAAGTCGGGGAATGCCCCGGCCGCACTGGCCGCCGCGCAGAAGGAAATTTCTGCGGCAAAGGCTGCTGGACGCACTCCCAGCGAGGTGTCGCTGCGGACTTCGCTCGTTGCTGTTTACAAGGCCAAGCAGCTTGCCGAAGCTTCGCAATACGCCGCCGATCTGGTGCGATATTATCCGACCCCGGAAAGCTGGAACCTGGCGACTGTCGTCGTCCGCGAGCTGGCGAGCCTGCCGCCTGAGGAAAATATCGACCTCATGCGCCTGATGTCCCGCACGGGTGCCATGCGAGATTCGCGCGACTACCTGGAATATATCCAGAATGCGACCGGCAGAGTGGGCGTCCGCTATCCCGGCGAAGTGGTCAGCGTTGCACAGCAGGGCATCAATGCTGGCAAGATTCAGCGCGCCGACGTTGCCGATGCGCTTACCACGGCGCAGTCCATGATTGCTCAGGACCGGGCCTCACTGGACAAGCAGAGAAACGACGCAAAGGCGCCGAGCGCAAGCGCGGCCACCGTGCTGGGCAGCGCAGACGCGTTCCTGAGCTATAGCCAGCCGGCAGTGGCGGAAGAGCTGTACAAGCTGGCCATGAACAAGCCAGGGGTGGACAAGAACCGCGTATTGACCCGATTGGGCATTGCACAGGCCGATGAGGGGAAATTTGCGGAAGCCAAGGCCAATTTCGACCAGGTCGAAGGCACGCGAAAGCCGGTGGCCCAACTGTGGTCTTCCTTTGTGGCCCAGAAGGCAGGTGGAGCCACGCAGGCCGCAGGCGCCTCGCAGTAAAACCGTAGCACCGGCATTGGGCAAGATGGGCGGCAGCGCAACTGCCGCCCTTTTTGTTGGCTCTTGATACCATGCACAATCGGATGATGTTAGCGCTTCTGCCTATCGACAGGATCGGTTAGTCGTTGCCTCGCAAAGGGATGAGCGAATGCGCATTGTCCGGTTGGTGGCAGTTCATGTCACGGTCCTGGCGTCCGTTTCCGGGACCACCACTGCTTTTGCGGGTTCCCGCGTGGCACTCGTCATCGGCAACTCCGACTATGTCGCGGCCGGACGCCTGGCAAATCCGGTAAACGATGCGCGGCTGGTCGGCAGCGCCTTGACCGGCGTCGGTTTCGAAACGACTTCGGTGGCGAATGCGTCGCTTCCAGCCCTTCGGGTAGCCTTGCGGGAGTTCCGGGCAAAAGCGAACGGTGCCGAAATCGCGCTGGTCTATTTCGCCGGTCACGGGATCGAGGCGAAGGGAAAGAACTGGCTGCTTCCCACAGATGCCAGGCTGAACAGCGAGTTCGACCTTCCGGACGAGGCTGTCGAACTTGACCGGATCATGGAGACCCTGGCCGGTGCAAAAACACGCATCGCGATATTGGATGCCTGCCGCAACAATCCATTCGGCGGCAACTGGACCACTGCCAATCGATCCGTAACCAGGGGGCTGGGGCGGGTGGAGGTAGATGATGTACTGGTGATTTTTGCCGCAGCGCCCGGCACTACCGCAGCCGATGGAGCGAACGGCAACTCGCCATTCGCGCGCTCTCTTGCCAGTCGAATTGTTCAGTCGGGCCTGCCTGTCCAGATGCTTGGTGGCATGGTCCGTGACGACGTGCTTGCTGCCACGGGGGGAAGCCAACGTCCGTTCATCAGCGCCAGCATTACCGGAACTCCGATTTACCTGGTGGGGACGGGGTCGCCCATGATGCCTGTTCGCCCAGCTCCGGCACCTGTGCCTGTGCCTGCACAACCTGCACCTAGTTTTGCCGCACGTCCCTTAACCAACAATTATCAGGCACTACCGGCGCCGGCAGCGGCGCCGGTAGTGCCATCGACAACCACAGGAGGGCCCTCAAAGATCCAGTACTCGCCGGCTTTCGCAAGAGCGGCAGTGAGGCTCGACGGGGCGCTGACAGCGGCCAAGGCAAACCCGATCCTGCAGGCCGCGTCCAGCCAGGCGGGCAGCGAACGGGATCCGTCTGCCAAGGCCGCCGCCGTTGCCCGGATCGATGCGGAGTTGGGCGGAGCCAGGGCGCAATTCGGTTTGGCACGGGCAGCTGCGACAACACCAGGCGATAGGCTCAAGCTGGGAAACATGATGGCCAACTACGGAGGGCTGATTTCCGACTCTCAGTTCCAGCACGAAGGTCTGGTCATGATGCTGGATAGCGGCGTGCTGGCGGAAGATCTGGTCGGGAAGGTCAGCTGGTTTGCTGGCGTTGCTGCGTACCAGGCCCGCGACTATGCGACGGCTGCCCGCTACGTCCAAAGGGCCAAGGACAGGGGGTTCACCGATCCGCAACTGGATGCGGTTCTCGCCGATGCGTATAGGCGAAGCAACACGCGGCCATAGCTTCTCGGGCGTGACGGCGTGCCTTCCTTCCGGGCTTAGGCGACCGGTTCGAAATGCCCCGTTTCTTCGTCCAGCAAATGCAGGACGCCATCGGATATGGCGAAGAATGCGCCCCGCAGCCTTAGCTGCCCGCTGTGCTCCTTGCTGCGGATACAGGGGAAGGTGCGCAGGTTGGCAAGGCTGACCTGGACACCTGCCTGTTCCATAGCCCGCTCGGCTTCGCGGCCCACTGTTCCGAGGCTCGCGGCGATTGGAACTCGGGCTTCGTCGAGCATGGCGATCCAGTTGGCGATGAAGCCGCCCTGGCCGGGTTCCGCCCCGTGCATTTCCTGGGTCAACGCGGCCTTGCAGCCGCCGCACATGCCATGCCCCAGTACGACGATTTCCTTCACCTCAAGCACCTGCACGGCGAATTCCAGCGCCGCGGAGACGCCATGGTGGCCGGGAGTGGTCTCGAACGGCGGCACCAGCGCGGCGACATTGCGCACGACGAAAACCTCGCCCGGATCGAAATCGAAGATCAGGGAAGGGTCCACCCGGCTGTCCGAACAGGCAATGACCATCACTTCGGGCTGCTGCCCCTCGCGCAGGGTGCGCCAGCGTTCGCGGTTAGGGCTCCACCCGTTTTCGCGGAAGCGATGGTAGCCGGCGATCAGTGATTCTATCCCCGACATCAGAACCGTTCTCCTCGGATGACTTCCACATCCCACATGTGAGAATGTGGAGAGTGCTGCCGTTACCATGAGCGCCAGTCGCTAGCGATTCGCAGTAAGTGCCGCAAGCGATGTGTGGCATTGGCATGGAGGCCGGCTGCGACTATCTGCGCAGCATGAACGATCTTTCCGCCACGCCAAAGCCCGAGCGGCAGCGCAAGCCAGACTGGATTCGCGTCAAGGCGCCGACCTCGCAGGCCTATGGCGAAACCCGCCAATTGATGCGGGATTTGCGGCTCAACACCGTCTGCGAGGAAGCGGCCTGTCCCAACATCGGCGAGTGCTGGACCAAGAAGCACGCGACGGTGATGATCCTTGGCGAAACTTGCACACGGGCTTGCGCATTTTGCAACGTGAAGACCGGCATGCCGGGGCCGGTCGACCGGGAAGAGCCCGAGCACGTCGCCGAGGCCGCCGCCAGGCTGGGCCTGGAGCACATCGTCGTGACATCGGTTGATCGTGATGACCTTCCCGATGGCGGTGCAGGGCAGTTCGTCAAAGTAATCGAGGCGCTGCGCCGAACAACGCCGGCTACCACCATCGAGATCCTGACGCCGGATTTTCGCGGCCGGATGGAAGCCGCTGTGGAGGCCATCGTTGCGGCAGGGCCCGATGTCTACAACCACAACCTCGAAACCGTGCCCAGGCTCTATCCCACTATCCGCCCGGGCGCCCGCTATTACGCTTCACTGAAGCTGCTCGAGACGGTGAAGCGCCACAATCCCGCGATCTTCACCAAGAGCGGCATCATGCTGGGGCTGGGCGAAGAGCGGCTCGAAGTGCACCAGGTGATGGATGACATGCGCTGCGCGCAGATCGATTTCCTGACCATGGGCCAGTATCTCCAGCCCACGCCGAGGCATGCGAAAGTGGCGGAATTCGTGACGCCCCAGGCATTCGAAGCCTATGGCGCGATTGCCCGCGCGAAAGGCTTCCTGCAGGTCGCCGCGAGCCCGCTGACCCGGTCGAGCTATCACGCCGGCGAGGATTTCGCCCAGATGCGCGCGGCGCGCGAAGCGCAGCTGAACAGAGGCCGCTGATGCCTTCCATTCGCGAGCAGCGCGAGCTCCGCTGGAGCTGCGAGCAGATGTTCGACCTCGTCGCCGACGTCGCCCGCTATCCCGAGTTCCTGCCCTGGATCATCGCCACCCGGGTGAAGTCGGACAGCGAGGAGGAAATGGTCGCCGACATGCTGATCGGCTTCAAGAGCCTGCGCGAGAAGTTCACCTCGCGCGTGGAGAAGGACCGGCCGAACCGGATCAAGGTGCACTACGTCGATGGGCCCCTGCGCGATCTTGACAATATCTGGCTGTTCACGCCGCACGGGGATGGGGGCTGCCGCGTCGATTTCTCGGTGAGCTTCAGTTTCCGCAATGCCCTGTTTGAAAACCTGGCCGGCAAGTATTTCGACAAGGCCTTCCGCAAGATGGTGGCCGCCTTCGAGGAACGAGCGCTCCAGCTTTACGGCAACAGCAGTTCGAGCGCGATCAACGCAGCCTGATGCCGCACGGCGGCGCGGCTGGACGCTTCCAGCCGGCGCTCTTCAGCCTCGACTTCTTCGTTCCCCCGGATCGCGAGGGCGAAGACCACCGTGCCCACCGGCTTCATCTCGCTCCCGCCATCAGGCCCCGCGATGCCGCTGATGGCGACGGCAGCGTCGGCATTGCTGTGCTTAAGAGCGCCCTGGGCCATAGACCAGGCCGTGGCTATCGAAACGGCGCCAAAGGTGTCCAGGATGTCTGGCGAAACGCCAAGCAATTCCTGCTTGGCTTCGTTCGAATAGGTGACGAAGCCACGGTCCAGCACCGCGGACGAACCGGCGATCTCCGTTATGGCCGCCGCGACCAGGCCGCCGGTGCAGCTTTCGGCGAGGGCCACAGTCCGCCCTGCCGCGCGGTTTTCGTCGACGACCTGCTGGGCCATGGCGACGATGTCTTCAGGAAGCAGGCTGTCCAAGGATCGGCTCCGGGTCAGATGCCGCGCGGGCAGCTGGACAACTTGTTGTCCTTGCGGGCGGCGGCGCTGAGGATGGTCGCGATCAGGTGCACGGTTTGCGGCCCGTTCAGTGGAGCGATGGCCTCCGCGATGTCGTTGATCTCGCCGCATTTCGCGGCATCGACCGGAATGGCGAATTTCGAGCCGAGCATGTCATCGACCAACGGACGCAAGGCATCGTCGCTCAGGCTCGCCATGGTGCGCGCGTCCTTCTGGCCGCCCAGCTTGAAGAAAGCCGACTTAGCCATCGGCCATGCGGCTTCGCGGCCTTCGCGCAACTGCACCTGGAGGGTGGGAAGCCCGGCGCGGATATATGAGCTCGCCGGGGCATATGCGCTGCAATTCTTCGCCACGTTGTCGAGCACGACCGGCAGGAAATAGGCCACCATACCGTGCATTTCCGCTGAAGTGACGCAGGCCCGCGGCGCTGCCTGCAGCGCGCCTGTCGTACACAGTGCGATGGCGGCCGCAGCCACAGTTGCTTTGCCGATCATCGTTGCCCCTTCCTTGGTTGGAAATGTTCGACGTTCATCGCTTGTATCATGCCCGGCAGATCGTGATCATGCCAAATCTCGCCTGTCCGGCATGGGCGCCAAGCCCCGTCGCCAGGGCAATCAGTTCCACAGTGCTTTCCGGCGGCAGTGGCGAGAGAAGTTCGACAACGCGATTGACCGCGCCGCAGCGCTGCAAGGGCAACTGCTGGCTCACCGCACCGGCGACGAAAGCATCGAGCATCGGCTGCAGCGAGGTGTCGGGCATGGACCGCAGCATGCTGGCCATGTCACCGCCACTGCCCGCGCTGACCTTGAGGAAGGCAGCCTTGGCGCCCGGCCAGGCACGGGGCTTGAGCACCGAATAGCGCTGCACCAGGTCCGGTCCCTTGCGCCGCAGGAAGGAATCGGCGGACAGCGACGCCCCGCAGCGTTGCACGGTGCCGTCGATGATCGCCGGCATGGCGTAGCTCGAAACGGCCGTGAATTCGGTGGGCGTCAGGCATGGCGGCTCGGCGGCCTGGACGAGGCCGGGCAGGATGGCGAAGAAAGCTGAGGCAAATGCGGCAAGTTTTCGCATGTCCATGTTCCTCAGAAGCGAACCAGCGTGGCCACTGCCTGGGCGGCAATGCCTTCGCCCCGACCGGTGAAGCCGAGCTTTTCGGTTGTGGTTGCCTTTACGCTAACAAGTTCTGACCCGACACCCAGGATCGCAGCCAGGCTTTCACGCATGGCCTGCCGATAGGGGCCGATCTTGGGCGCCTCGCAGATCAGGGTCAGGTCCAGGTTGCCGATGCCGTAGCCCGCCTCCGTCACCAGTGAGGCCGCATGTTCCAGGAAACGGCGGGAAGGGGCACCGCGCCATTGCGGATCGTTGGGTGGGAAATGCTGGCCGATATCGCCCGCCCCGATGGCCCCCAGAAGAGCATCGACCAGCGCGTGAATCGCGACATCGGCATCGCTATGGCCGGCAAGGCCTTGCGAATGCTCAATCTTCACGCCGCACAGCCACAGCTCCTCGCCATCCTCCAGCCGGTGGACGTCATAGCCTGTGCCGACGCGAAATGGCGGTGCGGCCTTGGCGAAATCGCTGGCGTAGGTCAGCTTGTGCAACTGCTCGTCTCCCTCGACCATGGCCACGACAATTCCGGCTGCCTGGGCTACTTGAGCATCGTCGCCGGCCGTAGCGGCCCCCGCCCAGGCGCGATGGGCACCGAGAATGGCGGCATACCGAAAGGCCTGCGGCGTCTGGACGCGGCGCAGCGCCTCGCGGTCTTCCGCACGGTCCATCTTGCCGTCCTTTTCTCGGGCAAGGCTGTCGGCGACAGGCAGGACGGGAATGGCTGCACGGTCTGATGCAAGTGCGGCCAGCAACCGGTCGATGACCGCGACGGGCACGATTGGCCGCGCGGCATCGTGGATCAGCACCATTTCCGGCGAGTCCCCTTCCAGGGTCTCCAGCCCGAGCCGCACCGAATCCTGCCGGGCAGGCCCGCCATGGACGAGGCGTATGCCAGAAATGCCGGCCAATGCCTCGGCCGCGACCTGTTCGCAGTCGGCGGGTATGACGACGACGATTGGCGATATGCCAGCAGCCGCGAGGCCCTCGGCCGAGTGACGCACCACCGGCTTGCCTCGCCAGCGCGCGAACTGCTTGGGCATGCCCTGGCCAGCGCGCAGGCCTTGGCCGGCCGCGACAATCACGGCGGCGGCGCGGGGCGGGGAAGGGGCGTCCGTCATCGTCCGCGCGGGTAAAGACTTGGCGGGCTTTGGGCAATCCACCTTGCGGTGGAGGGTGCGATCCACTATGCGCTGCCCAAATTTTAGGCACTCATATGAATCCGCTTCCTACCCCTCCGGTCATCAAGCCAATCGAAGTCGGCCCGGTCCGCATCGAATGCCCGGTCATCCTGGCGCCGATGACGGGCGTCACCGACTTGCCGTTCCGCAAGCTGGTGCGCCGTTTCGGCTCGGGTCTGAACGTCACGGAGATGATCGCCTCGCCGGCCATGATCCGCGAGACTCGCCAATCCTTGCAGAAGGCGGCCTGGGATCCGGTGGAAGAGCCGGTTTCGCTGCAGCTTGCCGGCTGCGAACCCGCTCAGATGGCCGAGGCAGCGAAGCTCAATGCCGACCGAGGGGCTGCGATAATCGATATCAACATGGGCTGCCCGGTCAAGAAGGTAGTCAATGGCGAGGCCGGCTCGGCCCTGATGCGCGACCTGCCTCTGGCGGCCAGGCTGATCGAGGCGACGGTGAAGGCCGTCGACGTGCCGGTCACCGTAAAGATGCGGATGGGGTGGGATCACCACAGCCTCAACGCGCCCGAACTGGCCCGCATTGCCGAGGACCTTGGCGCCAGGATGATCACCGTCCATGGCCGCACCCGCAGCCAGATGTACCGCGATACCGCGGACTGGGCCTTTGTGCGCAAGGTCAAGCAGGCGGTGTCGCTGCCGGTGATCGTCAACGGCGACATTTGCGGCATCGAGGACGTCGCCAGCGCCCTGGACCAGTCCGGCGCGGATGGTGTGATGATCGGGCGCGGTGCCTATGGCCGGCCCTGGCTGCTGGGGCAGGTAATGCACTGGCTGAGGCAGGGTGGCGACATGCCCGAGCCGACGCTCGATGCGAAATTCGCCCTGATGCTGGAGCATTACGAGCTAATGCTCAGCCACTATGGCCGCGAGACCGGCGTCAAGATGGCCCGCAAGCATCTGGGCTGGTATACGCGTGGCCTGCCCGGTTCTGCCGAATTCCGAAACCGCGTGAACTTCATCGACGATGCCGCCGCCGTGATCGCGGCGCTGGAGGAGTTCTACGCTCCCTTCCTGCAACGCCGAGCGGCATGATCGACGGACCCGACGCCCAGCGTCAGCTTGCCAGCCTGCCCCACGCGGTGGTGCTGCTGGCGCCGGGCCAAAGGATCGCCTCGGTCAACCCGGCGGCAGAACAGTTTCTTGGCCAGAGCCTGCGCCGCCTGAACGGCCGAACGATCAGCGAGGCCTTGCGGTTCGACGAGGCCCGGCTCGCAGAGCGCTTGAGCGACAGCGATGCTCCGGTATCGGCGCGCGACGTGGCGGTGCACGTAGCCGGCATCGGTGCGCGCCGGATCGACGTTACCGTGGCGCCGGTCGTCGATTTTCCCGGCTGGCAGGTCATGGCCATGCACGAAGCGGGCGGGGTGGAGGGCTTGGGCAGCGATTCCGGCGCCGCCGGTGGCGGCATCCTGCGTGCACCCGAAATCCTGGCGCACGAAATCAAGAACCCGCTGGCGGGCATTCGCGGTGCGGCGCAACTGCTCGACCGGAAGGTTTCGGGCACGGACCGCGCGTTGACCCGGCTGATTGCCGACGAGGTCGATCGTGTCGCCAAGCTGATCGACGAAATGCAGACCCTGAGCCGGCGAACCGGTGCGGAACTTTCGCCGTGCAACCTGCATGAGGCGATCCGCAGGGCGAGTTCCGTGCTGGAGACGGCGGCGGGTCCCCGGATCAGGATCGAGGAGGAGTTCGACCCTTCGCTACCGCCCGTCCTCGGCAATGCCGATGCGCTGGTGCAGGTTCTCATCAACCTGCTCGCCAATGCGAGGGACGCATGCGAACGGGTCGAGAAGCCACGCATCGTGGTCAAGACCCGCTTTGCCAGCGGCCTCAAGCTCCGTGCCACTCCGAACGGCGATCCCGTGCGCCTGCCGATCGAGCTTCGCGTCAGCGACAATGGACCTGGGGTAGAGCCGGTCATGCGCGACCACATATTCGACCCCTTCGTCACCTCCAAGAAGACGGGGCAGGGCCTGGGCCTGGCACTGGTGCGCAAGCTGGTGCGCGAGATGAACGGGCGCATCGGCTACGACCGCGACGATGCCGGCGGATGGACCCATTTCCGGGTGCACTTGCCGATGGCGAGTGAAAAGGCGCCCGCCAGGAAAGGAAGTGCAAGATCGTGAGCGTGCTTCTCGTCGAGGATGACGATTCCATCGCCCTGGTCATCACCGCCGCCCTGGAGGCGGAGGGCTTTGACGTGACCCGGCGCGAAACCATTGTGGAGCGGGACAGGATCCTGTCGGAACAGGACTTCTCGGTTCTGGTCACCGACGTCATGCTGCCGGATGGAGACGGGATCGAGTCCCTCGTCTCGGTCCGGGCCCTGCGCCCGGCCATGCCGATCATCGTCGTTTCGGCCCAGAACACGCTCGATACCGCGGTGCGGGCCAGCGACATCGGCGCCTTCGAATATTTTCCCAAGCCCTTCGACATCGATGAACTGGCGCGGACGGTGCGGCAAGCGGTTGGCAGCACGGCATCCGCATCAGACGAGGCGGAGCCGGAAGGGGAGGGACTCCCGCTGGTCGGCCGCAGCCAACCGATGCAGGCGGTTTACCGCATGATCACCCGGGTCCTGCGCAATGACCTTACGGTGCTGATCCTGGGCGAATCGGGCACGGGCAAGGAACTGGTGGCAGAAGCGATCCACGAGCTGGGCCACCGCCGGACCGGGCCATTCGTGGCGGTCAATACTGCCGCTATCCCGGCCGAATTGATCGAAAGCGAGTTGTTCGGACACGAAAAGGGCGCCTTCACAGGCGCGGTTTCGCGCCATGTCGGCAAGTTCGAGCAGGCCAACGGAGGCACCCTGTTCCTCGACGAGATCGGCGACATGCCGATGCAGGCTCAGACCCGGCTGCTGCGCGCGCTGCAATCGGGCAGCATCCGCCGGGTCGGCGGGCGCGAGGAAGTGAAGGTCGATGCCCGCATCATCGCCGCCACAAACCGTAATCTTGAGCCGATGATCGCCGCTGGGCAGTTCCGCGAAGACCTGTTCTATCGCCTCAATGTCGTGCCGATCAACCTGCCGGCCCTGCGCGAGCGGCCCGACGACATCGAGGCGCTGGCGCGCCATTTCCTCCAGCAAGCGGCGGCGGAGGGCTTGCCACGGCGCCAACTTGCGGCAGATGCGGTCGAGTTGCTGTCACAGCAGGCCTGGCGGGGAAATGTCCGCGAGTTGAAGAATTTCATGTTCCGTCTGGCACTGCTGTCTCGTGAGGAAGTGATCGATGCGGCAACCGTTGCACCGCTGCTGGAACAGCCTGCCCGCATGTCGGACGGTGCGATGGAAGGCGAGCCGACAATGGACGGCGCGGTGTCGCAATGGCTGAGGGACTCGGCGCCGCCGCCTGGGCAGGTCTACGATGCGGCGCTTGCGGCATTCGAACGTCCACTATTCTGCGAAGTTCTGGACGCGACCGGCGGGAACCAGCTTCGCGCCGCGCAGGTTCTCGGCATCAACCGCAACACCTTGCGCAAGCGACTGGCCGAACTGGCCATCGATCCGGATCGGTTCGCCCGGCGATCCTAGAAGGTAGCGGCGGTCGAATTTCGGTCGACTACCTCGGAAAGCCCTTGCAGTTGCGCAACAGAGGTGTTGTATCGTTGCAACGATGATGGCGGAGGGATTTCCCAGAAGACGAAGATGGCCGCGCTGGTGGCGGCGGGCCCAGATCGTCGCTCGCCGCGGAAATTTCTTCGCGGTGGTGGAGGCTTTTTCCGTAATAGCCTTCGTCGCAATGACGGTCTTCACTTGGACCACATTGACGGATCAAGCCGGGAAGACGGGTCTCCTCTCCGGCAACCTCACGGCTACGCTGCTTATCGGCATGCTGCTGCCGGCGATGACCATATTGGTGCTTCTCGGACGTCGACTAGCCTTGCGCCGCGCCGCCGAAAGCATCGGCGGATCGGGCAGGATGCATGTCCGGCTGGTGTTCCTGTTCTCCCTGGTATCCGCGATCCCGACACTGCTGGTGGCAATTCTCGCATCCTGGCTGTTCCAGACCGGCGTTGAATTCTGGTTTTCGGACAATTCGCGCGGATTGCTGGAAAACGCCAACAAGCTGGCGCGCGGCTATTACGAGCAGACGCAAAGCGACGTCAGCAAGGAGACGGTCGCCATGGCGGGCGACTTGCGCAACTTTCTCAGCTCGGAATCGATCGCCAGTCCATCGTTCTCGCAATTGTATTCCGACCAGGTCGTCTATCGAAAGCTCAATGCATCCGCCATCGTCCAACGTGGCGATGACGGAGTGATGCGAACCTGGGCAATCGTCGATCCCGAAAGCGGATCGAACCGTCCACTGGTGACGCCTGAAGCCGTCCGACGGATCGATGCTGGCGAGAACATCGTCGTGTACTCCAGCGCCAACAAGATCGAGGCGGTGACGCCGATTGATCGGCGATCCGGCGTCTATCTCTATACCGCCCGCGTTTCCGACCTGCTGGCCTTCAGTCAGGGGCAGCGCGCGGAAAACATCGTTCGCGCCTATGAAGTTCTGACCCGCCGCGCGCGCGTGCTGCAGTTGCGCTTCAATGTTGCCCTGTTCGTACTGTCGCTGTCGCTGGTGGGCATCTTCGTGTGGCTGGCGCTGCGTTTTGCCGATCGACAGGTGAAACCGCTTTACGAGCTGGTCGATGCCGCGCGCCGGGTCGGCAGCGGCAACTTTGCCCTGCGGGTCGAGGGGCGCACCGGAACCGACGAAATCGGCCTGCTCAATCGCGCCTTCAACCGGATGACCGCGCAGATCGAGAAGCAGACCCAGGCGCTGGCTAATGCCAACCTCCAGCTGCACGACCGTCGCGCCTTTGTCGAGGCGGTGATCGAATCGATTTCGGCCGGCGTCGTCTCGACCGATGACGAGGGGCAAATCCTGCTCATGAACAGCTCGGCGCAGAAGCTGTTGCTGGAGCGGCAGGGGCCGGTACCACTGGGAGTCAAGCTGGCGGACTTGGCCCCACAGATCGGCTCCATGATCGAATCGGCGCTGCCTTCGGGCATTGTGCAATATTCCAAGGGCGGCGAATTGCTCACGCTGGCGGTCAAGATCGCCCATGGCGGTAGTGGCATGGTGATCACCTTCGAGGACATCACCCGACAGCTTCTCGACCAGCGACAGGCCGCCTGGTCCGACGTGGCGCGACGGATCGCACACGAGATCAAGAACCCGCTCACCCCGATCCAGCTTGCCACCGAACGTCTCAGTCGGCGCTATCGCAAGCAGATAGAGGATAACCCCGAGCTGTTCGAGGAACTGACCAGCACGATCATCCGCCAGGTGGGTGACCTTCGGAAGATGGTCGACGAATTCTCTTCCTTCGCGCGCCTGCCCAAGCCCGTGTTCCGCAACGAGGATCCGGTCGATCTCGCCCGCCAGGCGCTGTTCCTGCAAGAAGTGGCGCGGCCGGAAATCGATTTCGGCTTCGGCGTGCACGGCACCCTGCCGCCGATCGCCTGCGACAGGCACCAATTCGGTCAGGCGATGACCAACGTGCTCAAGAACGCGGTCGAGGCAATCGAAGCTCGGGCCAAGACTGAGGACGGCAGCTACCGCGGGCGCATCTCCGTAGAAATGCGGTCCGAAGACGAGGCTATCCTGGTCAGCATTGCCGACAACGGCATCGGTTTGCCCAAGGACCGCGAGCGCATTGTCGAGCCCTATGTCACCACGCGCGAGAAGGGCACCGGCCTCGGTCTCGCGATAGTCAACAAGATCGTCGAGGAACACAGCGGCGAGATGGTCTTCGCCTCGGTGGAAGGCGGCGGCACTTGCGTAACCATGCGATTTGCCTGCGATCCGCTGGCAGGCAAGCGAACCCCGGAAGCAGCGGAATGATTTGGGACAGGACTGGGTAAGAAGAAATGGCGCTCGACATTCTGATCGTCGACGACGAACGCGACATCCGCGAACTGGTTGCCGGCGTTTTGAGCGATGAAGGCTACGATTGCCGCACGGCCGGCGACAGCGCCTCGGCTCTGGAGGCCATCGACCAGCGGCGGCCTTCGCTGGTGCTGCTCGACGTCTGGCTGCATGGCAGCCCCATGGACGGGCTGGAAGTGCTGGACGCGATCAAGGCGCGCGAGCCGGAACTGCCGGTGGTGGTCTTTTCAGGCCACGGCAATATCGACACGGCCGTGGCGGCGGTGGGGCGGGGCGCTCTCGATTTCATCGAAAAGCCCTTCGAGGCGGAGCGCCTGATCCATCTCGTTGGCCGTGCCACTGAAACCGAGCGCCTCCGCCGCGAGAACGCCCAGTTGCGCCAGGGCGTATCAACGGGCGATGAGTTCACCGGAAGCAGCACGGCGATCAACATGGTACGCGCCACGCTCAAGCGCGTCGCCAGCACCGGCAGCCGGGTGCTGATCTCGGGACCGGCAGGGGCTGGCAAGGAAGTGGCCGCCCGCCTGTTGCACAGCTGGAGCCCGCGCGCCGGCAGCGCTTTCGTCAGCGTAAATTCCGCGCGCATCACGCCCGAGCGCTTCGAGGAGGAGCTGTTCGGAGAGGAATCGGAAGGCAATCTTGTCCGTCCAGGCCTGCTGGAAAGGGCCGACGGCGGCACGCTATACTTTGACGAAGTTGCCGACATGCCGCTTTCCACCCAGGCGCGCATCCTGCGCGTACTTACCGAGCAGGCCTTTGTGCGAGTTGGCGGAACCCGGCAGATCCGGGTTGACGTTCGCGTCGTCTCTTCGACTTCGCGCAACCTGGAAGGCGAAATCAAGGAAGGACGCTTCCGCGAGGACCTGTTCTACCGGCTCAATGTCGTGCCCGTGGCCGTGCCGTCGCTGGCCGAGCGGCGCGATGACATTCCCATGCTGATCGAGCACTTCTTCGCCCGTTATGCACGCGACCAGGGAATCACCCCGCCCGAGATCTGCCCCGAGGCCATGGCCGCGCTGCAGGCCTATGAGTGGCCCGGCAACGTCCGCCAGTTGCGCAACGTGGTGGAGCGGACGGTGATCCTTACCCCGCGCGAGCGCATTGCACGGATCGAGGTGGACATGCTTCCGCCCGAGATTCTCAGCGACCGAGGTCAGAACGATTCGCGCATTTCCGCGCTGATGGGAGTGCCGCTGCGCGATGCCCGCGAGAATTTCGAGCGCGAATACCTGCGGGTGCAGATCAGGCGCTTTTCCGGAAACATTTCCAAGACCGCCAATTTCATCGGCATGGAGCGCTCCGCCTTGCACCGCAAGCTCAAGCTGCTCGGCATGGGCGAGCGGCGCGACGGCGAGGAGGATGAGGAATAAGGCGCAACCCCGTTGGCAGCCATTTACGATCATGTCGCGAGTCTGTAAGGAAGTGAAGTCACCGGCAGGGCAAACAGTCCTGCCAGATTGCGGACCCCATAAGCGGCCGCCAAAAAGAAGGAGAATGTAATGACCGGACGGACCCTAAGTGCGCGCCCTCGTCCCGCACCGCCTGTGGTTGAAGAGACCCTCCCGCCTCCGGGGGCCAAGGGGCAGAATCTTCAGGACCAGTTCCTCAATCTGCTGCGCAAGAGCAAGACGCCTGTCACTATGTTTCTGGTGAAGGGCGTGAAGCTTCAGGGCATCGTCACCTGGTTCGACAATTTCTCCATACTGCTGCGCCGTGACGGCCAGTCGCAACTGGTCTACAAGCACGCCATCTCGACAATCATGCCTAGCAATCCGATGGACGCGCGCCAGTTCACCTCCGGCGGGGAAGGGGGTAAAAAGCTGCGCTTGCTGCAGGATGTCTTCCTCTCAAGCATCCGCACCGAAGGCGTCCAGGTCACCATGTTCCTGGTGAACGGCGTGATGTTGCAGGGCCGCGTTGCCGCCTATGACCTGTTCTGTATGCTGCTGGAGCGCGAAGGCTATGTCCAGCTCGCCTACAAGCATGCCGTCTCGACCATCCAGCCGGTTACCCCGGTCGACCTAACCGGCGACTGGGACGGCGAGGAAGGCGAGGAGGCCTGATCGACTCCGCCGATCTCAAGGGTGAAGTAACCCGGGGTGCCCGGGCTCTGGTGGTCTGTCCGATCTTGCGCGGCAAGGGCGGACAAGACGCCGAGGCGCGCCTTGAAGAGGCTAAGGGTCTCGCGCTCGCCATCGGGCTCGACGTGGTCGATGCCTGGGCCATTAATGTGCGCGAACCGCGCGCGGCAACCTTGCTTGGGGAAGGGCAGCTTCAGAACATCGCCACGGCCTGCGAGCAGGACGAGCTCGAGTTGGTCATCGTCGACGGTTCGTTGAGCGCCATCCAGCAGCGCAACCTGGAAGAGCGGCTGAAGCGCAAGGTCATCGACCGTACCGGCCTCATCCTCGAAATCTTTGGCGAACGCGCTGCGACGGCGGAAGGCCGGCTGCAGGTCGAACTGGCCCATCTGGACTACCAAGCCGGCAGGCTCGTGCGCAGCTGGACTCACCTGGAGCGCCAGCGCGGCGGATTTGGCTTCCTCGGCGGCCCGGGCGAAACACAGATCGAGGCCGACCGCCGGATGATCCGAGATCGCATGGCCCGGCTGCGGCGCGAGCTGGAGCAGGTCAAGCGCACCCGCGGGCTCCACCGCGAGCGGCGCGGCAAAGTGCCGTGGCCGGCGATTGCCCTGGTTGGCTACACCAATGCCGGCAAGTCGACCCTGTTCAACCGCCTCACCGGAGCAGGGGTGATGGCAGAGGATATGCTCTTCGCCACGCTTGATCCGACAATGCGCGCCATCCGGCTGCCGGGCATCGAGAAAGCGATCCTGTCTGACACAGTCGGCTTCATTTCCGACCTGCCAACCCAGCTCATCGCAGCGTTCCGGGCAACGCTGGAGGAAGTGACGGCAGCCGATCTGGTGGTCCATGTCCGCGACGTCGCCAATCCCGACAGCGAGCAGCAGAAACGCCAGGTGCTGGAAATCCTGGCCGAACTCGGGCTTGTCGAGGATGACGAAACCCGCCTGCCGATCGTCGAGGTGTGGAACAAATGGGATCTGGTCGAACCGGAACAGCAGCAAGAGCTGCGCGAGCGCATGGCTGCGCGGCCGGATGAAACGATCGTCCCGGTCTCCGCGCTGACTGGCGACGGGTGCAGCGAATTGCTGGAGCGGTTGAGCGGGCTGCTGACATCGAAGGCACGAGTCCAGCGTTTCGTCCTGCCTGTGGCGGAAGGCCAGAAGCTCGCCTGGCTGCATGCCAATGGCGAAGTGCTGGAGGAGGTGGATGCCGGCGACGGGCCGGACGGCCCGCTGCGCAGCCTTACGGTCAGGCTGTCAGCCCGCGACCTCGGACGATTTGCTCGCCTCTGACGCCTTGACGCGCTGCCAGAGCCCTTCCTGCTGATCGAGCGTCAAGCTGGCAAATTCGAGGCCATCCTTCGCGGCCAGTTCTTCCATGGCGCGAAACCGGCGTTCGAACTTGGCATTGGCTGCGCGAAGGGCATCCTCCGGGGCAATGCCGTGGGCGCGTACTGCGTTGACAGCGGCGAACAGGAGGTCACCGGCCTCCGCCAGGCGTTCACCGTGCGTTCCAGCCTGCTGCAACTCTTCGAGTTCTTCCGATACCTTGGCAGCGGGGCCTCTGGGATCGGGCCAGTCAAACCCAACACGCGCGGCTCGTTTCTGCAGCTTTTCTGCGCGCATCAGGGCAGGGAGGGAAAGTGCGATGCCATCGAGCGCTCCCGTTGCGCCATTGGCTGCTCGCTCTGCCTGCTTGAGGCTTTCCCACCGTTCTGTCTGGTTATGGTGGTGGTCGCCGTCGCCGAAGATGTGCGGATGGCGAGCCTCGAGCTTGTCGGCGATTGCGGTCGCCACGTCGGTGAATTCGAACAGTCCGGCTTCCTCGGCCATGCGCGAATGGAATACGACCTGCAGCAGCAGATCGCCGAGTTCGCCGCGCAAATCATTCATGTCATTGCGTGCGATGGCATCGGCGACTTCGTAGGCTTCCTCGATCGTGTAGGGCGCGATGGAGGCGAAGTCCTGCGCGCGGTCCCATTCGCAGCCGGAGACTGGATCTCGGAGGCGGGCCATGATGCCGAGAAGGCGGTCGAGTGAGTCGGTCATATAGGAATGATAATATATATTATGTTAAATAACGAGATGGTGGCGTTGGCGTATTGTCCCAAACGGGCCCTCAAAACCCCATCCTTGTCAGGACGAAAGCCAGCACGGCGATGATCAACGCCCATCCAACGGCCATCGCCGCCTTCTGTTCGAAGGACAGGCCATGGGATTGCAGCGCACGGTAATTCAGGAACAACCAGCCTGACATAGCCACCAGCGAAACCAAAAACGTGCCGAACGCCATCAGGCCACCAGCACCATGCCGTCGAACCCCACCAGGACGTTTGCCGGTACTTCACTACTGAGTGCGCGGAAATCCAAGCTCTTGTCCATGTGCGTCAAGACGGTTTGCCCGGCGCCGCATCTCTTGCCCAGTTCGAGCGATCTGGCGAGATGAGCGTGGGTCGGATGCGGTTCGCGGCGAAGGCAATCGACTACCAGGATGTCACAGCCCGAGAACAAGCGAACCATTTCCTCGGTAATTTCACTGAAGTCTACCGCGTAAACTATAGATTTTCCGTCACATTCGAAGCGATAGCCCGTCGTCCGGGTAAAGCCGTGGGGCATCTCGCAGCTTTTCACGGAGAACCCGGCGCAGATACGCAGGTTCTCCAGCGTTTCAACATCGACGATGGTGGGATAGCCGTGCTGGCCGGCAAATATATAGTCGAAACGCCGACGCAAGGTCCGGACTGTGTCTGTCGAGCCATACCCCGGCAAAGGACCGCCACGACCATATCGCATGGTCCTCAGGTCATCGATGCCGTGCGTATGGTCGGCGTGATCGTGAGTCCAGAACACCGCGTCGACCTTGGCGATGTTGCAAGCAAGCAACTGGCTGCGCAGGTCGGTTGACGTATCGACCAGCAAGCGGGTTCCGGCATTGCTTTCGACCACGATCGACACGCGTGACCTGCGATTGCGCGGCTCGTCGGGATCGCAATCGCCCCAGTCATTGCCGACCCTCGGCACGCCGGTAGAAGTACCGCAGCCGAGAACGATCAGCTTCACGGCGCGGCCCTCGCGAACAGGCGGAAGAAATTGGCCGTCGTCGCTTCGCCCAACTGCTGCTCCGACATGCCCCGCAAGTTGGCGACGAACCGAGCCGTGTCGGCCGTGAACGCCGGCTCGCACGTCTGTCCGCGATGCGGCACCGGTGCCAGGAAAGGTGCATCGGTCTCCACCAGCAGTCTATCCTCGGGTATTACCGCAGCTATCTCCTGCAAGTCCTTCGCGTTCTTGAAAGTCACAATGCCGGATAGCGAAATGGAGAGGCCCAGTTCGAGCATTTGGCGGGCGAATTGCGCGGATGCCGTGAAGCAGTGGATCAAACCGGGGAAGACCCCCTTCCCCATCTCGTCGGCGAGGATGGCAAAGGTGTCTTTCTCGGCATCGCGAGTGTGGACGATCAGCGGCAGGCCCGTTTCCCTGGCAACCTGCACATGTACGCGAAACAGAGCCTGCTGCGTCGCACGGTCCGAATGGTCGTAATAATAATCGAGGCCGGTTTCACCGATGGCAATGACGCGCGGATGCGTGGATGCCTCGATCAAAGCCTCCTTCCCCAGGTCCGCATGCTGATCCGCCTCATGCGGATGGATGCCGACGCTGGCCCAGACATCAGGCTCGCGCTCGGCGACGGCGATGATGTCGGCCCATTCGCGCTGGCGGGTAGAAATATTGAGAAAACCGGTAATTCCCGCAGTCCGGGCGCGGGCCAGCACGCCCTGCTGGTCTTCGACCAGGCCCTTGTAGTTGAGGTGGCAGTGGGAATCGACAAGCATCAATCGGCGGCTTCGTCTGCGGGCAGTTCCAGGCGCGGGAAGATACCTACGGGTTGCGAAAGGCGAAAGCCGCTGTTGACGAGGCGTTGGAACCAGGCGGGATCGGCCAGGGCAGCATAATCGCGCTCGTCATCCGGAATTCCCAGTTGATCGAGCAACCTGGCGGCAGAACCAGGCACAATGGGTCTGATTGCAATGGCGAGGTCGCGAACGGCCATGAACAGTGTCATCAACACAGCCCGCATGCGCTCCGGATCGGTTTTCTTGAGCGCCCAGGGAGCCTGCTCGTCTACATACTGGTTGCAGGCGAAGACTGCCCTCATCCAGTCGTCCATGCCGGCGGAGAAGTCGAAAGCTTCAAAAGCACGCGGCAATTGGTTGCGGCATGCGCTTGTTACGGTAGCGTGTAACTGGTCGTCAGCTTCCATTGAATCAAAAGTCGAAAGTTCACCTTCCAGATTCTTGAAAATCATGGATAGTGTGCGCTGCGCCAGATTGCCGAAGCTGTTCGCCAGCTCCGCATTGCAGCGGGTTACGATTGCTTCGGCCGAATAGCTGCCGTCCTGCCCGAAGCTGACTTCGCGCAGCAGGAAATAACGCAGGGCATCGACGCCGAAGCGGTCGGCCAGTTCCAGCGGATCGACCACGTTGCCGAGGCTCTTCGACATCTTCTCGCCGCGATGCAGCAGGAAGCCATGGCCGAAGACCTTCTTCGGGATCTGCAGGCCCGCGCTCTTGAGGAAAGCCGGCCAGTAGACCGCGTGAAAGCGAACGATGTCCTTGCCGATGAGGTGCAGGTCCGCCGGCCAGTAGCGCGCAAAATCTCCCTCGGTGTCAGGGAAACCGATGCCGGTGAGATAGGTGGTCAGCGCGTCTACCCAAACGTACATGACGTGTCCCGGCGAATCCGGAACCGGCACGCCCCAGTCAAAACTGGTGCGCGAGACCGAAAGATCGCGCAATTCGTTGCCCTTGAGAAAGGCCAGGACCTCGTTGCGGCGGCTTTCGGGCTCAAGGAATCCCGGCGTCTCATTCAGTTCGATCAGCCAGTCGCGGTACCTGGACAGACGGAAGAACCAGCTTTCCTCCTTCGTCCATTCCACTGGCGTCCCCTGCGGCGAGAGCTTGGCGCCCCCTTCCCCGTCGATGAGTTCGCCCTCGTCGTAGAACGCCTCGTCACGCACCGAATACCAGCCTTCGTAGCGGTCGAGATAGAGGTCGCCGGCAGCCTGCATTGCTTTCCAGATGGCGATGCTAGCCTCGTGGTGCTGCGGCTCGGTAGTGCGTCGGAAGGCGTCATAACCGATATCAAGACGTGCACACATCTCACGAAAATGGTTTGACATTTCCGTAGCGAAGTTAAGCGTGTCCTTGCCCGCCGCACGCGCCGTCTGGGCCATTTTCAGGCCATGCTCGTCTGTGCCGGTAACAAGCCGAACGTCCTTGCCCTGCATCCGCTGGAAGCGGGCGATGGCGTCTGCGGCGATTGCCTCGTAGGCGTGGCCGATGTGCGGCTTGCCGTTGGGATAGGCAATCGCGGTGGTGAGGTAGAACTTTTCGGCCATGGCCGGAGGCTGCACTTTCTCTGCAGGGATCAGGAAACAGTCTCTCTAGGCAGCGCAGCCGAGGCCAGCAAGTGCCCGATTTCCATGACCAGCAGGTTGGCATCGAAGTTGTAGGTCGGGGCCTGCGCCGCGAGGCGGACGACTTCGCCATGCGCCTCGATCAGGGCGAGCTGCCGCTCGACCGGCGAGGCGGTGAATTCCGCGCCCAGCAACGCCCTTGCAAGGTCAAGCGCGGCGAGGAGCCGTTCGCGGTCAGGCCGGGCGCCCATTTCCGCGCCCAGTTGGCCGCGCAGGGCCATCTGCGGATCGCCCTCGCGCAGGATACGCAGCATCAAGGCGTGGATCTTGCCGAGGCCCTTTGCAACGAAATCGAGCGCGGCACCCGGGGAGCCGCCCGACGCCGCGATGGCCGCCGCCCGCTCGGCTGAATCCGCCTCGGGCGCTTCATGTTGCAGGATGGCGTCGATGGCCGAGGCATCCAACGGCGGAAAGTGGACCGTGCGGCAGCGGGATCGCACGGTTGCCAGCAGGCGGCCCGGCCGATGGGCGACCAGCAGGAAATGCGTTCCCGCCGGGGGTTCCTCAAGGCTCTTGAGCAGCGCGTTTACTGCCCCCTTCTCCATATCGTCGGCGGGATCGATGATCACCGCCCGGCGATTGCCCAAGGTCGGCCGTGTCGTCAGGCGGTGCTGCATGCGCCTGATCTGGTCGATGGTGATGTTGCGCTTGAGCTGGAAGGGCTTGCCTTCCGCGCGCTTCTTTTCCTCTTCGTCGTTCGCCGGCAGGTGGTCCAGCAGGAGGATATCCGGATGGTGCTCGCCATCTGGCTGGGAAATGCCGGGTTCGGCCACCAGCTCACGCGCGGCGGCCATGGCGAAGTGCCCTTTGCCGACACCCCTGGTTCCGGCCAGAATCCATGCATGGTGCATGCGCGCCGAACCCATGGCCGAACGCCATTGCCTCCACGCTTCCTCGTGGCCGACCAGGCTCATGCATCCCCCGGCAGGGGCGCCAGAGCGGCGAGCACCTTGGCGTGAGTCTCTTCGGGACCGCCATTGCCGTCGATGCGGGCGAACCGTTGGGGTTCGGTTTCGGCAAAACGGGCGAAGGCTGCGGCGACCTTGCCGTGATAGGCTGCATCGCGGCCACCGATCCGGTCGGCTCCCCCGGCGTCACGCAGGGCGAGTCTCCCGGCGGCTACTTCCGGCGCGATCTCGATCAGCAGGGTCAGGTCCGGCAGCAGGCCGCCGCTGCCGATGCGGTGCAGTTCGAGCAGGTCGGTATCGGACAGCCCGCCGCCGCCGCCCTGATAGGCGCGGCTCGAATCGACGAAGCGGTCGCAGATCACCCATTTTCCGGCCGCCAAAGCCGGTTCGATCAACCGCTCGACATGGTCGGAGCGTGCTGCGGCGAACAGCAGGGCTTCGGCCCGGGCGTTCCACCCGTCGCCTTCGGTCCCAAGCAGCAACTGCCGGATTGCCTCCGCGCCCGGCGTCCCTCCCGGTTCCCGCGTGACGACAACCGCAATTCCCTGTTTCTCCAGCGCGGCCGCCAGCATGCGGGCCTGGGTGGACTTGCCTGCCCCCTCCCCACCCTCGAAGGCGATGAACCTGCCGCGGCTCATGCGAAAAGCTCCATGAGCCCGTTGACCAGACGATCGATCGGACCGGCCTCGCCAATGCTCCTGGCAGCGTAAAGCGGCACCCGTCCCGGCGGCAGCCCGGCCGAGCTTACCTCGAGCTCCGCAACTTGCGCACCCTTGGCAATCGGCGCCACTAGCGGGCCGCGATAAACGATGCGCAGGGCAATGGGGCCGGACTGTCCCTTGGGGAACATGGCGGCAATTTCGCGCCCTGCGCAGAGCGGCACCTCGCGGGCATCGCCGTTCTGGACCCTGGCCTCGCCCACCACCGCCCCTGTGGCGAACAGGGGGCGCGCCTGCCATGCGGCAAAACCCCATTCCAGCAGTGCGCGCGATGCGGCTGCCCGCTGTTCCTCGCTCTGTGCCCCCGCGATGACCATGACGAGCCGCCGCCCGCCGCGCTCCGCCGAGCCGAGGTAGTTGTAGCCCGCCTCGTTGGTGTGGCCGGTCTTGATGCCATCGGCGCCAGAGACCACACCGATAGCCGGATCCTTGTTCTCCTGCGTTCGGCCATTGTACGCCAGCTGCTTCTGTCCGAAATAGGTCCGATATTCAGTCGGATAGCGCGCGAGCAGGGCAGACGCGAGCCTGGTCAGGTCACGCGCGGTGACATAGGTGACGCCCTTGTCCGGCCAGCCATTCGGGGTGCCGAAGTGGCTGCCGGACATCCGCAGCGCGCGGGCATTGGCATTCATCCAGTCAGCCCAGGCAGGCACGCTTCCAGCGCTGGAGGTGGCAAGGACAACCGCGGCGTCATTGGCGGAAACGGTGGTGATCGCGCGCAGCAGCGTGTCGATCGGCACTTGCTGCCCGCCTTCCAGGTAGAGGCTGGTTCCCTTCCCCTTCCATTCCTGCGCGATCGAAGGATCGACCGTTACCAAGGACTGTGGCCGCAAATTGCCCCGCCGCATCAGGCCGAAGGCGGTGTAGGCGGTCATCACCTTGGTTACCGAGGCTGGGGCGAAGCGCCGGTCAGGATCGCGGGCGTAAAGGACCTGACCGGAGCCCAAATCGGTCAACATCACGACGGGAACCGGCGCGATTTCCGCAGGAGGTGCAGGCACCGGTTCACCGGCGTGCGCCGGCAGAGCCAGCAAAAGTGCCGCGGGAAAAATTGCTTTAACGCTGAATGTGGAAGCTGGCCGCATCGCACAACGAATGCGCGTATGGGGCGCGAAAATCAATCAATGCGCGCGTTCTATCCTCGCATCCGGAAAGCCGACGGCTTTTGCCCGGGCCTGTGCAGCGGCGGCCTGTTCACGCGTGGCAAACGGACCGACGCGAACGCGCCACAACCTGCCGGTTTCGACAGACTGGCCACCGGTCCTGGTCGCAGCCCGCCGGGCATTGTCCGCAACCGAGAAGGTCCCGACCTGCACGATGAAACGCCCCTGCGGCGATACCGCAGCCGTGGCTGCAGGTGCAGGTGCGGGTGCAGGTGCAGGAGTCGCAACCGGTTGCGGGCGCGCTGCCGGGCCTGCCTTGGACGCAGGCTCTGCGCGAGAAGCCGGCGCCGGTTTCTTCCGCGGGGTTGACAGACTGGCTGGCACGGGTGTCAGGGTGGCCGGCGGCAGGCCGCTTGCCACAGGCGCAGGGCTGGCCACCGGCAGAGGCGCAGCGGAGGGATCCAGCTTGCGCCGCAGCACCGTCAACAGGCTTTGCGGCGTATCCATGCGCCCCGGAGCCTGGTTGCCACTTCGCAGCATGGCACGCTCGGCCTCGGGCGGGTTGACCCGTCGTATGCGGATCGGCGCCTTGTCGTTGCCGGTGATGCCCAGTTGCTCCGCCGCGCCCGGCGAAAGTTCTACGATCCTGTCGTTGTTCATCGGCCCGCGCCGCTCGACGCGCACCAGGATGGTCTTGCCGCTATCTAGCGCAGTCACTTCGGCGTAGCTGGGCACCGGCAGAGTCTTGTGTGCGATGGATACGTGGCTGCCGCCGGCGGCTCCGGTCGCCGCATAACCGACCGCGTCGTAGTTCAGCTTGTCGCTCGGCGTATAGGTAGTACCGTCGATCGTGAAGGGATCACCGACCACCACGGGATAATCGGCCGCCGGTCCATTGGCGGCAACGGGCGCGGTCCGGGGACGGGATTCGCGCTCTCCCCCGCCTCCGCATCCGGTCAGGAATCCACTGAGCAGTACCAGCGCCGCGAGCGGCAAGGCGTGGTTAACGGGCAATCTCATCTGCAAGCAACCCCACGGTCAGAGCGTAGTAGTTCGAGCAGTTGTATTGCAGGATAACCCTATAATTCCCGGTTAAGAGCCACGCCGTGGTCCCGGGGCCATCGGGCTGCATGAAGGAGGCCATGGTATTATCATTAATCGGGGCCAGCGGAACCAATCCGAGGCGGCGCCATTCGGAGACAGGTTTCCAGGCAGAAAAGCGCGCGTGAACCCGGGCGCAGGAAGGTGCGGCCAGCTTGCTGGCTATGGCCTGGCGATCGAGCCCGGCGGGCACGGTGACCTTCACCCCCCACGGCTCGCCCGGCCGCCAGCCTGCGTCGCGGAAATAGTTGGCGATGGATGCCACCGTGTCCGCCCGGCTGTTCCAGATATCTCGCGTTCCGTTGCCGTCGCCATCGGCGGCGACGCGCAGGTAGACGCTAGGCAGGAACTGGGGATTGCCGAAGGCGCCGGCATAGCTGCCCACCATGGAGGAGCGCGGCACCCCCTGGTCGGCCATTTTCAGCAGGGCAATGAATTCGTCCGCGAACAGTTGCCGCCTGCGCCCTTCGTAGGCCAGCGTGGCAAGCGAATTGGCAAGGTCGAAACTGCCCATGAAGCGGCCGTAATTGGTTTCGTGGCCCCAGATGCCGAATACGATCTTCGGCGGAACGCCATAGCGCCGTTCCGCCGCGTAGGCCCACTGGGCGCTTTCCGCCAGGGCCTGCCGTCCGCGGTTGATCAGGTTCTGGTTGATGTGCTGGGCGATATAGGGCGCCACCGGCGGAGGTGTCGGTGAGTTCGCCGGCTGCGCGCGGTCGAGTTCGATCACCCTGCGATTGAGCGTGAGACCCCAGGTCATCCGGGTAATGGTCGCCTCGCTTACCCCTTCGGCTCGCGCTCGCGCGGCAAGCAACTGGATATAACCCTGGAAGCCTGCCTCCTCGCTTGTCTGGCTGCGAACGGGGGCTTGGGGGAGCAGCAATGCCAGGATAGTTGCGAAAATCGTCAGTAGGTGGCGAAAAGCGATCATGGCGCAGGTTCTCGCACAAGTACCTGGAGTTGTGAATGTGCCTGCGGCTTAAATTCAGCCGCCTTGTGCGAGGAGCCCGGTAATATGCGCAACCTGTCCCTGTGCGGACTCCCTGCGCAGTGAATTGAACACGGCCTCTACGTGCACATCGGGAGTAGTTTGCAGCACCGCCGGGTTGCCGCCGGACCAAGTCGTCCTGCAGACCCGGCGCGCAATTCGCCAGCCAAGTGGCGTGCGGACCAGCGAATCATCGTACCAGCCGATCGATTCGAACAGGTCCCCCCCTTCCCCGGGCACCTCGCGAATGAAGTGCGCGTGGACATAGGAAAGGCAGGTCGCGCGATCGCCTGCAACGTGCACGTGGTGGCCGCGGGTGGCGTGCTGGGTGGCGGTGAAGGGCGCGTGGATGGCGTCGAACACCTGCTTGATGGTGGCAAGGCCGGAAAATACCGCAGGCCCACCGAAATCCGTCTCTGCATCTTCGGTGAACACCTGGTCGAATAGCGCCCACTGCATCGAATCGACGGCGATGGGATAGAGGTTCACCGTGTTGACCACGGCGGCGATGTCCTGCGCTTCCATGTGTTTCTCTCCCGTGTTTCCTTGTCACCGCAAGCTTGCAGCTTTTGACGCCGGAGGCTAGCCGCGTCTTTCTGGCGAGGACAGGTGGCCGAGCGGTTTAAGGCACCGGTCTTGAAAACCGGCGTGGGTGCAAGCTCACCGTGGGTTCGAATCCCACCCTGTCCGCCAGAAAGTTATTCCAGCAGCATGGCGCTCAGTTCGTCGGGCATGCTCAGGAATGGCAGATGCCCGGTCTCCAGCTCGCGCCATTCCGACTTGAGACGCTCGGCAGCGCGGCGCTGGTGGCGTTCGCCGGGATTTTCGCTTCTGGTGCAACAGATGGTTGTTGCCTTCCACTCGTGCTCCCAGAAGCCGCAGTCCTCCATGAACCCGTTCATCGTCTGCTCGGGTTGAGGGGTCGAGCGAGCCCGTTCCCAGGCCTGGAGTTCCGCGCCGACGCCATAATCGAAGTCCGGCCGCCTGATCGACACGGAAACCCCGTCCGATTCAAAGGGGATGTCCTTGTCCGGATCGTCCGGCCATGCGTATTTGAGGCGCTCGCCGGGAAACAGCACCACCGCATCGACGAAGGTGAGCTTCGCAACGCGTTCGCGCATCAGCGACGCGGCGGTGATCGCCACGTTTCCGCCATTGCTGGTGGCGACAAGATGCACGTCGCGCAGGTCTTCCATGCGCAGCAGTTCAGCCATTTCGCGTGCCTGCGAGCCGATGGTGATCCCCGGCCTGAGCGCGCCGGTGCGCTCGCCGCAGCCATCGAGAGAGGGGTGATAGACGGTGTGCCCGGCTGCCTGTAGCCGATCGGCCACCGGTTTCCAGATCCAGCCGCCCTTATAACAGCCGTGTATCAGCAGATAGTTGCGCTTGCCCATCGATCTCTCCTCAATTCCTGCGTGTCTTCCGGATTGCCACTCCGGGATTCGCGGTTGTTGCCGCAAGCATGGCGCTGGCTATCGCCGACGTCCAATCTATTGTGCGCGGTCCGGGAGCCACCGGCGAATAGCGGCCTTGAAGACATCACCGCCCCGTCCTAGTCAGCCGGTCTGGAGTACACGAAACATGAAGCCTGAAACTTACAAGGCCGCCATTTTTCGCGGGCCCGGCAAGGTCGATGTAGTCGATCTGCCCTATCCCGAATGCGGCGACGACGAGGCGATCGTACGCAACGTCATGACGGGGATATGCGGCTCCGACATCTTCGCATGGCAGAAACACGGCCCCACCAGCCGGATCTGGGTCGATGAGGAGTTCGGCCACGAAGGCATCGCCGAGGTGGTCGAACTGGGCAAGCACGTGAAGGGCCTGAACATCGGCGACCGGGTCTTCGTCAATACCGACAAGGCCTTTCGCGACATGCGGCGGGTCTCCGCGGCGGGCGCCTTTTCGAACTACCTGCGAATCCCGCAATGCGAGGTCGGCTACAGTCTCCTGCCGATCGACAACGACTTGCCGGTGCGCGCCGCCGTCCTGTTCGAGCCCTTCGTGATCGGCACGCGCGGCGTGAAAGTTCTGGACCCCAGGCCCGGCGACAATGCCATCGTATTCGGCGCCGGAATCATCGGCATGACCAGCGCGATCATGCTGAAATGGTTTGGCTGCGACAAGGTGATGGTCGTCGACCTGTCGGACTTCCGCCTCGAAAACGCCCGCCGGATGGGCTTCCTGACGTGCAATTCCGCAAGGGACGACCTGCTGGCAAGGGCGAAGGCGGAGTTCGGGGAAAGCCCAGGTTACCCGGCGATGAAATGCGGCGCGCGGCTCTATGTCGATGCGGTCGGTGTCGGCCAGGTGGTGGAAAGCTTCGCCCAGCTTGCCCCGCGCAATGGCAGCCTGTCGCTGGTGGGCGTGCACAAGACGCCCGTGCCGCTCGACCTTACCCAGGTCGCTTTCAACAACTGGCACATCCACGGCTGCGGCGACGGTTCCACCGAATCCCTGCTTCCCGACATCCTCGCCATGATGCGCTCTGGGCAATTTGATTTGCCCTCTCTGGTGACGCACGAATTCCCCATCGAGCGGATCACCGACGCGCTGGAACAGGCATGCCGGCCCGACGAGGCGCAGAAGGTCTGCATCGCCTTCTGAGCCCCGCCCGCCGTATCACGCCATGTAGACGCCGCCGTTGGGCCAGAGCACCTGGCCCGTCATGAACCGGCTTGCGTCCGATGCCAGGTAAAGCGCCGCAAGGCCCATGTCGCGGCCGGTGCCCGTCAGCCCCAGCGGGGAAGACTGCGTGACGCCTTCTACGGTCGCGCTGCGGATCGCCTCGTCATGGTCGCCGCTGGCGTCGAGGAAGCCTGTGCGCACCAGGGGCGTTTCGACCCAGCCCGGGGCGATCGCGTTGACGCGGATGCCATGGGGACCGAATTCCTTGGCGGCAGATTGGGTAAGCATGTTCACGGCCGCCTTGGTCATCGAATAGACGGAGATGCGCGGACTGACCGACTTGGCTCCGGTGGAGGAAATGTTGACGATGGCGCCGGAGCCCCGGTCCTTCATCACCCGCCCCGCCGCGGCAACACCCCAGTAGACGCCTTCGAGGTTCACCGAGAGGATCTTGCGAACGTCCTCTTCCTGCATTTCCAGGATCGGCTTGCGGATCATGATGCCGGCGCCATTCACCCAGATATCGACCTTGCCCATCGCCGCCACGGCCTCGTCCGCAAGCGCCTCGACATCGGCCCGGTTGTCACGTCGGTGCGTCGCGAACGGGACTTGCTGCCTGACTGGCCGATCAGCCCGGCCGTCTCGATCATGCCGCTCTTGTTCAGGTCCGCGAGCATCACTTCCGCACCCGCCTCGGCCAGCACCAGCGCGATTTCGCGGCAAATTCCCGACCCTGCTCCCGTCACGACGGCAGTACGGCCTTCGAGGCCGAATTCCTTGTCCAACACCTCTTTCATGCAATCTCCCTTTCTGATGGAGCATGGCCATCAGGTATTCGCAGGCTTCACAATCCTCCTCGCGGCCGAATTTTCCGCCTGAATGCTGTGAGAACCCGCTCTGGCCCGACATGCGTCCGGCCAGGATATTCCCTATTCCCGGAGCAGCTTGAGGTACCGCAGGTCGGAAACGTATTTGCGAATGACGTCCGAAGTGAACTTCGGAATTTCACACCCGGCGGCTTCGCTTGCCTTGCAGAACCGTTCAACCTGCATGGATGACCTGCCCGAAACTGCCTGCGGTTGCCGATAAGGCCCGAGGATGTGCAGCATCGATTGCGCGCGCTGGTCTTCGGGCAGCGAGAGCATGGCCGTCTCGAAACGGGCGAGCCACTCGTCATAGCTCTCGATCCGCTGGATGACGCAGCCGCTTTCGATCATCCAGTCCACGAAATCGTCGAGCGAGGCCCCCGCGTCGTGCGGCGAGCCGAGGTTGTAGTTGTGATAACCCTGCCTCGCCTGTGCCCCGATCGCAGTGATCGCATCGGCAAGGAAATCGACGGTGAAACCTTCGTAGCGGCCCGGCGGTCGGCCCTTCGAGAGGTCCCGCGCGTAGAAGGTGCCGGGCGCGATGCCGGTGATGGCGAGGCTGTAGAGCAGCCGGGTGAACATGTCGGGCACGTTGAGTTGGCCGGCATAGCGGCTGTGGGCCAGGATCATGCCCGGGCGGAACACGCCCACTGGCAGGCCGCACAGGTCGTGAGCCTCGGCCAGCAGCACTTCGCTTGCCCATTTGCTGACACCGTAACCGTTGGCGTAGCTGTCGTTGAGGTCGCACTCGGGAATGGTTTCGCGAATGTCGCCATCCTCGTCGACCAGTCCCTTGCCGAGGCCGGAAACGCCCATGGTCGAGACGTAGTCGAAGCGCTTCAATCGGGTGGTCAGGGCAAGCCGGACAAGCTCCGCGGTGCCGTTCACGTTGGCCGCGAAGAGCTGGTTGTAAGGCAGCACATGGTTCACGTGCGCGCCGGTGTGGACGATGAGGTCGACCTCTCCGGCAAGCCGCGCGAAAGTGGCCTCGTCGAGGCCGAGGCCCGGCGCGGCAAGGTCGCCCGGCAGGACTTCAAGGTGTTTGTCCGCGAGCTGCCGGAAATGGGCGAGTAGCTGCGGATCGCTTTCCAGCGCTTCCTCGACACGCGAACGGGCCTGAGCCTCGTCCGCTCCGCGGGCCAGCAGGATGAGCTTGCCACCGGTCCTGGCGAAGCGCTCCAGCCACGAAACCGCCTGGAACCGCCCGAGAAAGCCGGTGGCGCCCGTCAGCAGCACCGTGCGGATATCGTTGACAGCCGGTGGCAGTGCCGGAGCCTCGGCCAGCAGCTTCGCATCGAGGAAGCGTTCCAGCGTCAGGTCGCTCGCCTTGACCGTTCTTGTGTCCGCGCCATGGACCGAGGCGAATGTCGCGCGCTGGCGGGTGCCGCTACGCTCGGCCTCGATCAGTTCGGCGAGCTTTCCGAGATTGCCGGCTGGATTGATGATCACACCCACGGGCACTTCGACGCCGAAGATGTCTTCCAGCAGGTTGGAGAACGTCAGCGCAGCGAGAGAATCGCCGCCAAGGTCGATGAAGCGGACCTTGGGCTCAATATCGTTCTCGCCGACACCCAGCGTCGCCTGAACCGCGCGGCTGACGGTTTCCAACACCGGCCGGTCCGCTCCCGAGGCGCGCAGCGAGCGCAGCACGTCCATCTGTTCCTGCGCCAGCTGCGCATACATCGTTTCCAGACGCGGCGCATAATAGTCCCGCAATTCGGGGCGCCGATGCTTGCCGACTTCGGTGAGCAGGCCGTTTTCAAGGCTGAACGGCTCGATCTCGACGATGAAATCGCGCGGCAATTCCCATCCGTTGAGCTGGCTTTCTTCGGCGATCTCCAGCAACGCGGCGCGGATCTCGCTTTTCACCGCCTCGACCTGTCCGGCGACATACCGCGCCGTCAGCTCCTCGTCGGGCACGACGATGGCCAGCAGGTAAGCTCGCTCGCTGGTGCCGTAGATGTAGATCTGCCGGATCTTCGGGTGGTGCATGTAGAGCGCTTCGAGCTTTGAAATCGCCACGAATTCGCCCTGCGACAACTTGATCACATTGTTGCAGCGATCGACGAAGACGATGTGATCGGGCTCGACCTCCATCATGACGTCACCGGTGGCGTAGAAACCGTCCGCGTCCACCTTCTCAGAAGTGAGATCGGGGCGCTTGTAGTAGCCGACCATGAAGCGCTCGGTCTTCACCAGCAGCTCGCCGCGCGGATAGGGCTTGTCGGTGCTGAAGTAGCCAAGCTCGGGCACGTCGCGCAGCTTGTAGTCGATCACCGGCGGGCGCTGGACCTTCCAGTCCACCGTCACCGTGCCGCCGACGATCTCGGTCGAGGAATAGCCGATCGGCATGTGGAAGCCGAGCATGTCCTCCATGAATTCGTAGGTTTCCGGGGCCAAGGCGGCCGATCCGCAGCCAACCGAGACGAGCCTGCCGCCAATCGTGTTCTCGTACATGTGTGACTTGGCGGCGGCTTCGGCTTCCGCCGGATCAGCGCCTTCAGCAATGCGCCGGTCGACATCTGCGATGTAATGGTGCTGCAATAGTTCGCAGACCCGCGGAACCAGCGAAGCCATGGTCGGGCGGACCAGCGACAGGTCTTCGAGCAGGGTCGAAAGGTCGCTCCTGGGCGAGCAATAGGTGGTGCCGCCGCTGCCGAAGGGCATCAGGTAGAAGCCGTTGCCGATGCCGTGGCTCATCGGCATGAAGCTGAGCGTGATGGACGGGATGTCCATGTCGCGCTCCCAGGTACCCATGACGTGCCGCTCGGTGAACATCACCCCCTTGGGCGTGCCGGTGGAGCCAGAACTGTAGAACAGCCAGGCCAGCGGGTTCTCGTCCGGAGCCGGCACGTGGATCGGCGCTTCGGGCAGGGTCTTGCCGTGGGCGACGACCTCGTCGAGCGTTTCGATGGCCAGCGCGCAACCGGTATCGGCAAGGCGCTTGCGGGCGGCTGCCAGCATGTCGCGCTGGTCGTCGTCACGCGAATCGTAGTTGAACACGATCATCCGCCTGGGCTTGGTACCGCCCAGCACGGCGTCGATAGCAAGGTCGAGGTAATCGATTTCGGCAGCGAAGACGTTGGGCTCAGTCTCGGCGATGATGTCGATGTGGTCGCCGGTCGGCGCGCTGGTCTGAAGGGGGACGATTACCCCGCCGAGGTGAATGCCCGCCAGAATGATCTGGCCGTATTCGGGGCTAGTGAAGGAGAGAACGCAAACCATGTCGCCCGGCTTGAACGGGTGCACGGGGTGGTTATGCCAGTCGGCGGCGGCGGCGCGGGCCCTGCCCCACATCTCGCCATAGGAAATGGTGTCGAACCGGGTGAGCAGCTTGAATGTGCTGCGGCCCGTGGCGGGGTCCGTCACCAGTTCGCGTGCGCGATATCCGACGCAAGGACGCTTCGAATAGCCCTCCATCGCGACCTTGACGATCTCGGCAAGGCGAATGCCGGGCCGTGCCTTGGCGGCCGCGACGGCAGGGTCAGCGTAGCTCGCAAGGAACTGAGGATCCTCGGCTTTGAGCCGTTCGATCCGCTTGCCGATCGGATTTTTGGCGGACGAATCCTGCTCTGCGGATGCAGCGGCCATGGCATATCTCTCCCGTTTTTGTTCCCGAAACAGTCATTCGGTTTGACAGCGCCGTCAAGGCCCAGCAGGCTGTGACCCTAAGCCGATCGCGAAGCAGAATTTCGGCGCTGGAGAGAGACCATGGCAACTGTCGCTTCCGCCATAAAAGTCAGCAACATCACGCCCGCCATCGGCGCCGTGGTCGAAGGCGTGGACATGTCTCGGCCAATCGATCCGGAAACCGTCGCGGAGCTGCGCAAGGCCTGGCTGGCCCGGGGCGTGCTGTTCTTCCGAGGGCAGGACATTTCGGAAGAACAGCTCGAAACCTTTGCCGGTTACTTCGGCAAGCCGGTGACCGAACCTTCCAATGCTTCCTTCGGCGAGGCCCCGGACCGTCCGCCCGTCCACAGCGGCGACAGCGGGTTGTTCAAACGGGTGGCCGAGCGGTGGCATGCCGACGCCAGCTGGCTGGAGCTGCCGCCAACCGCGACCGTGCTGCGCATGCACCAGCCCCCGGCGAACGGCGGCGGGGATACCTGTTGGTCGAATGTCACACTCGCCTACGAAGACCTCATCCCCCCGATCCGACAGATGCTTGACCAGCTTAGCGCCGTCCACTGGATGGCGCCATCGCTCGCTGCCATGGGCGTCGACGCCATGAACGACAAGATCGAATGGACTCATCCGGTGGTTGCCGTCCATCCGGAGACAGGGCGCAAGGCGCTGTTTGTCAGCGAGGGCTGGACCAGATGCATTGCGGGCATCCCCTCGGCGCAGAGCGTGCACCTGCTCGCCATGCTGTACGACCACATCCGTTCGCCGCTCTACACCATCCGCTGGCACTGGGCGGCGGGCGACGTGGCGATCTGGGACAACCGCGCGGTGCAGCACTTCGCCGTGCCTGACTACGAAAGCGGTCGCATCATTCAGCGGGTGGTCACGGAAGGCTGGACGCCCCGCGGCCCGGGCCAGGCGGGATAGGGCCATGGACAAGGCCAACGGCAACGGCGCCGTCCTCAGCCACACCGAAGCAATCTACCGCCCCGGCGACCGGGACCTGGCGGTCGGCTTTTTCGAGGCGCTCGGCTGCAAGACCTACGACACGGATACACTCAGCCTTTCCGGCAAGACTTATGTTTCGGTCCACCCCGATCCGTCCGAACGCGGGCTCGACCATGTCATCTACCTGTCGGAAATGACGGCAGAGCAACGCCAGCTCGAACAGGTTCTGCGCATCAGAATCGAGGAGGACGCCGAGGTGGGCAGCGCCCGGTCCCAGTATCGCAGGCTTGCCACCGAAAAACCGTTCGGTCTTTCGCACATCGCCATCCGCTACCCCGATTTCGCCAGCCTGGAACGGGTGCTGGATGGGCTGGAGGAGCGGCTTACACCCGAGATGACGCAGCGTTCGACTGTCCGCATATTCCGGCCGGGCGACAGCGAGGACATCACCTGGGAAAGCGTCCAGGCCTTCATCTACACCGACATCGCGGTCGCCGGCATTTCCGTGTTCGGCCAGATCTATGAACTATCCGCATATGGCGCGTTTCCGGCCGCCTAGCCGGGATGAACACGGGAGAGAAACATGGCTGACGAGGCGGTCCAGAAGCTGCTGGATATCGAGGCGATAAAGCAGCTCAAGGCGCGCTATTGCCTGTGCGTGGCGAAGAAGGACTGGGACACCTTCTTCACCCTGTTTGCCGAGGATCTCGAATTCGTGCAGCCCGATGGCTCGGTCCAGACGCCGCGCAGCACCTTTTATGAGTTCCACAAGCAGCACCTGCAAAACACCGATGTCTGGGGCACAGTCCCCTGCTCTACTCCCATCATCGAGATCACCGGGCCAGACAGCGCCACCGGCATCTGGGCCATGGAAGACGTGCACATCTATCCCGGCGAGGGCCCGCGCGTCGGCCACCACGGATACGGGCATTATACCGAGCAATATGTCCGCAAGCCGGAGGGCTGGAAGTTCAAGCGCATCCAGGTGGACTACCACCACTTCGTGCCGCTGGAGGGCGGCTACGGGCCGGGAGCAGCCGACCGGGCCTAAACGAACCGCACGCCCGGGTATTCGCCCAGGATGATGCTCTCCATGTCGCCATAACCGCTGTTCGCGCCCTCGCGGATGCGCACCGGGCGATCGCGGATTTGCCAGCGGTAGTTCTCGGCGGTCTTTTCCGGAGCATTGACGTCGTCGATGCATTCGCCATCGAGGAAGTCTTCGCCCTTGAAGCTGCCGTGCTTTTGGCCTTTCCACTCGCCATACATGCCGGGCAGCAGACGGAAGCCCATCTCGGGATTGAGCGCCTCGATCTCGAACACGCGCTCCTGCGTCGATGCCCCCTTCCCCGCCAGGATCGCCGTAACCCGACCGCGCATGGCGCCCTTGTCCTGCGCGCGATAGTCGATTTCGGGGTAGAGGTGGAGGATGGGGATCTGGCGGCCGTCGCTCTCGTTGATGTAGCCGCTGAAGAACTCTGGCGGCCCCTCCCCGCCGGTATCGCGGAAGTAATAGGCCAAGTCGTAACTGGTACCATCAGGCCGGTCGATCTGCGAGACCAGCCAGTTGAAGTGATAACCGCCTGTGCGCTTGCCTCCGGAGACGCCGAGGCTGCCAGGGACGAGATCGTCCGGCTCTTGCCCGACATGCTCGCGAATGCCCCAGCTGCGATCTCGGAAGCCGTACCACTCCTCGGGCAGGACCTGGTGCCGCTCGCCATCGATCTCGATCCAGCCAGAGACGGTGCCAGCCTGGTGGAAGCGGATTACGTTCGAAGCCTCGCGCCCGGCGACGATCACCACGTCGCGTTTCTCGAAGAAGGCGGGCATGGTGGCATGAAAGGTCAGCTCGTAACTGAGCGACTGCGCCTTATTGGGCGAAAGCGTCAGCCGGATCGCCTTCATCGGCTCGACGACCTCATAGTTCAGAGGACCGACCGCCAGCTCGTCAAGCCTCGGACTCAGCACCCTGCTTGCCCGCACCGTGCGTTGCTGGGTGCCGACCTGCACCCCGGCAAAGCCATCGAGCACATTTCGGTTGGTGTATTTGCCGAGGCCGAAGCTCGCCTGCATCGCCCCGTCCTTGCGCATGAGGGTGAACCAGGCCTTCTCGGTCCAAGCACGGTCGGGCGTTCCCACAGCTGCGTGGGTGTTGACGATCTGGTGGTTGAACCATTCGTCCGCATGGGTCAGCGGTGCAATCCCGTCGATCATTCCTTCCCTCCGTCAGAACCTGCCGCCGTCGAGCATCTTGCCCATGACGCCGAGGTAGTAACCCAAGTTCTGCTTGAACATCTCGAGCTTGGGATCCTGGCTGCGACCGGTGTCCCACATGTTGCACCCCTCGGCGATGATTGCGCCGATCTTGCCGATCTGCGCGATCTCGTGCCAAAACACCCCCGCAGCGGATCGGCCTGAAACCTTTTCCCAAAGCTCTATCACCTCGCCGCGCTTCAGCATGCCGCCCAGCTTCTGGGCGCGGGTAGCGGCGTGGTAGTCGCTCTCGAAGGAGTAGAGCATGTAGCCCAGGTCGGCGAGCGGCTCGCCGTTCAGCGCCATTTCCCAGTCGAGCACGGCCACGACTTCGCCATCCCGCCACATCAGGTTGGAGAGCTTGGTATCGCCATGCACCACGGCGGGCGGGCCAGTCCTCGGCGCCGGCCTGGCGAGCAGGCGGTCGAACGAGGCCACCAGCTCCGGACTGTTCGCCCTGGCGGCAAAGTCGCGCCACATGCGCGCGTCGTCCTCGGGCGTCACTTCCTGGCCCAGCACGCCGAGCGGCGAAAGCCGGGCGTTGGCGGCGAAGGCGGAAACCCAGTTGCGGCAAATGCGTTCGCGAAAGGCATCGGTGCCGTCGATGAACCAGTCGCGCATCTTGAGGTCGTCAATCGACTCGCCATCGATCCGCTGCATGACATAGAATGGCGAGCCCAGAACCGATGTGTCCTCGCAGATGGTGGCGATGCCCGGCACCGACGGACCGTCCGCTATCTCGCCCAGTTCGGCATAGATGCGGGCCTGGGCAATGACATCGTGTCCGTCCACCATGGCCCCGGCGGCGGGCGGCAGGCGAAGGATCAGGTCCGCGCCCTCGATCAGGTAGGTGTCGTTGGAAAAGCCGGTGGTTAGCGGCTGTACACCCTCGATGGTCAGTGGAGCCGGCAGGTAACCGCGCAGGCGCGTTCCCAGATCGTCAAGATCGCGCATTTCCACTCCCGCCCTCGCCATCCTTGCCTGTCTAGCTGCCTGTGCCGGCACTGCAACGGTTATTGCACCAGTATCGGTGCATTCCCGAACAGGCTAGGTAATCAGGCTTTGGCGGCCGGTCCAGCGATCAGGGCTGGTTTCGAACAGACTGGACCCGTCATCGCGCACCACTTCCTGCAACAGGCGCAGTCCGGTCAGCGGGTCGAAATAAGAGCGCAACCTTGCGACGTATCCATTGGCACCGACATCTTCCTCATCGAGGGTGCAGCAGCCGCCGCTCCAGGCATCGGGGCAGATCGCCAGCACAGCGCCACTCGCCATGCTGACAGCTTTCTGCCCGATCTGGACAACGCCGGGATATAGAGGCTGCCCCTCCACCGGCATTGGCACACGTTCGGTCACCGGCTTTTGCGGTGGTGCCGCCCTGGCAAGGCGTTCCGCCAGCATGCGAGCCCGCATCGCCGAGGTTGCGACGACATCGCCAGCAACCACGCCATAATAGAGCTGGCCCTCGTCCACGGAAATGCGTCCGTACCGCACGTCTCGCTCGACCAGTTCCACAGGCCTCGCCAGCGGATCGCCAAATCCCCCCGCCGTGGGCCCTTGAAGCTCGAAGCTTTCGCCCTCGGCAACGCGCACTCCGGCGGCCTGCAGTGGAATGTCCTCGCTGCCGCCGTCCGCCCGCCTCAGCATAAGTCGGCTGCGCGCTCCGGGGCCGCCGCCGGCCATCCCCTGGTTGGGCACGGACCCGCGGGTCGAGATCATGAAGCCGGTCAATTGATCGATCCCGTGCGGGCGCAGGACCTCGCGGCAGGCTCCGCCCGATCTGTACGCGCCGAGCCCATGCCAGCCACGGCTCGCGCCCCGCTCCTCGACCAGGACGGGATAGGAAGCCTCGAGTATCTCCGCATCCGGCATTTCCAGCGAGCCCTTGGTGCCGACGAGGTCCGAGGAGAGATCGATGCCGTCGCGGTCCAGACCCGGGGGGCTACCGCCAAGCGTGCCGTCGGTGTGGATGAACGACTGCGTCGCCCCGCCGCGCGAGAAAGCCCAGGTCATCATTGCCCAGCCATTGGAGGGCGCGGCCGAGACCAGCCTGTGTTCCGGTGCATCCGGCGAGGCGGCGAGTGCCAGGATCAGGCACTGCATCGCGGCCGAGATACCGGCTCCTGTCGCGTCCATGTGGGCCGCGCCGATCGGCGCCGGTGGCTTGCAGTTGAGCAGGGAGCCTTCCGGGCAGCTCACTTCCATCAGGTCGATCAGCGCCTGCGAATAGGGCAGGTCCGCCGCGATCCACATGTGCAGCTTGGAAGCCAAAGCGCTCTGGACGATGTAGGGTTTGGAATTGAAGAAGCGGGGCAATTGTCCCGGGCAGCCCTCGAAATCGAAATGCAGGCGGCTGCCCGAGACGGTCAGCTTGCAGGGAATCGCATAGACATTGTTCTCGCCCAGTTCGAGCCAGCCCGCGCCGCGATAGACGCCGTCGGCAATGGCCGAGACGCGGGTGGCCAACGCCCGCGCGGTCGCCTGCTCCAGCGCTTCGGTCGAGGTCATGAACCTGGCCGTGCCCAGCGCGGCCACGGCCTCCTCGATCTTCTCCACCGCGACGTTGCAGCCCACCACCAGCGCCCGCAAATCCGCCTCGATCAGGGCGGACGATCGCACGTTGATCCGCAAAATGGACCAGATGTCCCTCTCCTCGACGCCCTGCCGCAACAGGCGCACCGGTGGGAAGCGTAGGGCTTCCTGGTAGCACTCAGTGGCCTGCGGCGAGAGCGAGCCGGGCGTCATGCCGCCCATGTCCATCATGTGCGCCGAAACCGCGACCCAGGCGACCAGCTTGCCATCGACAAAGGCCGGGCGCTGGACGATGACGTCATTGGGATGCAGGCCGCCGCCATTGTGCGGATCGTTGGCGAGGAACACGTCGCCGGGGGCGATGCTGTCGCCATGCCGCGCCATGGTCGCCCGCACCGCGCTGACCGAGGCGCCGAAGTGGCCGGTGATATAGCCCACGCCGGTGATCAGCCGCCCGCGCGCATCGCTGATGGTGACGGAATAGTCCTTGGTCTCGGACACCACCGGACTGATCGCCGTGCGTTCCACCGCGAGGCCGGCTTCGCGCCCGATTGCCTCGAGCCGACTACGCAGCACTTCGACCGTGATCGGATCGGCTTCGGCCAGCCCGGTGGCGGCAATTGTGCCCGGCTCGTTCATGGCCTCTCCAATACCATGTTGCCCGCCTCGTCGCGATGCGCGCGGAAGCCTTGCGGCACCCAGATCGCCGTGTCCCAGCGTTCCAGCAGGGCCGGCCCGTCGACGGACTGGCCTATGCCGATATCGGCGTCGTCATGAACCGCTACTTCAAGCTGCGATCCGGCGTCCTGGCCCGACCGCAGGAAACGCCGGGACCGAGGCTGAACAAGGCCCACCGATACTGTCATTTGCGGCGCCCGATCCAGCTCCGCCGCCGGCCCCTCGCCCACTGCCCGCAACGCCACGATTTCAATCGGAGTGCCGAGAGTGATGGCCCCTTCCCCGTACCGGCTCGCATAGTCCTGTTCGAAGCGGGCGCGCAGGATCGCGGTGAAGTCCGCATCGAAGGCGATATCGTCGAGCGGGATCGTCAGTTCCCAGTTCTGGCGCAGGAAGCGCAAGTTGGCTTCCAATCTCACGAAGCCTTCGCCTTCCGCCAAGCCATCGCTGATCAGGTCCCGCTCGCACTGCCCCACGAGGTCCGAGGCAATTGCCGACAACTCGCCAATGTCCACGGGCAGAACCTGCAACAGGCTGCGAACCCGCTCGCGTCGCATGCCCATGGTCGCCGCGCCCAGTGCCGACAGCACGGAAGCCTGCGCCGGCACGATGACCCGCGGTGCAGAAACGGCCGCAGCGATCTCTGCCGTGAACAGCGAGGCGCAGCCGCCGAAGCTCACCAGAACATGTTCGCGCGGGTCGAGGCCCCTGGTGGCGAAGCGGGTGCGGACGGCCTTGGTCATTTCGGCCAAAGCGATCTCGCGAATGCCCCAGGCGGCAGCCTGCGCATCGAGGCCGAGCGGAGCGCCGACCAGGGCGCATGCCGCCACCGCCCCTTCCCGGTCGAGCTGCATGTCGCCGCCGAGGAAATTGGCCGGATCGATGTAGCCAAGCACCACCAGCGCATCGGTGACCGTCGGTTCCGTGCCACCCTTGCGATAGCAAACCGGCCCCGGTCGCGAACCCGCCGATTGCGGCCCGACGCGCAGCATGCCGCGCGCATCGATCCAGGCGATGGAGCCGCCGCCCGCCCCGATCGATTCGACATCGACGCGGGGCAGCGCTGTCCAGATGCCCATGAGCTCGCCCCGCGTGATGCGCGATGGCGCGGTGCCGGCGATGTCGCAGACGTCGAAGGAGGTGCCGCCCATGTCGCAGCCAATTGAGCGGGCTGCCCCCGCCTGCGAGGCAACGGCACCGGCAGCGACCGCCCCCGCCGCCGGCCCCGATTCCGCCAGCCATACCGGCCGGGCGCGAGCTTCGGCCACCGATATCGTCCCGCCGCCGGAATGAACCAGCAGCAGCGGTGCCGTCATGCCCTGCCTCGCCAGTTCCCGCCCCAGGTCTTCGACTCCGGCGCAGGCTTTCGCGACATAGGCGTTCAGCACCGCGAGGGTGGTGCGCTCGTATTCGCGGGGCACGGCCAGCAGTTCGGAGGCGGCAGTCACGGGAAGGTCGGGATAGGTATCGCGGATGGCCCTCGTTATCGCCATTTCATGTTCCGGATTGACGATGGACCAAAGGAAGGACACCGCCAACGCCTCGACCCCGTTCTCGACCAGCCTGCGCGCCGCAGCCAGTGCAACGTCAGGATCGAGTGGCTTCAGCACGGCCCCGTTGCGGTCGATCCGTTCGTCGATCCCGGCAACGTCTTCCAGCGCCACGACTTCGAAACCGTGGTTCATTCGCAGGTCTTCCTCGACGAGGTGCCCGCGCGACAGGCGCAGCGTTTCCTCGAAGCCGCGCGTGATCAGAAGGCCTGTACGCAACCCCTTGCGTGAGGCGATGGCATTGGTGACCGCCGTGGTGCCCAGCCCGAAGCGCTCGACGCGCGGCAGGACCTGTGCAAGCGAAGTCCCCGCCCGTTCCGCCGCCAACGCGCAGGCCGCGAGCACGCCATCGCCGATCTGGGCAGTCGTCGGCGACTTGGCGGTGAATATCCGGGGACCGTCAATCAGAACGGCGTCGGTAAAGGTTCCGCCGACATCGACGCCGATGCGCACTCCGCTATCAGGCATCGCCGGTCCACGGCTTCACGTTCTGCAGGGCCTCCAGCGAGCCGAACTCGACCGACAGCCGCCCCTCCGGCGTCTCAAGGATCTGGTGATGCGCGCCGGCCAGCCTGGAAAATATCTCCAGCGTCCGGCATCCTTCCGACCCGGCCTTGTGCGGCCCATAGGCCTCGCCCGGCCGCGCGACCATGACGTCGCCCGGCCCCAGCACCATGTCGTCGACCAGCAGCGAACCTTCCAGGATGATCTCGAAGCGCTCGCACAGGTGGGCGTGGCGCGGGATTTCGGAATTGGGCGGCATGGTGAAGATCAGCGCCGTGGGGGCATCTTCGTCCGAAGGATCGCCCATGACGTGCATGGTCGCCGGTGTCAGCTGGCTGCCGGCCATGATCTGCGCCATCTCCCTGAGGTGGTCGGGATAGCGGTCCCAGTAGCCTTCCTGGTCCTTCCTGAAGAATTGCGGCATCGTACTCTCCTGTGCCCGTCAGCCGCCGAGGATGACGGGAAATTGCTTGAGCGCGTTGTTGAAATTCGAACGCAGGCGCCGCGCCGGCCCGGCCGCCGCAATCTTCGGGAACATGGCGAACAGCTCTTCGAAGAACACCCGCGCCTCAAGCCGAGCGAGGTGCGAGCCCATGCAGAAGTGGTTGGCATAACCCAAGGCGACGTGCGGATTGGGAAAGCGGCGGATGTCGAAGCTCTGCGAGTCCGCGAACACCTCTTCGTCCCGGTTGGCCGAGGTGTAGTACATCGCCACCCTGTCACCCTTGCGGATAAGCGCGCCGCCGAACTCCATGTCGCGCATCGCGGTGCGTGCCAGGTAGTGCAGCGGGTTGGCAAAGCGCAGCATTTCCTCGATCGCGCCTGGCAGCAGGGTGGTGTCGGCCCTCAGCGCGGCTAGCTGGTCCGGGTGTTCAAGCAGGACCTGCAGTCCCGAGGACAGCAGCGTAACCGTGGTCTCGTTCCCGCCCACCACGAATTGCGAGAAGAAGGTGCCGAAATCCGCGTCTGACAGGCGCGCGCCGTTGAATTCCGTATCGAGGATCAGGGAAGTCAGGTCATCGCGCGGCGGCTCGGCCCGGCGACGCTGGCCGAACTCGATCGAGTACATCACCATGTCGAAGCCGGCGTTGCGCTTCTCTTCCTCGTCGGCGACGACGTCCGGATCCTGGCTGCGGGTGAGGCTTGCGGCCATGTCGTGCAATGGCGCCCAGGCCTCTTCGGGAAGGCCCGCCAATTCGCCGAAGACGTGAGTCGGCACCGGGCTGCAGACCTGGTGGACGAATTCGACCGAGCCCTGCTCTTCCATCTGCTCCCTGGCGCGCCCCAGCACCTGGCGGACAATTTCGCGAATGCGCGGCTCCAGCCTGCCGATCTTGCGCGGCGTGAAGCCCGCCATCAACGGATCGCGGTAATGGGCATGGACCGGCGGGTCCATGTTGGTCAGCATGCCGCGGGCGATTTCGAGCTGGTCGGGCGGCGGGGTCTCGATCTGGACGCCCTTTTCGCGGCAGGAGAACAGCTCCGGCGTGCGCGCCACCTCCCGCACCAGTTCATGCTTCATCACTGCCCAGAACGGCGGACCGGAGGGGCCTTCGTAACGATGGACCGGGGCGGTCCTGCGCAATTCCGCAAACAGTGAATGCGGTGGCCCCTCCAGGTAGAGGTCCGGATCATAGAAGTCCGTTTCCATCGCCGGCTGCATGGCTCAGCGCGCCTCGGCTATGGTGTTCCAGTCGATCGGGTCGCTGTCGAGCTCGACGCCAGTGGTCTCGAGCACGCGGCAGATCAGCATGTAGAAACCGGTGACCATGATGAGGTCCACCACTTCGGCGTCGCTCAGGTGCTGGCGCACGGCATCGAGCGTCCGGTCCGATGCGCGGACATTCGCCACCATGTCGTCGACGAATTCGAGGGCGGCCGACTGCGCGGCATTGAGTGCAGACGCCTTTGCATCGCCCGTCGCGATGGCCGATATCTCAGCCTCTCCCATGCCGACGTGCCGCGCCAGGGCTTCATGCTGGAAGGTCTCGTAGCGAGACTTGGAGATATAGCCGACCCGCAGGATCGCCAGTTCGCGGATATTCGGCGGCAGGCTCGAACCGTTGATCAGCGCGCTGCCAACGGCGCTGACTGCATGGAACACCGGCCCCGATGCCGTCGCCAGCATGCGGCTGACATTGGCCGGATGCTCGCCGATGGCTGCCCGGTCCATGGCGGACAGCGTGGCGAGGTCGCGATAGGGGATGCGCGGCATGCCTTTCTCCCGATGTCTTGTTCTGATTGCCGGGCAGGCTGGCACGGATGGCATGTATCGGCAAGCCAAGATGCCGAGGCTGACAGACGGACGGTGCCGGGATATGCACCCGCCATGGCGGAATGCGAACTGCGCCCTCTCATCGAGCAGACGCTTGCGAGCTGCATGGCAGTGGATGCGGGCGGCGTGAAGGAGCTGGGCCGCATGAAAGGAGCATATGCGCTGCTCTTGCACCTGCCGGTTCCGGTTCGGTTCGAACGGCGCGGGATTGCCCCAACCGTTATGTCCGGATGGTTCGTCTATGCAGGCAGCGCCCATGGCGGCGGCGGGGTGGCTGCACGGCTTTCCCGCCATTTCCGGCGGGACAAGGTTCTGCGCTGGCACATCGATGAACTGACCAATGCCGTCGATTCCATGATGGCCTTCGCCGTTCCGGAAGGGCGCGAATGCGACATCGTCGACGGGCTTTTGCGGACCGGCGCATTCGAAACCGCCCTTTCCGGCTTCGGCAGCAGCGACTGTCGCAGGTGCAATGCGCACCTGCTGGTGCCCCGCGCGCGGCGGCAGTCCTGACGCCTTTGACCTTGAACGACAGCCTGTACGCGATAGTCTGCCGGCAACAGCAACCTGCCAAGAACGAGTTCCGGGATGGGAATTGCCGATGAGGGCCTGCGGATGGCCGAGGATCCGTCCGGCTATTTCAACCGCTCCAGCGGCGCCGCGCACCACGTTCCGGCAGGCGACATCGCGGCCATGCAACTGTCTGTGCTGCAAAGCCGATTCGCCTCCCTGCGCGATCGGCTGCCGGTGCTCAAGGCGGCGGCGGACGAGCAGGGAATCGATGCGATTGCCACTATCGAGGATGGGGCCAACCTCCTGTTCCCGCATACTGTCTACAAAAGCTATCCGGTGGCGTTGCTGGAGCGAAACCGCTTCGACCAGCTGACCAAGTGGCTCAGCCGCCTCACAACGGCCGACCTCAGCCGCGCTGATGTTCGCGGCTGCGACGGGATCGATTCCTGGCTGACCGCGCTGGAGCAAACCGCCGGCCTCAGCCTTACTCACTCTTCCGGAACCAGCGGCACCATGAGCTTCCTGCCGAGGAGCGAGCGGGGATATCGCGTCGTCAGCGACGTCTTCGGCATGACGAGCCGGGAATTCAACGGCCTCGACGATGCCGACAGGGAGCCGTGGCACACCTTCTACCTCGGCTTCAAAGGGGGGCGCAGCCATGCCGGGCGGGCGGCGGGCTGGGCGCGGGACAACTTCGCGCGGGACGAGGCGCACTTCCACTCGCTCTACAACATCGACATGAGCTCCGATGTCATGTTCGTCGCCGCCCGCGTCCGACAGGCCGAGGCGCGGGGTGAATTGTCGCAGCTGGAAATCAGCCCCAGGCTGCGCGAGCGTCAGGCGGAGTTCGAGGCGGTGCAAAAGGAAACCACGCAGGCGCTGGAGCGGATGTTCGACCAGCTCGTCGCGCTGAAGGGTGAGCGGGTCTACATCGGCGGGATGAGCGAGGCGCTGACCGATCTTGCCGTGCGTGGGCTCGACAAGGGCATGCGCGGCCTGTTCACCGGCAACTGCGTCGTCCAGTGCGGCGGCGGCAGTAAGGGCGGGACCCTGCCCGACAACTGGGAGACCCTCGCCAAGGAGTTCACCGGCGTCGAGCGGATCGGCCAGTATTACGGCATGACCGAAGTCTCGATGATCACCTCCAAATGCAGCGAGGGGCATTATCACGTGCCACCCTGGGTGATCACCTATGTGCTCGATCCGCAGGATGGGCGCCTTTTGCCGCGCCAGGGCGCCCAGACCGGCCGCGCCTGCTTCTTCGACCTCGTGCCCGACACCTACTGGGGCGGCTTTGCCAGCGGCGACAGGATCACGGCGGACTGGTCTCTCTGTCCCTGCGGGCGCACCACTACCCACCTCCATGGCGACATCCGGCGCTTGGGCGAAGGCGAAGGCGGAGACGACAAGATCACCTGCGCCGCCGCCGACGATGCCCATGCCGCTGCCATCGATTTCCTCGCGCAGGCCTGAGCCATGAGCAAGATCGTCGCTCCAGCCGTGATCCGGGGCCAGGTCATCACCGACAACCTCGTACCCTTCGGCGGGCGCGGCGGCGAAATGGAATTCCTCTCGCCCGACCCTGCCACGATCATCGACCAGCTGCCGCTGCGCAATCCGGGCGAGATGAAGCGTCTCTATACGCTCGGCATCGAAGACATCATCGATTTCCTCGTGGAACTGGGCCAGCAACTCGACCTGTCGCGCAACGGGCACATGCAGCAAGCGCTGGAGCTGAGCTATGCGGCAACTGAGCTGACCCCGCCGATCCTGCGTTGGCAGTATTCGCTGATCCAGCAATACTTCACGCGCGACATGGTGCGCGGCTTCATCGACGTGCCCATCGGCATTCCTTTCGTCGAAGGCTGGCAGCCGGTGACGCTGGCCGACGGCCGCACAGCCTCGATCCGCGCCATGGGCGCGCGGTGCCTGCACATAACCGCCGGCAACAGCCCGATGACGGCGCTGATAACCCTTGCCCGCAATGCGCTGACCCGCAGCGATGCCATCGTGAAATCGCCTTCCAACGATCCCTTCACCGCATTGGCCGTCGCCCGAACCATGATCGACATGGCGCCGGACCACCCACTGACCCGTCACTTCTCGGTGGCCTATTGGAAGGGCGGCACGGTCGATTTCGAGGAACGGCTCTACCAGCCCCGCAACATCGAGAAAATCATTGCCTGGGGCGGCTTTGCCTCGGTGAAGCATGTGACGCGCTATATCCAGCCGGGGCTGGAACTGATCAGCCTCGATCCCAAGCGCAGCGCGACGATCATCGGGCGGGATACCTTCGCGGACGAGGCGACCATGCAGGACGCTGCCTTGCGCGCGGCGACCGACATCGGCGCTTCCAACCAGACCGGCTGTTCCTCCGCCCGCGTGCTGCTGGTGGAATGCGGCACCGATGATGCGGGCATCGCGCAACTGAGGCGCTTCGGCGAGGCGATTTACCGGGCGATGATGGGGCTTCCGGGCAATCTCAGCACCAAACCGAAGTTCATCGATCCCGACCTGAAATCGGACCTTGAGGGCCTGCGCGCCACCCCCGATTTCTATGAGGTGATCGGCGGCAAGGACGGCGAAGGCGCGATCATTCTGTCGCTGCTCGACGATGTCGTGGATTTCTATCCCAGGCTCTCCGGCCGGGTGGCGAATCTCGTGCCGATCGATGGCCTGGAAGAGGCCGCGCGCTTCGTGAATGCCTATACCCAGACCGTTGGCGTCTATCCCGAATTGCTCAAGCTCAAGCTGCGCGACGAACTGCCGCTTTATGGCGCGCAGCGCTTCGTCACCCTGGGCTATGCGATGACCGCCAACCCCGCCCTGCCGCAGGACGCGATCGAGCCGGTGCGGCGGATGGTCAAATGGATCGTCGATGAATCTTGCCCGGTGGAGACATGCCCGCCGATCTGGCAAGGCGCCTAACAGAACTGACGAAATTGGAGAGGAAACAGACAATGCCATTCGGAGCAGAATCCACCACCGAAGACGTCCTCGCGGGCGTCAACCTCACCGGCAAGCGCGTTCTGGTGACGGGCGTTTCCGCCGGGCTGGGTGTGGAAACCGCCCGCGCATCAGCCTCGCATGGCGCAACAGTCGTTGGTACGGCGCGTGACCTGGCCAAGGCCGAAACTGCCCTCGCGGAACATGCAGACCTCGACATCGAAGTGGTGGAATGCGACCTCGCCTCGCTGGCAAGCGTCCGCGCATGCGCCGATGGACTGAAGGCCAGGGGCGAGAAGTTCGACGTGATCATCGCCAATGCCGGCGTGATGAATTGCCCCAAGGGCCAGACCACGGATGGCTTCGAAACCCAGTTCGGCACCAACCACCTCGGCCATTTCGTGCTGGTCAACCGTCTCGTCCCGCTGCTCAATGACGGCGGCCGCGTGGTCATGCTCTCATCCTCCGCGCACCGGGCGGGCGATGTCGATCTCAACGATCCGGGCTTCGAGAAGTCTGAATACGATCCCTTCACCGCCTATGGCCGATCCAAGACCGCGAATGTGCTCTTTGCGGTCGAGCTGGACCGTCGCCTGCGCTCGCGCGGCATCCGGGTCTGTGCGATCCACCCGGGCGGCATCATGACCGAACTCATGCGCCACACCACGCCGGACATCTTCCAGCGCATGGTCGCTTCCTCTTCGCAGAGCGCCGACGGTACGCCGAGCGAGCCGGTTACGGTCAAGACGGTTCCGCAGGGCGCATCCACCTCTGTATGGGCCGCCTTTGTCGCCAGCGGCGACGAGATCGGGGGCAAGTATTGCGAGGATTGCCACGCCGGCGAAGTCGAGGACAATGCCTATAAGGGTGTGCGCTCCTATGCCGTCGAACCGGACAAGGCCAAGGCTCTTTGGGCCCTGAGCGAACGCATGGTCGGGGAAAGCTTCCCCGAATGAGCGCAAGGCCGCCGCGCATCGCGATCTACGGCATCGGTCAGTATGGCAGGATGATCGCCCGCCTCGCTGCCGAGCGGGGCTGGCCGATCGTCGCGGCCTATAATCGCGCCGGGCCGAAGGTCGGACAGGACCTGGGGCGCGTGGCGGGCCTCGGCCGCGATCTGGGCATCATCATCGAGGACTGCGAAGCAGCGGATTATGGCAAGATCGACGCAAATATCGGCGTGGTCACGCACCGCGATCTCCTGAGCGCCAACATGCCGGCTTACCGTCGCCTGATGGGCGCCGGGCTCAACATCGCCTGCCACGGCGTGCAAAGCTACCTGCCGCAGAGCAACGATCCGGAGCTTGCCGCCGAAATCGAAGCCCTCGCGCTGAAGAACGGCGTCACCTTCACCGGCTGCGGCATCTGGGACATGTCACGGATATGGTCGGGTATCCTGACGACGGGCCCCTGCACCGAAATCAGGTCCATCCACATCTCCAGCCTCACCGCCCCAGAGGGCCAGACCAACTCCATCGAGCAGATCAAGCAGTACTGCATCAGCGAGCCGGTGGAAGAATTTCACAGGCGCGGCATCGCCCACAACGCGGCGGCGCTGGCGAAAAAGACCATACCGGAGATGGTACTGCGCGCTTTAGGCTACACGGTGATCGAATCCACCGCAGCCATCGAGCCGGTGGTCTACGACGTGCCGGTGGAGAGCAAATACGGACGCTTCGAGCCCGGCCTCGTCATGGGCGTGCGCTTCCATTGCAGGACCACGACCGCAGAAGGCGTCACCGGCACCGGCCTTGTCGACCAGCGCCTGTTCCTGCCGGGCGATGTCGAGCACATGTTCTGGGAAGTGGACGGCACACCGCGCAACCGGACGCGGGTAGAGCGCCTCGATTCCGCCCACGCCACCGCCGGTAACCTGTTCAACCGCATCCCGGACATCATTGCCGCGCGGCCGGGCATCGTTCCGGTCTATGAGATGGGGCCGCTGAAGCCCACCGCACGGGTATGGCCGAAGGTCGCCCCGTGAGCGGACATCCACTGGCGCTTTCGGTGGACCAGATGATGGCCAGGGCGCGCGAGATCGCGGGCGTCGACTTGGTGGATGAAGAGGCAATCGAGCCCCTCACCGTGCTCCACCGCGCGCTCTGCGAAGAATCCGCTCTCGATGCGGAAGGCGCGCGGGCTTATGAGCGCAAGTTCGTCCGCCTGCTCGCCAATCGCCTGCGGATGAAGCGCGACTTTGCCCGGCATCCCGAAATCGCTGAGCAGGAGGTGAAAGGCCCGCTCGTCATCATGGGCGTAGCCCGTTCGGGCACGACCAAGCTGCAGAAGGTCCTCGCCGCATCGGGCGACTTCAATTTCCTGACCTTCTGGCAGAACTTCAACTGGGCGTCCGATACGGGGATTCCGGGCGAGCTCCTCGACCGCCGAATCGCCGAGGCCGACGAGTTCTGCCGCTGGTATGACGAACGCTCTCCCGAGACCAAGCTGGGCCACCATTTCAAGGCGCTGGAACCGGAGGAAGAAGGCCCGCTCAGCGAAGGCTGTCTCGTCGCCCCCTCCTTCATCGGCTATGCCGAAATGCCAAGTTACGCGCAGTGGCTGGGCGGCAAGCCGCGCAGCATCTTGTTCGAATTCCTGCGCGACGTCCTGAAATACCAGCAATGGCAGGGGCTGGCCGATCCGGGTAGACCGTGGCTGCTCAAGTCACCCAACTACAACGGCTTCGAGCCGCTGATCCGCAGCGTGTTCCCCGATGCCCGCTTCGTCGTCGCCCACCGTTCGCCGATCGAGACACTGGCCTCGATGTGCAAGCTGGTGCGTTGCTTCCGGCAGGCGTTCGGCTCGCCCGAGGCGGACAACGACCTGATCGTCGAAGGCAATTACCGCAGCGTCGAGGCCCATCTTGCCAACCGCAAGAGCCACCCTGATATCCCCTTCCTCGACCTGCGCTTTCAGGACGTCGTCGGCAAGCTGCCCGAGACCGTCGAGCGGATCTATGCTTTTGTCGGGATGCCTCTCGCGGACGCATCGCGCCGGCGCATGCTCGAGTGGAACCATGCCAATGCCATGCACAAGCTCGGCGAGTTCAGGTACTCGTTGGCGGACGCGGGGTTGAGCGAGGAAGTGGTTAAGCAGCGCATGGCCGGCTATTTCGACTTCCTCGGCAAGCTGAATCAGGCTGGCTAGCCCGTTCATCGACAGTTTTGCCGGCGCGCGTTAAGTCCCTCGCATATCAGGCAGCTTTCGCCGGCTGCGTCATGACGGAGTTGCTGAATTGAGCATGCTGCTTGCATTGGCCGCCGCCGCGGTCGAGCCTTCGGGAACCGGATCGATCACGGTCGAGGTCGGCAATGTCCGCAACAGCCGCGGCAAGGTCTTCGTCGACATCTGTCCGCAAAACCGCTTCCTCGAGGACGGATGCGTCTATCATGCCGAGGTTCCCGCCCGGGCAGGTGTCACTACCCTGACCGTCAACAACGTCCCTGCCGGAGAATATGCAGCGCAGGCATTCCATGACGAGAACAACAACGGCGAGATCGACCGGGGCATGTTCGGTATCCCCAACGAGGGCGTCGGTTTTTCGCGCAACGCCCGGATCGTCTTCAGCCCACCCAAATGGCGCGATGCCTATTTCATCCATCACGGACGGCCCGAAGTGATCCGCTTCAGCCTGAGGTATTTCTCCGGGAACCGGGGCCCCACTCCACCGCGTTGAAGGGGGCCGCGCTAGTCCGGCCGCGCCGCCAGGCGGTTAAGGTGGGCAATGAGCGCCGGTGCACCGCCGGTCCTGAGCACGCGCTCGAAATCCGCGCGCCGGGTGGCGAGCTGGCTGATGGCGTTGCGGTAATAGACGTCGATCACCTTCCACTGCCCGCCGCTCTGGCGCAGGCGGTAGTTCAGCGATTCCGTACCGCCGCCCGGAGATACCAGGTTGGTGCGCACCAGCTTGTCGGCGCCGCGCGTCTCGACCTGCGGTGCGATGACGAAACGTTCGCCCGAAAAACCGTCGAAGTTCTTGGCATATTGGGCGACGGTATAGGCGCGGAAGGCTGATACCAGCGCCACCTGGTCATTCGCCGCCATCTGGGTCCATTGCGGCCCCACCGACAGCCGCGTCATTAGCGGGATATCGAAAGTGCGATCGATGGTCGGGGCGATCATGCGCGAGCGCCCGGTCATGCCAGCATTGCTGCCGGCCTTCATGATCGCGATCAGGCCGTTCTCGATCGTCTGGACCGTTGCCGCGGCCGGATCGGCCACCTGCGCATAGGCCGCCTGTGGTGCTGCAAGTGCGAGAAAAAGGGCGGAAGATAGGGCTCGATTCATCACTGTCTCTATCCGTTGACGTTGGCGGCCGATCTATGCCGCGCCCGATTACGCGCATCTGAATGGGGATGCCATGCTATTGGCGCTTTCCACTGCGCGCTTAGGCGGCTAAGTGGCCCGCAGGCAAGGAGCAGTGAGTTGACCGTACCCCTTTCGGCCATTTTCCGCATCGGCGGGCATGCGATCAAGAACCAGATCAAGGGCGGCAAATACCCGCTCGTGCTGATGCTCGAGCCTTTGCTGCGCTGCAACCTGGCCTGCAAGGGCTGCGGCAAGATCGATTATCCCGATGCGATCCTCAATCGCCGACTGTCCTACGAGGAGTGCATGGCGGCGATCGACGAGTGCGGCGCACCGGCGGTTTCCATCGCCGGCGGCGAGCCGCTCCTCCACCGCGACATGCCCCGCATCGTCGAGGGGTTCATCGCGAAAAAGAAGTTCGTCATCTTCTGCACCAACGCCCTGCTGCTCAAGAAAAAGATCGACGACTACAAGCCCTCGCCCTACTTCACCTGGTCGATTCACCTGGATGGCGACAAGGGCATGCACGACAAGTCGGTGTGCCAGGAAGGCGTGTACGACACCGCGCAAGAGGCCATCGACTTGGCTCTGTCCAAGGGCTTTCGCGTCCAGATCAACTGCACCGTGTTCAACGACGCCGATCCGGATCGCCTCGCTGACTTCCTCGACCTCATGGCCTCCAAGGGAGTCGAAACGACAATTTCGCCCGGCTATGCCTATGAGCGCGCACCGGACCAGGAGCACTTCGCCACGCGCGAGCGGACCAAGAACCTGTTCCGGGACCTGTTCCGCAAAGGTAACGGCGGCAAGAACTGGAAGTTCACCAATTCGCCGCTGTTCCTCGATTTCCTCGCCGGTAATCGCAACTACGAGTGCACCCCGTGGTCGATGCCGCTGCGCAGCGTCTTTGGCTGGCAAAAGCCCTGCTACCTTATCGGCGACGGCTATGTGCAGACCTTCAAAGAGCTGATGGAAGGCACGGACTGGGAAGACTATGGCGTCGGCAAGTACGAGAAGTGCTCCAACTGCATGATGCACTGCGGCTTCGAAGGCACAGCGGCTGCGGATTCGATGCGCCGGCCGGTCGAATTCCTCAAGGTCGCGCTGGGCGGGATAAAGACCGAAGGGCCTATGGTGCCCGACGTCGACCTGTCGAACGCGCGCAAGTCCGAGGACCATTACGAAGAGCAGGTGAAGGCCGAGATGGAGCGGATCAAGACCGAGGATCCCGAAGCCTACCGTCGCGCAAGCCGCGAAGTCGCCTGATCAGCGCAGGTCGAAGGCCAGGCGCGCGGGAATGTTCGAGGCGTCCCGCCGCAGGGCCGCATAGGCGCGCGTGAAATGGCTCAGGGTCGACAGGATGTCGAACACCTGCCTTGGCCTTCCGGCAATCGACTTCAGCACATTTCCCAGAGCCAGGCCTCCATCCGGCCGCATCGCCACGGCAATCGCGGGCGGTAACTGGTGCAAGGCTTCATCCGATATGCAGCGCAGGATAGCGAATGGCACACCCGCACCGGCCGCCAGTTCGGCGGCAATGTGGCTTTCCATGTCGGCTGCCAGCGCACCGTGACGGCAGCACAGCGACCGCTTTTCCAGCGAATCGCCGATAAGGCGGCCATCGGCATAGACCGGCCCGATCCGGGCATTCGGCAAAGCATTGGCCAATGCAGCTTGCCATTGCGGATCGCATTCCACTTCCAGCGGGCCGCAGGTGCGCGATCCGATGATCCAGTCGCCGATGCGCAGGTCCGGGGACAAGGCCCCCGCCATGCCGAAGCTGATGACGCCGCAGAACGGGCCCTGTATTCCGTCCAGTCCTTCGCCCTTGCCACCAATGGCTAACACTCTGACGCCGGAGGTGCGAAGCACGTCTGCCTCACGCCGGGTGCCCGTCACTGCAAGAACAGGGGCTACATTCCCCAAGCCGGGCGCTCCATGTTGCTCTTCTTGAGGTTGCGGTAGCGCGCCAGTGCCCAGACCGGAAAGTAGCAGGGATAGCCGTGATAGCGCAGGTAAAACACGCGCGGGAAACCGCCGCCGGTATAGAGTTCCTGCCCCCAGAGGCCATCCGCCTCCTGGTTGGCCATCAACCACTTTACACCGCGATCGACTTCGGGCGATTCGGTTTCGCCGACTGCCATCAGGCCCAGCAAGGCCCACGCCGTCTGCGAGGCGGTCGACTGGCAGCTTTCGTGACCCATGCGGTCCAGGGCATAGCTGTCGCAGCTCTCGCCCCAACCGCCGTCCGGGTTCTGGATCTTCTTGAGCCAGGCAACAGCGCGGACGATCATTGGATGATCAGAGGGAATGCCTGCACGCCCCAAGGCGCAAAGCACGGACCAGGTGCCGTAGACGTAGTTCACGCCCCAGCGTCCGAACCACGATCCTTCCGCTTCCTGCTCCTTCTCCAGCCATGCCAGCGCCGCCTTCATCCGTGGGCTGTCGATCGGCTCGCCAAGCTGGGCCAGCATTGAAACACAACGCGCGCCGACATCGGCAGTGGGCGGATCCAGCAGCGCGCCGTGGTCGGCAAAGGGCAGGTTGTTCAGGTATTCCTTGTCATTGTCCGCATCGAAGGCGCCCCAGCCGCCGTCATGGCTTTGTAGGCCTTCGACCCACTCGCGCGCGCGGGCGATGGCCTCGCCGTCGCTGTCACCGCGCAGGCCGGCGGCGCGATCCATGGCCATGACGACCACGGCGGTATCATCGAGGTCGGGGTAATAATCGTTGTTATACTGGAAGGCCCAGCCGCCGGGCCGAACGTCCGGTCGCTGGTCGGCCCAGTCGCCGACGGTGTCGAGCACCTGCCGGGGCTTCAACCAGTCCAATGCCCGGTGGGCCTGGGCCACGGCCTCGTCGCTGCCGACTTCCAGCATCGCATGTGCGGCCAGCGCCGTGTCCCAGACCGGCGAAACGCAGGGCTGGCAGTAGACCTCCTCATCCTTGACCACGAGCAGGTTTTCAACCGACTTGCGGGCAATCGCGCGGTGCGGATTGTCCTCCGGATAGCCGAGCAGGTCGAACATCATCACCGAGTTCGCCATGGCCGGATAGATCGCGCCCAAGCCGTCCTCGCCATTGAGGCGCTCGATAACCCATTCCTCGCAGAGCCGGATCGCCTTCTTGCGCAGGAAGCTGGGCCAGAGCCGATCACCATGCTTCAGCACGAAGTCGAGTCCGTCGAAGAACAGCTTCCAGCCCTTGTGAACATGGGCGGCCTGGCTGGAGAGCTTGGCAGGCTTTCCGGAAAACAGTTCCGGAACAAAAACCTGCTTTGGATTCCTTGCAACCGGCTTGAGGCAGCACAGCACCAGCAGCGGCACCACAACCGTGCGCGCCCAGTAGCTGATCTTGGTGAGGTGAACCGGGAACCAGCGAGGGGCCAGCATCAGCTCGGGCGGAATGGTCGGCACCACCTCCCAAGGCCCCGCCCCGTAGAGCGCCAGTTGGATGCGGGTGAAGACATTGCCGGCCTCCGCACCCCCTGCCCGCAGCACCGCCTCGCGGGCGCGGACCATGTGCGGCGCGTCGATGTCGTCCCCGATCATCTTCAGCGCATAATAGGCCTTGATCGTCGCGCTGATGTCGAAGGCGCCGGCGTGATAGAGCGGCCAGCCGTCGTGGACACTGGACTGGCGGCGGCGCAGATAGGTCCCGATCTTCGCTTCCAGCTCCTCGTCCACCGGCTCTCCTAGATAGTGCCGCAGGAGGACGTATTCGGCGGGAATCGTGGCATCGGCCTCAAGTTCGAAGACCCAGTGGCCATCGGCCTTCTGCTTGGAAAACAGGGCATTGGACGAGCGGTCGATTGCCTTGTCAAGCGCTTCGCGCAGTGGCGCGTCTCCGGTCCGTTCGAGGGTGGTGGCAGTCATCGGCCCGCCCCATAGACCAGACCGCGCCCCAAGGCCAAGCTGGCGGCGTTGTGGCCCGACCTGAGCGCGCCTTCGATGGTGGCAGGAAGGCCCGTCTGCACCCAGTCGCCGGCGAGGAACAGGTTGCGCCATTGCGTCGCCTGGCCGGGGCGCAGGGCGTCCTGATCGGGCGTAGCGGCGAAAGTGGCGCGCTTTTCCTTGACGATCTGCCAAGCTGGCAGGTTGCCGGTGATTCCGAGCGTGGCGCTGACTTCGCTCCAGATCTTGCGTGCCAGCCCTTCCCTGTCAGCGTCGATCAAATCGTCGGCGCCGCTGATCGTCGCGGAAATACGGTCGCCGTGGCAGACCACCCATTGCGAGGTGGCGCCCAGCAGCGCGGTGATCGGCGGCGCGCTCTCGGGCGGCGGGACGGCGAAGTGGGCATTGAGGATCGCACAGAAGCGATTCGGCGCGCTGAGGTCCGGCACCAATTGGCTCGCGACCCATGGCGGGACTGCGAGCACGACGGCGGCATCGTGGACCGGCTCCAGGCCGTTCCCATGGTCAAGCCCGGTTACCCGGTCGCCTACGAACCCGATCGCGCGGAGCCTCGATCCGAATTGCGTTGCAACCCCATGCCGGTCGAGCCACGCCAGCGCCGGCTCGATGAACACCGCATCCAGTGAGGGCATGGCAACCATGGTCCGGCAGGCCCTGCCCCCGCGAAGGAAGCTCTCGCGCAAGAACCGCCCGGCCAGCCAGGCAGACCCCTGTGCCGCCGGGCAGTTGAGCACCGCCAACATCATCGGCTCTACCACCTTGCGCCAGAACGGGCCTTGCGGTTCCATGACGTCGCCGATGGTCCGCCCGTCCCGCCGGGCAAGCGCAAGGCGAGCCAAGGGGAGATGCTGGGCCAGCGAAGTTCCCGGCGTGCGGCTGTTCTTCGAAAACATCCACCATGGCACCCGGCCATCATTGACCCGCAGCGTCCAGCGGCTTCCGTCCGAAAGGTCGTGGAAGGGAAATTCGGCGTGGGCCGGGCCTTCGAGCATCCGGTCGGTCCCGATCGTCTCCAGGAAGTGCCCGACCGCCTGGTTGCCCGAAAAGGTGAAGTGATTGCCGTTGTCGATCACTTGTCCGAGTTGCGGATCGTGATAGCTGCGGCAACGCCCGCCGGCGCGCGGGGCGGCTTCCGTCAGGCTGACGTCCACGCCCGCCCGGGCCAGTTCAATCGCTGCGGACAAGCCGGCGAGGCCCGCTCCCACGACATGCACTTTCATCCCAGCAGCCACAGTTTGAGCGCGGTCAGCACCAGCAGTGGCTTGTTGGTGGATATCCGCGAGCGCGGCGGGTGCCAGCCGTGCTTGATCAGGGCGCGCAGGATTCGCGAATAGCTTGCTTCCATCAGCTTGGGGGCGAGCAGCAGACCCTTGGGCCTTGCGGAAAGGATCGCGTCGGCCTCGGTAAAATGATGTTTGGCCTTTGCCGCCAGCCAGCGCGCGGCCTTGTCGAGGCGGAGGTCTTCGCACAGGGCGTGCGGATTGGTCGGCTTGATCCCGGCCGCTTCCAGCGCCTCGATCGGCAGGTAGAACCGGCCTATGCCGGCATCCTCGTCGATATCGCGCAGGACATTGGTAAACTGCAGGGCGCGGCCGAGGTGGTGAGAGAGGGAGAGTCCCGGCTCCCGCTCCATGCCGAAGACCCGCACGGAAAGGCGCCCCACGGCCGAGGCGACGCGGTCGCAGTAAAGATCGAACTTCGCGAAGCTGGGCCAGCGGATGTCCTCGTCGAGGTCCATCTGCATGCCATCGACGATCGCCTGGAAGTCCGCCTGTTCCAGCCCGAAACGCGCCACGGCATCGGCGAGAAAGGCCGCCTGCCCCGCATTGCCGCCCGCATAGAGCGCGTCGATATCGTGTCGCCAGCCATCCAGCGCCTTGGCCCGCTCCGCTTTGACCACTCCGTGCCATTGGCCGTCGCCGTCGGCGATGTCATCCACGATTCGGCAGAAGCCGTAGATCGCGAACATGGCCTCGCGCTCGGCCTTGGGCAGGATGCGCATGCCGGCGTAGAACGAACTGCGCGAGGTCGCTTCCTTGAGCTGTTCGAGGGTGACGGCGTCGCTCATGCGGACTTCGCAGCGAACCGGTTGCGCAGCACCGCGCCCAGCGCAAGCAGGGCCATGCGCGCCTTGGAATGGTGGACCTTGTCGGCCAGTGGGTCGCGGGTGAGAAGGCCTTGCGTCAGGTCCTCGGCCAGTCGTTGGATGACGGCCACCTCAGCGGAAAGGCGGCTGTCCCGGATGTGCCGCGCGAAGGGAGCGCTTGCCCGCAGCAGATCCTGCGTCTGCCGGGCAAGCTGGCGAATGATCTCCAGCAATTGCGGCGAGGCCTGCATCGCCCCAAGCGCCTCCACGCCGATCTCCTGCGCGGCCAGCATGAGCTCTGGGATGTAGACGCGGTCGATCTGGCGGTAGTCCTTGCCGCAGTCCTGCAGGTGGTTGATCACCTGTAGCGCGGCGCAGAGCGCGTCGGACAGCGGCCAGGTCGCGCGGTCCTCACCATGCACGTCGAGGACGAAGCGGCCCACCGGCATGGCCGAGAGGCGGCAATAGGCCATCAGGTCGTCCCAGTCGGCATAGCGGCGCTTTGTGACGTCGAGGGTGAAGGCGTCGAGCAGGTCGTGGGCGTGAACCAGATCGAGGCCCTTCGACCGCGCGACTTGCGCCAGCGCCATGGCTTCGGGCGCGCCCTCGTCTGACAGGCCGGCGCGCATGTCTGCCAAGCGGGCCAGTTTCTCCGCTTCCGGCGCGCTGGCGTGGTCGGCAATGTCGTCCGCGGCACGGGCGAAGGTGTAGAAGGTCAGAATTGGCGCGCGGCATTCGCGCTTGAGTAGCCAGGAGGCGACGGGGAAATTCTCGTCCTTGTGCCCCTTTCCGGAATCGAGTGTGCTCATGACGCAGTGACCGCCCCGGCCGATCCTGGCGCCTGCGCCCTGCCCTTCCACATGCCGCCGCGCCCGCGCCAGTGCTGCCAGCCAGACCACAGGACGCACCAGGTGTAGAACAGCCCGATCGCCGGCTGCGCCAGCCCCCAAAGCGGCGACAACCGGTAGAAGCGCAGCGTGGGCTGGTACATCAGGATCGTCAGCAGCAGGGCTATGAAAGCAAACACTTGGGCCGTACCATGACCTGCCAGCGTCAGCCACAAGGGCACTGCGAACATTAGCAAAAGGCCCAGAACCGTCGCTGCCAAGATCAGAGGCGAATAGCGCAGCTGCGCATAGGCGGACCGGGCGATCATCGCCCCGACTTCGCCAAAGCTCAGGTAAGGCCGGATCGAACGCGAACGGTGGGTCAGGCCAAGCCAGATGGGGCCCTGCTGCTTGAGCAATGCGCCCAGCGCGCAATCGTCGATCAGCGCCCCCCGGATGGCCCCGATGCCGCCGGCCGCCGCCAGCGCCTCCCGATTGACCAGCACGCACCCGCCCGCAGCGCCAGCAAAGGGCGAGCGGCGATTGATCCAGTTGAACGGGTAGAGCATCGAGAAATAGTAGACGAAGGCCGGCACGATCGCCCGTTCCGGCCATGTGGCGCAATGTAGTTTCGCCATGAATGAAACCAGCTTGCGCTGCTTGCCGCACGCTATCGTCGTCAGGCGGCGCAAGGTATCAGGGGCGTGTTCGATGTCGGCATCGGTGAGCCAGAGGAATTGCGGCGAGCCGGATGCCTCGATCCCCTGCGACAACGCCCAGAGCTTGCCGGTCCAGCCTGGGGCGAGCGGCTTGCCGGTGAGAACCTGCAGGCGGTTCGAATTGAGCCCCCGGGCAATCTCGCCGGTCCCGTCCTCGCTGCTGTCGTCCACCATCACGATGCGGAAGTTGCCCGGGTAGTCCTGGGCCACCACGCTGCCCAGCGAGCGGGCGATGACATCCGCTTCGTTGCGCGCCGGAATCACCGCCACGACATCCGGCCATGCCTGCGGTTCGGGCAGGTGGACGGTGTCGTCCCGCTCGGTGCAACGCCAGAAACCTGTCGCGCACAGGCCCAGCCAGATCGCCAGCGCCAGCGCGCCCAGCCAGACGGTCACTTGATCATCCCCTGCGCGCGGAACCAGTCCAGCGCATCGCGTAACGCCTCGGGGAACGGCCGCGCCTTGTAGCCCAGCTCGCGCTCCGCCTTGGCCGATGAAAAATACATGTGGTGGCGCGCCATGCGCAGTGAATCGAGGGTGAGAAACGGCTCCTTGCCGGAAAGCTTCGCCCATTGCTCCGCCGCCCAGGCGAGCGGGAACAGCGGAGTTACCGGCAGTTCCACCTTGGGCGGCCTGCGGCCCAGGATGCGGGCGATCTCGGCCAGCATGGCAGAGAGCGGTACATCCTGCCCGCCAAGGATATAGCGTTCGCCGAGCTTGCCCCTTTCCGCGGCGAGCAGGTGCCCCTCCGCGACATCGTCGACGTGGACGAGGTTGAGGCCACTATCGACATAGGCCGGCATGCCGCCGTTCGCCGCCTCGACGATGATCCGCCCGGTCGGCGTCGGCTTGACGTCTTTGGGTCCGATGGGCGTCGATGGATTGACGATGACGGCGGGAAGGCCCTTTTCCGCCACCATCTGCTCGACAAGCCGCTCGGCAACGACCTTGCTGCGCTTGTAGGCGCCCGTTGCCTGTTCGGGCCGTGCCGGGCGATCTTCGCCGGCGGAACCATGTTCCACCGGCAGGATCGTGGCGACCGAGCTGGTATAGACCACGCGCTTCACGCCCACCTCCAGCGCCGCCTGCATCACCGCCTCGGTCATGGCGAGGTTGTTACGGACGATCTCCTCGGGGTCGGGCGCCCAGACGCGATAATCGGCCGCGACATGATAGAGCACATCGGCGCCAGACATGGCGCGGCGAACGGCATCTCGGTCGCGCAGGTCGGCCTCGGCCATCTCGCCGGGAAAATGCCTGAGGTTGGTATCCGCGCTCGAAGCCCGAGCCAACCCGCGCAGCTTTGCGCCGCGCGCAGCCAGCGCCCGCGCCACCGCCGCGCCGACAAAGCCCGAAACCCCGGTTACTACAGTCAGATTACCGTCCACGCCCGGCCCTCTAGAGACTTTTGATCCCGGGCGGAAGCAGTGTAGGGGGCAGCATGGCTGCGGCGGCGTGGATAGGTTGGACTTTGGCGGCGATTGCCGTGATCGGGATCGCCTATCAGGCGGTCTCGTTGTTCGCGCTGTGGCGGTATTTCCGCAAGCCGCCGGTTCGAAGCGAAGCCGCCGAACCGATGACGCTGCTCAAGCCGCTGCATGGTGCCGAACCGAGATTGGCGGACAATCTCGCGACTTTCCTGGAGCAGGATTATGCCGCGCCGGTGCAGATGGTCTGCGGCGTCGGGAATCCATCGGACGCTGCAGCGGGTGCGTTCGACGCCGTACGTGCCGGCCATCCCCAATGCGATATGCTCCTGACCAGTGGTCATCCCGCACTTGGGGCAAACGGCAAGATCGGCAATCTCGCCCACATGGCCCGCTCGGCCCGCCACAACGTGCTGGTCCAGTCCGACAGCGACATGGCGGTTCCGCCGGACTATCTCGCCACGGTGCTCGGCGCGCTGGAGCAGCCCGGCGTCGGCGCGGTTTCCTGCCTCTACACCGGCCGGGGCGACATTGGCATCTGGTCTCTCCTCGATGCCGCCATCGTCAGTTACAGCGGCATGCCCAAGGTGGTGATGAGCCTGTTCACCGGCGCGGCCGTGCCCTGCATGGGCTCGACGATTGCCTTGCGGCGCGAAACGCTTGAAGAGATCGGCGGGTTCGAGGCCTTCGCCGATGTCCTCGCCGATGATTACGCCATCGGCGAGGCCGTCCGCTCCAAGGGCGGGAGCATCGCCATGCCGCCCATTCTGCTGATTCATGCCAGCGCTCACAGGAGCTTCGGCGAGGTGTGGCGCCAACACCTGCGCTGGGCGGTCACCATCCGCGGCGTCCAACCCTTCCTGCACGTGGCATCGGGCGTGGTCTATGCGGTGCCGCTGAGCTTGCTGGCTCTGCCCTTCCTGCCCCTGCCCGGCCTTGTCCTGCTGGCATTGGCGCTCGCTTCCCGCTTGCCCATCGCGGCCAGCGTAGACCGCATCGCAAAGCGCACAACCGCGCCGCTCTGGATGGTGCCGGTTGCCGATTGCATCGATTTTGCGGTATGGGCCGCAAGCCTTGCCGCCAGGACGATTCATTGGCGCGGCAGCCGGCTGACGATGACAAGCGGTGGTCGGATCTGAAGCCGGATCAACTTCTTCACGGAACGTACATGAAACGCACGATTTTCCTGCAAGCTCCCTCGTTCGACGGTTATGACGGCGGCGCCGGCGCGCGTTACCAGATGAAGCGCGAGGTCAAGAGCTTCTGGTATCCCACATGGCTGGCCCAGCCCGCCGCCATGGTCGAGGGTTCGAAACTGATCGACGCCCCCGCGCACGATCTGAGCTGGGAAGATATCGCGCACGAGTTCGATACGGCCGAGCTGGTCGTGCTCCATACCTCAACCCCCAGCTTCAACCAGGACACCCGCACCGCGCGCCTGATCAAGGAGCGAAATCCGAACTGCATGGTAGCCTTCGTCGGCGCGAAGGTGGCGGTTCAGCCGGAAGAGAGCCTGCAGGCCTGCGAGGCGATCGACCTGGTCTGCCGCGAGGAATATGATTTCACCTGCGTGGACCTGGCCGAGGGCAAGCCGCTCGCCGAAATCGACGGCATCACCTGGCGCGCCCCGGATGGCTCGCTGGTCCGAAACAAGGACCGGGCGATCATCGAGGACATGGACGTCCTCCCGATGGTCTCGCCGATCTACAAGCGCGATCTCGATACCTCGAAGTACTTCGGCGGCTACCAGCGCCACCCCTACGTTTCGTTCTACACCGGGCGCGGCTGCAAGAGCCGGTGCACCTTCTGTCTCTGGCCGCAGACCATCAGCGGCCACCGCTACCGTCACCGCACGGTACCCAGGGTGATCGAGGAGGTGAAGTACATCCTCGAGAACATGCCCGAGGTGAAGGAGATCTTCTTCGACGACGATACGCTGGCCGACGCGCACGATTTCGTCATCGAACTGTCGGGCGAGCTGGCCAAGCTGGGCTTCGGCAAGCCCGGCTTCGACAAGACCTGGGGCTGCAACGCCAAGGCCAATGTTCCGCGGCATGTGCTCGAGGCGATGAAGAAGGGCGGCTGCCGCGTGCTGCTGGTCGGTTACGAGAGCGGCAACCAGCAGATCCTGCACAACATCAAGAAGGGCATCCTGATATCCAAGGCCAAGGAGTTCACCAAGGACGCGCACGAGCTGGGCCTGACGATCCACGGCACCTTCATCCTCGGCCTGCCCGGCGAGACGCTGGAGACGATCGAGGAAACCACGCGCTATGCGATGGAGCTGAACCCGCATACCATCCAGGTCAGCTTGGCGGCGCCCTATCCCGGGACCTTCCTCTACCAGCAGGCGACCGAGAATGGCTGGTTCTCGGGCACCGATATGCTGCTCGACGATGGCGGCAACCAGATCGCGCAGCTCTCTTACCCGCACCTCTCGTCCGCGGTGATCTTCGACAAGGTCGAGGAGATGTACCGCCGCTTCTATTTCCGCCCGCGCAAGATCGGAGCGATCATGGGCGAGATGCTGCGCGACTGGGACGTGATGAAGCGCCGCCTCCGCGAGGGCGTGGAGTTCTTCGACTTCCTGCGCCGCCGCAAGGAAGCCGCCTGATTTCCCGCGCGGCCGGTTGAGGCCTGGCCGAAACTCCGATGGGAGCCTGACCGACCCATGCTTGCCGCCCACCTCGTAGCCGCAGGACTGGCTGCCGCCCAACCTGCGGCCGTGCCTGTGGGACAAGTGACGGCAATGGCGCAGGCCCCCGCCGGCGCGGTCGCTCTCGATCCGGCGCCAGTGCCTGTACCGCAGCCGAAAGCTGCGGAGGCGCCCGCGCCCAAGGTGTTCGGGCCCCCCGCCCCGGCTGAAACCCAGGTCGCAGCTCCCGCCGCCGATATCGATCCCAACGACCCGCTGTTCAACGAATACAAGCCGGCCAGCGACCCGCTGCAGGGCATCAACCGCATCAGCTTCGACCTGTCGTGGACCATCGACAAGGTCATCATCCGGCCTGTGGCGATGGTCTATCGCACGATCGTGCCCAAGCCGGCCCGCGATGGCATCCGCAATGCCCTGGATAATTTCCAGGAGCCGATGGTCTTCATCAACGACCTGCTCCAGTTGCGTCCCGGCCGCGCCCTGCGCACCCTTGCCCGCTTCGTGATCAATTCGACTATCGGGATCGGCGGCCTGTTCGACATTGCCAAGCGAGAGCCGTTCCGGATCGCCCACCATGCCAACAGCTTCGGCAATACGCTGGGCTATTACGGCGTGAAGCCGGGCCCCTACCTCTACATGCCCATCCTTGGCCCGACCACCCTGCGAGACATGGTGGACAACGCCCAAGGCTACCTCTGGCCCGGTGCGGCGGGCAAGCCGCTCAACCGCGGCGATGTCGGCACCGGCATGATGATCGCCGACGGCCTCGACCAGCGCGAACGCAACGATGTCGAATTGAAGGCAATGTTCGGCGACGCCATCGACCGCTACGCCTCGTTCCGCGAGAACTACCTGCAGAACCGCGAAGGCGAAATCGCCAGCCTCAAGGCGCGCGAAGGCGAAACGGTGAACAGCCCTGCCCTCGACGATCCGCTGATCGACCCGGCCGAACCCGCGCCGAAGCCCGAGCGCTAACTCCGGACCGAACGCTGTCGCCGCATCTCGAACAGCGGCCAGGCCAGCAGCGGCAGGCCGAACACCAGATCGCGCACGCGCATCGCCAGCCCCAGCGCGAGGGACTGGGCCGGCGACAGGCCGAATAGCAGGCCGGCGGCAACGAGGCCCGCTTCCTGCGCCACCAGTCCGGCCGGGATGAAGAACAGGACGGCGCGTCCGGCATATGCGGCGCTTTCGATCGCAATCGCCTCGAACAGGCCGATGTCATAACCGAGCGCCAAGGCGGCCAGCCACACCTGAACCCCGCCCATCAGCCAGGCGATGAAGTGGAGGACAATCGATGCGGGCATGCCCGAGCGCTGGCTGCGCACTTCGTCGATCAGCTTGTGCCATTCTTCCCGCAGCCGCGCCGCAAAGGCGCTTCGCGCGCCGAACCTCAGCCAGATCGCGACAGCGATGACCGCGACCAGCAGCGCCGCCAGGACCCATTCCGGCCTGAATCGGAAGTTCCAAGTTGGCTGCCAGCCACGGAACAGCAGCCAAACCGCCAACATGATGTAAGGCACCTGTGCGAGGATCTCGGCCGTCTTGTCGAGTGTGCTGGCGACTATCGCCTGCCGCGTTCCCCCGCCAGCCAGCACCAGCGCCCGGGCACCGGCGGCCTCGGACGTGCCGGGCGGTACGAACGGCAGGTTACCCGCGGCATCGCGCATGAAACGAGAGCCGAGGCAGCCCCAGAAGCTAACGCCCGGGGCAAAGGCCCGCAAGGCCAGGGCGCAAAGGCCCGCGGAAGCAAGCTGAACCGGCAGCATGACCAGCACCGCACTGACATCCAGGTTCCGGGCCGCTTCGACCACCAGCTTGCGGATCGGGCCCGAGGAGGCGACGGCCACGGTGAGAGCCACAAGCACCGTCACCCAGACGGTTGCCTGGGCAATTCGACGTCCGTGCGGCGTCACGAAAGGTCGCTCCAGCGGCACAGCCGGATGCCCCGCGCCTCGATCTCCGCGCGCACGCGGGGACTGGTCAGCCCCGCCAGTTCCGGCTCGGGGCGCCAGTGCGGTGGCGGCGCGTGGCGGTGGGGCCATGGCTTGGTAGCCGGATGCAGGCCGACTTCGGTGATCCCCTCCGGCAGGTTGCGCGCGAGGCCGATCAGCAGTTCTTCTGTCATGGCGCCGTTGTCGTTCTTGCCGAAGAACCGGTCGTTGGCGACCATCCCCGCCTCTCGAATCTGGCGCCGCATTTCCATCGCGAGCGGCCAGTGCCCGAAAACATGGGCGAGCCGCGCCGGGGCAAATCCCTCTCCGGCGATGCGGCGCGAGAAGCCATAGGGCTCGAATGGGACTCGCACACCCTTCGCCCCCATGGGCTTGGCCATTTTTAGTACCATGGCGAGCACGAAGGGATTCTGGTGGCAGTGCCAATGGCCGTCGATATAAGCGAGCGGCAGTCCGGTTTTGCGAAAGGCATCGAACTGCGCGGCAAATTCGCGCCGGGCAGCGGAGCGAACCTTGGGAAACAAAGCGATTCCTATGCCGGTTGCGGCAGGATTTTCACCCAGGTCGCGGCCATCGTCCGCCAGTATCGCCTGATTGCCTTCCGGTTGCTGGGCCATGGCGCCATGCAGTGCCAGGTGCAGGCCCACATCGAGCGTGGGCATGGCCTTGGCGCGGCGCACGGCATCCTCGGCAGCCTCGCCGGCCACGACGAGGCTCGCGCAGGTGAGAATGCCATTGCGGTGGGCCTGTTCCACTGCCTCGTTGACTTCCAGCGACATGCCGAAGTCGTCTGCCGTTACAATCAACCGGCGCGTCACTTGAATTTACTTACCTTTCCGCGGCCCGCAGAATGTCGCGCCGTTCCACTGCCAAGCGCTGTCCGCGCCAGCCGACCTGGCCGACGACACAGGCCGCCGCCCAGACCGCGAAACAATAGCAGTCACGCAGCCAGATTTCCATGGGGCCCGGTTTTCGCAAACCCTCGGCGCGACCGAACTTCTCGGAGACGGCGTGGACCAGCAGCCAGCGCAGCAGCACCGGCGTGACGATTCCAGCCAGGGCGATCTTGCCCGTATCGATCAGGAGCAGCAGCGGCAGCGGGCCTGGATGGCTGACCACCGAAGCGGCAAAGCCGAGCGGGTCCAGCCCGCGCACGGTGCGAGCCCAGCGCAACTCGTGATCGAACAGTTCGGCATGGCTCGCATCGTTGACCAGCGTTTCGACGACCACGGGCGTGAAGGCGACCTTGTATCCGGCCTCGCGCACCAGGCTGCCAAGCTTTGCGTCGTCCGAAAGGTGATCCGCAAGCGCCCGCAGGCCGCCAACCTGGTCCAGCACCTCCCGCCGGATCAGGGTTAGCGGGCCATAGGTCACGGCGAGCGGGGTCAACCGAGCATGCAGCAGCGCCGTGGGCAGGAACCAGTAGTCGATGAACCATGAGCCCATCTTGCGCACCGGATTACTATGGTCCCCCGGCCGGGCGCGATAGATCGCCGTCACCGCACCTACCGAGGGGCAGGCGATGGAATCGATCGCCCTCTGCAACTGCCCTGGGGCCATGACGATGTCGCTGTCGGATATTGCGACCAATGAATCGAGCCCGCCTCTGGCCATGTTGATCAGGTTGCTGACCTTGGGGTTGGGGCCGTGCACGGTTGGATCGGCGACAAATCGAACATCGCGGTGCGGATAACGGGCGGCAACCTCCCGGGCCAGGGCCAGGGCCGGATCGGAAACCTCGGCGACGCCGAAGACAAAACGGACCTTGCCGCTGGTGTCCTGGGACAGAAAGCTTTCCAACGCCAGTTCGAGCTGGTCCTCGATGCCGCACAATGGCTTGAGCAGGACGACTTCCGGGTGGCTGGCGTCCCATCCGGGTGCATGCTCGTGCCTGAATGCCAACACGCTGGCCAAGGCAAGCAGGAGATAGGCAATGCCGGCCGCGGTCAGCCCGCAGCCGAGCCACCATAAGGCGGACGCCACGCCAGTCATCGACCGGCACTCCCGTCAAAGGCACGCAAATGGCGCTGCAACGGCGCCCGGCACAGAGTACCGATGGCTGATTCTCCCCCGTGCGGCCCGATCGGCCGGCTGTTCCCTGGACGAAGGCCTAATCGGCAAGGCCTTGCTCCGCAAGCCCCGCTGTTATCGCTCTTTCAATGGGACCGGCCTGCCCTTGCCATGTCGATGCGCGCGCCGCGCCATTCGACATGCGAGACGAAGCAAGCCGAAAGCCAGGTGGCAAAGCAAAACAGGTCGCGTAGCCATAAGGAGAGGGGCCCTGGCACGGACATTCCCGCAACCTTGCCGAATCGACCGGCGATCTGCAGCGCCAGCAGCCAGCGCAGGACGATGGGTACGGCAATACCAGCGGCCGCAAGAAAGCCGGGGCGCACCAGCATCAACAACGGCAAGGGCCCGGCATGCGAGATCAGCGAGGCTACGAAGCCGGCGGGGTCCATGGCGCGGAGCACCCGCACCCAGCGCCGCTCATGGTGGAACAGGGCATCGAGGTTGGGATCGTTGACCAGTGTCTGGGCGACGCGCGGCGAGAAGGCGACCTTATGCCCGGCCGCGAAGACAAGGCGGCCAAGGGCGTTGTCGTCGACCATCTCGTCGGCAATGGCGGCAAATCCGCCGATGGCGGCGAAGACATCGCCGCGTACGGCGGTCAGAGGGCCATAGGTCACTGCAAGCGGCCCGAGCCGCGAATGGAGGATGGACCGGGGCAGGAACCAGTAGTCGAGCAACCAGGTGCCGAACGTGCGGACCCTGTCGCCGGCAACACCCGGGCATCCCCGATAGAGCGAGGTCACCGCCCCGACACCGGGCGTGGACAGCGCGTCTATCGATGCCTGGAGTTCCCCCGGTTCCATCATCGTATCGCTGTCGGAAAGCACGACGATGCCATCAGGCGGCAGCGCCCGCGCCATGTTCACTAGGTTGCTTACCTTGGGATTCTGTCCGTGCCTCGCCGGATCGGCAACGAACCTGCACTCAACTCCGGGAAAGCAGGCGGAAATCTCTCGGGCCATGGCCAGAGCCGGATCGGCGGCATCTGACACACCGAATACGAACCGCAAGGGGAATGCGGCCTGCTGGGAAAGACAACTTGCCAGCGCATCGGCAAGCCCGTCCTCGATGCCGCACATCGGTTTGTAGACCGTCACCGGCTGCGGTTCCGGCCAGCCCGGCCCCGCCGGCGCGCGATGCAGAGCGACGCAGAGGATGGCCAGAAGGAGATAGGCCGTCGAGGTCAAAGCAAAGCCAAGGCCCGTCCACCAGATCAAGGCGAGGAACAGGCTCATCGCGCAGTTTGGCCGGGGATAGCGGGCAAGTATCGGCCGGTCGCGTCCATGCGCGGCCATCTACCGGCGGGAACGGCAAATTGATATGACAATTCCGCATGCTTTCCCTTTTGCCGGAATATGGCTAATCGTCGCACGGATGCCTCAACTCGTCCTCCTGCGCGCGGTTTCCTTTGCAATCCGCAAACCCTTTCTGGTGCTGCTCGCGGTCCTGGCGCTCGTGCTGGCCTCTATCGCCTGGTCTGCCACCCATTTCGACATGTCGACCGATACGGGCGAGATGATTTCGGCCGAGACCGACTGGCGCCGGGCTGAGGCGGAAGTGGGCAAGGCCTTCCCGGGCGGCGACGAGAACGTCGTCATCGTGATCGACGGCAAGACGCCCGAACTGGCCGAGGCAGCGGCGAGCAAGCTGACTGAGGCGCTCGCCGCGGACCGCAAGAATTTCGTCACCGCGCGCCGGCCCGATGGCGGGGAGTTCTTCCGCAGGAACGGACTGCTCTTCGCCTCCGTTCCCGAAGTGAAGGATACCACGGCCAAGCTGATCGCCGCCCAGCCCATGCTCGGACCCATGGCGCTCGACCCCAGCCTGCGCGGCATTGCCAAGTCTCTGGCGACGGCCGCCGGCGGGGTAGCCGACGACCCTGCCGACCCGCAGGCCAAGGACCTCGGCCAGCCTCTCGTCAAGCTGCACGACGCCATCTCGACCGCCCTGCAGGGCAAGCCGGCATGGTTTTCATGGCAGACGCTGTTTGCCGCAAGCTCCGGCGATCTCGCGCCGCAGCTCCGGCAAGTCATCCTGGTGCGCCCGGAGCTCGATTTCGGCGACCTGCAGCCGGGTTCGCGAGCGGTGGAGGCGATCCACAAGCATGCGGCCGACCTCGGGCTCGATGCCGCCCATGGCGTCTCGTTCTACGTTACCGGCGAGAGCCCCCTCTCAGACGAGGAATTCGGCACGATCGAGGACAACATCGGCATCGTCGGCCTGCTCATGGCCGTCTCGATGCTGATTGCGCTGTGGTTCGCCACGCGCTCGGCCAAGATCGTGACTGCCATTACGGTTACCATTCTGGCCGGCTTGCTGATCACCCTGGGCGGCGGTCTGCTGGTGGCAGGCAAGCTGACGCTGATCTCGATCGCCTTCATCCCGCTGTTCGTGGGACTCGGAGTCGACTTCGGCATCCAGGTCAGCGTGCGGTTCAATGCAGAGCGCTGGGCCGGTGCCGGTATGGCGGAAGCCATCGAACGCGCCGCCGCCGCAATCGGCGCGCCGATCCTGCTGGCCGCCGGCGCCATCTGCCTTGCCCTGGGCGCATTCCTGCCGACCGACTACACCGGCATTGCCGAACTTGGCATGATCTCCGCATTCGGCATGGCGGTGGCGCTGGTGCTGAATGTAACCCTGCTGCCGTCGCTGTTGATGCTGCTGAAGCCCGCCGCGCCGAAGCAGGAGGTGGGCTATGCCAAGGCGGTGGTCATCGACCGCTGGCTGGAGCGCAATCGCAAGTCTGTGCTGTGGGCCTTCGTCCTTGCCATGCTGGTCAGCATCGCGACCCTGCCTTTCGTCCGGTTCGACTTCAATCCGCTCAACCTGCGCGATCCGAACACGCCGGCGATGCGAGGCCTGTGCGACCTGTTGCGCGATGAAAACCGCACGCCCAACACGCTCACCGTGCTGACGCCCAATGCCGATGCGGCACGCGCGCTTGCCGACAAGCTGGGCAAGCTGCCCGAAGTGCGCGATGCGATCACCATCGACAGCATGATCCCCGCCGATCAACCGCAAAAGCTGGCCCTGATCGAGGACGCATCGCTGCTGCTCGATGCGACGATCAATCCCTTCGACCTCGCTCCTCCCGGCGACGATGTGCAAACCCAGTCCGAACTGCGCAACGCCGCGGCGGAACTGCGCCGGCTTGCGGGCGCACGGCAGGACAGCCTCGGGAAATCCGCCGGGGATCTTGCAGCCGATCTGGATCGCCTCGCCGCTGCTACGCCTGAGCTGCGGCAGAAGGTCGAGGCCATGCTGGTCGAACCGCTCAACATCACGCTCAACCAGATGCGCCTGTCGCTCCAGGCCTCGGCGATCGACCGGCAGACCATGCCACCGGAAATCGTAAGCCAGTGGATCGCCAAGGACGGCCGCGCGCTGGTCCAGATCATTCCCAGGGGCAACAGCGCCGACAACGAGGTGCTCCGCCGGTTCACCACCGCCGTCCGCAAGGTCGCGCCCAATGCGGTGGGCATGCCGGTTTCAACCCAGGAGGCCGCCAGCACCGTGGCGCATGCCTTCCTCCAGGCCGGGATCGTGGCGCTGGTGCTGGTCAGCCTGCTGCTGTTCGCGGTTCTGCGCAGCGTCCGCGAAGTAGCCTATACCCTGGCCCCGGTCGTGCTCTCGGGCTTCCTCACGCTGGGAAGCTGCGTCGCCATCGGGCAGCCGCTCAACTTTGCCAACATCATCGCATTCCCGCTGCTGTTCGGCGTCGGTGTGGCCTTCCACATTTACTTTGTCATGGCCTGGTGGGCGGGTGGCACGAACCTGCTGCAATCCAGCCTTGCCCGCGCCGTGCTGTTCAGCGCGCTGGCTACCGGTGCGGCGTTCGGTGCGCTCTGGTTCTCCCACCATCCCGGAACCGCCAGCATGGGCCTGATTCTGATGATTTCGCTGGTCTGGACCCTGGTCTGTGCGCTGATCTTCGAGCCTGCGCTGCTGGGCCCGCAGAACAGCAGGAAACACCAGGATGCAGCGATTGCCCATGAACCCGGGCACTAAAAATTATTCGCGCATTCTCAGGAATGAAGCCGGAACTTAGGTAATCTTAACCAGCCTTGTTACCAATCCTTTGCAATGCCGGGCTAACACCTTGGCAACCGAAGCCGGGTAAACCGGTGTGGCATTCCGATTGGAGGTTGCGTTGTCCCTGGAGCCTGCTGAACAGACCCTTGCATCCTTGCGTCAGGATAACCAGCGCGCGCCTGTCTCGCTGCGCTGCGAAGTGCGGCAGGGCAGTCGGCCATGGCGGGTGGTGATGCTCGAAGACCTCTCTGCGACCGGGTTTCGCATGAACTGGTCGGCCGGAATGCTCAAGGACGTACCGGTGCGAATCCGAATCCCGGGCCTGCAGGTCCTCAGCGCCGATGTGCGCTGGAGCACCGTCGAGGCAATCGGCTGCCAATTCACCGCCCCGCTGCACGTGGCAGTCTTCGACCACATCCGGCGCGAGGCGGCGAAGAACTAAGCGCAGTTGCTCCACTGACGTGGAAAGCGGTACCGGCCCGCTCCCCGCCCGCTCCCCGCCCGCTCCCGAACTTGTTTCAGTCCAATTGGAACAAACTAGATGTGAATCACCCGGCCGAAGGCGGCCATGGTCGATTCGTGCATCATCTCGCTCAGCGTCGGGTGCGGGAAGACGGACTGGATCAGTTCCGCTTCGGTCGCCTCCAGCGTCTTGCCGACAACGAACCCCTGAATCAACTCGGTCACTTCCGCGCCGATCATGTGCGCGCCCAGCAGCTCGCCGGTCTTGGCGTCGAACACCGTCTTGACGAAGCCTTCCGGCTCGCCGAGCGCGATGGCCTTGCCGTTGCCCATGAAGGGGAAGTTGCCGACCTTCACCTCATATCCCGCGTCCTTGGCCTTGGCTTCGGTCATGCCGACAGAGGCGATCTGCGGGTGGCAATAGGTGCAGCCCGGGATGTTGTTGCGATCGAGCGGGTGCGGGTGGACTTCCGCGTTGCCCAGTTCCTGCGCGATGGCTTCCGCGGCGGTGACGCCCTCGTGGCTTGCCTTGTGGGCCAGCCAGGGGCCAGCGGTGCAATCGCCGATGGCCCAGATACCGGGAACATTGGTGCGGCCATAGGGATCGGTCTTGATGTGGAAGCGCTCGTCCGGCTCGACGTTGACGTCTTCCAGACCGATGTTCTCGATGTTCGGCACGATGCCGACCGCGGCGATCACATGGCTGAAGGTGTCTTCCGAGACGTTGCCGTCCTTGTCCTTGATCTTGACCGCAACGCCGGCATCGCCGGGCTGGATGTCGTCCAGCTTGGCCGAGGTCATGATCTTGATGCCCTGCTTCTTCAGCGCCTTTTCAAGGAAGGCAGAGACTTCGGTATCCTCGACCGGCACCACCCGGTCCATCATCTCGATCACGGTAACGTCCGCGCCGAGGTCGTTGTAGAAACTGGCGAACTCGATGCCGATGGCGCCCGAGCCGACAACCAGCAGCTTCGTCGGCATTTCCGGCGGCACCATGGCGTGGCGATAGGTCCAGATGCGCTTGCCGTCGGCCTTGCCGGTCTTCTTCGGCAGTTCGCGCGCTCGGGCGCCGGTGGCGACGATGATGTGCTTGCCGGCAATCTCGCTCGCCTGGCCGTCCTCGCCCGTGACCGAAAGCTTGCCGCCGCCCAAGAGCTTGCCGGCTCCCATGTGGACGTCGATCTTGTTCTTCTTCATCAGGTGCGTCACGCCCTGGTTGAGCTTCGATGCCACCCCGCGCGAGCGCTTGACGATGGCGTCGAGGTCGGCGGTGATGTTGTCCGCCGAGAGGCCGTAGTCCTTTGCGTGCTTCATCTGGTGGAAGAGCTCGGCCGAGCGCAGCAGCGCCTTGGTCGGGATGCAGCCCCAGTTGAGGCAGATGCCGCCGAGGTTCTCGCGCTCGACGATGGCGGTCTTGAGGCCAAGCTGCGCCGCGCGAATGGCGGCGACATAGCCGCCGGGGCCGGAACCGAGGACGATGACGTCATATTGGTCGGACAAGAACTGACTCCTTCAGGATTGGACGGGGCGCGGACGCCCCTCGTCGTCGATCGCGACGAATGTGAAATTGGCTTCGGTAACCTTCTGCGCCTCGTCCATGTCGCGCAGGCGGCGCCAGGCTTCGACGGCGATGGTCATGGAGGTACGGCCGGTGCCCAGCAGCGTGCCATAGACGGAAACCTCGTCCCCCACCGCGACCGGAGCGTGGAACTGCATGCCGTCCATGGCCACGGTCACCGCGCGGCCCTTGCACACGCGCATGGCGACAGTCCCGGCGCCTATGTCCATCAGGCTCATCAGCCAGCCACCGAAAATGTCGCCGTGCGGATTGGTGTCCGCCGGCATGGCGACGACGCGGATTACGGGCTCTTCCGCGGGAGGGGGTCCTGACATGCGATCAGGCCACCAATGCCAGCGGCTTCTCGCAAAGCTCGCGGAAGGCGGCCATCAGCCGCGCGCCGTCCGCGCCGTCCACCGCGCGGTGGTCGAAGCTGCCGGTGGCGGTCATCACGGTGGCGACACCGAGCGAGCCGTCGGGCATCACCCAGGGCCGCTTCTCGCCCGCCCCGATGGCAAGGATGGTGGATTGCGGCGGGTTGATCACGGCGGTGAAGTGCTTGATCCCCATCATGCCCATGTTGGACAGGCTGGCTGTGCCGCCCATGTACTCGCTGGGGTTGAGCTTGCCTTCCTTGGCCCGGGTGGCGAGGTCGTTCATCGCCGTGGCAATCTCGGAGAGGCTGCGGCCATTGGCGTCCTGTACGATGGGGGTGATCAGGCCACCCGGGATGCTCACAGCCACCGACACATCGGCGCGGCTGTACTTGATCATCTCGTTGCCGGCGAAAGTGACGTTGCATTCCGGCACCTGAACCAGCGCCATGCCAAGCGCCTTGACCAGCATGTCGTTGACCGAAAGCTTGACGCCCCGGCTTGCCAGCGCCTCGTTAAGATCGGCGCGCAGGGCGAGCAGCTTGTCGAGCCGCACATCGACGGTCAGGTAGATGTGCGGCGCCTCGCTCATCGACTGGGCGAGCCGCTTGGCGATGGTCTTGCGCATGCCGGAAAGCTTGCTGACCGTATGCGGGATGCGGTCGTCGAGCAGGGCGCGAGTTTCGGGGGCCATGTCGACCGTGGCGGGCTTGGCTGCGGCGGCAGGTGCAGGCGTTGCTGCCGGAGCGGGCACGGCGGCCGGCTTCGGCGCGGGCGCTTCGGCCGCTGGCTTGGGCGCCGAGCCGGGCTGGGCAGCCTCGACATCGGCCTTGACGATGCGGCCGTGCGGGCCAGAGCCCTGGATCGCGGCGAGGTCCACGCCCTTTTCGGCAGCGATGCGCTTGGCGAGCGGAGATGCGATCACACGATTGTCCTTGCTGGAAGATGCCACGGGGGCCGGAGCCGGTGGCGGAGTTGTTGCTGCAGGCGGCGGTACCTGCGGGGCGGGTGCCGCGGGCGGGGGCGCTTCGGCTTTGACCTCTGGCTCAGCCCCGCCCTCGCCCGAAAGCGTGGCGATGACCGTGCCGACCCTGACGTTCTCTGTGCCTTCCGGAACGGCAAGCGAAAGCACCATGCCTTCGTCCACCGCCTCGAATTCCATCGTCGCCTTGTCGGTCTCGATCTCGGCGAGCAGGTCGCCGGCCTCGACCGAATCGCCCTCTTTCACCAGCCACTTGGCCAGCTTGCCGACTTCCATGGTCGGCGAGAGCGCGGGCATCTTGATCTCGATGGGCATGTGTATGTCATTGGCCAAAATGGCGCGGCGGAGCAAGTATCTTGCGCAATGGCGCGTTGTAGCGGATATCGCCGCCCGAAGGGGTTGGAAGATGCGCGTCTATCTGGTCATCATGGACGAGACCGAGGAAGCCCACGTCGCGCTGCGCTTCGCCACGCGCCGCGCGGCCAAGACGGGCGGCGGCCTGCACCTCCTCGCCCTGATCCCGCCCCAGCCTTTCCAGGCCTTTGCCGGCGTCCAGGCGACCATCGAGCAGGAAGCCCGCGACCGGGCCGAATCCAGCATGGCGACGGCTGCGGGCAGCATCCTGTCGGAAGGCGGGCCGATGCCGGTGATTTCCGTACAGGAGGGCGAAGGCGTCAAGGTGGTGCGCGATTATCTGGGCGAGCACCCGGAGGTTTCCGCGCTGGTCTTGGGTGCTTCGCGCGACAACGGCCCGGGGCCCCTGGTTAGCCACTTCACCGGTCCCCACGCGGGACAACTCCCCTGCCCCGTGTTCGTGGTGCCCGGCTCGCTGAGCGAAGAGGATATCGACCGGCTCAGCTAGAATCTGTTTCGGTTATACTGAAACAGTTCGGCACCGGCCCGCTCCCCCGCCCGGCCATCCATAGCGTAAAATTCCGTTGGGTGGCCGGGCGGGGGAGCGGGCCGGTGCCGTTTCCACGTAAGTGGAAAAGACACTAACGCTTGCGCCCCTGATGCCGGATGTTGCCCGGTCGGCCGCGCTTTCCGACCATGTGCTTGCCCTTGCGGCGCAGCGGCAGCGGCGTTCCCCGCGGCTCGATTGGCATGCCGCCTCCATCCTCGGGCTCGAACTTCAGCGCGCCTGTCAGCGGATTGGCTTCCGCCAGCCTGAGGCGAAGGCGGTCACCCATGGCATAGCGGGTGCCGCTCTCCTCGCCCTCAAGCACCTGCGAGCGTTCATCATAGAAGAAGCGCTCGGCCCCCAATGTGGATACCGGCGCAAGGCCATCGCCGCCCAGCCCCAGAATGGTGGCGAAGAAGCCGAACTTCTGGACGCCAGTGATGCGAGTCTCGAACACTTCGCCGACGCGGGCCGAAAGCCACGCCGCGACATAGCGGTCGATCGTCTCGCGCTCGGCCTCCATGGCCCGGCGTTCGGCCTGGCTGATGGCTTCGCTGACGCGGCCCAGATCGTCCCTGTCGCGCTCCGACAGGCCGGAAGTTGCCGGCAGCTTCCCCTTGGGCGCCGGCTGCTCCAGTCCGAAGGCGTCGACCAGCGCGCGGTGCACAAGCAAGTCCGAATAGCGCCGGATCGGCGAGGTGAAGTGCGCGTAGCTGCCAAGCGCCAGGCCGAAGTGGCCCATGTTGCGCGCTCCGTAATAGGCCTGGGTCTGGCTGCGCAGCACCGCTTCCATCACCAAGGCCTTCTCGCCCTCGTCGGCCACGTCCTTGAGCATGCGGTTGAACAGGCCCGGCGTGACAACCTGCCCCAGCGCCAGCTTGCGGCCGAAGGTGTCGAGATAGTCCTTCAGTGCCACCAGCTTCTCACGGCTCGGCGGCTCATGCACACGATATACCACCGGCGAGGCCTTGCTTTCCAGCGCCTTCGCGGCGGCGACATTGGCGGCGATCATGAAGTCCTCGACAACCCGGTGAGCATCGAGCCGCTCGCGTACGGCGATTTCGGCAATGCGGCCATTCTCGTCGAGCACCACGCGCCGTTCCGGCAGTTCCAGCTCCAGCGGATCGCGCGCCTGCCGCGCCTTTTCCAGCGCGCGCCAGCAGGCCCAGAGGTTCTTCAGGTTCTCGCCCGCCTCACCGGTGTCGATCCGGACCTGCGCCGCCTCATAAGCGATTACTTCCGAGATACGCACCAGCGCGCGGGTGAAGCGCCAGCTTGTCACGCGGCCGTGCGAATCGATGGTGAGGTGGCAGGCCATGGCCGCCCGGTCCGCGCCCGCCTTGAGCGAGCAAACATCGGCGGACAGCACCTCAGGCAGCATCGGCACGACCCGATCCGGGAAATAGACCGAATTGCCGCGCTTCCTCGCTTCCCGGTCCACCTGCCCGCCGGGGCGGACGTAGAACGAGACATCGGCGATAGCGACGACGGCATGGAAGCCGCCCTGCCCATCCGGTTCGGCCCAGATCGCATCGTCATGGTCGCGCGCGTCGGTAGGGTCGATGGCGACGATGGGCAGGTGGCGCAGGTCCTCGCGCTTTTCCTCGCTGAGCGGCAGCTTGGCGCTAAGCTGCGCTTCCTCAATTGCCTCCTCGCCAAATGCAAACGGGATGCCGTGCTTGTGGATCGCGATCAGGCTGAACGCGCGCGGAGCCAGCGGATCGCCTAGAACCGCCGTCACCTTGACGCCCGACCGGGGCGAGCGACCGGCGGGCTCGGCAAGCACAAGGTTGCCCGGCTCGGCACCGCCCAGATCGGCAATCGGAATGGAATTGCGCACCCGCTTGTCGACCGGCGCCAGCCAGCCCTTCCCGCCGCCGTCAATCTCGACGACGCCCAGCACCTGATCGGCGCGGGCGGGCAGCTTCTTCATCGGATGGGCCAGCCAGCCCTTGCCGGCTTCCTCGGTGCGCGCCAGCACGCGATCACCAACCTTGAGAGCGGATGACCGTCCGCGCTCCACCACGCGCAGGCGCGGCGGTGTCGCCCCGTCATCGGGCGTCCAGTTGTCGGGAACGGCAATCGCCTCGCCATCCTCCACCGCCGCAACCCGCAGCACCGTCACGCGCGGCACGCCGCCCATGCGGTGGAAGGCCCGCTTCTCCCCATCGATAAGGCCTTCGTCGGCCATGTCGCGCAGCAGCGCCTTGAGCGCGATCTTTTCCTGTCCTTTGAGGCCGAAGGCACGAGCGATCTCGCGCTTGCCGGCGGGCTCGGCGGACGACTGGATGAAGTCGAGAATCTGCTTGCGCGTGGGCAAGCCTGGTTGCGGTTTGGGTGGTCTTGCCATGGAGCTTTCGTTTCAGCGCAGCTTTTCGAGCCACATGGTGCGCCGGATGGTCACTTCAAGCCGCCCGGTCTGCCTCGGCCAATCCTGAACGCATCCAGCATGTTCACTCCCGGACCACCGGCTAGTAGGAGCGCGCGATGTAGATCCTCTCGACCGCGTCCTTGCCGGTGAAGATACATTTGCCCGATTGTGCACCGCTGTCCATCGGCGTGTTGCGGATTGTCAGCTTCAACTCCTTGAGCCTGGCGATGACCTGGTCCAGCTCGGCTCCCGTCGGGCGGGCCCAGCTTGCTTCGATCCAGCCCGGATACCGCTGGCTCTCGGCATAGAATTCGGCGAGTTCACCCAGGGTAGAGACCCCGGTGTGGATATTGGCGTTGCGCCGCTTTTCCGCCTCGCCGAACAGCTCGGTTTGAATGTCCTCGACCACGGCGGCGGCAATACCGACGAACTTCTCGCGCGGGTCGATGGCGGAGGCGAGCTTGCCGGCCTCGTTGTACATCACGTCGCGGCGGAACCAGCTGACGTTGCCGGCGGCGACATCGCGCCCGCCGATCTCGACGATCAGCGGCGCGCCCTTTTTCACCCAGCCCCAGCGCTTGTTGGCCGCCTTGCCGGCGCGCAGGTCGCAATGGACGCGCAGCGGCTCGTCGAAGGCGCGCAGGGCCGAGAGCTCCTTCTGCAGGGACTTGCAGTACTCGACGATCTCGGCGTCCTCGGGCACTTCGCGCAGCATCGGCACGATGACGATCTGGTGCGGGGCGATTTCCGGCGGCACGCGCAGGCCGTCGTCGTCGCCGTGCGTCATGATCACGCCGCCGATCAGCCGGGTGGAGACGCCCCAACTGGTCGTGTGGCAGAACTGTTGGCCGCCTTCCCTGTCCTGGTAGCGGATGCCTGCGGCCTCGGCGAAGCCGGTACCGAGATAGTGCGAGG
>CAZVWP010000005.1:0-139581 GCA_964630805.1 uncultured Novosphingobium sp. | reverse complement strand
GCCTGGGGCGAGGCCGACTACGCCGACCGCATCGCGGCGACGGCCGAGGAGCGCGAGCGCTTCGCCGGGCTGCACATCCCCGCGCCCAGCGCGCGGGCCGCCGCGCTCCATCGCGGGCAGCACGAGAAGCGGGGACACGCCCATGGCTGAGCTGCCCGCCCATCGCCGCGTGGTGACGGGGCTGGACGCCGAGGGGCGCAGCCGCGTCGTCATCGACGGGCCGATCCCGCGCTTCAACGCGATGAGCGCCGCGCTGGCCTGGCGCACCGAGACGACGCCGGCCGACAATACGGGCAGCGCCGATCCGGTGGTGCCCTACAGCATCGACCTGCTGCACACGCCGGGATCGAACTTCGCGATCTGCCAGTTCCCGCCGGACAGCCCCGAGATCATGCACGCCACCGACACCATCGACTATCTGGTCATCCTCTCGGGCCGGGTGACGCTGGTGCTCGAAGCGGGCGAGGCCGAACTCGGCCCCGGCGATTTCGTCGTCGATCGCGGGGTGATGCACGGCTGGCGCAACCCGCATGGCGAACCTTGCGTGGCCGCCGTGGTCAATCTCCCCGCCCATCCCGTAGGAAAAGGAAGAACCCTATGACCGCCGCACCCCGCTGCGTCGTCGCCGGCCTCGACGCCAACGGCAGGAGCTGCGTCGTCCACGACGCGCCGATCCCCTTCGCCGGCGGCGCGCCGGTCATGGAGGTCGCCAACATCTGGTCGGGCGCGCTTGGCCAAAGCGGCATGGGCCAGGCCGACAACGCCGCGCCGCTGGCGGAGGGGCTGACTCCCTTCAGCATGGAGCGGCTGTTCGGCCCGTTCTACAATTTCATGTATGTCGAATACGCCCCGGGCCCCGGCAAGGACGATCCGGGGATGCATTTCACCAACACCGCCGATCATTTCTTCGTGCTGGAGGGCGAGGTGGTGCTGGTGCTCGAAAGCGGCGACGTGCCGATGCGCGCGGGCGACGCCGGCGTCTGCCGGGGCGTCATGCACGGCTGGCGCAACGACAGCGCCCGGCCGCCGCGCCTCATCACCCTGGGCCGGCCCGCCGCGCCGCTGCGCGGCACGCCCGCCTCCGCCGCGCCGCTGGCCGGAGCCGCATGATGGCCGAGCGCATGGCTTCAGGGCGCGGGACCACGCCGGATGAGCGCGCTCAGCTCGGGATCGGGCTCGAACGTCACCACCCGGTCGTCCTCAAGAATGGGGGCGTCCTCGCCCAGGGGGCGCGGCTTCTCGCGCCCGCCGGCGGCCAGCGGGGGGAGCCCCGCCCGGTTGGTCCAGCGCCCGTCGCGCGTGGAGGCGGTGCCGGTGACGTTGCGCGAATCGCGCGGCTCATATTCGCTGCTGCCGCCCATGAGCGGTCTCCTTCTCCATGGGCGGCGGCCTTTCGCGCGCCGCCCTCTGCCCGAACAACCCGCCCCCGCGCCGAAAGGTTCCGCCTGCCGGCGCGCCCCTTGCGGAGCGCCGACGCGGGTGGGGATTACCCGCCCGCGCGGGTGGCGATACGCCGCCCGAACTCCTATCTTGAGTCGCCCACCGCCACCGTCTCGCAAGGCCCGCCGGCCGAGCGCCAAGCCGCCCCTTCCCCTCGCCGGGAAGGATCGTCCGTCCCCCCAGCCCCATCCGTCCCGAGGATCTGAACCATGCCCCTTCTGGAAGCCCGCAAGACCTACAAGCCCTTCGAATATCCCTGGGCCTACGAGTTCTGGAAGCGCCAGCAGCAGATCCACTGGATGCCCGAGGAAGTGCCGCTGGGCGAGGATTGCCGCGACTGGGCGCAGAAGATCAGCGAGCACGAGCGCAACCTGCTCACCCAGATCTTCCGCTTCTTCACCCAGGCCGACGTCGAGGTGCAGGACTGCTACCACGACAAGTACGGCCGCGTGTTCAAGCCGACCGAGATCAAGATGATGCTGGCCGCCTTCTCCAACATGGAGACGGTGCACATCGCCGCCTATTCGCACCTGCTCGACACCATCGGCATGCCGGAAAGCGAATACGGCATGTTCCTGGAATACCAGGAAATGCGTGACAAGCACGATTACCTGCACCGCTTCAACGTCGACAGCGACGAGGACATCGCCCGCACCCTCGCCATGTTCGGCGGCTTTACCGAGGGGCTGCAGCTCTTCGCCAGCTTCGCCATGCTGATGAACTTCCCGCGCTTCAACAAGATGAAGGGCATGGGCCAGATCGTCAGCTGGTCGGTGCGCGACGAAAGCCTGCACTGCGAAGGCATCACCAAGCTGTTCCACACCTTCGTGAAGGAACGCGGCTGCCTGACCAAGGCGGTGAAGGAAGACATCATTGATTGCTGCCAGAAAACGGTGCGGCTGGAAGACGCCTTCATTGATCTGGCGTTCGAAATGGGTCCGGTGCCGGGGATGAGCGCCAAGGAAATCAAGCGCTACATCCGCTACATCGCCGACTGGCGGCTGGGCCAGCTCGGCCTGCCGGCGATCTACATGATCGAGGACCACCCCCTGCCCTGGCTGACCCCGCTGCTCAACGGCGTGGAGCACGCCAACTTCTTCGAAACCCGCGCGACGGAATATTCGAAGGGCGCGACCAAGGGCAACTGGCAGGACGTCTGGGCGACCTTCGACAAGCGGAGGAAGGCGAAGGCGAACGACACGGGCGAGGAGGCCGGGGACGAGGGGCCGGATATGTTCGCGGCGAATGGGATTGCTGCGGAGTAGGGGCTATTGCCGTTGACGATTTTCGAACAGCGGGCTGTCGAAGCCGAACATCGCATTGCGAAACTTCGGGAGGTTTTGGAAAGCCAACTTTCCAACATTCCAGCCAGTGACGCACATCCCAGTTTGTGCATTTACGCAACGGGTTCGTTAGCCCGCAAGGAAGCCACACAGCATTCGGATTTAGATGCTTTTTTCCTTCTGTCCGGCGACGAGGGCGAAAAGCCACTTGGTCGTATTCGCGATGTTAAAATACTGAATGCTGTTTTGAATGCGCAAGAAGCTGGGCAATTCCCTGACTTTTCCAATGACGGAGCGTACCTGAAATTCCTGTATATAGACGATGTCGTAAGATGCATAGGCAGCCGCGATGACGATTATAAAAATGCATTTACAGCAAGGATACTTCTATTAACAGAGAGCACTTATCTCTACGGCAAAGACAATTATAATAACTTTAAAACACAAATAATTGATAAGTATTTTCAGGATTTTCACGATCACTCTGATAATTTTAGGCCCATATTCCTGCTGAATGATCTGATAAGATTTTGGCGAACTCTCTGCTTAAATTATGAGAACTCACGGCACTGGCGCGTTGATGATGGAATGAAGCGCGCAAAGGGCCATCTGGATAACCTAAAATTGAAGTTCAGCCGTCTGAACATCTGTTATTCGTTCATTTCCCATCTTCTTGATCAGGGCAGCAGCTTAACAAAGGAGCATGTCCATCGGACATCGTCCCTTACGCCCTATGAGCGACTGTCCGAAATTCGAGATAGGAACCATGACGTTGCATCAATAATTTCCCACATGGAAGATGAGTACGCATGGTTCCTTGACGAAATGGATCGCCCGAAAGATGAAGCGCTACAATGGATTTCTGAGGAAGGAAATAGAAATACTGCCTTCAAGCATGCAGCAAGATTTTTGGAAGGAACTGGAACTCTTGTGAAGGTGATCGCAGATAAGAACGATTATCTGAGATACTTAATAGTTTAATCATGACAACTAGTTTCTTTATATTTTTATATCCAGAGCCGGGCAGAACCAAGGCCCTTTTGGATATGTGCATCTTCTTACTCAACCCGAGAGAGAAGTGGCCCGCACATATAACAGTAGCTGGTCCCTTCCCGAATAAAAGAAGATTTACCACTCTAAGGCCGTTCAAAGCGACGGTTTTTGGCATGGGTGTATTCAATTTCTTTCGAAATAATTCTCCCACGGTCTATCTAAAGGTGGATTTTTTAGAAAGATCGGAAATCTGGAAAAAGCCCGACTTCGTTGGTCAACCCATCCCCCATCTGACGTTGTATGATGGATCGGATATGGAGCAAGCCAAGGCTATTTTCACGATGGCAAGCAGATTGAACCCCTACTTATCGTTTCAAGCATTAGGGCTTTATGTAGTTGAATCAACAAAGGGGCAATACCGGGCCGACTTGAGGAACGCGGTAGATGTCCGCGTTATTGAAGATACTGCTGGAATGAAACTTGATGAAATTGCAGCCTTGGACTTTAAGACAAGACTCGCGTTGGCGGAAAAGGCATTAATTGCAGCAGCTCCTAAAGTTGCTCGATAGTCTGGTTGACGGTCCCTACATCCGCCAGCTCGACATGATCGCCAGCGCTTCCGCTTCGCTCTCCGCCACGGGCAGCACCGCGCCGATGCCGGTTGTCTCGATCACCTCCGTCACTTCCGGGCTCGCGCCGTAGAGCACCATCCGCGCGCCGCCCGCGGTGAGCGCCTTGGCGCTGCCCAGCAGCATGCGAATGCCCATCGAGGCGAGGAAGACCACTTGCGACAGGTCGACCAGCGCATGCCTGCCCCCTTGCCCCACCTGCGCGGCGAACTGCCCCTCGATCCGGCCGACATGGGCGCTGTCGAGGCGCCCTTCGAGGGCTATGCGGTTGATCTCGCCCGGCTGGTCAGGCTGCTCGGTCATGGCCTTGGCTCCCTGTTGCCCGGATCGGCCCATTGTCCGGATCGGAGGTGCACCTTGCGCCCGCCCGGTCCCGGCAACAAGCCGAAATCGCGCCGGGGAGCGCGCTAAACGGCACGACGAAAGCGGATGCGTGAAGGTTACAGCCTCTCCTGCAACCTCAGCAGCATGTCCTCCTCCGCATGGAGGGCTTCGGTGTGGCGCTGGGTGGCGGCGATGGTCTGGCGCAGGTCTGACAGGTAGCTTTGCACCACCTTGTTCAGCAGGTCGCGCTCGGTCTGGTCGAGTTCGAGAGTCATGGCAGCATCTCCACTCGCCCCCGCGAGGAACCGGATATGGTGACTGTGTCGGCATTGGCAAAGGGGTGGCCCCCTCGGGATCACTCCCCGTCGCACCATGACAGCTTGTGCCCCACCCATTCGTGCGCCAGCCCCTCGCTCACCAGCATGCCTCCCAGGCTCTGTCCCTCGCGGGTGAGCACGAACAGTTCGCGGCCGTAGCGGTCGGTGGAACGGTCGATGGGCTCCAGGCTGAAGGGCCCGGCGTTGAGCAGGTCCTGCAACCGGTCTTCCGCCTGCCGGCCGAGCACGCGCTCGCCTTCGCAGCGGGGGTGGCCGAGTTCCGGGGCGTCGATATCGGCAATGCGGATCTGGCGGCCCCGGTACATCAGCGAATCCCCGTCGATCACGCAATTGGTGCCGCGGCGCCCCCAGCACTTGCCGAACCGCGCCGCCTCCGGGTCCTGTTCGGTCGCTGCCGGGGCATGGGGGAATACCGCCGCCAGCCCGGGCGGCCCGCCATCGAAGAACAATACCGCGAAGAAGGCGCCCAGCGGCAGGCCGATCATCACCGGAAGGAACGGCAGGCCCGCAAACCAGCCACGCGCCTTGCTCGCCCGGCGTGACAGGCGCGGGTGCCTGCGGAACTGCAGCACATTTTCCGGCCGGCGGCGGAGCGGAACGGACCTGAACGGGCGACGAAATCCGGCCATGGCCCAGTTGTCCGGGAAAGAAGTTGACGGCGGCTTAAGGCCCTGTACCCGGTCGAAATTGCAAATTCTTGACAAAATGAACCATATCGGTTATACGCCCCGCCGCGACGGGTGCGGGGATGCAGGTGCACCGCTCCTCCACCCCGCAAGGGCCGGCGCCACTCCCCAGCGGATGCGCCGCACCTGGAGATGCGAGGAGCGGCCGGACGATCTTCCGGCCCAAAACCTGGGGTATGCCCCTCGGCAGGCGGCAAGAGCGCGAGCCCGCCCCGCCGTCGCCTCGCACGCAGGGCCGAGCCGGCGGGAGCAGCGTCATGCCCGCCAGCCGTTCGCAACGAAGATGCCGCAAGCCAAGTCCTGAGCCTGTCGCAGGATCGGTTCAGGCATCCCAGCGCCGGCCACCCGTCGCTTTCCTCCCCTTGGCCTTACCCCGCGCTGGCGCCGGCGGGCGATGATGCGCGCCTGCCAACCGCCTGCTCGCTTTGGCCCGCGCCCATTCCACATTTCATTGCCGGTGCGCCTGCGCTACAATCACGCGCTGGGGGCTCCTGCGACCGGTTGATCCCGGTCAGTGACGAAGGCCGCGCGGCGACCATGCCTGCGGGGCAGTCAATTTGGTGCGAAAGGAGATGCCCGAGTGAACCAGCGCACAATCAAACCGCTCGCTCCCGCCCTCATCGCCCTCGGCCTCGCCGCCGGGCTGGCGCTGGGCGGCTGCAAGCGGCAAAAGGCCGAGGACCTGATTCCGAAGAACGAGCCGACTGCGCCATCGAGCGAATGGGTCGCCCAGAACCCGACCGAGCCGGCCGTGCCGGTTACCCTGCCCAAGACGCCAATGACCAACGCGCCGCCGCCGTCTCCGGCGCCGAGCCCCGCCGCCAGGTAGCCTGTCCGGCACGCCAGCGGGGCAGGGCCTGCCCCCTCAGCGCCGCCCCTTGCCCATGCGATCCTGCACGAAAGTCACCGGCAACCCGTCCAGCGTCAGGTAGCCCTTCCGGTCGGTATCGAGCAGATCATAGCGGTGCTCGCAGGCCTCCAGCGCTTCGGAGCGACTGATGCGGCCGTTGAAGCTGGTGTCCATCGCCGCCACCGGATCGTTGATCCGCAGCAGGTCGAAGCGCGCCGCACCGCGCGGCGGGCCATAGCCGTTGAACGAGCTGCCGATCGGGCGATAATTGTTCTCGTCGCCGCCGGAGTTCTCGCGATAGTAGCCGCCGTTCTTGCCGCGGCGCGTGCCGCCCCGGCCATCGGGCATGGCGGCATAGGCGCTGGCGTGGACTTCGGGCGCGATGCGGTTCTGGTATGCCTCGAGCTCGGAGGCATCGACGGTGCCGTCGCGGTTGGCGTCGAGCTTTTCGAAGAAGCGCAGGAAATCGGCGTTGAACTCGGCGAAGGTCAGCTTGCCGTCATGGTTGGCATCGGCCTGGTCGAACCAGGCGGCCGACGGGTAAGGCATGTCCATCGATGCGCGGAACGGCTCGCCCGAGGGGGCGATGAAGCTCTGCTGCGTCTCCCACGGGCGCTGCGGATCGCCGGCGGGCGGCGGCGCTGGCGGCGGCGGGGGCGCTTCGCCTGCGGCAAGCAGCATGGCGAGAATGAAGCCGGCTGGCATCGAGGCCTGTCTCCCTGAAAATGGCGCTGGTGACGCCCTGGCAGACCTAGCGGGCGCAGAGGCCACAGGTCCATGGGAAAGTTGTGCCGGATTGTCGTTTCTCGCGCGGCGGGAGGGGAACCTTTGGCCGTCCATCGGCTTGAAACGGCGCAGCAAGGAGAACGCCCATGCAGAAGACCACCATGGAAGACCGCCGCAAGGAACTGGAAGCGCTGCTCCGGCAGATCCGCGAGCATCCCGAACACGACATGACCGCGCAGCGCGAACGCGCCCGGGTGCTCAGCGAAATGATTTCGGGCGGGGGGCAGGCCGGGGCGCTATAGCGCTTCCGGTCGATCCGGCAGCCTGGCGGAGGGCGGCGCGATCCAGCCCGGGGGCTTGGGGCACCAGAAGGCGTAGCGATGCACGCGCTCCCTAATCAGCGCATTGCCGAGCTTCTGGCGGATAACCTCGGCGCCCTTGCTGTCACGGCAGACGAGGTGCGTGCCACCATTGGGCAGCGTCTCGATGTCGCTGATCGCAACGCCATGGCCCTGGCAGATGGCAAGGACTTCCGCCTGGGGCAGATCGAGGTTCATCGCACGGCTCAAAGGTAGCGCTCCTGCATGGACTTCGCGCCCCGGGCGCCACAGTTGCGCTGGACTGTGGCTATGCGCCGGGCGAAGCGATCGACCTCCGCCTCGTGGCACTCCCGTTCCGGTCCAGTGCGGGCATCGGCCAAGCGCATCAGCGCGATCTGGTGGCGGAAAAAGAGTTCGTTGAGATCCATGGGCCTTGCTCTCCTGTGCGCACGCCGGTGCGAGGACTTGCCAGCCCCTACGCCTCTGTCGATTGCGAATACCCGTGGTAAACGCATGAAATACCATTTGGTTCCATGGAACGCCCGCACAAGCACGCGGCCAGCCGCTTTCGCAGCGCAGAAAGCAATTGAGAGCAATAGCGAATGTGCTAGGGTCGCGGCATTCGGCGGACAGGGGGCTGTTCAACTGCATTCTGCAAAAAATCGGCGTGTCGTAGGCCTGCGATCCTGCGCGGTTCCGTGATGCCGAAAGCAGGAAGCTCCGCCCTTCGAGCTGAATTCGGACAACGTCAGAAGTCATTGCAAAGGGGGCCAGTGTGGTTTTTTCGTCGTTTCGTCAGTTCAAGCTTTCAGGTTCGCCGGCATGAGCACGCTGGCCCTGATCGCCGCCGCACCCGTTGCCCTGGTGCAGTCGGATGCCGCCCTTATCCCGCCCACGATAGCCCAGGTCCCGGCAGCCCAGATTTCAGCCGGCCAGATTTCAGCCGGCCAGATTTCAGTCGCCCAGTTTCCGGTAGCTCACCCTCTTGCACGGGCGGAAGTGGTGCGGCTGGCGCCGCAGGTCGCCTTCGGCCTGCCGCTCCCGGGATCGACTGGCGACTTCAGCATCCAGGCGGAAGGCCTGGCCGTGCCCCAGCCACAGGCGCCGACCGCGCAGCCCGCCGCCGTCACATACAGCCTTGCCGCCGCGGACGAGCCCAGGCAGGGCCCGCCCTCGCCCGACCCAATGGCGAACGACATCGCCTGGGCCAACGGCCAGACCGCCCAGCACCGCGCCGAAGTGGCGCGCGAGGGCTGGCGCAAGATCATCCCCTATGAAATCGCCTGGCAGCTGCTCAACGTGCTCGACGCGGCGCAGACCATCGACTGCGCGCACAAGCCCACCTGCCGCGAGGCCAACCCGCTTTTCGGCAGCCGCCCCTCCGATGGCACGGTGATCGGCATCAAGGGCGGCATGGCCGTCGTCCACTTCCTGCTGATGCGCCACCTCGCGCACCGCAACTGGAAGACCGCGCGCGCCGCGGAAATCGGCACCATCCTGGTGCAGGGCGTGATCGACGGGCTGAATTTCCGCTACGCGTTCAAGTAAGGTGCCCCCTCCCGCAAGCGGGAGGGGTTCGCAGTTCCGCCCTTAGATCAACCATGTCTCCGGCTCGGGCATCGGCTCGTGCTTCTGGGCGCGGATGATCGACATGACGGCCCGCACGATGATGAAGGCGAAGGCGGCCAGCAGCACGAACAGGCCGACCAGCACGAACAGCAGCAGGAAACCCAGGATCGTGGCGACCAACCAGATCCAGAAACCGCGGATCAGGTAGGTGTAATGGGTCGCCTCCCAGCTATCCGGCTTCTCGCTGCGCCAGACGTAGGCCAGCACCAGGCCAATCAGGCCCGAAATCCCGATGAACGGTCCGACCAGGTAGAGCACGGCGACGATCGTCGGCTGGTTGAAATCGAAGCTGCTGGCCGTTGCCGGTGGCTGGCCATCAGCCGGGCGTGGCGGCGCTGCCTGCTCGGCCTTCGGCTCGGCGGCGGATATCTCGTTGAGACCGGGGATTTTCTCATCCATGCCAGAGCTCCTTCCGGCAGCAGACTAGCGCCTTTGCTGCCGCGCGCAACCGCAAGTAGCGGTGCCCTTGCCAGCCCGGTCCGGCTGACCTAGCCTCCCCGAATGTTTCGTGTGCCGTGCCTGCTCCTGGCCACCGCCCTGCTGGCGGTCGCGATTCCGGCCGGTGCGAAGTCACCGCCGCTCCCGCGATCCGCGGAAGTTCTCCATTTCACCGGCACCGAGCCATTCTGGGCTGGCACCGTCCGGCGCACGCGCATGGTCTATTCGAGCCCGGACAACGGGAAGGGCGAAGTGATCCGGGTGCGCCGCCAGGACGCGCCGCACCGGATCCGCTTCCGGGGCCGCATGGCGCGCGATGGCATGTTCACCATGATCGTCCTCGCCAGGCCATGTAGCGACGGCATGTCGGACAATGCCTATCCCTACGACGTCACCATCGACTTCGGGTCCAATCGCCTGCTCGGCTGCGGCTGGACCGCGCGCCATCCTTACAAGCCAGGGGAGTGACCGGCACCCGATAGCCGGTCGAAACAGGAGGGAAACACCATGTTCAATGCCGCCAACCAAGTGAGCATATTCCTGCCGGTGCTGGTCGTCGCCGTGCTGACGTTCCTGGCCTTCTTCAAGATGGCCGCCGCGCGGGGTGCTGTCGCAAAGTCGATGGACCCGAACTTCTACCGCGCCCACCAGGGCGGGCAGGAGCCGGAATCGGCGGCGGCGGCGACGCGCCACTATGGCAACCTGTTCGAAATGCCGACGCTGTTCTACACCGCCTGCGTCACAGCCTTCGTGCTGCAGGCAGTTGGCCAGTGGACCCTGATATTTGCCTGGGTCTATGTCGCCGGCCGCCTTATCCAGAGCGCCGTGCACATGACCTATAACAACCCGACTCACCGGGGCATGGGCTTCATTCTGGGGGCGATCGCCATGATCGCGCTGTGGGTGAACGTCGGGATGGCGATCGTCGGCAAGCTATAGTTACCCTGTAAACCATACTCGCAAACCTGGAGCGGTCACGGCCCGGCAAGCGGCGGCAGGCGACTGTCGCCGGCATGGACTGGCCCACTGCCCGCTTCTGGAAGCTTTGCGCGCTCGATCTTGGGGCGGCGGCGATACTTGCCGCCGTGATTTACACGCGCCTACCGAAGGAGCAGTCCTGCTCCGATAGCCAGGCCGCGCTTGCCATGCCCGGTTTCTCCTCGCTCTCGGATTCCGCGCCGACGCCGGCCTGCCTGCGCTTTCACATCGGCTGAACTTGCCCTCACCCTACCGGGGCCGCCTTGGCAATTCTGGAAGCATGGCGGGTCTACCGCTCCATCGCCTCCACCGCCGCCTTGGCCTCGGCAAGTCCGACGCCGGTGGCCACGCGATAGAGCTTGATCGCCATGATCTTGTTGCCGCCCGAAAGGGCTGCGCGAACGCCTTCGAGCGCCTGGGGAGACAGACTGACGGATGGCGGAGCCGATTGCATGGAAGGAGGCTGACCCTGCGCGAGCGACACGCCGGGCACGACCATGTGCGCGGGCGGTCCCGACAGGTCACTCGCGCCGCTGCCGGCGGACCTGCGTCCAAGCCAGAATATCAGCGCCGACCAGGCCACCAGCATCGCAATCGTTGCCGCATCCAGGGTTACGGTCATCGCAGGGGCCCTCCTCGTCTCAGAATATCAGGTCCAGCTGTACTCGCACCGAAGTAAACAGCCACTTGCCAGCTTCCTTGCGATAGGTGTCATAAACCGTCGCATAGGCGATGCCGGTGCCCGGGATGTCCGGCCGGGTTTCCTTGACATAGGTTTCCTGCCGCCAGACGCCGGTGGCGTGCTCACCGTCCTGGAACTCGATCTCGGGGATGGTGACGATGTGGAGCAGCTTGCCGAGCTGGCTGAAGCCCTTTTCGAACATCTCCATGACAGCGGCCTTGCCGCTGACCGGCACGATCTTTGCTCCACCCATGAACTCCGCAGTCTGCGACATGTCGAGCACGAAGTCGTCCGCCAGGATCGAGGCCATGCGAGGCCAGTCGCGGCTATCGACCGATCGGCAATAGATCGCGCGCAGCAGGCGGATGTCTTCGAGTGCGAGCAGGCGTTCAAGGCCGTCCATTCTTATTTCCTTCTACCGGATACAACGAGTGCGGGCATGGCCGCAAAGAGCAGTTGGCCGGCCAGCCCGAGCAGTCCCGGCATGACGAACAACGCGGCGAACCACTGGCCGGGACTCCGCGCGAACAGGGTCACGGCAAGAACCAGTTCCGAGCCCAGCAGCAATGCGAAAGCCAGGGCGCCGATAACGAGGGCACCGGGCAGCCGCGACCGGGCCGGATTGACGATCCGGCGCGCCCCGGCCCAGCTTGCGGCAAGCATGAAGGGCATTTCCGCCAGCACCGCCGCCGTCTCCCCCACGCTTGGAGCGACGAAAAGCACCCGCAGCGTTCCGAGGACGAAGCCGATCAGGAAAACTGCCGCCCAGTATTTGATTGCGGGGACGATGTACCCTTGCGGCACTATCCCTGCGCCGCCTTCATGCCCTGGGCCATGGCCCGCAGCGCATCGGCCTTGGGCATGGCCAGCATGCCGTCGAACTGCGCCTTGTAGGCCGCGTTGGGGAAATAGGTGGGGCCATTGGCGAGGTTGTCGAGTGTCAGCGCGGCCAGTTCGCGCGGGTCCTGCAGGTTGGGGATCTTCGACATGTCGATCCCCGCGCGCTCGCCTGCCTCGGTGTCGGTGGCGCCGGGGCAGGTGGTGAGAATGTCGATGCCGCTTTCCGCCGCCGCAGCCTCGGCGAAGAGGCCTTCGCCCAGGTGCACCACCAGCGCCTTCATCGCCGCATAGGCGGCCGAAAAGGGGCAGCCCATCAACGCCTCTATCGAGCTGACCATGACCAGGCCACCTTTCCCGCGTGCCTTCAGCCGGGGCAGGAAGCGCTGCGACAGGTGCAGCGGGGCGTAGCAATCGACCATGAGCATCTCGGTCAGCTCGGCCGGGTTCAACGTCTCGTGATAGCCGCGCACGCTGAAGCCTGCATTGCTGACGACAAGGCCGATGTCGCGCCCCTCGGTTGCATCCGCAAGCAGTCGCGGCGCGCCGGGATCGGAGAGATCGGCAACAACAACGTCCACCTTCACGCCGTGCTGGGCACTCAACCTTCCCGCGAGTTCCTCAAGCCGCTCCTTGCGCCGTGCCGTGATCACCAGGTCGAGCCCGCGCTGTGCCAGTTCCTCGGCAAAGCCCCGGCCGATGCCCGAGCTGGCGCCTGTCACCAGCGCCACCGGCCCATAGCGGTCCTGAAATTCTCCCATCGCAATCCCTTTCATTTGCCCGGCCTGACTAACCGGGCGGGAGGCGAAGGAAAAGCATCAACCGCCGAGAAGCGCGCACCAATCGCTGCGCCGCCCTTTCCACGTTTCGGCAAGGCCTTCACGCACCAGTTGCCCGCCGAGACTCCGGCCATGGCGCACGACCACGCGCAGCAGGCGGCCATAGCGGTCGCGGTCGCGATCGGCGGGCTGGAGATCGAAGGGGCCTGCATTGAGCAGTGCGATGAGCCGGCGCGTTGCGACCTCTCCCCTGGCGAGTTCGTCCGGGCAGCCGGCGGAATGGGTTTCGGGCGCGTTGATATCGGCGATGCGGATCTTCTCGCCCTGGAGCCAGAAGGTGTCGCCATCGACGACACAGGTGGTGCGGGTGCCGGGAGCGCAGAGCGCGAACGCGGCGGCGGCTAGCGTTGCGAGCATGGTCATGCCCGCGACATGCGGTTGGAGCAGTGTCGGCACTATCCGGCATAGCCCCTATTAAGGGACCGTTTTCGCCCCTTAAGACATGCCTCGAATGTCCATTGTGGAGCATTCTATCCCGGATTTCAGGGGGTTTTCGGCGCTTGCCTCACAGGCTGAGAAACAGCCCGGCCAGCGCCCCGCTCATCAGGTTGGACAGACTGCCCGCAAGCAGCGCCTTCATCCCCAGCCGCGCGATCACCGGGCGCTGGTTCGGCGCGAGGCCTCCGGTCACTGCCATCTGGATGGCAATCGAGCCGAAGTTGGCAAAGCCGCAAAGCGTGAAGGTGACGACGGCGACGGCGCGCGCGGACAGATCCCTTGCCTGTCCGAGGTCGAGGAAGGAGACGAATTCATTCAGCACCACTTTGGTGCCGAAGTAGCTCCCGGCCCGCAGCGCTTCGGACCAATCTGCCGCACCGATCAGCCAGAAAACCGGGGCAAAGACATATCCCAGCAGCGACTGGAAGGTGACGCCCGGAAAGCCCAGAAGCCCCGCCGCCCAGCCGACGAAGCCATTGGCCAAGGCCACCAGCGCCACAAATGCCAACACCATGGCACCCACCGCAACGGCAAGCTTTATGCCGGTCTGAGCACCATTCGCGGCGGCCATGATGATGTTGGCGGCGCGTTCCTCGCCCTCGTCCAGCAAGACCGCAGACGGGGCCATGGCCGCAAGATCGCGCGGGTCGGGCATGATCAGCTTGGCCATCAGGATGCCGCCCGGAGCCGACATGAACGCGGCGGCGACAAGGTAGTCGATGCGGATGCCCATGCTGGCATAGGCGGCAAGGATCGTCCCCGCGACGCCGGCCAGCCCGACGCTCATCACCGTGAACAGCTGCGAGGGCGCAAGGCCCGCAAGATAGGGCCGGATCACCAGCGGCGATTCCGACTGGCCGACGAAGATGTTGGAGGCGGCGCAAAGGCTCTCGATGCGCGAGATACCGGTGACCTTCTCCAGCCCTCCGCCGATCCAGCGGATCACCAGCGGCATCAGCCCGATATGATAGAGAATGGCGATCAGCGCGGCGAAGAAGACGATGGTGGGAAGTGCCGAGATGGCAAAGCTCGTGCCGCCGGTCTCCGGCTTCGCCAACGCGCCGAACAGGAACAGCGTGCCCTCATGGGCATAGCCCAGCAACGCCGCGACCCCGTCCGAAACCCCGCGCAGCACCGCATTGCCCGCCGGGACGTAGAGCACCAGCGCGGCGAAGCCGGCCTGGAGGGCGAAGGCCGCCCCGACCACGCGCAGGCGAATGGCCTTGCGGTCCGACGAGAACAGCAGGGCGATCAGCAGGATCAGGGCAATGCCCGCGATGCTCTTTGCGGCTTCCATGACGGCCCCCTCCCCTGTTGCCCGCCTCGGACTATCCGGCGATCAGTATTCCACCATGGGCTTGAACACCAGCCGGGCGATAAGGTCGGCGACCTCGTCGGGCGGCGTGTCGGGAACCTCGCCGAGCCACCACGAAAGGATCGCGACAATGGCCGACAAGGGATAGATCACCGCCAGCCGGCCCGGGATCCTGAGCGGCATTTCGTTGAGGATCGCGGCGGATTGTTCGGCCGTCTTCTCGACGAAGTCCGCCCGGATGTGGCTGCTGGCACCGCCGGTCAGCAGCGCGGTGTAGACCACCCGGTGCTCGTCGACGAACCGGCACAGGCGCCGCGCGCCTTCCTGCGCGTCGTTGGCGCAGAGCGCGGGGATCATCGCCTCGCTGGCCTGGTCGAAGAAATCCTGCGCCACGTCCTCCAGCACCTGCGCCTTGTCGCGGTAGTGGCGAAAGAAGGTGGCGTTGCCGATGCCGGCCCGGGTGACGATGTCGCGCACGAGCACCTGGTCGAGCGGCTTCGAGGAAAGCAGCTCGACCAGCGCCGCCTTGATGGCGGTGCGGGTTCTCTCGTTGCGGGGATCGGGCCGTCTTGACACGCGACGGTCGTTAACTTACTTTTGAGACGTTGTGTATCAAAAATTGCGCCGGTCTCTAGAAGTCCGGCCAAGGAGTGCCTCGCCGATGACATTGCCAACCCTCGCGGAAGTCTGGGCCAACTACCAGATCAAGCTGTCGCTGATCACGCTCGTGTCGGTCTTCGCGATACCCGTGGCCTGGCGCTACCTGTTCAACCTGGTCCCGGCCTTCGCCAATGCGGACAAGCTGAACCGCGATACCTATCGCCAGAAGATGGAAAAGCCGGCCTATGCGGCGAACCAGAAATGGAACCGCAAGTGGGCGGGGCTGTTCATCCTGATCATCTTCGGCGGTGTCATTCCCTTCTGCCTAACACCCGAGATGCCGGTGTGGTGGAAGCTGCTGCTTGACTGCTTCGTCATCCTGATGGTCTACGACTTCTTCTATTACCTGACCCACCGCTTCGTGTTCCACCAAAGCAAGTGGTTCATGGGACCGCTGACCTGGATGCACGCCGTGCACCACCGCCAGCACAATCCCTGCCGCATGGATTCGAGCTACATCCACCCGCTCGAGGTGTTCATCGGCCTCGGCCTCTATGTCGCCACCATCGCCGCGCTGACTCCGGTGCTGGGCAAGTATCCGGTGCCGACCATCGTCTTCACCTGGATCGCCTTCCAGCACATCAACCTGCACAACCACGACCTGTGGGAGGAAAACCGCTTCCCCTTCAAGTACTGGAACCATGCGGCCTGGATGCACCACAACCACCACGCGCGCTTCACCGGCGGCAACTATGCGACGATCACCCTGCTCTATGACTGGATGTTCGGCACGCTCGACTATGGAGACAAGCCGCGCGAGGCGGCGCGGATCAAGAGCGCCGCGTAAGGCTTTCAGGCGCCAGGCTGCGATGCAGGCAGGAAACCTGCCTGCTCCAGCCGAAACACGGAATCGCGCGCCACCGGCACGCGCATCCCATTGACCAGGCGGATCTCCCGGTTGCGGCCATTGGCGACGACGCCGGAAACCGCATCGCGGGCCACCCACCAGCTGCGATGAGTCTGCGCGCCCTGGGTGCCATCCATTTCCTGGATGGCGTCGCGCAGCCGCAGCAGGATCAGTTCGCTCTGCCGCGTGCCATGCACGCGCACATAATGGTCCTCGCTTTCGAGCGCGAGGATTTCCCCATCGAAGCCCTTGCCGAGACGCGCGCGCAGGCGCGGCGCCGACCCCGGCAGGTGCGGCGCCGGTGGCTGGACGGCAGTTACGGGCTGTTGCGCGACAGGACGATCGACAGCCGGCATGATCGGCTCGGGCAGGAAACCGGTCTGGTCTCCCGAAAAGTAGTAGCGCAGGTGCGCGTCGGTGCGCTCCGCCCACCAGATTACGACCAGCACGGCGATCGAACAGAGCAGGGTGAACGGGATCAGGCCGGACAGGCTGCCCAGCAGCTTGGTCGCCTCTGGCGCATTGTGACTCCACAGCAGGGCCAGCGGGAAAGCAGTGACGACCACCCCCGAATTGACCACGAACCCGCGCGGCAAGTGCGCCTTCGTCTCCATCCAGCGGCATAGCATGATGACCGGCCGGACGACGATGTAGGTCCCCGCGAGCATCAGCGACCAGCTATAGATGCGAGTCAGGAAATCGCCGGCGAGATAGGAACCGAACGGGCCCAGGAAGGCCACGATCACCGTGAGCATCAGCATCGCCCACGATTCCAGCAGGGCTCGGCGGAACCAGTTCACGAAACGCTCCTTGCCCGTTTACGAAACGCGAATTGGCGTAACGACGTAAATCCAACACTTTTGTAGGCTCCAATGGCCCGTAACGCAATTGCGCTTTTCCGCGAACCGCCAGTCCCCAGATGCCGGGCCAGTCGAGCCGGCTGCGTTACGAAATGCACCCCCCTCCATTTGGCGCAGCCGGACGACACCCTTGGAGACATGAGATGACCTATTACGATTTCCAGCTCGACCGCGTCGGCATCGCCATCATCGCCGCCTTCGCCGCCCACGTCGCGGCCTTCGCCCTGGTGCTGGCCTGATCCACGTCAATGCCCGGTGCCGGACCGATGGCTAGCCCATCACCCGGCAGGGGCGGCTTCCCCTGACCTGAAACGAGGCCACGGACATGAACGCGCTGATTTCCCAAATCGCCGACGCCTATAACTGGCAGCTTTCCCTCTACGCCGCCCTCGGCATCATGGCGGTTTCGCTGATTGGCAAGACGCTCGCCATGCTTGTCCCGCAGTTCCGCGAGGCGGCGGCGGCCAACAAGGCGGCCTATGCCGAGAAAATGCAGAAGCCCGCCTATGCCGAGAACCAGCGATGGAACCGCAAGTGGGGCCTGTTCTTCTGGGTAGCGATCTTTGCCGGCGTCCTGCCCTTCTGCCTGACTCTGGAGCCGCAGTCCTGGTGGCAAATCCCGCTCGACTGCTTCGTCATCCTGATGGTCTATGACTTCTTCTACTACCTCGTGCACCGCTTCCTGTTCCACGATGGCGGCTTCATGGGCGGCCCGCTGATCTGGGTGCACGCCGTGCATCACCGCCAGCACAACCCCTGCCGCAATGACTCAAGCTATATTCACCCGCTGGAAGTCGCTGCCGGGCTTGGCCTCTACACCGCCTGCATCTTCTTCCTGTCGCTGGTCATGGGCCCGTTCCACGTCGCGACCATCGTCGTCACCTGGGTCGCCTTCTCGCAGATCAACCTGCACAACCACGACCTGTGGAGCGTCGACCGCTTCCCCTTCAAGTATCTCAACACCATGTCGGTGATGCACCACAACCACCACGCCCGCTTCACCGGCGGCAACTATGCGACGATCTCGCTGCTTTATGATTGGATGTTCGGCACGCTCGACTACGGCAACGCCCCGCGCCGCGCCGCCAGGATCAAGCCGGCCTGAAACAGGCTGCAAGTAACGCAGGCCCCTCCCCCATCGGGGAGGGGTTTCGATTCCGCCGCGCTACTTTTTCCAACCGACGGCGAAGACTGCGGCCAGCAGGAACGAAAGCGCGCCGACTGCCAGCATCACCCCGCCGGTTCCGATCACCGGCAGCAGCGGCTCAAGCGTGGTGACACCGATCAGGGGCGCGGCCGCGCCGATGCCCTGGACCGCGCCGACCACCTTGCCACGCTCGCCCTCCGCAGCCTTGTCCACCGCAAGCGCCGGCATGCCGGGCGCGATCACGCCCAGAGTTCCGCCCATCAGCACCATGGCCAGAAGCACCGGCGCAAGGCCATGGGCGAAGGCGTAGACGACCAGCCCCAGCCCCATCAGGCCGAAAGCGCCAGCGAAAACCACGCGTTGCGAGGTCTTCTCCAGCATCTGGCCGAACAGCGCCGAACACACGACGCCCGAGAAAGAATTGAGCATCATCACGTAGGCGACAGTGGTCGGCTTGCCGAACCCGACGGAGGCCAGATGGAACGAAGCGTAGATGCCGGGAACCGCAAGGATCGTCCCCGCACCCAGCGCGATCAGCAGCAAGCCCCAGGGCAGGCCGGCATACCAGGGCCTGCCGCTTCCCGCCGCACCTTCCGCCACGACCCTTTCAGGTCTCGGCAGTTCGCTCGGCAGTGCCAGCACCAGCACGGGCGCCGCCACCAGGTAGAGGAAGAATGCCGGACGCCAACCCATGGCCGAGGCGACATTGCCCGCAACGAACATGCTGAGCAACGAGCCGACAAGGCCGCAAGCGCTGAGCATGCCGATCACCTTGGCCCGGCGATCCTCGGGGAGATAATCCCCGGCCATGGTATAGCCCACCGCCGCCAGCGCGGCGGCGGTGAAGCCGAGCAGCGCGCGGCTGGCGACGATCAGGGTGAGGTTCGAGGTAAGCGCGGGCACCACCCCGGCGGCCAGGAATACCGCGCTCATGATCACCAGCAGCAGGCGCCGGTCGTACCGGTCGGCCATGATCCCGGCGAGCAGCGAGCCCACCGCCATGGCGGGCCCGAGGATGCCCGAGATCATCTTGACGAGGTATCCGCTCGCCGCGTCATGGGCCAGTTCGTTCGCCATTTCGGCCAGGATCGGCAGCGCGATGGTATAGCCCAGCACTGCCGGTATCTGGGTGAAGATCAGCAGGGCGATCAGCCGCCATGGCTGCATTCCCCTGAGCGCGACGGTCTGCCCGCCGCTGGCCGCTACATATCCTGACATCCCGTACTCTCCCCTCCAGCTATATCGATCAGGACTTCTTTCTCTTGGGTTTTGGCGCGGGCAAGGCATCGGCAGTTGCGCTTACCAGCCGGACCAGCCATTCGGCATCGTCCCACCGTTCCGGGTCAATCGACAAGGCAGGCTTTGCGCCGCGATAGGGCGGCTCTTCCCGGACGCCTTCGGCAATCGTCCGGCCGCCAGGTGTCGGCTTCATGTAGAGCCGGTCGTTGCAGATCACCCCGACGTGCTTCCCACCACAAGACAGGCCGTATTCTCCGAACATGGGCCGCACTGAAACACCGTCGAGGCCCGAGAGCCGGTCGAGGAGCAATTCAATGGTCCGTGCGTCGGTGGCCATGCTAGTCCCAAAGAGCCCGCGCGGCCGCGACGCAACGCGCCGCATGGTCTTGCGGCTTCATGGCGCGCAGGTCGTCCAGCCTCGGCACTTCGAGGCTGACCGTGATATGCTCCGGCAGCGCATGGACGAATTCACGCAGCGGCAATTCCCCGGTTCCCGGCACTTCGCGGGCGAACATCGCGTCCATGAAATAATTGTCGTGCGGCGGGGCCAGAACCGAATCCGCGAGCTGGCAATAGCCGATCAGATCCGGATCAAGCGCTCCGAACTGCTCCATGGTGCCGCCGGTGCGGAAGAAATGCATGGTGTCGAACAGCACCCGGGCGCGGCGGCCATTCGGCAGGTGGCCTATGTGGCTGACCACGTCGAGCGCGCGTTCCAGGCAGTTGATCCCTTCGGATGGGAAGAACTCGATGGTGAAGTCCATGCCGCGCTCGGCCGACATTTCGGCTATGGTGCCGAGCTTGTCCCTGGCCATGGCCATGTCGTCTTCCATGCAGATCGCATTGACCCGCACGGCGCCCAGTTCCGCCATCCGGTCGAGATCGCCGGCGCAGGCGCGGGCATCCTCTTCGGCGCTGGCGCGGAAACCCTCGGCCAGGCCGATTCGCACGCCGGTATCCGCCATCGCAGCCTTCATCTCGCGTCGCAGCGCCGGATCGTCGCGCAACGACCAGTCTGGCCAGAGCACGTCCGGAAGGCCGAACATCGACAGCGGCAGCGAAGTGAGGCCGATCGACACTTCCGCGCAGCCCAGCGAGGCGGCGAGCTTAATGTACTCCACGGGCGGCATGCCGAGGAGAGTGAGCTGTTCTATGCCGAGGGGATTCATTTCCCGCCCCTCATCGCCGCCAGGATCGCTTCGGGTACCGCCGGATTGCCAGTATCGCCGCTTTCGAACTCGGCGATCTTGTCGCGGATGAAATTGTCGGGGTTCTCCGCCCAGCGCTTGACGATGTCGAAGGCAACGGGATCGGACGGGATCAGTATCCTGCCGCCGGCCATTCCGTCGGACAGCACCGTCGCCAGTTCCTCGGGCATCAGCAGGCGGGTTTCCTTGCCGGGGCCGCGCATTGGGCAGTCCTCGGTCCAGGTGGTCATCGAATCCGTGATCGCCGTCATCACCGGGCCGGGGATGAGGCAGGAAACCCGGATGCCCTTGGGCTCCAGGTAAATCGCCAGGTTCTGGGTCATCGATATGATTGCCGCCTTCGATGCCGCATAGGGCACCCGGCTGGCGGCATAGGGATAGAAGCCGGCAAAGCTCGCGGTGTTGACGATGTGGCCGCCGCCACGCGCGAGAAACTTCGGCATGAAATGCGCGCAGCCCCGGACTGCGGCGAAGTAGTTGATGTCCATGATCCGGTGGTATTCGGAGAAGGGAATATCCTCCGGATGCCCGTTCAACATGGAGCCGACATTGTTCATGACAATGTCGATTGCGCCCAGCGCCCGCTCAGCCGCCGCCGCTGTTTCGGCGATGGCATCCTCGGAGAGCACATTGGCCTTGAGGGCAATCGCCTTGCCACCCCCGGCCTGGATCTCGGCGGCGGTTTCGGCCGCTTCCGCCTCGGCAATGTCGGCAATCGCGAGCCGCGCGCCGCGCCGCGCCCATTCCTTTGCGACGGCCTTGCCGATCCCCTTGGCGCCGCCGAAAATAAGCGCATTGGCGCCCGCAAAGGGCGGCCCGGATTTGCTCATGTTCCTCTCCGTTTCCCGTATTGCCCGCTTCATGCGGTGAAACGGCCAAGGGCACAAGCACCGAAGTTGACAGCGGCAATTGCCACGCCGCAGACTGGCGCAAATAACTCGTACCGTGAGAGTGCCGCCATGTTGACGACGCTTTACGTTCCGCTCGAACTGATCCTCGACGACCCCGCCAGGACCGGGCCCGGCCTCATCGCAATTGCCCGCGCGGCCGAGGCAGCGGGGTTCGATGCCTGCAACATCACCGACCACCCGATCCCCACCGAGCATTGGCGGACTCACGGCGGCCACGACGCCTTCGATCCTTTCGCCGGCCTGACCTATATCGCGGCGGCGACCGAGCGGCTGAAGCTGCTCACCCACATCGTCGTGCTGCCCTACCGAAACCCCTTCCTCACGGCGAAGAGCGTGGCGACGGTGGACGTGCTGTCGGGCGGCCGGGCGATCCTCGGCATCGGCGCCGGTTACCTGAAGGGTGAGTTCGATGCGCTGGGCATCGATTTCCCAAGCCGCGGCAGGTTCATGGACGAGGCGATCCCAGCGATGAAGGCGGCCTGGAGCGGCGAGATCGTCAAGTTCGAGGGCACCGGCTACCGCGCCGAGGGCAACATGCCGCTGCCCCTGCCGCTGCAAAGGCCGCACCCGCCGATCTGGGGCGGCGGCAACAGCTCGAGCGCCATCCGCCGCGCCGCCGTGCACTGCGACGGCTGGGCGCCCTTCTTCGTGCCGCCAGGCCAGGCAGAGAAGAACGCGACCAGGCCGCTGGTCACGCTCGACGACCTGCGCGAACTGTCGCTTGTCTACCAGGACGAACGCGACAAGGCAGGCCGCACCGGCCCCTTCGACATCTGCGTCAGCCCGCCGCGCCGGATGAAGGCCTGCGATGCCGCGAACGGCCAGATGATGATCGAGCAGGCGCAGGAGATGGCCAGCATGGGGGTCAACTGGACGATGGCCAGCTTCCCCGGCACCAGCCTTGCCGAATACATTGACCAGATCGCCTGGTTCGGGGCAGAGGTGCTGCCCGGGGTGAAGGGGGCAGTGCCGGTCTAGGCCCTGTCCCACTCCAGCGGCAGGCTGTCGACGTTGAACGTGGGCCCCGCGTGGTAGGCATACTTCGCCCCCGCCGGAATGCGGATGTTGCGAAACTTCGCCAGGAACGTCTCGATCGCGATCTTAATCTCGCGGCGGGCGAGGTGCATGCCCAGGCACAGGTGCGGGCCCGAGGCGAAGGACAGGGTCTGCTCGTGCCGCTCCAGGTTGAAATTGTGCGGATCGGGATAGGCCTCCGGATCGCGGCAGGCGATGAAGATCGGCATGATGACGAGGTCGTTTTCCTTGAGCTGCACCCCATGCCAGGTGAAGTCCCGCGTCACCCGCCGCTGGGTCGAAACGACACTGAACATGCGCAGCAGTTCCATCACCGCCTTGTCCATCTGCTCGGGATGATCGCGCAGGAACTGCTGGAACTCGGGGTGGGTGGCGATGTGGCGCATCGACCAGCTGATCGTCGCATAGACCGTGTCCAGTCCGCCGACGTAGAAGGTGTAGAGCATGCCGAGGATTTCCCCGTCGTTCAGCTTCTGGCCGTCGATCTCGGCATTGACGATGCTGTCCATCAGCGGCGTGGTCGGCTGTTTGCGCTGGGCGGCAAGGTGATCCTTCAGGTATTCGAGGATCCCGCGCCCGGCGGTGATCCGCGCTTCCATCGTTTGCCCTCGAAGCAGGTCCTGCTCCCACTGGAAGAACTGCAGCAGCATGTCCTCGGGCATGCCCATCAGCCGCAGGAAGATCATGCTGGGGAAGGGGATGGCGAAGTCTTTAACGAAGTCGCAGTGGCCCTTGTCGGCGAAGGGGGCGATCAGCTCCTCCACGGTCCGCCGCACGCCTTCCTCCATGTGGCTGACCGCCTTGGGCGTGAAGAAAGGCGTCAGCACCTTGCGGTATTTCGTGTGCCGGGGCGGGTCTATGTTGACCGGGTTGAGGTTCCAGTCGACTCCCAGCATCAGGGTAAGGTCCATGCCGCCTTCGCTGGAGAAGTGCTCCCAGTCGATGAAGGCTTCCTTGAGCAGGGCATGGCGAGCGATCACCCAGCCCGGCCGCCCCTGCACCGCACTGCGCGCCCAGAATAGGGGTGGGCCGTCGAGCAGGCGCGATGCCGCAATGAACGGATCGTCCAGCTCATTGTTGAACTCTTCGAGCGACTGGTCCCAGAAGAGATGGTCGGGAACATGGGCCGGCTTGGGCGAGGCGAGCGTATCGGTGTGCATGAGGCGGAGTTCCTTATGGCGCGTTTGCCGCCAGACATCGCCCGCAGCGCCATTCAGTCAAGCCGATAGAGCGAAATCGAAATCAGGCGCGAAAAGCGAAAGGATCAACCGCTGTTCAGCGCCTCGACCTGGTTGGCGATCGGCCAGAGCACTTCGTCGGCATAGCGGGTGCAGAAGTACTCGCGCACTTCCTTGATCAGGCCGCCTTCCATCGCGAAGACGAAGACATAGTTGTTGGCATAGCGCGTGCCCGCATGGGTCTCGGCATTGCCCTCCGCCTCGATCACCACGCGGTCGCCCTCGACCGTGACGGTCTTGACGGTGAAGCGCAGGCCCGAGGGCATCAGTGTCTTGAACGCCTCGATCGCGCCGGTCACGGTCGCCGCGTCGCGCCTGCCGGAAAAGTTGCCGGTGCCCATGGTGACGGCGCAGCCGCCCGGCGCAAAGCAGGATGCCGCGCCTTCGGGATCGTTGGAGCCCATGGTTTCGAGGAATTTCAGCGCGGTCGCCTTGTTGGTGTCGGTCATGTTCTCTCCCTTTCCAGCGTTCCTGCCACATTGCGCTCAAAGCCAACGAATGCCAATTCTCCGATAGACACAAGAGGAGAACTCCGATGCCAGCCTATCTCATCGTCACGCGCCATGGCCCGGTCACGGACCAGGACGCCTACAACCAGTATTCGCGCATGAATGCCGAAAATCCGCCCATGGTGCCGCTCACGCCGCTGGTGATCTATGGCGCGACCCAGGCGCTGGAAGGCGAGGCGCCCGACGGCATGGTGATGCTCCAGTTCGACAATGCCGCGCAGGCCCGCGCCTGGTACGAAAGCCCCTCCTATCAGGCCGCCCTCCCGCACCGGCTGCGCTGCGGCGACTGGAAGGCCTTCATCGTCGAAGGCGTCTAGCCCTGTTGCATTGCGCGCAACCGGGAGACAGTTTCGCGCAATTGCTCCCGTCCCCCGCTTGGGCTAACCGGCTGTATTCTCCCGGAGGAGTTATCTGTTGAACAAGCTCTATCCCAGCGCCGAAAAGGCGCTTGAAGGCCTGCTGCGTGACGGCCTGCTGATCGCCAGCGGCGGCTTCGGCCTTTGCGGCATTCCCGAACGTTTGCTCGACGCCGTGCAGGCCAGCGGCGTGAAAGGCCTGACCTTCGCCAGCAACAACGCCGGCATCGACAACGAGGGCATCGGCAAGCTGCTGCGCACCAAGCAGGTGAAGAAGATGATCTCGTCCTATGTCGGCGAGAACAAGGAGTTCGAGCGGCAGTACCTCTCTGGCGAACTCGAAGTGGAATTCTGCCCCCAGGGCACCCTCGCCGAGCGCATGCGCGCCGGCGGCGCAGGCATTCCCGGCTTCTACACCCAGACCCGCGTCGGCACGATCATCGCCGAGGGCAAGGAAACGAAGGTGTTCGACGGGCAGGAATACGTGCTCGAACAGGGCATCTTCGCGGACCTGGCGCTGGTCAAGGCCTGGAAGGCGGACACCACCGGCAACGTCGTCTTCCGCAAGACTTCTCGCAACTTCAACGTTCCCGCCGCGACCTGCGGCAAGGTCTGCGTGGTCGAGGTGGAGGAGATCGTCGAGGCCGGTCAGCTCGATCCCGACTGCATCCACCTGCCGGGCGTCTATGTCCAGCGCATCGTCCTGGGCGCGCCCTACGACAAGAAGATCGAATTCCGCACCGTTCGCGAAAGGGAGACCGTCTAATGCCCTGGACCCGCGACGAGATGGCCGCCCGCGCCGCGCGCGAGCTGCGCGACGGCTTCTACGTCAACCTCGGCATCGGCATCCCGACGCTGGTGGCGAACCACGTGCCCAAGGGCATCACCGTCACGCTGCAGAGCGAGAACGGCATGCTGGGCATCGGCCCCTTCCCTTACGACGAGGATGTCGATCCCGACCTGATCAACGCCGGCAAGCAGACCGTCAGCGAACTGGCCCACACCGCCTATTTCGACTCTGCGCAGAGCTTCGCCATGATCCGCGGCGGTCATATCGACCTTGCCGTGCTGGGCGCCATGGAAGTGGCCGAGAACGGCGACATCGCCAACTGGATGATCCCGGGCAAGATGGTGAAGGGCATGGGCGGGGCGATGGACCTTGTCGCCGGGGTCAAGAAGATCATCGTCGTCATGGAACACAACGCCAAGGACGGCAGCTCCAAGTTCATCCCGGCCTGCACCCTACCGCTGACCGGGCGCAACGTCATCGACATGATCGTGACGGACCTTGCCGTCTTCGCGCGGAAGGATCATAATTCTCCCTTCCGGCTTATAGAGTTGGCGCCTGGCGTCACTGCCGAGGAAGTGAAGTCGCGGACCACCGCGCAGTATGTTGAAGACCTGACGGGAGATTAAGAAGATGGCCGATATTTCCTCCATTCCGCTGACCCGCATCGACGGCGCCAGCGACAGCCTCGCCAATCACAAGGGCAATGTCCTCTTGGTGGTGAACGTCGCCTCCAAATGCGGCCTGACCCCGCAGTACGAAGGGCTGGAAGCGCTCTACAAGGAGAAGAAGGACCAGGGCTTCGAAGTGCTGGGCTTTCCGGCCAACGATTTCGGCGCGCAGGAGCCGGGCACGCACGAGGAAATCGTCGAGTTCTGCAAGGTCAACTACGGCGTCTCCTTCCCGCTCTTCGCCAAGGCCGATGTCACCGGTCCCGGCAAGCAGCCGCTCTATGCCGCGCTGACCGCCGCCAAGCCCGACAAGGAAGGCCCGGCGGAGGAATTCCGCGAGCGGCTCAAGGGCTATGGCATGACGCCGACCGAGGACCCGGAAGTGCTGTGGAACTTCGAGAAGTTCCTGATCGGCAAGGACGGGCAGGTCGCCGGTCGCTTCGCGCCAGGCACGGAACCCAACGATCCGGCCCTGCTCAAGGCGATCGACAAAGAACTCGCGAAGTAAAGGCACCGTGGCCGCCGACAAGGGGGCCCAAACAAGACCACGGTGGATCATCGGCGGCGCCTTCGCGGAGCGATACCGCGAAGTCGTCGCCTCCATCTACATCTACAACGAACACCGGGGCTACACTTCGCTCGACCGCGTGCTCGCGGCGGCGAAGCAGGTCTGTCCCGAGGACGAGGCCTTCATCCGGGCCGTGGCCAAGCACCGCGCCGACGAACGCAAGCATTACCTGATGTTCAAGGAGTGGTTCGCGCGGCAGGGGCGGATGCCGCTGGAGACCGGGCGCGGCTATGGCCACATCGACCGCTTCATCGCCATGGTCTTCGGCTGCTCCATCGACGAACTGGAAGTGGCGCGGGTGGTCGCCGATCCGGCGCTGTTCGAGAAGCTGTGCCGCGTCATCGTCCTCACCGAACAGCGCGGTCTGGCGCAGGTCGAGGAATTGCTGCGCAACCGGCTGATCCGGCAGGACCGTGCAATGCACCGCATCTTCTCGATCGTGCACAAGGACGAGCCGGACCACTTCCTGCCCTATCGCGGCTGGCTGGAAAGCCAGCAGCGGCCGGCGGAAACCTGGTGCGAGGTCTGGGCCGACGCCCTGATCCACAAGGTGCTGCTGCTGGTGAAGCTGCCCGGCCTGTTCTTCCGCCGGCACGCGCCGAGGATGGCGCATTGGCCGGACGCGGGGGAAGAGCAGGAGCGGGAGCGCCAGCCCCTTCCCCCTTTATGGGGGGAGGAGGAATTGTCTAAGGCTCGAAGCTAAACCCCAGCTCCAACCCAACCTGCTGCAGGCGCGACACCGGCACTCGGGCGCGAAGCTGCAGCGTGTAATGCCGCCGCTGAAAGCGCCAGCCCTCGGGCAGGCGAATATACTCGTCCTCGTAATTGCCCCAGAGCTCACCCAGGTCGTCGGCGCCCGGCTTGTGCGTGGTTTCGTGGACCAGCAGCCGCGCCTTCGCGTGATCGCCCTCGACGTCGATCGCCACCACGCCGCACTGCATGCGCAGGAAGTCGAACGCCCCAAAGCTCTGCCGCATGCCTTGCACCAGTATGTCGCTGCCAACGATCTCCGGCCCGTCGGCAATCCTGACGCGGCAATCCTCCGCGAACAGATTGCCGGCGGCTTCGGCATCGGCCCGGTTCACTGCATCGCAGTAGAGCCCGATCAGCCGCCGGATCGCACTTTCGGCTTCGAGCCGGGCCAGCAGAACTTCGCTCATCGATTCCTCCTACCGCTTCGCCGGCAGCGCAAAGGCGAGGATGCTGTTGCCCTCAGGCCCCGGCAAGGCCGGATGCCCACCCGCCGCGATCACCACGAACTGCCGCCCGCTTTTCGAACGGAAGCTCATGGGGGTGGCCGCCGCGATGTTCGGCAGCCGCCAGGACCACAGCTCCTTGCCGTTGCCGGTGTCGAAGGCGCGCAGCTTTCGGTCCTGCCCGGCGGCGATGAAAGTGACGCCGCCCGCCGTTGCCAACGAGCCACCGAAATTGGGCATGCCCATACGGATCGGCAGGCGGGATTCGAGGCCAAAGGGGCCAGCCGCAGAGGCATCGCCCAGGGGCTTGCTCCAGACCAGCTTGCCGGTGGCAAGTTCGATGGCGTTGAGCCGGCCAAATGGCGGCTGCTGGCAGGGGACGCCGAAGGGCCCAAGGAACACCGAGCGGTCCATCGCATAGGGCGAGCCCTTCTGCGGAAAGGCAAAGCCGGATGCCTTGCCGGACTTGGCATATTCGGCGGCCAGCCGGTCCGCCTCGGCGCGCGGGATCATGCGGCCGATGTCCGCCATGTAGAGGCTGTTCGAGATCAGCAGACCCCGCGCCGCGTCGATGGTGACGCTGCCCCAGTTCGAACCGCCCGCCGAGCCAGGATAGAAGATCGCGTTCCTGATGCCCGGCGGGGTGAAATCGCCCTCGTAGCGCGCCTTGCGGAAGGCAATGCGGCAAGCCAGTTGGTCAATCGGCGTCGCCCCCCACATGGTGCTTTCGCTGAGCGGCGGACCTGCAACATTGGCGAAGCCGGGGCTGTACGGCTGCGTCTTCGCCGCCCAGTCCTCGGGCACCGCGCCCTGGGGCACCGGCTTTTCGACGATAGGAAAGATCGGCGCGCCGGTGCGGCGGTCGAGGACGAAGAACTGTCCGCGCTTGGTGGGGCCAATCAGGGCGGGGACGCCCCTGACTTCGGCCAGCACCGGCTGCGAACCGATGTCATAGTCCCAGATGTCGTGGTGCACCGTCTGGAAATGCCAGCGCGGCTTGCCGGTCTTTACATCTAGCGCGACGATCGAGGTGGAGTATTTCTCCGCCCCCGGAGAGCGGCCCGCACCGAAATAGTCGGGCGTCTCGACCCCCAGCCCGGCATAGACCAGGCCCAGCGCCTCGTCCCCGCTGAACACGCCCCAGGTGTTGGGCGCGCCAAGGGCGTAGGTCTCGCCCGGCGCGAGCGGCCTGGCCGGATCCTCGCGGACCGTATCCCAGACCCAGAGCAGCTTGCCGGTCAGTGCATCGTATGCCCGGATACCCCCCGCAGGTTCCTTGGCGCGCACTCCATCCGTAACCCAGCCGCCAATCATGGCGACGCCGTTGACGATCGTGGGCGGCGAGGTCGGATAGGCCATGCCCTTTTCGAACTGGCCCAGCCCCTCCTTCAGGTCGACCTGCCCATTCTGGCCGAACGAGCGGCAGAGCTGGCCGGTAGCGGCATCCGCCGCCATCATCCTTCCGTCATTGACCCCGAACAGCACGCGGTGCGGGCATTCGCCAGTGCCGGATGGGGCCTCGTACCAGGAAACGCCCCGGCAATTGTCGGAGAAGGTGCCTTCGAGATCGGGCTTGGGATCCAAGCGCCAGACCTGCTTGCCTGTCTCCTGGTCCAGCGCGACGATGACGTTGCGGCCAAGGCAGACGAACAGCTTGCCGTCGGCCGCCAGCGGCGTCGCCTCGAAACCGTGGAACTGGGTCGGCGGCACGTCGGACTTGAATTCCCACGCGAGCCGCAACTGGCCGACATTGGCATTGGTGATCTGGCCGAGCGGGGAATTGCGGTTGCCGTCGAGCGTGCGGCCCCAGTTCTTCCAATCCCCGTCCGCGCCCGGCGCCTCGACGATGGGCACAGCGGCCTTCAGCAAATTGGAGTCGCGGTCGGTCAGGCCGGAACCCAGCAGCGCCAGCAGCACCGCCGCGAGCGGCACGGCAAGCGGCCACCGGGCCGCCTGCCCGCCCTGCTTGCGGAAAGGCGGAAGCAGAAGCACCAGCCCCAGCACCGCGGGCGCGACCAGCCGGGCAACCAGCGGCCAGAAATCGAAGCCGGACTCCCATAGCGACCACAGCAAGGTAACCGCCAGTAGCGCACCGTAGAGCGGCCAGGCAAAGGCACGCCGTGTCATCAGTGCGCCAGCCACGCCGACCAGTGCCAGCCCGGCCGGCAGGTAATACCAGCTTCCGCCATTGACGATCAGCGTGCCGCCGCCCCAGACCAGCCACGCCCCGGCAAGCGCCGCGCCTAGCGCGACCAGCCAGACCAGTATCCGCCCCGCCATTTGCCCTTATTCCTCTATGCCTAGTGCGTTCTTCGGGCAGGAGCGCACTGCCGCCTCCGCCTTTGCGCGCAGTTCCTCGCCGAATGTTTCCTTGAGCACATGCAGCTCGTCGTCATCGTCGAGCTGGAACAGTTCGGGCGCTGCCGCCTCACAGTTTCCGTTGCCCTCGCACAGGGCGCGGTTGACGACCACTTTCATGCAGGCTTCCTCCTCTTCCGGCCCGTCAAATCCGATAGAACCGTGCGGCCGTGCCACTGAACAGTTCACGCTTTTCCGCCGCCGAGCAACCCGATGCAATACGCTTGAAGGCATTCCAGGTCGCACCGTAGCTGGCGGTGGAATTGTCGGGCGGGAAATTGCTTTCGAACATCGAGCGCGATGGCCCGAAGGCCTCGATGCAGGTCTCGATATAGGACCGCCATTCCTCTGCGAGCACTTCCGACGAGGCACGGCGATATTCGTGACCGATGCCGTGGTCGCAATCCATGCCGAGCCCGCCCAGCTTGATGCAGACATTGGGCCGGCGCGCAAGCTCGCGGATGAACGCCGCCCATTCCGCCCGTGCTTCAGCTCCGCGGTCCTCCGGCGTGCCGACATGATCGAGCACGATGGCAAGATCGGGTAGCCGGTCGGCCAGCACGATCAGTTCGGGCAACTGCCGGTGGAAACACCAGACGTCGAGGCTCAGGTCCAACCGCGCAAGTTCGGCAGCGCCCTCACAATATTCCGGGCGGCAAAGGAGCCCGGTGCCGGCAGGATCGGCCGGCATGCCGAACTGTCCGGCCGCGCGCCAGGCCGTCGCCATGCGAATGCCGCGAAAGCGCCCGCCGGCCGCCGCGACGTGGGCTTCCAGCACGGGCGCGACACGGCTGCCCAGCAAAAGGTTCGCCGTTCCGACGATCCGGTGCCCCAGCCGCGCCTTGCCGTATTGCCCGCTTGCGCTGATCGCTGCCTGCCCTGCCGCGAATTCGGTCTCGCCGACCGGGCGCAGTTCTTCAGGGCCGTCGCAGCGGTGCATGGCGTGGCATTCGACAAAGACCGAATGGGTCACGTTCTGCCCGCTTGCCTCGATGATGTCGGCCACTTCCTGCACCAGGAAACGATGGGGCGAACGCATGCCCAGGGGATCGGCGCGGATCTCCCAGAAGTGCAGGTGCGGATCGATGATCGGGAGCTCCGGCTCCAGCGGCGCTTCCTCGCGGGTTTCGGCCATGTCCTCCCTCACGCTTGTTGACTTGCAGGTCTAACCGTGCCGAACTCGCGCGCAACGCAAAATTGGGATGAGGATCGAAATGTACTTCAAGGGCCACTTCCAGAACGCCTATGTCACGCACGACCTCGACGACGCTCTCGCCGGGATCGACAGGCAGTTCGGCAAGGTCGAATGGATCGTGTTCGAGCCGGACATGCAGTTGAAGACCGCCAGCGGCATCAAGGAAAGTTCAGTCAAGGCGGCGCTGGGCTGGCACGACGGGCACCAGTTGGAGATCATCCAGCCGGTGCGCGGCTATTGCGACCACTACCTGCCCGCGCTCCCCGCCGACAAGACCGACCCGACTCCCCGCTTCCACCACATCGCGGTGCGTCGCGACGACGAGAAGGCGATGCGCGAGGAGATCGCCCGGCTCGGCCTGCCGGTGGAGTTCGAGGGCGAGGTGCCGGGGCTGATCTTCATCTACCTCAACGCCGCCAAGGTGCTGGGCCACCACTTCGAATTCATCTGGGCAACGCCCGAAGGCTGGGAAATGCAGGGCTGGCCGAAGGATCGCCCGGTTTACTGACGTGGTCTCTCTGAAGGGCCACTACCAGAACGGCTATGTGACGCATGACCTCGAAGGCGCCCTGGCGCTGGTCGAGAGGCGTTACGGCCTGACCGGCTGGGCGCGGTTCGAGGCGGAAGTGCCGGTGAGGACAATAGCTGGCGAGGAGACCATGTCGGTGCGCATCGCCTCGGCTTGGGCGGGCGGCCTCCATATCGAGATCGTCGAGCCGCTGGGCGGTGCGGACGGGCATTACCGTACGCTGCTCCCGACCGACCCTGACGACCCGACGCCGCGCCTGCACCACTGGGCCCTGCGACGCGACGACCTGCCGGCGATGCGCGCAGAGCTCGCCTCATCGGGCCTGCCGCTGGCCTTCGCCGGCGAGAACCCGGCCATGGTCTTTGCCTACATGGATGCGCGGGCGAGTCTCGGGCACTACCTGGAATTCGTCTGGAAGGCGCCGGGAGGTTGGGAGAAGATCGGCTGGCCGGTAGGCAGACCGCTACTCTAGCGCGTCCTGAAGCGCGTTTCCGCGACCGGCTGGCCGGGAATATCGGAGCGCGCATGGAACAGCTTGCCGTTGGGTCCCGGCAGCTTGCCCTCCATCATGATAGGTATGCCGTCGTCGCCCGCGGTGGTGACATAGACGTCTCGCCAGTCCGGCCCGCCGAAGCAGATTGAGGTGACGTTGCGGTCCGGGATAGCTACCGACTTGTCGAGCGTGCCGCCGGGAAGGTAGCGCGCCACCTGGCCGATGAAACAGCAGGCGATCCACACGCCGCCCTCGGCATCGACCGCCAGCCCGTCGCAGTCTTCCTGCGCTGCGAATATGCGGCGGTTCGAGAGGCTGCCATCGGCCTCGATATCGTAGGCGAAGCAACCGCGCAGGCTCTCGTTGTGGTAGAGCGTCTTGCCATCCGGACTGATCCCGACGCCGTTGGCGAAACTGAGCCCTTCGCTGACCACTCGGACGTTCCCGGCAGCATCAAGGTGCATGAGCCTGGTTAACGCCGGCTCCCGCCCGTCGCCATATTCCCCGCCGTTCGAACACGTCCCCCAGTAGAGCCCGCCCTTGCCGTCGGGCAGCATGTCGTTCGAGCCGGGATGCTTCTCGCCGTTGACGTCGGCGAGCACCTTGCCGACCTCCCCGGTCGCGGGATCGAGCCAGTAATGCGCATCGTTGCCGCCAAGGATAATCCTGCCGTCGTGGTTCAGGCAGATGCCGCCGATGTGGTGCTTGTCGGGCAGAAAGCTGTCGGTGGAACCGTCGGAATTGAGCCGGAAAACGCCGCCTGCCAGAAGGTCGGTGAACCAGACCGCATCGCCTTGCGTGCGCGGCCCCTCGAGAAAACTGTAGCCCGCGGCCACTTGCCTGAATTCCATCACGGCTCTCCCATCCGCCCTTGCTCTTGCTGCGCCCGGCCACCGTTCGAAGTTCCCGCGAAACGCGGGTGCAAGTCAACGGCCAATCGAGTGCGCCGCCCCCCCGGCCGCACCCCGTTTGAAACGTAAGAATAAATTGCGATGCCGGGAATAAATCGCGCGATGGCCCGTTGAATGGCTGGAGGTACGATATCGGCTGGCGAGGCTGCCGATGCCAAGGACGAAGTGACGACCCGGCTCGTGGCTTTCCTGCCAAGGCTGCGACGGTTTTGTCATGGCCTGGCGGGCGATCGCGACCCATGTGGTTGTGTAGCTGATCGGGGTGGTCATCGTGATTTTCGGATAGGTTTGGGTTGCGACACTCGAACCTGACGGAAGGAACCACGATGACCAATACCATGATGCACCTGCGCTCGTTGGCCGAGAAGGCGCTGACCGCGGTGATCCAGGAGGCCTATGTCCAAGGCATCTCGACCCGCTCGGTTGATGATCTGGTCAAGGCGCTCGGCATGGACGGCATCTCCAAGAGCCAGGTCAGCCGCCTGTGCGAGGAGATCGACGAGCGGGTAACGGCCTTCCTCGATCGCCCATCGAAGGCGACTGGCCCTACCTGTGGATCGACGCCACCTATGTGAAGGTCCGCCAGAGCGGGCGGATCGTCCCGGTCGCGGCGATCGTCGCGGTCGGCGTCAACAGCGATGGCCGACGAGAGGTGCTGGGCATGGATATCGGGCCGTCGGAGGCCGAACCCTTCTGGAGCGCCTTCCTGCGCAAGCTCGCCCGGCGGGGACTGCGCGGCGTCAAGCTGGTCGTCTCCGATGCCCATGAAGGGATCAAGGCGGCAGTCTCCAGGCTGCTATGCGCCACATGGCAGCGTTGCCGGGTGCACTTCATGCGCAATGCTTTGGCCCATGCCGGCAAGAGCGGCAGGCGCGTGGTCTCCGCCTTCATCGCCACCGCCTTCGCGCAGGAGACCCCCGAGGCGGCGAGCCAGCAGTGGCGCTCGGTGGCCGACCAGATGCGCTCGAAGCCGCCAAAGCTGGCGACCCTGATGGACGATGCCGAACCAGACGTGCTGGCTTACATGACCTTCCCCAGGGAACACCACGCCAAGCTGCACAGCACGAACCCCATCGAGCGCCTCAACGGTGAGATCAAGCGCAGAACCGATGTCGTCGGTATCTTCCCAAATGAGGCAGCGATTACTCGACTTGTCGGCGCGATCCTCATGGAGCAGAGCGACGAATGGGCCGTCCAACGCGCCCGTTACATGACCCTTGAAACCATGGCACCGCTCAGCGATAACCCCATCATCATGCTCTCGGCAGTGCCCGGAACATGACCGGTCCAGGCTGACGCCGAAAAACGCCGGGAACCTCCCCAGCTACACCACCACCTGGGTCACGACCGACGAGGCCTACCGCAAGCACTATTTCGAGGGTTTCGTCGGCGTCTCCCGCCGGTCCTTGCGCCTGCGGCTCTATGTTTCGCCGGACTATCTCGTCGATGGCCGAAACACCTATTTCGCAGAGCTGAACCTGCGCCTCTTCAAGGTCGGCAAGTGGTCGCTCAACGGGCATGCCGGCCTTTCCATCGTCCCCAAGGACCTGGATTCGCCCGAACACGGCACGGACACCTACCGGGACTGGAGCGTCCAGGTCAGCAGGCCGGTGGGAAAGTTTTCGATGTCGCTGGGCGTGAACGCGACCAATTACCCTGTGTTCAGCGAGAGCGGCCGGGCCAAGGTCGTCTTTTCGGTCAGCCGCGCCTTTTGACGGTTTCTGGCTAGAGCGTTGCGGCGCAGCGATTGGCCAACCACTGGTCGAGCGCATCCGTTTCCGCCGCGCTGAACCGCAGCCCAAGCTTCGACCGCCGCCACAGGATGTCCTGCGCGCATAGCGCCCATTCACGTTCGAGCATGTGGCGAACCTCGCGCTCGGTCAGCCCATGGCCGAAATGGCGTCCGCAATCGGCAAGGCAGGTGGCCTCGCCCAGTATGCCGAAGGTGTCCGTGCCGTAGCTGCGGCCGAGCCGGTCCGCCCAGGCCGGATCGAGGAAGGGATATCGCTCCCCGATCCTGCGCTTCAGTTCGCCCGCGCCTTCGACCGGGAAGTCGCCCCCCGGCAGGGGAGCCGATCCGGTCCAGCCGTCGCCCGCCAGCATCGGCAGGCGCTCGGCCAGAAGCTCGACCGCTTCCTCGGCGAGGTGCCGGTAGGTTGTGATCTTGCCGCCAAAGACCGAGAGGATCGGCGCGCCTTCCTCCTCCGGGGAGAGCTCGAAGCGGTAGCCGCGCGTGGCTGCCTCCGGCTTGCTCGAACCATCGTCCACAAGCGGGCGGACGCCGGAATAAGACCAGACCACGTCGGCAGGGACTATGGTCTTGCGGAAATAGGTACTCGCGCCTTCGCAGAGGTAGGCGATCTCCTCGGCATCGGCATGGATTTCGGAGAGCGGACCGCGATGATCGCGATCGGTCGTGCCGATCAGGGTGAAGTCGTGCTCATAAGGGATGGCGAAGAAGATGCGACCGTCGGGGAGCTGGAAGAAATAGGCGAAGGGGTGGTCGAACAGTTTGGGGACGACGATGTGCGAGCCCCTGACCAGCCGCATGGTCCGCTCGGTGTGCTCGCCCGCATGACCTAGCACGTCAAGCACGGAGGGGCCTGCGGCGTTGGCTATGGCACGGGCGCGGAATGGCCCTCGTGGAGTGTCGATGCGCCAGTGGTCGGCCTCGCGAACCAGCGCCTGTGCCGCGCACCGCGTCAACACGGTCGCCCCGCGATCCGCCGCATCCCGGGCGTTGAGCACGACCATGCGGGCATCGTCGACCCAGCAATCGGAATAGACGAAGCCATGGGCATATTGCGACTTCAGCGGCGCACCGGCGGGGTGGCGGGATAGCTTGACCGTCTCGGTCGCGGGGAGCCGCTTCCGGCCGCCGATGTGGTCATAGAGGAACAGGCCAAGCCGCAACAGCCAGCGGGGCCTCAGGCCCGGCGCATAGGGCAGGACGAAGCGCAGAGGCCAGATGACGTGCGGCGCGATGCCCCACAGCCGCTCCCGCTCGGTCAGCGCCTCGCGCACCAGGGCGAATTCGTAGTGCTCCAGATAGCGCAGGCCACCGTGGATCAGCTTGGTCGACGCCGACGAGGTGCCGCCGGCAAGGTCGCCCGCCTCGAGCAGCAAGACGTTCGCCCCGCGCCCGGCGGCGTCGCGGGCAATCCCCGCACCATTGATGCCGCCGCCGATGACCGCGAGGTCGTAGATCGTGTCCGTCATTGCCCCGCCATGCCCATGCCCGACCAGACTTCCTCAGACCGCCAGCGGTCCGTGCTCGATATGGGGCAGCACATGGCGGGCGAAAAGGTCCGCCTCCTGCGCGTGCGGATAGCCGGAGAGAATGAAGGCCTCGATGCCGAGATCCTGGTAGGCGCGCAGCTTGGCCAGAACCTGGTCCGGATTGCCGACGATCGCCGCCCCGCAGCCGGAGCGGGCGCGGCCGATACCGGTCCACAGGTGATCCTCGACGAAGCCGTCGTCGGAAGCCGAGGCGCGCAGTTCCTGCTGGCGCTGGACGCCGAAGTTCTTCGCATCGAGCGATTTCTCGCGGATGGCCGTGCCGGTGGCATCGTCGAGCTTGGACAGCAGCCGCGCCGCATAGGCCCGGGCCTCGTCCTCGGTTTCGCGGACGATGACGTGGGCCCTGTAGCCGAAGCGCAGCTTGCGGCCGAACTTCGCGGCACGAAGCTTCATGTCGTCCATGATCTCGCGCACGTTGCCCATGGTGTCGGGCCACATCAGGTAGACGTCGCACCCTTCCGCCGCGCAGTCCCGCGCCTCGTCGGAAAGGCCGCCGAAATAGAAGGCGGGGCACTTGCCTGAAATGGTGCTGATCCGCGCCGGGTCCAGCTCGAGCTGGTAGAATTCGCCCTTGTGGTCGAGGTGCTCGCCGTTGAGGAGCGTGCGGACGATCTTCATCACTTCCGTAGCGCGGCGATAGCGCGGTCCGCTGGCGAGCTTCTCGCCGGGCATGTCGGAAGAGATGATATTGACGTTGAGCCGCCCGCCGGTGCCGGCGGCATTGGGCCCGAGGATGCGATCGAGCGTCGCGATGCGGCGGGCGAGCTGCGGCGGCCAATCCTCGCCGATGCGGGTGGCCCAGAGCAGCTTCATCCGGCGCACCTGGGTGGCGACCGCAGCGGCAAAGGCGGTGGTGTCGAGGCCCAATTCGTAGCCCGAGGGCAGCAGGATATTGTCGAAGCCGCCTTCCTCGGCGCGCAGGACGATGTTGCGGCAATGCTCCCAGCTGGACTTCAGCGCCGGGTCGGGGACGCCGAGGAACTCATAGTCATCGTCGCACAGCGCCGAGAACCAGGCGATCTCGCATTGTTGTGCACTCATGGCCTCACTCCTTCCTTCAGGGCAGCGGCACGCCGCGCGCGGCGACGAGCACGGCGTACCAGTCCTGCCGGGTCCATCTGACCTTCAGCGCCTCGACGCCTTCGGCGATGCGCTCGGCGCGCTGCGATCCGATGATCGGGACGATCCCTGCAGGGTGCGCCATCAACCAGGAATAGGCGGCGACGCTGCGGGATAGGCCCTGCTGCTTGGCGACCCCGTCGAGGGCTGCCGCGACAGCCATTCCGCGGTCGCTCTCCGGCTGGGCTAGCCTGCCGCCGCCCAAGGGCGACCAGGCCAGCGGCGTCATGCCCAGCATCATCGCCTGGTCCAGCTCGCCGTTCTCGAAGCAGTCGATCCGAAAGGGGCTGATCTCCGGCTGGGTGCTGACCAGCTTGTTGCCGAGGAAATGGTTGAGCGCCGCCGTCTGGGGAATCGTGAAGTTCGACACGCCCAGCGCGCGGATCTTGCCCGCGGCGACGGCATCGTCGAGCACCCGCGCCACTTCCTGCGGGTGGGCGAGGATATCGGGGCGGTGGATCTGCCACAGGTCGATCACGTCCGTGCGAAGCCGCCGCAGCGAGGCATCGATGGCCGAAGCCAAATAGGCCGCGCTCTGGTCATAGGGCAGCGGCGGCATGATGCCGCCCTTGGTCGCCAGCACCATGCGGCCGCGCAAGCCGGGCTCGGCGGCAAGCACTTCGCCCAGCAGGGCCTCGGCATCGCCGAAGCCTGCCTTGCCATCGAAGCCATAGATATCGGCCGTGTCCAGCAGGGTGATCCCGGCATCGAGCGCGGCATGGACCAGCCGCCCCGCCCCTGACACCGTCCGGCCCTCCTCGGCAAGGCGCCACATGCCCCAGGCGATCGGCGATATCTCTATGCCGCTGCTCCCGAGCGTGCGGGTGGCAGGCGGCAGTGGCAGTTCACTCATGCAGATGTTTCCTGTTGGGCGGCGCGACCGAGGCGCGCTCGACGAGAGTGTGGGGCAGACGGCGATGGCTGATGTCGCCGCCGGCAATGAGGATTTCGGTCGCCGTGCGCGCCAGTTCCGCCATCGGCTGGTGAATCGTGGTGAGCGGCGGCCAGACAGTCCGGGCCAGCGTGGTATCGTCGAAGCCCGCCACCGAAAGCTCGGCCGGCACGGCGATGCCGCGATCGTGCGCGACGGCAAGGACGCCGGCCGCCATGTCATCGTTGGAGGCGAAGATCGCCGTGGGCCGGTTCGGCAGGTCGAGCAGCAGGTTCCCACCCCGCACGCCGGATTCGAAATCGAACTCGCCCTCGCAGACGAGACCCGGCTCATAGGCGATCCCCGCCCGGTCCAACGCCCGGCGGTAGCCGAACATGCGATCGTCCGAGGCCATGTGGTTGGGGTGGCCCTTGATGAAGCCAATGCGGCGATGGCCGGCATTGATCAGGTGCGTGGTCATGTCGTCCGCCGCCTGGGCGTCGTCCATGAACACCGAACTGGTCAGCGCGTGGTTGGTACCCGGCGAAATACGCACGAAGGGAATGTCGAGGAGGTCCAGCGCGCGCAGCACCGGTTCGCAGTCGGTGACCGGCGAGGACAGGATGATCCCGTCGACATGGGTTTCGGTCACCAGCCCGCGCACCTGCTCACCCACTTGCGGATCGGCGACATCGACCGGCTGGGCCAGCAGGCGGATGCCCTTTTCCTTGCATGTTTCCCAGCAGCCGGTCTGGATCTGGAACATATAGTAGGGGCTGTGATTGTCGTAGATCAGCGCGACCTGGTTGCTCTTGGCGCCCGAGAGGATCCGTGCGGCGACACTGGGCCGGAAATCCAGCGCCTGCATCGCCTCCTCGACCCGCGCCTTGGTCTCGGCGCTGACATAGGGGTGGCCGTTGAGCACGCGGCTGACGGTCTTCACCGCCACGCCCGCCATTGCCGCCACGTCCCGGATATTCGCCCGCTCGCTCATGCTTCCAGCACCTCTTTAAGTCCGGCGAACAGCGGCGCGAAGGCGCTGTTCGGCCGGTAGAACACCGGCGGCTGGCCGATGGGTGCGGGAACGGCATGGACGCCGGGTGCAAAGTCCTCACCTGTCCAGCAATGACGCCAGGGCGCCTGCCCGGGCAGCAACACGTTCCGCTCGATTGCCCCTTCCTCGATGACCGGCGCCACCAGCAGATCGGCACCGTAGAGGTATTGGTCCTGCGTGGTCCAGAGCGAAGCGTCGTCCGGATAATGCAGGAACATTGCCCGCTGGACGGGAAGGCCGGTCGCCACGGCCTCGTCGCACAGATGCCGCACATAGGGCGCGAGGTGAGCGTGCACCCGGCTCCATCCGGCGAAGCAGGCGAGCAGTTCGGGCGTCGAATCGTATTGCAGGTTGTCGTCGGGCCGGTTGCCCTCATGGCTGCGCATGACCGGAGCGAAGGCTGCCAGTTCGCACCAGCGCATCATCAGCTCCGCGGTGCGGACATTGCCATGGAGCGAAGTGTAGCCGCCGCAGTCCGAATGGCTGTAGGCATTGCCTACAAGCCCGGCCGAGAGCGCGCCGGTGATCGCCGTGCCGATGCCGTCATGCCGGGTGAAGTCGACCGACTGGTCGCCCGCCCAGAGAAGCGGGCAATGGGCCTGAAATCCTGAGAACCCGGCGCGCATGAAGAACACCGCCTCGCCGGTCTTGCCCCGGCTTTCGACGGCCGCTGCATTGACCTGCGCCCAGAGCATCGGCCAGCGGTTGTGCGCCACCATCGGGTTCGAGCCATCGCGCAGCCGCACGTCGGTCGGCAGGTATTCGCCGAAATCTGCCATCCAGCCGTCGATGCCGATGTCGAGCATTTCCCGACCCAGCACCCTTTCGGCGAACCAGTCGCAGACCTCCGGATTGGTGAAATCGAGCACCCCCGCGTCGAACTCACCGAAGTCTACCAGATAAGGTTGGTCGCTGTCCTGCTTCAGGGCGAAGTAGCCCTTCGCGCGCGCTTCCTCGTAGAGGACGCCATCGGCGGCGAGGTAGGGATTGGCATAGGCGAGGAAGTGGATGTTGCGGGCATGCAGCGCGGCTATCCGGCCGGGAAGATCCGGATAACGCTGATCGGAGCGCCGCCAGTCCCAGAACAGGCGGCGGCCGAAGCTGGTCTGGCGCACGCCAGCCCAGTCCTCGCACCACAGGCCGGAGACGGCTGCGCCCGCTCCGAGGAAAGTGTCGAGACGCTCGAAGCTGCGCGCTCCATCCTTGAGGCCGACGATCGCGCCGCCGATCGCCCAGTCCGGCAAGGCGGGCTGGCGGCCGAAACGGCTGGATAAGCTCGAGACGAGGGCAGCCGGATCGGGCTCGGCGAAGAATTCGAGGGCAACGTTACCGGCCCAGGCTTCCACCGCGTGAACCTGCGGATCGGTGAAGTCGAGCACGCTGTAGCAGTCTGCATTCAGATGGACGGCGAGCCAACGCGAGGTAAGGAAGGTCGGCTGCGGGTAATTTGTGTTCCAGTAGTCGCCGCCAGCCATGCCCTGCGCGTCCATCAGGCGCGTGAGCTCGGTCGACTTGTCGCGCCCGACACCGGGCTCGCTGGTCCAGATCGGAAAGCGCCGGCCATTTAGCGCGAGATAGCTCATCTGCTCCCCGCCGCCCCAGACGGCTTCGCGAGGCTCGGCATGAAGTCGCAGGGTCAGGCGATCGCAGGCCGGATCGATGGCGTCGAGGTCCAGGCGGTTGCCGGACCAGGCCAGAATGGCGAGATCCTCCTTTCCGTCGGACAGCACTACCCGGTCATCTTCCAGCCGCCAGTCGCTCGGCATCCGGTGGCCGAATGGCTTGTCTTCTATCAGGAAGTTGCCTTTATCCATGGCCATCCGGGCATTGCCACGGGCTATGACCACCGGAGGACAGTCTTCGCGATGACGCAGGACGAGGCGACCGGCAAAATGCAGGTCGAACCCTTCTTCCAGGGCCAGAAATTGCCAATCCCCGTCCATCTACGGTCCTTGGTCAGGCATCTGTAGCAACAATGCAACAGGTGCGGCGCAGAATGTATGACACCGCTTGACATACAGCCGCATTCGGATCACTTCAAGGCCCAGATGCAACGGGGATGAGCATGAACAGCCACCCTGCGGCCAGTTTTCGCATGCCGGCAAGTGCCCCGGCCAGTCGTGAGGAGAGACTGACATGAAATCCATCCTTCGCAGTTCCACCGCACTCGCGGCCCCGCTTTTCCTGGCTTTCGGCCTTGCCGCGCCTGCCATGGCGCAGGACGCCGCCGCCGATGAGGGCGCCGGCCCGGCCGAAATCGTCGTCACCGCACAGAAGCGCACCGAGCGACTGCAGGAAGTGCCGGTGGCGGTCACCGCGCTCAGCGGCGAGAGGCTGGCCATCCAGGGCGGGGTCAATCTGGAAACCGCGCAGACTATCATCCCGACGCTGAACATCCAGAAGTCGGGCACCACGCTCAACCAGGCCATCTACATGCGCGGCGTAGGCACAGCGACTTTCTCGATCGCCTCGGAACCCAGCGTTTCGACCGTGGTCGATGGCGTCGTCTATGCCCGTGTGGGCGAAGCCTTCTCGGATCTCGTCGATATCGAGCGCATGGAAGTGCTGCGCGGGCCGCAGGGTACGCTGTTCGGCAAGAACGCCTCGGCCGGTGCGATCAACATCGTCACCAAGCGCCCGGGCGACAGGTTGGGCGGCTCGGCCGAGCTGAGCTATTTCGACAGCAACGAAGTGCGCGGCAAGGTGGCGCTCGACCTGCCGATCTCGGAAAGCGTGCGCACCCGCTGGGTCGGCTTCTACACCGAATACGACGGCAACATCTTCAACGTCTCGCCCAATGTTAACAGCAGGGTCAATGGCTACAAGCGCTGGGGCCTGCGCGGCACTTTGGTTGCCGATCTCTCGCCTGCCGTGAAGCTCACGGTGATCGGCGATTACCGCAAAGCCGATGATGACTGCTGCGCGCAGGTGATCGGCACGACCGGCACCGGCCTTGCCTTCCAGGTGCTCCCGACCCCGCTGGGCGCCGACAGCCGGACGATCAACCAGAACCTCGTCACTCGCACCGAAGAGGAAAGCTGGGGCGTGTCTGCCCAGCTCGATGCGGAACTGGGCGAACATTCGCTTACCTCGATTACCGCCTACCGCGAATGGAACAACACGGAAATCCGTGACGGCGACTGGCTGCCGCAAGCCTACATCGGCCTGAACCAGCTGCACGATTCCGGACCGCAGCAGGCCAAGACCTTCAGCCAGGAACTTCGGCTTGCCTCGCCGACCGGCAAGTTCTTTGAATATCTGCTCGGGGTCTATTATTCGCATGCGGAGAATGACCGCGTGTTCACTCGCAATGTCACGCTCTGCGCATCCGGGGTCACGCCGGCACCGACCGTGCCGACGCCGTGCACCAGCCCTCTGGCCACCAACCTTCGCACTGTCACCGGCATCGCGCCGCACGGCGCCAAGTTCAACAACTTCGCGGTCTTCGGCAATGCCACGATTAACATCAGCGAACAGTTCCGCCTGATCGGCGGCCTGCGCCTGACGGTCGACAAGCTTGACGTCTATCACAGCCGCACGGCGATAAACCTCGACGTCAACGGCTCCGGTCAGCCGGTCAACACCGGTGGTGTGAACACATCGTTCGGCCCCTTCACCGGCGAAGTCAAAACGACCAACCTCTCCGGCCGCGCGGGCCTTCAATACGACATCGACCGGAATGTCATGGCCTATGCAACGTACACGCGCGGCTACAAGGGGCCGGGCTATAACATGTTCTTCAACCTCGGCGCGACAACCACGCCCGTGGTTGAGGCCGAAACCTCCAACTCCTTCGAGATCGGCCTTAAGAACACGCTGTTCGATGGAAAGGCGACCCTGAATATCGCCGCGTTCTACGCCAAGTATGACAACTTCCAGGCCAACAATCCCGATTTTTCGGCGGGAGTCGTGGTGAGCCGCTTCACCAATGCCGGCAAGGTTTCCACCCGGGGCTTCGAGCTTGATTTCAATGCCGTGCCGATCCCGGGCCTGACGATCAATGCCGGCCTTGCCTATACTGATGCTCACGTCGATGCGTTCAAGGTCGTCCCGGGCGCCACCCTTGCCGACATCATTCCCTCCGGTACGCCGCTGCTCTTCGCGCCGAAGTGGAAGGGCACCTTCGGCATCGACTATCGCAAGACGGTCACCAGCGGGATCGACCTGTTCCTTGGCGGCCAGGTTTCGGCGCAGAGCAAGCAACTCTCGATCTTCTCGCCTGTCGCATCGCTGCGCGAACTGGGGACGATCGACGGCTATGCGCTCGTCAACCTCCAGGCCGGCATCGGCAGCAGCGACGACAAATGGCGGCTGATGGTCCAGGTGCGCAACGTGTTCGATCAGTCCTATGTCGCGCACAAGGAAAGCGGCGGCCCCGGCGGCTCGATCCGCTATCAGATCCCGCGCGACGCGGACCGCTACTGGGGCGTGACCGGCCGGATCAACTTCTGACCCGAAATAACCACTCCTCCCTGGAAGGGCCTCCTCGCTTCGGCGCGGAGGCCCTTTTTCTTTGCTGCGATCATTCCGGCGCGGCAGGGACCAGCCGGGGCAGGACGAGGTGGATGAGGCCCAGCGCCAGCAGGTAGGCGCTGCCGCAGTAGGCAAAAAGCGGGCCGTAGCCGTGGCCCGACTGCAGCGACCAGCCGGCGAACTCCATGATGCCGGTGCCCGACAGGTTCCCGGCCACCGCGCCCAGCGAGACGACGCTGGCGACCCGCGTTCCGGGCACGATGTCCGCCGTCATGCCGAAGATGTTGGTCGAAAAGCCCTGGTGCGCGAACAGGCCGACGCCGATCAGGACGGCGGCGATCCAGGGATTGGACGCCAGGATCGCCAGCGGCATGGCGAGCACGACCAGCGCATAAAACAGCATCGAACCCTTGCGCGCCGCGTTGACGCTCAACCCGCGCCCGAGCAGCAGTGGGAACAGCGCGCCCGATGTCAGCGCGCCCAGCGCCGCCAGAGAGAAGATGATGGCGATCGGCCAGCCCAGATGCGCCTGGCCCATGCCGAACTGGCGGTTGAAGAAGTCCGGCATCCAGAACAGCACGAACCACCAGACGGCGTCCGTCAACATCTTGGCGCCGATCACCCCCCAGGTGCGCCGGTCGCTGAGCAATTCGCCCCAGGGTACGGAGGCGCGCTCGGGCTGATCGCCTACGGGCGTGAGATTGCGCGTACCTGCGATCCAGAAGGCGAGCCAGATGAAGCCGAGGGCGCCGGTGACGACGAAGGCCGCCTTCCACCCGAAGGCCACGGCGAAGGGCGGGATCAGGAGCGGAGTGACGATCGCGCCGATGTTGGACGAGGTGTTGATCACCCCGATGGCCAGGCTGCGCTGCTTTTGCGGCATGTATACCGCCGCCGTCTTGAGCCCCGCCGGGGTGCTGACCGATTCGCCCACTGCCAGCACGACCCGCGCCGCCACGAACTGCTGGACCGTCATGGCAAGCGCATGAGCCATGCCGGCAGCGCTCCACGCAACGATTCCGATGGCATAGGCCATGCGAACCCCCACGCGGTCGATGAACCAGCCGACGAGGAGGTAGGCGCCCGCAGCCGCGAACTGGAAGGCGGAGCCGAGGTGGGCGAAGTCGCGGTCGCTCCACTGGAATTCCGTCTGCAAGGTCGGCTTGAGCAGGGCCAGCACCTGCCGGTCCACGTAATTGAGCGCATTGCCAAAGAACAGGAGCGCCACCAGGCCAATAATGGCCGCCCGGCCGGCTGCCTTGGGTGCATGCATGCCAAAGTCTCCCCACCCGGGCCGCGAAAGCGGCCGCTTTCGGTTGCAACCTAGCGCAGTCATGGAATAAGGAAAGCAAATATGACACCGTAGGACAGAAGGCGGCTGCAGATGCGGGAGATCGATTGGGACGCCATCCCCAACGGCGGGGACCTTTTCGGCGAAATTCACCTGGCGAGCACTTCGTCCGATGCGCAACCGGCCAAGCCAGCCCAACCTCCGCTCTTCCCCGGCCTCGCGGCCTGCGGCGTAGCTTCGGCGGGGGCGGCCTGGATATCGGACCACTACCACTTTCCGATCATCCTGCTCGGCCTGCTCGTAGGGCTTTCACTCAACTTCGTTTCCGGCGACCCCCGCACGCACCGGGGGCTGGACTTCGTGAGCCGCTCCTGCCTGCGCGTGGGCATCGTCTTGCTGGGACTGCAGGTGACGCTGCACCAGATCGTGGTGCTGGGGCCGAGCCCCTTTGTCGCGCTGTTGCTGGTGATGACGCTGACCATGGCGGCCGGCTTGATCGGCGCGCGGCTGTCCGGGCAGCCGGCCTATGCCGGCGTGCTCGCGGGCGGCGCGACAGCGATATGCGGCGCCAGCGCGGCACTCGCCATCTACGGCGTGATCGGCCGCGAGCGCCTCAGCCAGGCACAGTTCGCGCTGACCCTGGTGGGCGTATCGCTGGCCAGCGCCGCCGCCATGACCTGCTACCCGCTGCTCGCAGCGCAAATGGGCCTCAACGACAACCAGGCCGGCTTCCTGATCGGCGCTTCGATCCACGACGTCGCTCAGGCGATCGGCGGCGGCTATGCCTTTTCCGACGTTGCCGGCAGCCATGCGACCATCGTCAAGCTGGCGCGGGTAGCCCTGCTCGCCCCGGTGGTCGCCCTGATCGGCCTGTTCATCGTCCCGGCGCAGGCGCAGGCATCGTCCGCCGCATGGTGGCGACGATTGGCCCTGCCCTGGTTCATTGTCGCCTTTATTGCCGTTCTCGCCATCAACTCGCTGGTCTCGGTTCCGCGCGAGTTCGCCGAAGGTGCCCTTACTGCCTCGAAGGCGATGCTTCTGCTGGCCGTCACCGCAACCGCGATGCGCACCCGGCTCGACTTGCTGCTGGAATCCGGCTGGCGCGGCGCGGTTCCGGTTTTCGCCGCCACGGCCACCAGCCTTGCAGTGGCGCTGGCCTGCGCGATGACGATGATCTGATCAGCCGGCGGTGCGCAGCTTGCGCCAGAGGAACAGCGCTTCCCAGTGAATGCCGAGGATGACCTTGAAGGTCATGGCCGGATGCCGCAGCCAATGTCCCAGCAGCGCTCTTGCCGTGAAGGCGCTGCGCTTGCCGGCGAACCAGGCGGAGAGCAGCTCGCCACCGTCCCGCCCGACGGCGATGTGGACGGATGTGCGTTCGTCTGGCGGGGCGATGGTGAAGCGGTAGTCGAGGTCCTGCGACAGGAAGGGTGAGACTCGGAACTGCTTGGCGCAATTCTGGCGGACAAGACCGTCCTCGCCGGTGCTAGCCTCCAGCACGTAGAAGTGCCGTTCGCCGAAGGTATTGTTCACTTCGTGGACGATGGCGCGCAGATCCCCCTGCTGGTCGTGGCAGAAGTAGACGCTGAGCGGATTGAACACGTAGCCGAAGAGGCGCGGCATGCAGAGCAGGCGGATCGGGCCACCCGGCACGGGAAGACCGGCCGAGGCCAAGGCCTGCTCCACCTGCCGCCGCAATGGCCTGACGCTGCCGTCGCCATGGTCGCGGTCGTGGAAGCTGACCAACCCAGCGCGATTGTAGGCGAATAGCCGCGACTTGCGATCGAGCCGGGGCAACTCGTCGAGATCGAGCAGCATCATGAACACGCGGTAGGCCAGCCGGTGCCGCGCCGGCTTTCGCCTTATGTGGACGACTTCGCCCGCGTAGAGGCAGCTTGCACTCATGCCACCCGCGCCAGCTCGGGCAAGTTCTCGGCCGGCGTGTCGAGAGGCAGGTGCAGCCGCCCGGATTCGTTCGGCACGATCCACGGCCTGTGCATGCCGCCGATCTGCTCAGCCGCAGCAAGGCCCGCCTGCAGGCCGTCCTCATGGAAACCCGCGCCCAGCCAGGCGCCCGCGAGCCAAATGTTGCCCCTCCCCTGCAAGGGCCAGAGGCGGCGCTGGGCGGCAAGGGCGGCGGGGGTGAACATGGGGTGATCGTAGGTGCTGTCCCAGAGGATGCTGGCCGGATCGGGCTCGCGATCCGGGTTCAGCGTTACGAACAAAGGCTTGGGCGTCTCCAGCCCCTGCAGGCGGTTCATCCAGTAGGTCACCGCGCAGCCCTCGCTGGCGCCGCCGTGGCCGACATAGTTCCAGCTCGCCCAGGTCCGGCGGCGGCGCGGCATCAGAGTGGCATCGGTGTGTAGCACCGCGCGGTTGCTGCGATAGCCGATGGCGGAGAGGACGGAGCGCACTTCCGGATCGGGGTTGGCCAGCAGTGTCAGCGCCTGGTCGGAATGGCTGGCGATGAGCACCCGGTGATGGCGCGTCACGTCACCGCCCTTGGTGGCCACTTCCACGCCATCGGAGAGCGAGCGCACCGAGGCCACCGGGCTGGCAAGCCGCACGTCCCCTTCGAAGGCCTTGGCCAAGGTAGCCACATAGTTTCGGCTGCCACCAGTCACCGTGCGCCAGCGCGGGCGGTTGCGCAGCTTGAGCAGGCCGTGGTTGTCGAAGAAGCGCATGAAGGCGCAGGCCGGATAGTCACGCATGTGCTTGACCGAGCTCGACCAGATCGCCGCCGCCTCTGGCAGAAGGTGGTCGAACTGGAAGGCGTGGCTGTAGCCGTTGCTGTCGAGGTAATCGCCCAAGGTCAGGTGTTCGGCATCCTTGAGCCATTCGATCTCGCGCCCGGCTTGCCGGTAGAAGCGCACGAGGTCCACGGTCATCTGCCAGAAGCGCCGGTTGAGCAGGTTGCGTCCGTTCCCGAGGAAGGAAAGCAGGTCGTTCGAGGAATATTCCATCTGCCCCTCGCCCAGCGAGACGGCAAAGGACATGTCGGACTGGCGGGTCTCCACCCCGAGGTGGGCGAACATGGCCGTCAGGTTGGGATAGTTCTGCTCGTTGTAGACGATGAAGCCGGTATCGACGGAAACCGGCTGTCCGTCCATCTCCACGTCGACCGTGTTGGCATGGCCGCCGAGGCGCCCATCGCTCTCGTAGAGGGTCACGCGGTGATCGCGCGAGAGCAGCCAGGCCGCGGCAAGCCCGGTGATACCCGAGCCCACCACGGCTACCGACAAGGGTTTGAAAGGATTGTCGACTTGCGGCTTGCCCCGCGCGCTGGATACCGTCATCCTCTTATTACGCGTGCTCAAGCGATTTGGATCACTCTCGCATGTCACGGTGATCCGATCGGGAGGCTTGATCGTATAAGGGGCATGCAGCTCGCTCTTGCCCCTTGGCCACAAGTGGTTCTGGCTCGACGCCGGATCCTGCGGCTCGTGTCGGGAACGGGTATGGCTTCTGGCGACAAGAGCGGTTCGGACAGGCAGCAGGCGGCAGAGCTCCTGCTGCGCGTGGCCCAGCGCGATCGCGAGGCCTTTGCCGAGCTGTTCGCCATGGTCGCGCCCAGGGTCAAGGCCTACCTGGTCCGGCTGGGCAGCGATCCAGCCGCGGCGGAAGACCTGACGCAGGACGTGCTCGTCACCGTATGGCGCAAAGCGCCTCAGTTCGATCCCGCCAGGGCCTCGGTGATGACCTGGATCTTCGTCATCGCCCGCAACCGCCGCATCGATGCCCTGCGGCGGGAGGAAAGTTCCGTTACCTATGGCGTAGTGCCACCCGATGGCGCGGACGATGCCGCGCCGCAGTCCGAAGTCGTATCTGCCCGCCAGGACGACAGTCGGATGCGCCGTGCGATCGAAACTCTTCCGGAAGACCAGCGCGAAGTCATCCGCCGTTCCTTTTTCGAGGAAGAGCCCCATTCGGCCATCGCCGAGGCCCTGCGCATTCCGCTGGGCACGGTGAAATCGCGCCTGCGCATCGCATTTGCCAAATTGCGCTCGCAACTGGAGGAATACCGATGAACCACCCGCACAGTGCGGGCGGAATGCCCGAGCCCTTTCACCATCCTTCCCCCGAAACCCTGGCGCTCTATGCCGCAGGCAACATGCGCCCGGGGTTCGACGTGGTGGTGGCCGCGCACCTGCAGGCATGCGTTGCCTGCCGGGCCGAGCTGGCCACGCTCGAACGGCTCGGCGGCGAACTGATTACCGAGATTGACCCTGTCGACCTGGGCCCGAATGCCCTGGCGCAAACGCTTGCCCGACTTGACACGCCGGCCCCGGTGCCCCCCTCTCCCAAGGGGCTCGGCGATATCCTGTCAAGCACGCGGCGGCGGTGGGTCGCACCGGGTGTCTGGTCCGCAAGAGTGGAGACGCCGCATCACCGCGACGATCGCGTCTACCTCCTGCAGGTCGCACCCGGTGCAAGAACAGCCCGCCACACCCATTCCGGCGCCGAGTTCACCCAGGTGCTGGAAGGGGCGCTGGACGACAATGGCACGATCTACCGGGCCGGCGATTTCGTCGAGCTGGACGAAACGCACACCCATCGCCCGGTGGTCTACGGCGATGAGGCCTGCCTGTGCCTGTTCGCCACCGAAGGGCGGCTGGTTCCGACCGATCTTGTCGGACGGATCGCCTTTGCCGTCGCCAACGTGTGATGGCTGCGATGCTGGATGCCCTGACTATCGCCTTTACGGGCTGGACCGCCATGGCCCTGCTCATGGTCCTCGCCTGGCGCTTCCAGCGGCGCGCCGGGAGTGGCGGGTGGATCGATGTCTTCTGGACCTTCGGCACCGGTGCGATCTGCGTCAGCGCGGCACTCATTCCGGGCGACGGGGCCAACCCGTCCAGGCAGGCACTGGTCGCCGGCCTGACCGCAATGTGGTCGCTGCGCCTCGGCCTTTACATCGCCCGCCGGGTCGCAACGAGTGCCGAGGATCTGCGCTATGTCGAGCTGAAACGCGAATGGGGCGAGGCTTTCCAGCCGCGCCTGCTGCGCTTCGTCATGTGGCAGCCGCCAGTCTCGGCGCTGCTGGCGCTTTCGATCCACGCCGCCGCACATGCGCCCGGCCCGCTTGGCTGGCGTGACTTTGCAGGCCTCCTCGTGCTTGCCATTGCCATTGCCGGCGAGGCGCTGGCCGACGAGCAGATGCGCCGTTACCGACAAATGCGGGATCGCCCTCCGGTGATGGACAGGGGCCTCTGGGCCATGTCCCGCCACCCCAACTACTTCTTCGAGTGGTTGACCTGGCTGTCCTTGCCGGTCCTGGCCTTCTCGCCGCTCGTGCCCATGACCTGGCTCACCGTGCTAGCCCCGACCGTCATGTACCTCGTGCTGCGGCACGGCACCGGCGTGCCCATGCTGGAAAGGTCGATGCTGGCGCGCAAGGGACATGCCTTCAGCGAATACCAGCGGCGGGTGAACGCCTTTTTCCCGTCATTGCCCAAGCGAGGGACCGCGTGATGCTGAACTACCTGTGTGGCTGGGTCGCCAGCGCCGTAGCCTTCCTGGCGCTCGACATCCTCTGGCTAAGCCAGATGACGCCCCGGTTCTATCGGCCGGCAATCGACCACCTGCTGGCGGAAAAGGCCAACCTGGGCGCGGCCGGCGCATTCTATGTCCTCTACATAACCGGGATCATGGTCCTTGCAGTCGTCCCGGCGATCGACAAGGGCAGCATCGGCAAGGCGGCGCTGATGGGGGCCGCGGTCGGCCTGATGGCCTATGGCACCTATGACCTGACCAACCAGGCGACGCTCAAGGACTGGCCGCTCAGGCTGACGCTCGTCGACCTGGCATGGGGCACGGTACTGACCTCGCTTGCCGCCACCGCCGGCTACCTGGGGACGAGGGTCTTTGCCTCGTAACCCCTAAAGCGCGGGCGCGGCAGGAACCGAGGCTCGCGTCTTGTAGACCCGCGACCTGGCACGGCCATTCCACACGTCGTCCGGCGTTTCGGTCTTGTTGGCGATCAGAAACAGATCGCGCCCGTCCTCCCCGCCAAGGCCGGGGGCAATGGCGTGGTAACCGTCGGGCACGGGAATCGACTCCAGCACCTCGCCACCCCGGGCCACTCTCTCCCAACGGGTGACATGGCTGGCCATCGAGGTGGTCGCACACCAGACCGAGCCCTCGGCATCCAAGCAAATCCCGTCGGCGCTGCCGTCCAGTTCGGCAAAGACTCGCTCGTTGGCCAGCGAACCGTCCGGCTGGATATCGAATTCGAGCAGCCGCGAGGCAAAAAGCTCCGAGAAGATCAGCCTGCTGCCGTCGGGCGAAATGGCGATGCCGTTGGGCATGCGGTAACCGTCCGCGACCGTGCGAACGGCGCCGCTGTCATGCTCGATCAGCAGAACCTTGCCCACCGGCGCGGCGATCTGCTCGATCGAATCGCCCATGCGGTATTCCCGGCCGGTGCAGGAAACAAAGCTGCGCGAGCCGGCCGTCGCCATGTCGTTGGTCCCGACGGTACCATGCTGCTGCGGCCCGCAGAACGCCCGTGCCACGCCATCGGCGCCCACGCGGTAGATCGTGTGATCCTTGAGCGAAGTGACCAGGAGGTCGCCTTCCCGCGTCCAGCCGAGTCCCGATGGCGCAGGAACCGCGGATACCGCCAGGTTCCGGCTGCCATCCGGTCCGATCCGCCAGACCTTGCCGTCGCCGATGTCGGAAAACCACAAAGCCCCATCGTGCCACCGCGGGCTTTCCCCGAACACGGCATCGTCGACCAGCAGATCCAGCACGCGCCCGTCAGCCATTCCTGCCGCCTCTCAATATGTATCCTCACCGATCGCCATAGCACGCTCGGTGCAGCCGGTGCAGCCTTTGCGCACGGCTGACCAGGACGGGACATACGACTTCCCACTGTTAATGGCCTCGGCCAACGAACCACGCCAATTCAAGTGCAGGGCGCCAACCAACCGGTTGGCGCCCTGCGCGGAAGAAAAGCCCATTCACCGCTCGACCAATTGCGCCACGTCGGAAGGCTCGACATGCATCGAGGCACCGATCAGGCGAGCAACCGAGTATCGGTCCTCCACCTGGTCGATGACCACATCGGCAATGGTCTGCCGCCGTTCACCGAGCACCTCTCCTGTAACGGGATCGCTGACACGATCGATGGCCCGGGTAACACGCATGCGGCTGCCGGGGACGAGGTTGGCGTTGCGGCCGGCATTGAGAAAGACGCGATCGCCATCCGACCGCGCCACCAGCGCCTGAAACGGAACGCGTTCCATCCCGGCGACGATCTGGGCAACCGCGGATTCGATGGCTTCACGACTGGCCCGGCCAAGCGAAGTCTGGTTGAACCGGTCTCCGCCAAAATTGAACCTGCCGGTCGCGCCCTGCAGAGCGATAGAACCCGCCTGGATCTTTCGCTCCACGTGGCTCGTCATCAGTACGGCGCCGGTTTCTCCATCGATCAGCCGCAGGTCGATTGCGATGTGCCCGACGGCCTTGCGGGCGGAGGCCGCACCACTGAACCCTGGAAGGTTGAGGCCGAAGTTGACCCCACCGCCCTTTTCCTGCTGGTCGAAGGAAGTCACCGATCCGCGAATGAAGGTCTGCGCGCCCAGTAGCGGCCCGCCGCCCGTTCCACGCGTGGCATTGGCCTGGGCCAGCTGCTTTTCGCGCAGCAAGGTATCGAGCTCTGCCCGCTCGACGACGACGAAGCGATTGGTGCGGGCAAGCTCGCCGGCCAGCATGGCGGCCAGGCCGCCGCCGACATCCCAGTCGCCATGCTGCGCGACGAATGATCCGATCGCATCGAACCTGGTGACTGCTATCGTCTTCTTCGGGCCCTGATATGCCGGATAGACCGCCGCCGGCTCGTCCGAGGCCGCGAAGGCCTGGGCGGCTGGAACGGCAGCCAAGACAAACGCCATGGAGGCTACCATGGGCTTGACCCAGGTCAGCGCACGGTGCCGATTTCGAGTGGTGGTCATGGTACTTCTCCTTTCCGAAAATTTGCATGTTCGAGGCAGCCATGATGACAAGGAGGTGGACGTGCGGCGGTGGTCCTGACCACACCGATGAAGTGATTTTTGCCACATCCGATTGCGCCGGATCCCTTGGCGCGAAGCAGGGCCCGGCGGGAGCCGGGCCCTGCGGTCGGACGATCATGGCCGGTTCAATGGCGACCGAGGGTGTTGCCCATTTCGACCAGGCGACCGTACATCCCGGGCCGGCTGACGATCGTCGTCGTGCGACCGGGCTCGGGATCGTAGGCTGAGCCGGAGTAGCGGCCAGTGCCAGCGCGGCGCGGCATTTCCCCATATCGGTCGAGCGTGTTGCCGTCCTCGACCGTGCGGACCGCGCCGTTCGGTCCGCCCGAACCGCCAGTGGTGCGGTTGGTTTCCGGATCGTAGGCCGCACCCGAATAATGGCCGCCACGCGTTGGCCGGGGCATCCAGTTGCCATGCTCTCGCAAGGTGTTGCCCTCCTCGACCACCCTTGCCGACCCGCCCGGCCCACCGACGAATGTCGTGGTCCGGCCGGTATCCGGGTCGTAGGCCGAGCCGGACACCCTGCCGGTGTACCCGTGCGGCCGCATGTCGCCATGACGTTCAAGGGTGTTGCCCTGCTCGACCGTTCGCACCGCACCATTCGGTCCCAATACGCCGGACGTGGTGGTGTTGGATTCCGGGTCGTAGACCGCGCCCGAGATCCGGCTCCTGGTCGGCCGCGGCATCCAGTTGCCATGCTCGCGCAAGGTATTGCCTTCTTCCACCATCCTGCCGCGCATCGGCGGGAAGGCGATCGGGCCGGGGATGGGCACCACGACCACGCTGGTGGTGCGGTTGGTCTCCGGGTCGTAGAGCGATCCGCCATAAGGCTTGACGACCCGCGGCCTGGGCGGCGTGTTGAAGATGACGAAGCCCCTGCCATCGTGGCGATCGACCTTCGTGACCGATTGACCAGTGTTGTTGTTGCGGGTCACCTGGAAGGTCTCGCCGTGATTGCCGGTCCAGGTGTGGACATAGCCGCCGGGAATGTTCGTGACGGTGTCGGCAAGCGCGGGGCTGATTGCCAGGCAGGCAACAGCCATTGCCAGTCCGGCCTTCAACGACCGCGACATGGGGCGGTTGGTGCGAGTTGATTTTGCGTAAAGCTTGGTAGTCATGTCGAACTCCTTTCCGTTTTGAGGCGCTCCTTTTCGCCCGGAAAGGCTGTTGGGTCGGTGCCAAGAGTCACGCGGACAATGTGAGTTTTCTCACAGCCCGGCGAAGGCCCCGGCGCAATAATGCCGACAGTCGAGGCAATGCCGAGTGCAAGTGCATCTCGACCAGTCGCGTGAAACAAAGTAGCAACCGGTCCTGCAATTTCGGCCAGGCCTGCACAGGCAGGTCTCAAGCCATTGCACGGGCTCCTCTTGAAGGGGATCGAACATGAAACATGCCTCCATCATTCTTGCCGCCGCTCTGCTGGCAGCCTGCTCGGTGAAACCGGGCGACAGTGGGCCATCCCAAGCCATGGCACCGGGCGACAACATCACAAATGCCGCTGTCGCGACCGTCGGCATGACCATCGACGGCAAAATCGAACCCAAGGCCACCGGCAGCCAGTTCTTCCGCTTCGACAATCCCGGAAAGCTGCGCGACATCATCATGGTCCGCCTGACCAACAAGAGCGCGACCCTGCGACCGGACATCAAGATCTACAATTCCGAACGCTCGCAGATCTTCGAGAAGTATGATGGCACTCCGGGCGCGAATGTAGAGCAGCCGGTCAGCCTCGACCCTGGCAAGAGCATCTATGTCGAAGTGCTGCCCTACAGCTCGGACGGCGCCTACCAGCTCTCGGTCCTGCCACAGAAGGCCTATGACGCCAACGAGGCCAACGACGACGTCCTGCACCCCACGACGCTGAACTATGGCAGCGCCATCGAAGGCGGCGCCATGGACGACAAGGACGAGGACTGGTTTCACGTCACGGCGCCCTCGGTGGGCAAGGTGACCATCGCATTGGAAAATCTGTCGACGACGCTGAGGCCCGACGTGAAGGTCTACAACGCCGCCAAGTCCAATCTCATCGAGAAATACGACGGGACGCCGGGCGCCGGGCTCGATTTCACTGTCGATCTCACCCCGGGACAGGACTTCTACATCCAGGTCCTGCCCTACGGCAGCGCGGGCAAATACCGCCTGTCGACCCGCAACGCGGTGATGGCCTCGGATATGGCCAGCGCACTGCAGGCCAAGGGCCTAATCGACATCTACGGCATCTACTTCGACGTCGACCAGGCTTTCGTTAAGCCCGAGAGCGCCAATACCCTCACCGAGATCGCCAACCTGCTGAAGGGCGATCCCGCCCTGCGGCTGGAACTGTCCGGCCACACCGACAATTCGGGCACCGATCAGCACAACCAGGAGCTGTCCCTCGCGCGCGCCAATGCGGTAGTCGCCGCGCTGGTCGGGCAGTTCGGCATCGATGCAAGCCGGCTGGTGGCCAAGGGCTATGGCTCCAGCCAGCCGGTCGCGGCCAACGACACGACCGAAAACAAGGCGAAAAACCGCCGGGTGGTATTGCGCAAGATTTGACCTGGGCACCGCCCCCGCGCGCTGGACGCCCGGCGCGCGGGAGCCTAGATGAAACCCCGTGGCAACCCCACGGGGCTTTGCCTTCACGGAAGGACGTCAGGACCATGGCGGACAAGCGGCTTCAGGCTCTCGGTCGAATCTTCCCTGATCCGCTCGGTCCCTTGCTCGAACCGCATGCGCGGCTGGTCTCGCTGCGGCCGGGGCAGATCGTCGTCGGCCACCAGGACGAAGGCATGGACGTCTTCGCCATCCTCGAAGGCTCGGTCAGGGTCGAGCTGCATTCGCTCAACGGCAAGGAAATCATCCTGGCCGATCTGGGTGCGAACGAACTGTTCGGCGAATACGCCGCCATCGATGGCGAGCCGCGCTCGGCCAGCGTCAGCGCGACCAGCGCCAGCCTTCTCGCGCGCATTCCCGGAGAGACCTTCCGCGCGATCGTGCTCGGCAATCCGGACAGCGCCGGCTGGATCGCCCGCCGGCTGGTTACCCGGATCCGGCTGCTGACCGAACGGATCTTCGAACTCAACGCCCTTGCGGTGCGCAGCCGGCTGCATTGCGAGCTCCTGCGCCTCGGCATCGAGGCGGGGGTGGAGGACAACCGGGCGACGATTGCCCCGGCCCCGACCCATGCCGAGCTGGCCAGCCGCATCGGCACGCACCGCGAAGCCGTGACCCGCGAACTGCAGTACCTGAAGCAGCAGGGCGTGGTCGAACCCAGGGACCGCGCTCTCGCCATCGCCGACCTGGCCAAGCTGACGGGGATCGTGCGTGCGGCATCGGGCGATGTCGGCGTGATCCAGCGCGCTGGCGACCTGATTTCGGGGTAGCGCGAATACCCGCGGGCCGCGATCCCGCGACAAATCTCACTCCGCCAGTGTGGCATTTCTCACCGACCTTTTCTGCCCGGTGAACCATCCTGCATCGTACCGGCAAGGCTCCATCCCGACCTGCGCCGAACCCGAGAGCAAGGAGTTCATCATGACCAAGTCGATCCTCGTCCACGCCGGAGCCGCCCTCGCCGTGCTCCTTGGCTCCGGTCTCGCCACCGGCCAGGACATGGCCCGGGCGCAAACCGCACCCAACACGATCCGGCTGCCGAACGGCGCGCTCAACCCCTTCACCATCAGGCAGAACCTGCAGGTCAATCCCGTCATGGCATCATGCGGCAATTCGCCCGCCTATGGCGTCAGCATGGGCCCCTGCCAGGGACCTGTCGGCACCCAGATCCGGGTCCGGCTTGCGAGGAACCTTGGCGCAACGCCCATCTACCTGTCGTTCAAGGCGGTGGTCTCGCGGGGCATTCCCGCGCGGGTGACCACGCGGCTCGGCGGCAGCGGAGGCGCCTATGCCACATCGGCGCCGATCCAGCTTTGCATGCAAGGCGGCGGCTCGTGGGAAGCCGAGCTGATCCTGTCGAACGGTCAGAACATCGGCACCATCGGCGGATTCACCCCGACCAATTGCCCGCGGTGACCGGCCCGGACGGCAGCGCCGGAGGCGCGGGCGGGCCCTGCATCTCCGGCGCGCTGTTCCCGGCAAGTTTCACAAGCGAGGCCAACTGTGCTAGTCCGCTGACCGGGTCGGCTGCGGGCCAACGGAGGGACTGTCGGCCAATGAAGGCATTTCGCATCTGCACGGGCCTTGCGGCGCTTGCCGCCCTGGCCGCTACGCCGGTCCGGGCGGATTCGCCCGAACGGCTGAGCTGGCTGTCGACCATGACCGACCGCGCCGAGTGGGGCATGCAACTCGCGCGGGAGCAACTGGCCCGCGACGAATTGCTCGAAGCGCTCTCGACGCTCGAACGGGTGCTGGCAAACCATCCCGACGAGAAGGACGCGCACCTGCTCCATGCCGGGCTGCTCTGCCGCGCTGGCGATCCCGATGGCGCCGCGATGGAGTTCGGCCGCCTGCGCCAGCGCGATTTCGACCCCGCCGCCTGGGCAGAGGCGAATGCTCGCTGTCAGGGCCTTGCCGCGGGGGGGAATTAGACATGGGTGCGCTCGCACGATTGCTGGGCGGCCTCTCGGCCATGGCCCTTTCCGGGGCGGCGAGTTCCGCTCTTGCGCAGACTGCCGGCATCGCCGCGGCAGTGGTCAACGACGTCAAGGTCAGCAATGCGGCCGCACCGGCCCCGCGGCCCGTCGTGGTGCGGCAGCAAGTGGCGCTGGCGGACCGGATCGCAACCGGCCAGCGCAGCTATCTGCAGATCCTGCTGCTCGATCGCACGACCTTCTCGGTCGGTGCCAATGCCCGCGTGACCATAGACCGGTTCGTCTATGACCCGGCGCGAGGCCGCGATTTCGGTTCGTCGGTCGCCAAGGGGGCCTTCCGTTTCCTTTCGGGCCAGCGCAGTCCGCAGCGTTCGGCTACCATTCGCTCGCCGATCGCGTCGATCGGCATTCGCGGGACGATCCTCGAGGGCGTGGTCGGGACCGAGGCAGTGGCGCTGGCCAAGGCCGAGGGCGTGATCGATGGCCGGACAGAGGTCGATCCCGCGACCGCGACCCTGGTGGTGTTGCGCGGCCCCGGCCTCGGCAATGCGGGAAATGCCGAGCCCGGGCTCGCCGAAGTCAGCGCCGGTGGACAGGTCTTGCGCCTGGACCAGCCGTCGATGGCGGTTTTCGTCGGCAAGGCGGACCGCGCCCCCATCGGCCCGTTCGCGCTGTCGCGCAAGGGGCTCGAGCGGTTGCAGGACCTGGTGTTCCCCTCGCTTGCCGCCTGGCGCCGGTCGGGCCGCTGGTTCGATCCGCCGGGCCGCATGGGTGGCGGCGGCTGGGACACGCCGCCGCCGTTCGAGCCTTGAGCCTGACTACTTTTCGCCGGGCCGAAAAATTCCGTCCCATGCATTGCCGGCGCGTCTCTGGGTGTCGATGCGGCTGCGGTAGAAGGAATAGAGCGGCAAAATGCCGAAGCGCTGTGCCGGGCCGGCCAGGCTTTCGAGACCGCGCAGCGCCACCGCCCAGTCGCCCGCACGCGATGCCGCAAGGAACTCGCCATGCATTTGCGCGAAGCGGCCGAAGTCCGGGGTGGCCCGCATGTTCTCATCCCCCAGCAGCGCGTGGACAGTCTCCGGTTCGTCCCGCCCGACGACAACCACCCGATCGAGTTCGATCGTTGCGAAACCGGGAAGGTGCGACTGCAAGGCGCTGTCCAGCACGATCGTGACGCCATAATGCTTGGTCAGGCCATCAAGCCGCGACACCAGGTTCACCGTATCGCCGATCAGCGAATAGGACAGGCGACTGGCAGATCCGACATTGCCGACGCAACACAGGCCCGAGCCAAGCCCGATGCCCATGCGAACCTGGCCCGGCCATGGCTCGCCTGCATCAGGCATGCCGCGATTGAGCGCCTCCAGCCTGTCGGCCATGGCCAGCGCCGCCCGCGCGGCATTGCGGTGCTGGTCCGGGTCGTCGAGCGGGGCGTTCCAGAAGGCCAGGATGGCATCGCCGATGTACTTGTCGAGCGTGGCGTTGTGCGCCAGCAGCACGTCGCACATCGGCGTCTGGAACGCGATCAGGAAGCGGATGACTTCGCGCGGGTCCAGTTTCTCCGAGATTTCTGTGAAGCCACGGATGTCGCAAAGCAGCACGGTCATGTCGCGCTCTTCGCCGCCGAGCTCCAGTTGCCCGGGGTCGGCGGCAATGCGGCGCACCTGCTCGGGCGGCAGGTAGCGGTCGAAAGCGCTGTGAATATAAGCGCGACGCCGTTCTTCGCGCAGATAGACCAGCGTTGTCTGCAGCATCCAGACCAGGACCAGCGCCAGTACCGGGTATACCGGGTCGAGCAGCATGTGCATTCCGGTGAATGCCAGCCAACTCCCCCCCAGCGTGCCGGCCACAAGCACCAGCCCCAGCAATGCTCCCTTCAAGGCGCCCAGCCGCGGCACCAGCCCCGCGAGGATCAGCCCAAGGACAAGCAGCAGCGCCCGCTCGGCTCCCCGGGCCCAATCCGGCCGGGTGAGGAACTGTCCGAGGATCATCTGCTCCAACGCCTGGGCATGGACATTGACGCCCAACTCCCGATCCCGAACTGGCGTGACGACGAGGTCGCGCAAGCCTGCGGCCTCTGCCCCGACCAGGACAATCGTTCCTGCGAAGCTACGCTCCAGCTCGGCTGGACCTGTCGCATCGGAAAGTACTTTCCAGGCCGGCGTGCCTGCCTCGGCGCCCGGTGTGGCATAGTGCATCCATAAGGCGCCCGAACCAGTTGTCGGCACTTCGAACCGACCGACCTTGAGCGAAACTACCCGCCCCCTCTCGCTTCCGCCCTCACTGCTGGCATCGCTGGTGCGCACCATGATCGCGCCGGCATCCTCGGCCTGGCGCAGTGCGTCGAGCGAGAGCGCCGGCTGCAAAGTCCCGCCCTGCCATGCCAGCAAGGGTACTTGGCGCACCACGCCATCGCCATCATTGCCGATGCTGACAAAACCACCGCCCGATGCCGCCGCTTCCAATGCCGGCAACGACCAGACGGCGCCGGCATAATGCGCGACCGACGATGGCGGCGATCCCGCAACCGCAAATCCCGCCCTTGGGGCCGGAGCAAGGCTGCCGCTGCTGCCGGCCTGGCCGATGAAAAAGCCCAGCGAAGACTTCGTCGAGGCAAGGCTTCGCGCAAATACCGCGTCGTTGTCCGGCAGCCTCTCAAGCGCGGAAAGACCAGGTGACAGAACTCCCCGCCGCCGCAAGTCATCGGCGATGCGGGCCGGAGACGTCCGGTCCGGTTCCGAAAATACAATGTCGAAGGCCACCACAGCCGCGCCGGCATCGCGAAGCCGGTCGGTCAGCCGAGCAAGTTCTGTGCGCGGCCATGGCCATTGTCCCAGCCGGCGAATGGACTCCTCGTCTATCGTGACAACCCGGACCGGGGACTCCTGCCCGGTACGCGGCTGAATGCGCTGATATGCGTCGAACAGGAGCAGCCCGAAGCGGTCCAGGCTCGGCAGGCTTAGCCATTGCAGCAGCAAGAGTGCCGCTACCGCAAGCAATCCCGCCAGATAGGGTCCGCGGTTGTGCTGCTGAGAATGAGGTGCGGCAAAAACCATTGCCCGTTCCCCTGGCCCTGATCGCTTTCAGATTGGCCACAGTTTTGCGATGCGGCAAGCCGTCGATTTGAGCAGAAGAGCGGTGCCCGCATCATCATCGCACCAGCCCGTGATCGAACAGGCCAAGCATCTCCAGGCCGAAGGCAATGACGGTCAAGGATATGCCGGCAAGGAAAACCAGGTATGCAATGCCGATAAATCGGTATTTCTTGCGCTGAAGTACTTTCCCATTCTGGTGGATGTCACGCAGCATGGCACGGTACATGTCTGCATCGGCACGCAGAAACGGCATCATGCTTTCGATCCACTCCTCCTCCTGCTGCTGGGCAAAATTTCCGAAGAACAGCTTGTTGGGCTGCGCGTGCCATCCATGCGCGCTGCCGATCGAAGGCATAACCGCAAGAATGGCGCAAACCGCCGAGATGAAGGCAAACAGCGCGAGGATCGTCAGCGACACCGGAAGCTCGCCCTTGCGGACCTGTCCGACGGCGATGGTGAAAACGATGAAGTTGGTGCCCATGAGCAGCGAGGCCTTCTGGTCGGCCATCTGGCTATAGGTCATGGTGATCTGCTGAAGGGTTCGGACGAAGTGGATTGCGTTCACCGAAGGGCCGGCGGTGTCCGGCGCGGCCGCATCTGCTTCGAATGGCTGTGGCTTTTCCATGCGCATGCCTTTCCGTGCCGATGGATGTAACAATGCGGAAAGCTCGGCAAGCCGTGCCGTGAATTCGAATGCAATTCAGTTGGTCTTGCGAGACTCGACCCGTTTCTTTGCGAATTGCCCGCCGTCTATGATGATATCGACACCGGTGATGTAGCTCGCGGCATCCGAGGCGAGAAATGCCACGACCTCGTTGACCTCCTGCAGGGTGCCGTGCCTTTGCAATGGCACTTCGCGACGCATTTTCACACCGCGCGGCTCGCTGACAGCAGTCGGCATGTTGCCTTCCCGCACAGGCAGCTGCGCGCCGCCGGCGCGGGCCATGGTGGAGTCTATGAACCCCGGAGAAACCGTGAGCGCCCTGACGTCGTTGACGGCCCAATCGACCGCCAGCACTTCCATCATCCGGTTCATCCCCCGTTTGGACATGAAATAGGCTTCGATCGGATGGGGCTCGCCGCCGTATGCGGCCTCAAGCCGGTCATGGAAGCCCGCCTGCAGCGGGTTGTCGAGCAAGGCGTCGATCTCAGGCCCCTTGCGCGAGAACAGGGCGCCCTTCGACGAAACGAAGATTGCCGCTCCGCCGGTCACGATGTGAGGCCCGACCGCCTGGGCAACGAGGTGCGCACCGATGAGGTTCACGTCCATCACGGCGCGCCATCCGAGTGGCGAATTGCCGAGCGCTGCCACATGGGCGAGCGTCCGGACGCCGGCTCCCCCTTTCAGGGTTTCGGCAAGTGCCGCGACTTGCTGTGCCGAAGTAATGTCGCACACCTGGCCCTGCGCGTAGAAGCCTTCGCCGCGCAACGCCTCCACTGTCCTGTCCAGGCGTTCCCGGTCGATATCGGCAATGAGGACAGGAGAGGTGCGGCCGAGGGCCCGGGCAATTCCGGTTCCCATGTCTCCGCAGCCGATGACAACCGCCAGAGGAGCTGTCTCGCGGTATGAAACGCGTTCGCCTTGCATTTCCAAACGCCCCCCCAACTCAACCGGCAAACAGAGGTTCGGCCAAACCATGCGCGCACAGATCCTCAATCACGAACAGGCATCCGGCATCGTCGCCCCCGCCATGGGCGCTGCCTTCGCCCTGGGTGACGTCGTGGGCAATGGTGGTGACGTAGAGTTTGTCCAGTTGCGGACCGCCGAAGGCCACACTGGAAACCAGCGGCACCGGCATATCGATCGCCCGGTCGAGCGAACCGTCCGGATTGTAGGCAGCGATCTTGCCGCCACGGAACACGGCGACCCAATAGCGGCCATCCGCATCGACCGTCGCGCCATCGGGCAGTCCGCCGAGGTCGCTGGTCACCACGAAGGGTCGGCGATTGCCGACCGAGCCCGTGTCGAGATCGTAGTCATAGGCGTAGGTCGTATCGAGCCAGCTGTCGGAGAAGTAGAAGGTCTTGCCATCGGGTGCCCAGCACGGGCTGTTCGAGAAGTGGATGCCACTGTCGAGCCGGGTGAGGCCAAGGTCGGGATCGAGCCGGAACAGGCCGCCTTCCGGGCCGGGGTTGGTGAAGTTCGCCGTGCTCGCCCCGATGATGAACCGCCCGCGTCGGTCGACTTTTCCATCGTTGTAGACATGCGGCGGAGGGTCCGAGAGCGGGTGGATGCATTCCAGCGCACCTGTGTCGAGATCGAGGAAATGGATCCCGGTGCGCAGCGTAACCACCGCGCCCCCGCCGTTCCGCAGCACCAAAGCGGTGATGACCGCCGGCATGTCGAGCGTAGACGACTGACCGCTGGCGGGGTCGTAGGTGTGCACCTTCATACCGGAGTTGTCGATATAGTGCAGCACCTGACGCTCCACGTCCCACATCGGATTTTCGCCACCGCCGCAACGCGGGGCATCGAGCCTGGTGATCTTCATGATGCGCCTTCCTCTCAAACCGGGTCGAAATGCACGGTCGGCTTGGAGCCGACGACAAATGGCAGGACATGCCGCCGAAATTCTGCGTGGGCATGCTCCGGGCGCGAGGCGAGATGCGCTTCAACCGATTCCCATTCGGCCAGGAACATCACCGAGTTCGCGTCCTCCATCCCGCGCAGGGCGCGGAAGGAGATGAGGCCGGTGAATTGCTCGGCAAGTGGAATGGCCGTGCTCCGCAGCACTTCAAGGAACTCTTCCATGCGGCCGTCCGCGATGAAGATCTCCGCGCGCTCCAGCACCATCTGCATAGTCTCCCCAGGCCGCCCTAGTAGTTCGCCATGGCGCCGGCGCGTCCGTTCGCACCGGTGGATTCGGTGCCCTTCAGCGTCGTGCGATGCATCACCCGCCCGGCACTGTCGGGATAGGGGTAGCTCTTGTGGAGCAGGCCCGAGTTGTTGAAGATCACCAGATCCCCGTCGCTCCACTTGTGACGATAAGTAAACCGCTCCTGAGTGCACCACTCAAGCAGGTCGTCCAGCAATGCGCGGCCTTCCTCGCAGCTCATGCCGGCAATGTCGTTCGCGGTCGATCCGATGAGCAGCGTCGCCTTGCCGCTGGCCTGCTTCCACACCAACGGGTGCTCGACCCTGGAGAAGATCGCGTCCCAGCGGGCGAAGTCCTCTGGTGTCGGCGCATCGTAAAGCCGCCGCAGGCTGGCGGAAATGCAATGTCCAACGCGCAGGTTCTCGATCTCCCGTCTGCGCTCTTCCGGCATGGCCTCCCAGGCGGCGTGCAGGGTGGCAAAGCCGGTGTCTCCGCCTTCGCTGGGCGCGCGCTCGCACTTGAGCAGGGTGGCCTTGACCGGCACGTCATAGTTCATGCCGTCGATGTGCCAGAAGTCGTTGCCGAGAATGAATTCGCGCTGGCTCTTGTCGTCCTTGTCGCGGGCGATGCGGAATATGCCCTTGTTGCTGGGCGCGGAACCGTCGTCAGTTGCCTTCACCTCGTGCTTCTCGCCCATGGCGCGGGTGAGCGTGAGGAAGGTATCGTCGTCCATGTGGACCTGAGGGAACAGCAGGACATTGTAGCGATCGAGCGCCTCGAGCAGTTCGCCGGGAGCGCCATCGCGCCCTGCCTCTTCCGGCGCGATCAGCACCCGTGCGCCGAGGTTCGGGGAGAGCTCTTCGATGTTCAGCGTCATGGGCACCCTCGAGTCTACTAAACAGGTGTTTAGTAATTGACGTGGCGGCCGTCAATGGTAGGGTACATGCCGTTCCATCCAGCAGGAGGCGGCGAGTGCCGGCATTGGCAGAACCGAGGAAACGGGTCCGGCGGGATCCCGATACGACCCGCGCCCTCATCCTGGACGCCACCGAAAAGCTGATGGTGGAGGAAGGTTACGCCGCGGTCAGTACCCGGCGCATCGCCCAGGAACTCGGGCTCAATGCCGCGACGGTCCATTACTATTATCCGGCGACGGACGATGTGTTCGTCGCCCTGCACCGCCGCATGACGGAGCGGCACTTCGCAGAAATGGAACGGGTGCTGGCTTCGGAACACCCGCTCAAAGCGCTCTGGCAATTCCAGTCCGGCTGGCAGCAGACGGCGCTGGGTGTCGAGTTCCTGGCGCTATCGAACCACCGCAAGGCGATTGGGGATATTCTTGCCGCCTCGACGAACAAGTCCCGCGCAGCATCTGCCACCGCTATCGAAAAGGCGTTGGGCGAAGTGACCATCGGGCAGGAGCGGATTTCGCCGGTCGCACTTGGCACGGTCCTGGTCGCGATCGGCCGGCTGATTGCCAACGAGGATCGCGTGGGCATTACAGCCGGCCATGACGAGACCCGCCATCTGATGGATTCACTTATCGATCGCCTGGCCAAATGAGGTCGGGTTCGGAGTTGAAAGGATTGTACGGCGAAGCATGGAGCGAGGCGAGTTTCTGTAGCGACTTCGGCTGGTGCTTGACCTCGGGACGTGCTTCTTGGCCCGACTACTCGCCAAAGCGGTATTTCAGCCGGAAGCCCCACATGCGGGGCTCGTTCGGAACCACGGACTCAAAGCCCAGCGAATTCCAGGTCTGGCTGACCGAAAGGATGTACTTCTTGTTGGCAACGTTGGTCATGAAGAACGAAAGGTCGATCGGCTGGCCCAGCATGTTCTCCCAGCTGGCGTTGAGATTGAGCAGGCTGCGCGATGACAAGGGAATGAACTGCGGGGCCGTCGCGGTCGTCGCCACCTGGCTCGAAGTATAGGTAAACGTCCCGCCGAAGGAAATCCGACCGACCTTCTCATCCAGCGGCAGGGTGTAATTGGCGCTCAAGGTCAGGCGGTGCCGCGGCGAATAGGCGAGGTCGGTGCCGACCGTTGCCGAGGGCAACACCGCGGCGATGAGACCCTGCGCTGCCACCGGCACAGCCGGAATGCTGAGCTGAACCAGACGGGTGTTGAGATAGGCATAGCCCGCGTCGATCCTCATCCCCTGGAAGGGCATGAGCGAGGCATCCGCCTCGATGCCCCAGATGCGCGACTTGCCGGCGTTGAGCACAGCCGATCCGCCAACGAAGCGAGCCGGGTTGGCCGTCTGCAAGGCACCCTGGATCTGCTGGTTGCGGAAGTCGTTGTAGTAGGCGGCGATGTTGAAATAGCCCCTCACCGCACCGCTGAAGCTCGCCTTGAGGCCCACCTCATAGAGATCGACCTTCTCGGGCTCCCAGGTTTCGAAATAGGGATTGAGGATGGCAACGCCGCCCTTGCGGTAACCGCGCGCCCACTTTGCATAAACCATCATGTCTTCGCTGGGCTTGTATTCCAGATCGATCAGCCAGGTCGGCTTGCTCGACTTGGCCTTGAACTCCAGCAGGCACGGCGCGTAGTCGAAGGCGCCCGTGACGATCGGGGTGCCGTCCGGCTTGGCCAGCCGCGCCGTATTCGCACAGGTGAACTGGGGCACGAACGGGCTCGGGAACGTGATCGCCAATGTCGAATTGGTCTGGCGCGTGCTGTCCCAGGTATAGCGCATGCCGGCCGTGAGGCTGAGCTTGTCGGTCAGGCTGTAGGTGCCCTGCGCATAGAGCGCATAGCTGCGAAACCAGAATTTGTCCGCCGTCGCGCGGATATTGCCCTGACCGGCGCATTGCAGGGCGTACTGATCGACGCAGTTGAGGAAGATCGGCGAGGTGGTGCCCGACGTGCCCCACGGATTGCTGATTTCCATGTAGCCGCCCGCCTGCCATTTCAGCCTGCCGTCCACGCTATTGCCCTGGAACTGCAGTTCCTCGGTGAAGGTCGATTCGCTGGCGCCATGCTGTCCGGGCCTCGTGTCGAACCACACGTACATCAGGTCAGGCCGCGTTGCCGCCGGGTTGAGCGGGTTGAGGAAATTGTCGCCACCGAATGCCTGGTGCAGCGTTTCCTGGAACTGGCCGAAGCTGGCGATGTTCTTGACTGTCAGGTTGTCGGTGGCCTTCCACGTCGTGGTGTTGATCACCTGCCACTGACGGACATGGAGTTCCGGATCGGGATGCGCGTTCTCTACATCCCAGAATCCGTCGCTCCGGGCATTCTGCCGGGCGATCTGGCCGCAGCCATAGAACAGACCGATGCCCTGCTGCGTGCTCCTGACCTGCGACTGCGACATGCAGGCCTGCATCCGTCTGATCGAACCGTTGGTATGCGAATCCGTCCATGTCGCCACCGTGTAATTCTCGACATCGGGCGAGAAGTTGATCGTCACGCCCAGGCGCAGCGAAGTGTAGTCCACATCGGCGAAATCGTCCGGGCCGACGCCGGAATGGTTCTTCAGGTACCCATCCCGCTTCATGTGATCCACCCCGAGGCGAACCTTGAAATTGTCGGAAAAGGGGACGTTCAGCACGCCCTGCGCGCGCCACATGTCATAGCTGCCGGCAGATCCCTCGACATAGCCCTCCAACCTGTCGGTCGGCTTCTGCGGCACCAGGATGATCGCGCCGCCGGTCGTATTCCGGCCGAACAGCGTGCCTTGCGGCCCCTTGAGTACCTGCACGTTCTGCAGGTCGAACATGTTGCCGATGCCCGCGCCGTTGCCGCCGGGGGTCGAACCCGCCGCTTGCGGCGCGACGACGTCGGCGAAATAGACGCCGACCGAAGGGGCGGTGCCGAAATCCTGGACGAAGCTGCGGATGACGAAGCTGGACTTCTCCGGGCCATACTGGCTGTTCGACGACAGCGACGGCGTATAGGCTCCGAGATCGGCCGCGTTGAAGATGTTGCGCTTGGTGATCTGGTCCTGGTTGTAGACCGTGATCGAGATCGGAACGTCCTGCAGTCGCTCCTCGACGCGGCGGGCCGTCACGACGATGGCCTCGTCCTCTTCGCCTGTCGCGTCGGCCGCCATTGCGGGCAAACTGACAAGGACGGAAAGTGCCGTTGTCGCAAGCGCGACTGCCTTGGTGTACCTGCGCCTCATGATGTGTCTCCCCCTTGGATGAGCCATGCCTTTGACGGGCTTCCGATCCCAATGGAGGCTTCAGGTTATTCCGGGGGCGCCAGAGCGTATAGTGATCTTGGAGAAAAGACTTGAGTTTCCGGCAGGAATTCGAAAAGGGGTGAATTTTATCGAAAGCGTAATATCAGCTGTATCGCAGTAATTACCCGGCACTTAATCGAATTTCGATTTCCGATCATGTTTCGATTAACAATCGCCTCGCACCTGAAGCAGACACACTCCGGACCTTTAGGTCCATGATATTCCAGAAACGTGCGCATGGGTCGAGATGCGCTCATTTTTAGGACCCGGCGTGATGGGTGGGCAATGGCCATCGCGAACCCAGGCCGGGCCAGGGATGATCCATTTTCCGATTTTTCCGCATTCATTAGCAATTCTTGCGCGGTTTCAATTTCCCATCACCAAATCCGCCTCGCGGGACCCGTCACGCTTGACACCCATCGTTCTCCCACCATCCTCCGCTCGATATGCGGCCAGATTTGACGGGCGCTTCCGCGCCCGCTGCCACGAAAGATCCGGCGGGAGACGAGATTGGCGCAAGGCAGGAAAATCTTGGTGGCCGGCACGATCGCCCGGCCAATCCCCGTTCCCACCGGTCCCGACGAATTCTGCTCGCCGATGTGCGCGCGCGACATGGCCGCGCAAAGCCACGCGCTGTTCGACATAGCATCCGTGCCGGCCAATATCGTGAACCGGGCCGGAGACGAGGCTGTCACCACGCGCGAGCTGCGCGAATACATTGCGAACCTCACGGGGCTTACGGCCTCCTTCCAGGAGAGCCCCATCTGGTTCGACTTCTATCCTTCCGACAACACCCGTCGCCAGCAATTGGTCGGGAAGTGTTCGGTTGGATGGCAGGAAGGCATTCGCGAGACAATTGCGGCGCGGCTGGGACCGGGCGCGACCTGACCGGAACGGCGCGATTTGTGGGCCACAATGAAGCACCGGCCTCAAGGGGGATGGGAATGATGAAATACCGCGTGATCCTGATGGCCACCGGCTTTGTCGGACGCTTTGTCGTCAGGGCGATCGTCGATCATCCCGATCTCCAATTGGTCGGCGCATGGGTCAGCAACCCGGACAAGGTCGGCCGCGATGCCGGCGAAATTGCCGGCATCGGCAAGATCGGCGTGATCGCAACCGACGATATCGACGCCCTCGTCGCCCTCAAGGCCGATTGCCTGTGCTCGGCCGCAGCCGGTAACGGGCGCGATGATTTTGTCGTCGGCACCCACGCCAGGTTCCTGGAGGCGGGCACCAATGTCGTCAGCAGCTCGATCGCGGGCCTCAACCATCCGCCGACCTACTTCCGGCAGGATCTGCTCGAACGCTTGAAGGAAGCGGCGGAAAAGGGTGGCGCCAGCTTTCTCGAAACGGGCCTCGATCCCGGCTATTCCAGCGACCTCGCTATCAACCTGACCCAGGCCTGCCATTACTGGAGCCTGATCCGCATCCTGGAAAACTACGACTATTCCACCTACCTGCCGACCCAGACGGAAGAGATCCTGAAGTATGGCCTGGGCTTCGGCCAGCCGATGGATTTCGATGCCCACCTGTTTCAGCCCGGAGCACTCCAGATGATCTGGGGCGGGCCCAGCGTCCAGCTCGTCGCCGAGGCGCTGGGCGTGAAGCTCGACGGTTTCCGCGAGCTCCACTGGCGCCATGCAGCAACCGAAACCTATGAGGTCCCCGGCTTCGGGATCATCGAGGAGGGCACCCAGGAAGCCTTCCGCTTCGAAATGCAGGGGCTGGTGAACGGCAAGCCCGCGATCGTCCACGAGCACATAACCCGCATGCGCAAGGGCTGCGCGCCGCAATGGTCGTCCGGCGAAATGGGTGAAGGTTATTACATCGAGATCGAGGGCGATCCGCTGGTATCCGCGCATTTCGGCTTCACTGGCCCTGACGGCGACCATCAGTACGGCGCGATCAACGCCACGGGCATGAAAATGGTCAACGCGATTTCCGCGGTCTGCGAGGCACGTCCCGGCATCCTTACCGCGCCGGTGGACCTGCCGCCGTTGATGGGCCGAAACATCTACCGGCCGCAAGCAGGCTGAGATCAAACAGGAAAGGGAGAAGCCGTATGGCGACGGACAAGAGCGTGCTGGTTACGGCCGGATTCGGCAATCAGGCCAAGGCCGTGATTCCCAGGCTAACTGCGGCGGGACTCCGGGTACGCGCCATGCGCTTGAAGGACAGGCCGGGCCCCGGCCCCAGGGACCTCGGCGCGCACGAAGTCGCCTTCGGCGACGCATCCAACCCCGACGATGTCCAGCGCGCCATGGAAGGCATCCACGCGGTCTATCATGTCGGCCCGACGTTCCACCCGCTCGAGCGCGAAATGGGCTTCAACATGATCGAGCAGGCGAAGCGGGCGGGGGTTGAACACTTCATCTTCAGTTCGGTGCTGCACCCGATCCTCTACGGCCTGCCGCAACACGCGATAAAGCGCGCGATCGAGGAGCACCTGCTGGAATCGGGCCTGAACTTCACCATCCTCCAGCCGTCGGACTACATGCAGATGACGGTGATGAGCGTGGTTGCCGATCACTCGATCTATGCCATGACCTATGAGAACGACAACCGTGAGGCGCTGGTCGATCTCGATGACGTTGCCGAAGTACTGGTCAACGTGGTCCGCGAAGGGCCTGCCCATTACGGCGCGACCTACGAGCTGACCGACGGGCAAAACCCCCGCAAGGCGGATCTCGTCGCCAGCCTGTCTGAAGCCTTCGGGCGACCCTTCGCGCTGCACAAGATCCCGGCCAGCTTCGAACACCGGCCGGACCTGTTCGGGCAGGTCGACGAAGCCCACGCCCGCCACCAGATGGAAACCCTGAAGGCGGTCCACGACTGGTACGATCATCACGACTTCATCGGCAACGCCAATGTGCTACGCATGCTGCTGGGCCGTGAGCCGACCAGTTTCACCCAGTTTATTCGGCGTCATTTCGGACTGTCTGGCTGACGGCTTGGCCCGGGGAGAGAATGGACCGATGACCGCACAAGCCGATCCCGCAGCAGCTGCGATGCGCGCCTACCAGAAGTTGATGGAGTTGGCGCAAAGCGATCCGGAAGTGGGCGCCACGATGCCGGACGAGGCAGTTACCGCGGCGCTGAAGGAGCCGGGCAGGCTCTACCGCGATGCGATTGCGACGGCGCTGGCGGGCTACTCCGGCCGTAAGGCCTTCGGCACCCGCGCGTGGGAACTGCGACGGGACAATGAAAACGGCCGCATGCGGCGGCATTACCTGCCGGCCTTTTCGACAATCACCTACGCTGAGATCGCCCACCAGGTCGAGGCGGTGGCCAGCACCTGGCAGCGCCATCCCGTCCATGGGGCCAGGCCGGGCGAATTCGTCTGCTTCATCGCCTTCACCAGCGCGCAGATGGCGATCGTCGACATGGCCTGCGCCTATGCCGGCACGGTCGCCGTGCCGCTCCAGGCCAACCTCCCCGAAGCCGACATGATGGAGGTTTTCGCCGACACCGAACCGGCAGTGCTCGTCGCCACCATGGAGAATCTGGAGCTTGCGGCAGGCTATGCCCTGCAGGTGCCGTCGGTGCGCAGCCTGGTGGTCATCGACGCCGAACTTGGCGACGATGACGAGCGCGAACGGGTCGAAGCCGTGCGGCGGCAGCTGGAGGCGGCTGGAGGGCGGATCGCGCTCGCGACCTTCGACGAACTGGTCGAATTCGGCGCGCAGGCCCCCTGGACGCCCCCGCCGCCGCATCCCGACGGGCCCGATGCCCTGACCATGCTGATGTACACCTCGGGCAGCACCGGCACGCCCAAGGGCGCTATGATCCACGATGCGATGTGCGCCAACCTGTTTTCCGGCATGCCGATGTACCAGCCGCAGATCCTGCTGGCCTATGCTCCACTCAACCACTTCATGGGGCGCGCCTCGGTATTCGGCACCATGGCGCAGGGCGGCGTGGTCAACTTCACCCTGAAGAGCGACATGTCGAGCCTGTTCGAGGATATCCGGATTGTCCGGCCGACCTTCGTCATGTTCATGCCGCGCGTCGCCGAGATTACCTGGCAGGCCTACCAGTCGGAGCTGCAGCAGCGCATCGCCGGGGGCGAGGACCCCCAGGCGGCCGACGCTTCGGTGCGCGCGCAAATGCGCGGCAGCTATTTCGGCGACCGCGTCCTTGCCGGCGGGGCCGGCGGCGCTCCGACTTCGCCGGAAGTCCAGGCTTTCATGCGCGAGTGCTTCGACATCGCCTTTTCCGATGGCTATTCCAGCACCGAGATCAGCAGCAGCGGCGTGATCGGCGGCGGCCGGGTGATGCGCCAGACAGTGATCGACTACAAGCTGATCGACGTGCCCGAACTGGGCTACTACACCACCGACAAGCCATTTCCGCGCGGCGAATTCCTCGTGAAGTCACGCTTTTCGATCAAGGGCTACTTCAAACGCCCCGAGGCTACCGCCCAGATCTTCGACGAGGAAGGCTGGCTGCACACCGGCGACATCATGGAAGAGCGCGGGCCGGACCAGCTGCGCTGGCTCGACCGGCGCAACAACGTGATCAAGCTCAGCCAGGCCGAATTCGTGGCGGTCGGCCCGCTTGAATCGACCTACCTCGGCAACAGCGAGCTGATCCGGCAGATCTACATCTACGGCAGCTCCTATCGTTCCTACCTGCTCGCCGTGGTGGTGCCCGACACGGCTGTCGCGGCGGCGCGGCTGAGCCATGAGGCCTCGCTGGAAGAACTGCGCCTGCTGGCACTCGCGGACTTGCAGGAAGCTGCGCGCAAGGCCGCGCTCAAGAGCTTCGAAGTGCCGCGCGACGTGCTGATCGAACTGGAACCCTTCACTTACGAGAACGGCCTGCTCTCTTCGGTGCGCAAGCCGCTGCGGCCCAAGCTCAAGGAGCGTTACCAGGACGCGCTGGAAGCCATGTACCAGGAGATGGACCGGGCGCGGCAGGAGGAACTGGCGCAACTGCGGCAGGAGGGCAGCGGCCTCTCGACGGTCGAGCGGGTAGCAGTCGCGATCAAGGCGACCCTGGGACTGGCGGATCTGGACCCGCACAGCAACCAGGGCTTCGGCGATCTTGGCGGGGATTCGCTGGGCGCAGTGTCCTTCTCGCTGCTGCTCGAGGAAATGTTCGGCGTGGAAGTGCCGGTCAGCGTCATCCTCAGCCCAACGGCCAGCGCAGCGCGGCTCGCACGCTTCATCGAGAACCAGAGGTCGGCCGCCGAGGCGGGATTCGTCGCGAGCTTTGGCTCGGTGCATGGCGAGGACACCGCCAGGCTGCGCGCCGCCGACCTGACGCTCGATGCCTTCCTCGATGCCGCCGCACTTGAAGCAGCCGAGCAGGCCGAGCCGCCGGTGGCCGAAACCCGCAATGTCCTGCTCACCGGCGCGACCGGATTCCTCGGCCGCTTCCTGTGCCTGGAATGGCTTGAGCATCTGGTGCCCAGGGGCGGCAAGGTAACCTGTATCGTCCGCGCCAGCGACGCCAGGAACGCGCGACGGAGGCTGGACGAGGCCTTCGGCACGCTGGACGCGGACCTCGCGGCCCACTTCCGCGAGCTGGCCAACAAGGGTCTCGAAGTCATCGCCGGGGATCTCGCCGCACCGCGGCTGGGGCTGGACGACGAGACCTTCTCCCGCCTCGCCAACGAGGCGGAGCAGATCGTCCACCCCGGCGCGCTGGTAAATCACGTCCTGTCCTACCGAAACCTGTTCGAGCCCAACGTGCTGGGTACGGCGGAGCTGATCCGGCTGGCGCTTACTTCGCGGATCAAGCGCTTCGACTATGTCTCGACCTTCGGCGTGCCCCAGATGCATGCTGGCCTCACCCGGGCGCCGGAGAGCATCGACATCCGCGAGGGCGCACCCGACATGGCGCTGAGCGATGGGTATGCCCAGGGCTATGGCGCCAGCAAGTGGGCCAGCGAAGTGCTGCTGCGCGAGGCGAACGAGCACTTCGGCCTGCCGGTCACCATCTACCGGCCCGACATGATCATGCCGCATTCGCGCTATCGCGGACAGATCAACGTGCCCGACATGCTCACGCGGTTGCTGTTCAGCCTGGTCCAGTCCGGCGTCGCGCCCGAAACCTTCTACGAGCGCGAGGCCGACGGCAGCATTGCCCGCGTCCATTACGACGGCCTGCCGGTCGATTTCCTCGCCCTTGCGATGCTGCGGCTGGGCAGCCGGCCCTGGTCGGGCTTTCGCACCTTCAACACCATTTCCGCCCATGTCGATGACGGCGTGTCGCTCGATACCATCGCGGACTGGATCGAAAGCGCAGGCTATCCGATCCAGCGCATCGCCGATCATGGCGAATGGCTGCGCCGCTTCACCGAAAGGCTGCGCAACCTGTCGGAGGAGCAGCGCCAGCACAGTTCGCTGGACCTGCTCGCCTATGTGGCACGGCCGCAGGCCGCGCACGGCACGAAGGTCCGCAACGAGGACTTCGTCACCGCAGTGGGCGAGGTTCCGCGCATCTCGGAAGCCTACATCCACAAGTACCTCGACGACATGCGACAGCTTGCGCTGCTGCCACCCGCACCCTGATCCCCGGGAGTTCCACCATGAAAACAAGCGGCAACACCATCCTCGTCACCGGCGGCTCGGCCGGCATCGGCAGGGAGCTTGCCGAGGAATGGCATCGCGCCGGCAACAAGGTGATCGCCTCGGGCCGCAACCGGGCGGCGCTAGATGAACTGGCCGCGGCCAATCCGGGCATTGTCGTGGAAGTGCTCGACATTGCAGATGCCAAGGCCGTCGCCGGGTTCGCTCAGAAGATCGCCGCGGAACATCCCGATCTCAATGTCCTGGTCAACAATGCGGGGATCATGCACTTCGAGCAGGGCGTGGATCTCGCCAAGGCCGAAGAGACGGTCGAAACCAACCTGCTCGGCCCGATCCGGCTCACCGCGGCGCTGTTGCCGGTCCTCACAGGCAAGCCCGATGCGGCCCTGATCAATGTCTCCTCGACCCAGGCCTTCGTACCGCTGCCGTTCAGCCCCACCTATTGCGCGACCAAGGCTGCCCTGCATGCCTGGACCATTGGCCTGCGCATCCAGCTTCGCCAGACCGGCATCGAGGTGATCGAGATCATCCCGCCCGCGGTGCAGACCGAACTAACGCCGGGCCAGTCGCAAAGCCCTTATGCCATGCCGCTCGCCGCCTTCATCGCGGAAACCATGGAAATCCTGCGCCGCCAGCCGACCCCGCGCGAAATCTGCGTGGAACAGGCTCAGTCCTGGCGGGACGTTGCCGACGACGCCAGGCTCGGCGCCATCATGGGGCAGTTCGGTATCGATGCCTGACGAACCGGCCCGGCGTTACGCCATCAAGTCGCGATAATCCAGGAACGGGCGGTGGAGATAGGCGATCTCGTTGTATCCCGATCCGTCCAGCAGTTGCGAGCCGATGGTGACGGTCCAGTGATGGAATAGCCCGATCAACTCGTCGTCGTGCTCGGGCCCGGCCTCCCTGACGAAGTCCTCCAGCACCTCGTCCGCCTCGCTCCAGCCGGAGACGGCGCGGCCGGTGATCCGTGCCACTTGCGCCACATATTCATCCTCGATGTCGCGGTGCGCATCCTGCCTGCGGAGATATTCATAGACCTTGCGGCGCTCGGTGACGTCGTAGGACTCGCCGGCCAATGGCAGCGGCAGGCGCGAGGCCATGACATCGATAAGCGAGGCCCAGCGCGAGGACTTGGCAGGCCTCGGCTCGATGGTCTTGTCGAGCTCCAGCCCCTTCAGGCTGGCGATGGCCATGAGCACGCCGAGCAGGGGGCTGATGTACCACCAGGTATATTCGAAATAGGTTGAGCTCGGCGATGGCGCGTCGAAATTGGGCGCGACGATCAGCGGCGTGCAAATGCCCCACCAGACGCGGTGGAACAGGACGACTTCGGGTTCCAGCGTGTCGCCGGTCAACTCGCGATAGCGACAGAAGAAGGCGTGGCTCGGCCCGCCGCCTTCGCCGATGATGCGGCTCGGGATCGATGCCAGGTCGATCATCGGATCGCCAAGGCAGGCATATTCCATGTCGAACAGCCCGGTGAGCTTGCCGTCCTTGTGCATGAACTGTCCGGAATCGACCGATAGCAGGCTCACCTTGGTGCGGTGCTTCGGGATGTTGCGGTAAACCCAGGTTCGGATGAATTCGAGCCGGGGATCGGGGCGGCGCTTGCCCTTGAGGTAGATGTCCTCGCAGAGCTTGAAACAGCCGAGCGAGATCTCCTCGGGGGTCGTGGGCATCGGCAGGTCCGGCGTCACGGCCTCGCGCGGATCGATGGTGTGCATCCGGGCGACCGCCTCGGCGAGATCGAGCAGCACTGCCTCCTTCTTCGCCGGATCGGTATAGTCGGCGAAACTGGTGCTGCCCTCGATCACCTCCATGACGATCGTGTGTGGATCGGGGCAGATGCCATAGACGTGGGGCGCCGGCACGCCGTGCTTTTCCAGCAGTTGCAGCACGTGCGCCTCGTGCTCCAGCGGCCAGGGTGGGAAGTCCTCCTTGCGCTCCTCGCGAACATAGAGCTTGAGCAACTCGCCATCGCGCCGCACATCCACCCACCAGCCGCCGCGCCACCGCGCTTGCCGTTCAAACCGCTCTATCGTCCCGCCGACATGCGCATCGAGCCAGGCGACCAGCTTGTCTTCCGCTTGCGTCCTCCCGGCTGGCTGCGTCCCCTCTGCCATTTGCCTATTCCTCGCCGTCGATGTAGTCGTGCAGCACCTTGTGCAGGTTGTTGATGCAGACTTCCTGGTAGGGATTGGTGCGCGCGCCGCTGAAACCCCGGCAGTACATGCCCTTCTGAACTTCCGGCAGATTGACAAGATCGTCGTTGAGGAACTCGTTGACGCCGAAGAAGTCCTGGTAGTTATCAAGATGGGTGTGCTGGGGCACGGGCTCCTCGCCGGGGGCAAAGCGGCCGAAGGTCCAGATGTCCCAGATGCACTGGTCGGGATCGTCGGGATGCGGCCGGGTACGATAGCAGAGCGAGCCGTCGGTGCCGAGCAAGACGATGAAGTTCGGGAAGATGTGCCAGCCGAAGCCGGCACGGTGGATCGCCTCTGGCGTCAGCCCCTTGGGCCATTCCACCCCGCGCTTCTCGTGCTCCTCGATGTTGAATTTCAGCAGCATCGGGCCGAGCAGCATGGGATCGGTGCCGACGGGGACTTCGTCCAGGATTCGCTGGGCGGCCGCCATGCTCTGCTCAAGGCTGAGCGCCTTGAGCGTGCGGCTGAGCTCCCCCATGGAGGCCACGATATTTTCGCGCGGGTCCTTCTGCATGGCTGCCATGGCAGCAGGGCGGTTGGGCAGTTCGATCGGATCGAACATGGTCGGCCCGAACATCGAATGGATGCCGTGCGCCTCGCTCGGAAGGATCGTAGAGGAGTACTTGAGCGTCTGCGGATGCGTCGCCTCGACGTGATAGGCCTCGTTGAAGGCGCCCAGCACGACCTTCCAGTTGACCGGCGTGTTGACCGTCACGCTCCAGATCAGGCGGGTCTTCTCGAGCTCGTAGCAATCGAGATAATCGGGCACGTCGCCCAGGTATTCCAGCAGCGGCGGGGCATCCGGGTTCATCGTCACGAAGACCCAGCCCGCCCAGGTGTTGACGCGCAACTCGGGCAGGTCCAGCTCTTCCTGCTTGAAGCTGTCGCAGTCCTTCCAGTCATGCGGGCTGACGATCCGCTGCAGCGAGCCATCGATGTTCCAGCTCCAGCCGTGGAACCGGCAGTAGATCGACTTGCCAATCTGGCCGCAGCCTTCCTTGAGCTTGCGGCCGCGATGCTGGCAGACGTTGTAGAATGCCTTGATCGAACCGTCCTTCTGGCGGACCAGCAGGATGGTGTCGCGCACGACATCGAAGACCAGATAGGAGCCCGGCTCCTTCAGCTCTTCCTGCCGGCAGGCCATCAGCCATACCTTGGGCCAGACGCGCTCGTTCTCCTTGGCGAGGAAGTCCTTCGAGATGTAGTCCTCGACAGGGACGAAGTCCGGCCGGACGGGATTGACCATGGTCCGGGCTTTCAGAAGAAGAACGAGATCGGCAGCAGGCCGAGCATGGAGCGGCCATGCTGTTCGCTGAGCGACTCGTAATCCTGGATCAGGTGGCCACAGGCGACGTTGGCATCGCGGGCGAAGCGCTGCAGGGGATCGGACAGCAGATGGACCGAGGAGCCACCGTTGTCGATCAGCAGGCGGATCGCCTCGCGGGCGATGCGGCTGGCATAGGCGTTGCGCGCAGTGGCTTCCATGCGGGCGGGGATATCGGTGTTGCGGCCGCTGGCCGCGCGATCCAGCACTTCTCCGGTCAGACTCTGCAACAGCAGTTCGGCCGTGCGCACCATGACATCGGCCTTGGCCAGCATGGCCTGGTAGTTCGGCTTTTCGGCGAGCACGATCTGCGTGCCGGTGACCTTGCGAACCTTGAGCCGCTCGCGAAACAGCTCGACCGCGCCCCTTGCCGCGCCGATCGTCGGCGCGGAGGTCACCAGCGACAGGAAGGCCGTGAACGGCATCTTGTACATCGGATTGGCGTGGATCTGCGAGCCGGGCGTACAGCCCATCGCCAGCGTCTCCTGTGGCACCGTCATGTATTCGGGCACGAAGACGTCGTCGACGACGATATCGTTGCTGCCCGTGGCGGCGAGGCCCGCGACGTGCCAGGTATCGAGCACGGTCACCTGGGAAATCGGCAGGGTGACGTTGAGCGCCTTGGGCGGTGCATCGCCTCCACCCATGATCATCGCCATGCCCATGCACCAGTTCGAATGCATGACGCCGCTGCCCCACTTCCAGCGGGCATTGATGCGGTAACCGCCTTCGACCGGCGTCGCCATGGCCGGCGGCGTCGAGACGAGCGGAGCCATGAAATAGCGCCCGCCGGCGAAGAGTACGTCTTGCGCCTGCTTGGGATAGAGCGCGCCCACCCAGTTGTGTTCGCAAACGAAAGTGGCGGCCCAGCCAGTCGAGGGACAGGCCTCGGAGATCAGGCGTGCCGTGAGGAAGAAATCCTCCGGTCCGAATTCGCAGCCGCCATAGGCCTTCGGCACGAAATGGTAGAAGAAACCGGTCGCCCGGAGCGCGTCCCAGACGGCGGGATGCGGATAGCCGAGGCGTTCCGATTCCTCGGCATGCTGGGCGATCAGCGGCTTCAGCGCGGCGATCCGCTCGCGCACGGTCTCGGGCGTCAGGGCGGTCACTTCCTCGCGCGAAAGCCAGCCCTCTTCGCCCGGTGCATGGACGTGGAGAACGCCGGGGCCTTCTGCCGCCTCGCCGAGGATTGCCGTTGCTTCGTTCATCGAAAGTCTCTCTTGCAGGAAGTGGTGGTCACAGGCCGGCGAGCAGCCGGGAGAACTTGGGCCAGCTGGCATCGAACATCGGCGTCGGCGCCAGGCCGTTGAACAGGGTTCGCAGTTGCGCCACGCTCCAGCGGTGGAACAGCGCGATAAGAGTGTCGTCGTGCTCGGGCCCTGCCGACAGCACGAATTTCTCGAGTTCGGCATCGGCCTCGCGCCAGTCACCCACCCGCTTGCCGATCAGCCGCGCGACATCCTGCAGGTATTCCGCCTCGATGTCGGGATGCGCGTCCATCCGCCGGACCAATTCGAGGAAGTTGCGTTCCTCGGTGACCGCATAGGGCTCGTCCGCAACCTGCGGCGGCAGGCGCATCGACATGACGTCGAGCATCTTCGCCCAGCGTGAGGGCTTCGCCGGCGGCGGGGTGTAGTCGAAGGAGAGGTCCAGCCCCTTGAGGTCGGCGAGCAGGGCGAACTGCGAGGCGACCGATCCCAGGTACCAGCCGATATATTCGAAATAGGTGGCTTCGGGCCTTGGCGTATGCATCCCGCCGGTGAGGATGAAGGGTGTGCACAGGCCCCACCATACCGCGTGGAAGGTGAGGGTGTGATGCTCGTAGGTTTCACCGGTAAGCTCGGCATAGCGCCGCAGGAAGGGCGTGGTGTCACCGACATTGTACATTGCCAGCCGCAGCGGGATGAAGGCGATGTCGATCATCGGGTCGCCAAGGCAGGCATATTCGAAATCGTAGAGCCCGGTGACCTTGCCGTCCTTGAACAGGAACTGGCCGGAATCGACCGACAGGATCGAGACCTTGCTGCGGTGCCGTGGCACGTTGCGGTAGATCCACTGGCGCAGGAATTCCATGCGCGGCTCCGGCAGCTTCTTGGTGGCGAGATACATCGCCTCGCAGGTCTTGAAGCAGCCGAGCGAAATATCCTCGGCGCTCTGCGGCATGGCCATAACGCCCTGGGCCGCCAGTTCCTCCGGGGGGATCGCATGCTGGCGGGCGACCGCTTCGGCGAAGTCTTCCAGGATGGCGATCTTCTCGGCTTCGGCAACATTGGCGAAATCGAAATCACCGGGGATGTTGTCCATCACCGTGGCATGGGGGTCGTCGATGATGCCGTAGATGTGCGGAACCGGCACGCCGTGGCGTTCGAGGATCTGCAGGGTGCCAGCCTCGTGCTCCAGCGGCCAGGGCGGGAAGGGCTCGTTGCGTTCCTCGCGGACGTAGAGGTTGAGCAGCTTCCCGTCGCGCCGCACGTCGACCCACCAGCCCCCGCGCCAGCGCGGCTGCGCCTCGCAGCGCTCCACCTTGCCGCCGACGTTCGCCTCGATCCAGGCGACGACCTTGCCGCTCTTGGCCTGGTCGGCGGCCACAGCGGCCGGGGCGGGCGCGCTCATGCCGCGTCGTCCCGGGCGGTCCACATGCCGGCCGATTTCAGCGATTGGCGGATCTCGTCGAGCCGCCTGATGTTGCCATCGACCCCGGACACCCCAGGGCCGGCCACATTGGTGACCATCCGCACCGCGCCCAGCTTTTCCCAGGCCTGGACGTGGGCCGGCCAGTCTGCATGCATCGAGGGCAGCAGCAGCGCCTCGATCGGAACCGTTGCAGGATCGCGGCCGCAGTCCCGGCAATAGCCGCGCATGCGCTCGACCAGTTCGGCGCCGGTATCGTCCGGATCGAAGGTCGGCATCCAGCCGTCGCCCCTCTCGGCAATTCGCTTCAGCACCCGGTCGACATGGGCCCAGCCCTTGTAGGGATGCACCCCGCCGCCGCCCAGCCACAGCGGGATCGGCTGCTGGGTCGGCAGCGGCCAGAGCCCGGCATCGGTAATCTTGTGGAAGGGGGTATCGATGGTGACGGCCCGCTCGGTCCAGAGCCGGCGCAGGACCTCGATCTGCTCGTCGAGGAACTTGCCGCGCCGCTTGAAATCCATGCCCAGCGCTTCGTACTCGACTTCGTTCCAGCCGGTCCCCACACCCAACCTGAACTTTCCGCGCGTCAGGATATCCAGGGTAGCCGCCTGCTTGGCGACCAGGACGGTCTGGCGCTGCGAGAGGATCATGACACCGGTGCAAAGGCCGAGATCGGGCGCCACCCCGGCGATGTACGAGAGCAGCGAAATCGGCTCGTAGAACGGGGAATCGAGGTCATATCCCGTCCAGCCCGGCCGGCTGGCGGCATTGGCTCCGATCACGTGATCGTAGCACATGATGTGGTTGAACCCCATCTCCTCCACCGCAACAGCATAGGCCCGGATCGCGCCGACATCGGGCTCGATGTTGTCGTGCGGAAAGATCGCACCGAGTTTCAAATCCTGTCCCCTTGCTTGTCAGGCGGCCGTCATCGCGGAACTGCAGCAAGGTTAGGTTGGCACGATCGGAACACACAAGTCCCGGCAGGCCGGCGACGGAAATTCGCGCCTTTTTTCTAGATAGAGGGCAAGAAAGTGAAAGCAGGCGCGGTTGACCGGCCAGTCGTGAGCCGCGCATTGTCCGCCTGGAGAGAGGCAGCGTCCGGCTCCGGCCGGACCGGGATCTGCCGCCGACAACGAGGCAGTAGCGAATGGCAATCACACGTCAGGAGGAATTGGATCTGCTGGATCCGGCGGCCTATCACGAAAAGGGCTATCCCTGGCAGACGTGGGAAAAGCTGCGCCGGGATGACCCGATCCATTTCGTAGAGCGCGAGGGCCGCGATTCCTTCTGGGCGGTCACGCGCTACGAGGACATCGTCGAGATCGAGCGCAATACGGAGGTCTTCAGGAACAAGCCGAAGTCGACGATCGACGTCGAGGCGCAGAACGGCATGAACATGGTCGTCACCATGGATCCGCCCGAGCACACGGCCCATCGCGCCTTCGCCAAGTCGTTCTTCATGCCGCGCAATATCGAATGGGTCCGGGCCTATGCGGAAGAGATCGTCACCGAAGCCTTCGACGGCGCGATGAAGCGCAATGGCGAGATCATCGACCTGCAGCATGACGTCGCCAACCTGGTGCCTACCGCCACCATTTCCGCCTTCCTGGGGGCTCCCCGCGAAAGCTGGCCGGACATAGTCAAGTTTACCGACACCATTATCAACGCCAACGATCCGCGGGTGCGCGGCGACCAGACCGTCTCCCAGACGACCGGGCAGGCATCGATGCAGCTGTTTCAGGTCTGCGCCGGCATCCTCGAAGACCGCAAGGCCAACCCGCGCGACGATTTCCCGACCGCGCTGGTCAATGCCCAGATCGATGGGCAGCCGATGGGGCAGATCGAACTCATATCCTGGGTGCTCATCCTGCTCACCGCCGGGCACGAGACGACGCAAAGCACCTTCGGCCTGGGAGTAAAGACCTTGCTGGAGCACCCTGACCAGCTCGCGAAGCTGCGGGCCAGGCCCGAGCTGCTGCCCGCGGCGATCGAGGAGCTGCTGCGCTACATTTCGCCCGCGATCCATTTCTGCCGCACGCCCAACCGCGACATCGAGATCCGCGGCAAGCAGATCAAGGCGGGCGACATCATGGTGATGTTCTATCCTTCCGCCAACCGGGATGCCGCGGCCTTCGATAATCCGGACCGCTTCGATATCGAGCGCTCCCCCAACCGCCACCTGGCCTTCGGCACGGGGCCGCACCTGTGCCTGGGAATGCATCTCGCCCGCCTGGAGCTGAAGGTGATGTTCGAACAATTCCTCGATCGCGTCGAGGAGATCGAATTCGTCGGGCAACCCGAAAGGGTTTTTGGCGTGCCGACCGGTGGCTTCAAGCACTTGCCGGTGAGAATGACGGTCCGGCCGAAGCCATGACGAGCGCCGGAAGGGTTAATGGGAGCATAAGCGGCAAAGGGCACGTCGGTCCATGGAACACGTGATCGAGAGAGTAGTGAGCCTGCCCAACGTGAGCGTTCATCTCGCTACGATGACGTGGGACGGCGTTCGTGAAATCGAGCCCCACGAACTGGGCTACAGCATATGCCAGAGACTGTCCGACAACCACTCGCCGCTGCGGATCGAGAACATCGATGTGGCCGAAGCCTTTCCGCGGGTGCGCTCCGTGGCCTTCCTCCCGCCCAACTGCTCCGTAAAGCTCCATCCGGTCAACCAGCCTCTCCGGGTGCTCAACTGCGACTTCGAGAAGCGGAATTTCGAGGCCGTCACCGGCATCAACGAGCGGTTGTGGATGGAACACAGGCAGGCCCTTGTCGAGATCAAGGAGCGGAGGCTCGAAGTCCTGATGCAGGAACTTTACGCCGAACTGGTGCAACCCGGGTTCGCCAGCGACCTGCTGGTCGAATCCGTATGCAACATGATCCTGGTGCAGATGGCGCGTTACGGGCACCAACTCGAACAAATGAACAGGCCGAGCCGCTGCCAGGGGCTTGCGCCGTGGCAGCTTCGGCGGATCCGGGAACGCATCGAGCACTCCCTCGAACGTGGCTACCCGAGCATCGAGGAGCTCGCCCGGATCTGCAGCATCAGCCAAAGCCACCTGATGCGCAGCTTCAAGAAGTCGACCGGCTGGCCGATCCACAAGTATGTGGCCGAGGAAAGGCTGCAGATGGCCAAGTCGATGCTGGGAGGCAGCCAGCTCAATCTCAAGGAAATCGCCAGCCAGCTTGGCTTCCGCAGCCCCGCCTACTTCTCAACGGCTTTTCGCCGCATGACGGGCAAGTCGCCAACCGATTTCCGGAGGGAAACCGGCCGCGCCCGGCGGGCCTGACGCCTTAATCGGTGTAACCGAGCACCGCCTTGATTTCCACGTAGTCGTGGAAGCCCCACTCGCCCCATTCCCGGCCGTTGCCACTGCGCTTGTAGCCGCCGAACGGCGCGGTCATGTCCGAGGCGTCGTTGATCGAGACCTGGCCGGCGCGCAATTGTGCCGCGATGTCGCGGGCCAGCCGCCTGTCCTGCCCGTGAACATAGGCGGACAGGCCGTACTCGCTGTCGTTTGCGATGGCCACGGCCTGTTCAACGCTTTCATAACCGAGGATCGAAAGCACCGGCCCGAAGATCTCCTGGCGGGCGATGGTCATTTCGTTGCTCACTTCGGCAAAGACCGTGGGGCGGGCATAATAGCCACGCTCCAGCCCCTCGGGCCGGCCCGGTCCGCCGCAGACCAGGGTAGCGCCCTCGGCGATGCCCCGCTCGATCAGCGCCTGCACCTTTTCGAACTGCGCGCGCGACGATAGCGGACCCATGCGGAAATTGCCGGCGGGATCGCCGACCGTCACTTCCGCCGCCGCCGCCCTCGCCGCATCGATCGCATCGTTCATGCGCGACGCGGGCACCAGCATGCGGGTGGGTGCGGCGCAGGTCTGGCCGCTGTTGCCCATGACCGCCGCGACACCCCCGGCGACATGGTCGGCCAGAGCCTCGTCATCGAGGATGATGTTGGCGCTCTTGCCGCCGAGTTCCTGGCAGACGCGCTTGACGGTCGACGCCGCATTGCGGGCGATTTCGACTCCCGCCCGGGTCGATCCGGTGACAGAGACGAGATCGACGTCCGGATGCCCGGACAGAGCCGCCCCCACGCCCGGCCCGTCGCCGTTGACGAGGTTGAACACCCCGGCCGGAACGCCCGCCGCCGCCATGATCTCGGCAAAGATGTAGCCGGTGAACGGCGCGATCTCGGACGGCTTGAGCACCATGGTGCAGCCCGTCGCCAGAGCCGGGAACACCTTGACCGCGATCTGGTTCAGCGGCCAGTTCCAGGGCGTGATCAGGCCGCAAACGCCGATCGGCTCGCGGCGGATCAGCGTGGCTCCGCGCTGCTCCTCGAAAGGGAAGGACTTGAGCACCTCGATCGCGATCTTGAGGTGGGTGCTGCCCAGCGGCACCTGCGCGTGCTGGGCGAGGAACGCCGGCGCGCCCATTTCCTCGGTCACGGCATCGGCGAGGTCGCCAGCGCGCTTTTCATATTCGGCGGCAATCGCCCCCATCAGGTCCAGCCGCTCCTCCCGAGTGGAACGCGACCACGAGCCGAAGGCCCGCCGGGCGGCGGCAACGGCCTTGTCCACGTCGGCCTGCGATCCCAGCGAGATGCGGCCGCAGACGCCTTCCGTCGCCGGATTCTCGACGTCGAGCGTGAGCGGCTCGACCGGATCGACCCAGCGGCCGTCGATATGGAACTTCAGGTAATCGCGCATGCGTGCTCCTCAGCCCATCTTCGGCGGGCGTGACAGGTAATGGGTGAGCGGCGGCCGCGCGTCGTCGTCGGTGACGACATCGAGCACCGCCGGCAGGCCGGAGGCCAGGGCGCGGTCGAGCGCGGGGGCGAACTGCTCGGGCGAAGTGATCCGCTCGCCGAAGCAATCGCAGGCCCGCGCAATCGCGGCGTGATCCACCGGGCCAAGGTCGGACGCATCGGAGTGATGGTAGCTGAACCATTCCTCGCCGTGCTGCTGGTAGGCCAGGATCTGGTTGTTGAGCACGATGGTGATGACCGGAATGTTCAGCCGCCGGGCCGTCTCCAGTTCCGACCAGCAGTGGGCAAAGCCGCCATCGCCGACCAGCGCGAAGACATTGGCTTCCGGCCGGGCCAGCTTGGCGCCCATGGCCATGGGCATGCCCCAGCCAAGGCCGGCAAGGCCCCGCGGCGTGAGGAAGCGCGCACCGTGGGCCTTGGCCTCGAGGAACGAGGAGACCCAGTTGGTCGAATAGCTGGCGTCGGCGCAGACAATGTCCTGCGGGCGAAGCAACGGGTTAAGCACGCGCATCAGGTGCTCGGGCCTGACCGCTCCCTGACGGCCCGCGCCGATCTCGTCGAGCACCGCTTCGCTCGCCGCCCTGGCGGCGGCCGTGTCGGCGGCGATGCGTTCCAGGCGCGCGGCTCGGCCAGGAAAGTCCGCCTCCGACAATTCGGCCAACAGTGCGGCCAGCGTCGCCTTGGCATCGCCGACAAGGCGGAAGGCCTCGTAGTTGCGGCCGACTTCCAGCCCGTCAATGTCGAGGTGGATGAACCGGGCGCTGCGCGGGAACAGGCTCCAGTTGGCGGTGCCGTTGCTGGCGGTGCGGGAGCCGATGAAAATCACCAGGTCGGCATCTGCCGCGTACTGGCTGAGGCCCATGGCCCGCGATCCATGCCCCATGCAGTTGCCGAAGACGCCCAGGGCCAGCGGATGCCGCTCGTCGAGCGTGCCCTTGCCGTGGTTGGTCGTGGCCACGGGTATCGCGCCCAGTTCGGCCAGCGCCGCGACTTCCGCCGCCGCGCCCGACAGGAAGACGCCGCCGCCCGCAACGATCAACGGCCGTTCCGCCTGCTTCAGAAGAGTTGCCGCCTCGACCAACCGGTCGCGCGTGGGCTGCACCCGGTCGAGAGGGAAATTGCCCAGCTTGACCGTGCGGTGCGCGGAGGGCGCCGCGTCCATGCCCATGAAGTCGGACGGCAGGATGAGGACCACCGGCCCGGGTCTGCCGGTCGTCGCCTCGACGATGGCCATGTCGAGATAGTCGTCCAGCCGCTCTGGATGGGTGACCCGCCGCGTCCACTTCGAGCAGCCGGAAAACAGGGCGAAGTGGTCGAATTCCTGGAAGGCGTTCTTGTCGTTGTCGGCCGCCGCAGATTCCTCGACCAGGGCCAGGATCGGGATCGAGGACTTCAGCGCCTCGCACAGCGGCGGAACCAGCAACGTCGCCGCAGGGCCGCTCTGGCCGGCAAGGACGCTGATCTGCCCGGAAATGCGGGCATAGCCATCCGCCATGTAGCCGCCGGCGTTCTCGGTGCGAAAACCGATCTGGCGAAGGCCATACTTCGGCGCGACGTGCTGCGTGCGCACCGGAAAGCACTGGCTGAAGGTGAGCGTGATGCCGTGGCGGGCAAGGCCGGCCGCGAGCGCTTCGGACGTGTTCATGGAATCTCCCGATTTTCCGGATGCACGGTCAGACCGGCGACCAGCCGAGTTCGATTTCGAAAGTTGCGGTATTGGGCGGGCTGTCGATGGCGAAGCGCACGGCGCGGGCCACCACCGCCGGGTCCATCATGTAGGCGCGGACCTCTTCCGGCCGCCAGTCGTGCGCCCGGGTCAGGACGAAGCCCGGCGCGATCACGCAAGCGCGGATGCCGTTCTTCAGCTCGGACTGGTTGAGCAGCTTGGCCATGATGTGCGAGCCGTGCTTGGCGATGGTATAGGCAAGGCCCGCGCCGACACCGACCTGCTTGCCCGCGCCCGACGAAATGTTGATGACCAGCCCGTCCTTCTGCGCGCGCATCGCCGGCAGCACGGCATGGGTCGCGTTGAACGTGCCGGTGATGTTGGAGGCGATCACCGCGTCGAACTCTTCCGGGATCAGGTCGCCCCACTCGCGCTTTTGCGAATTGAACCCGGCATTGTTGACCAGCACGTCGATGCGGCCGTGGCGGGCGAGGATGTCGGCGACCACGGCGTTGACCCGGTCCCGGTCGGTGACATCGGCAACAGCCGCCTCGACACTGCCACCCGCGCCCGCAAGCTGGGCGCAAGCACGCTCCAGCGGTTCGGCATTCCTGGCCGAGATGACCACGTGATAGCCGTCCTCAGCCAGGGCGCGGGCGATGGCGAGGCCGATGCCGGCCGATCCGCCCGTGACCCAGGCGACGCGCTTGTGTTGCTGTTCCGGCAAGTCCCTCTCCCCGGCCCGTTTCAGTAATCGCCGCCGAACATGAAGCCGTGCAGCACCCGGTGGATGTTGTAGACGTTGCTTTCCTGGAAGGGGCTCGGCCGCGCTCCCTTGAAGCCGCGCGAGCGCATGCCCTTGTGAACGGCCAGCATGTTCGAGAAGTCCTGCTCGAGGATCGGGTTCTGTCCCTTGAAGTCGGCCAGGTCCTCGAACACCTCGTGCGTCCAGGCCGGTTCCTTGCCCGGCGCGAAGCGGCCGAGGCTCATGACGTCGAAGACGCAGGAATCCGGATTGTCCCCGTTGGGCCGGGCGCGATACCAGAAGGCGCCTTCGGGCGAGGGGAGGATGCTGGTGTTGGGGAAGATCTGCCACTCGGTGCTGAGCATGTGCTCCCCGGTGAGCCCCGGCGGATAGGCCACGCCAGACTTCGCCATCTCTTCCTTCAGGAGTTCGGTATAGACCTCGGCGGCTTCCATCAGCGTCGCTGAATCCGGGACGGCGGTCTTCAGCCGCTCGATCGCACGTGCGCCGTCGTCGTGGACGATGCCGTGCAGCGTCTGGTGGACTTCGCTGAGCTGGCCGATCAGCCAGTCACGCGGGGTCGGGTACTGCTTGTCGGGGCCGTATTCGTAATGCTGGTGCCCAAGGTGCGATCCGTGTCGCCGACCCGCGCCCTCCAGGTCCTCCGGAAAGCCGGGAAGGTACATGTCTCCGAAGCGCATCAGCTGCGGGTGGGTGCCGATCGAATGGTATCCTTCGACGAAGGCCTCCAGCGCGACCTTCCAGTTGATCGGAAAGATCAGCGTCTTGTACCAGCGGATCCGGCAATCCTCCCACTGGAAGGCATCGAGCTTTGCAGGGATATATTGCAGGAATTCATGCAGGGACTCGCTGGCCGGGTCCATGTTGATCCACACCCAGCCAGCCCAGCTTTCCGCTTTCACGCGTTGAAGGGAAAGCTCCTCGTCGGACATGCCGGGGCAGCCATTCCAGTCCTCGCGCGCCGGGATCGAACTGGGCCTGCCTTCGAGATCGAAGGTCCAGGCGTGATAGCCGCAGAAGATGGCGCTGAGGTTGCCGCGCTCGTCGTCGCGCAGCCGCCGCCCGCGATGGGGGCAGACGTTATGGAAGGCGCGAACGGTATCGGGCGCGCTGCGCACGACCAGCATGGATTCGTTGCCGATCTCGTAGTTCACGTAGTCGCCAACCTCGGGAATTTCCTCGAGCCGGCAGGCAGGCTGCCAGACGCGCGGCCAGAGCAGTTCCATTTCCTGCCGGTGGAACTCCGGCGAGTAATCCGCCGCCGGCACATAGTCCCTCCGGACCGCTTCAGCCGGCTTTCCCGCAACCATTGCATCGGACATCGTATTGTCTCCCCGCCAGCCGATCAGGGCCTTGCGAAATCGTCGTTCCCGTAAACGTACTTGTGCAGCACGCGGTGGAAGTTGCCGACCTGGCTTTCCTGCGCGGGGTTGGGCCGCGCCGCCTTGAAGGCGCGCGACTTCAGCCCTTTCTGCACCGCCACCAGGTTCGAAAAGTCCTGTTCGAGAATGGGATTCCTGCCCTTGAAGGATTCCAGCGTCGGGTAGAATTCGTACTCGAAGTCCGGTTCCTTGCCCGGCGCGTAGCGGCCGAGCACGATGATCTGGAAGATGCAGCTGTTCGGATCGTCGCCGTTCGGTCGGGCCCGGTACCAGAAAGCGCCCTCCACTGTCGTGAGCACGCTGGAATTGGGGAATAGCAGCCATTCGATGATGCTGGAATCGTGCGGCGTGACGCCTTCGGGGTACTTCGCCCCCTTGGCGATGATTTCCTCGCGGCGGAACTTCGAGAGCAGGGCCGAGGCTTCCTGCAGGGTCATGCCCTCCGGCCCCTCGTCGCGCACCCGTTCCGCCGCACGCAGGCCTTCCTCATGATAGAGGCCGTGCAGCGTGTGATAGGTATTGTAGGCGGAGGTGTAGAGGTATTCGCGAACGTCCTGGAACTCGGCTTCCTCGTTGAACTCGTAGCGCCGGCCCCCATAGTGGCCCGCGTGGATGAATTCCGGCTTGAGGTATTCCTCCGTCGGCGTTGCCTTGCCATGGCCCCAGCGCAGCAGTTGCGGATGGGTGGCAACGACATGGTAGGGCTCGACAAACGCCTCAATCGCCACCTTCCAGTTGACCGGGAAGATGATCGTCTGGTGCGATCGGATGCGCGCGTGTTCCCACTCGTACCGGCCGAGCCGGTCGTCGATGGGCCCCAGGTATTCCAGCAGGGTCTGGCATTCCGGATCCATATTGATCCAGACCCACCCGCCCCAGGTGTCGCAGGCGACCCGCTGGAGCGCGAGGTCCTTGTCGTCGAATGCCGGGCAGTTCTGCCAGTCCTCGCGTCCCGGAATGGTCGTCGGCTTGCCGTCCAGGTCGAAGGTCCAGGCGTGATAACCGCAGAAGATCATGCCGTGATTACCGCGCTCGTCATCGCGCAACCGGCGCCCGCGGTGGGGGCAGACGTTGTAGAAGGCCCGGATCTTGTCGGGCGCGCTTCGCACGACGAGGATGGATTCGTTGCCGATCTCGTAGTTCACGTAATCGCCGACTTCGCGAAGCTCCTGCTCCCGGCAGGCGACCTGCCAGGTCCGGGGCCAGATCCTCTCCACCTCAAGCTTGTGGAATTCCTCCGAATAGTCGGAAACCGGAACGTGATCGAGCCGCACCACAGCTCCGTTTCCACCGCTTGCCGGGCTCCCTTGGGGCACTTTTCTCTCCGCAATTCGTACGTTTTTACGGGGCCTGAGCCTATGGCGCGGCAAGATGCCGGTAAAGCGAGGAACGCCTGCCGGCCTGATTTTGCGATCAGAAAACGAAAGGTCGCAAAGATGATGAAGGAGGATGGTACCGCGGCTTCATTGCCTTCTCATCGATGTCAAAGCGGACCTGATCGATTTGATGGTGGGAAGCTGTCCGTCCAATGAGAAAGGAGGTATCAGTCTGATGCGAGCTCTTCTTCGCGTGAAATAGCTACCGCCAGGACAGCGAAGCTTCAGGCCATCAGTGACGAACCGCAAAGTCGCAGGTGCGCCCCGCTTTTTGGTGACGTGGCTTTCCAGCGCCTCACCTTCTTGGTCGATGGCGCGCCACATGCGCCTTTACACATAGCGCGGCTGCTCGGCGAAGGTCAGGAGGCCACTCAGCAGCGCGTTGCTTTCAGCCCGGTCCATTCCGAGGATTGCCGGACCGAACATGGCGGTGAGATTGATGATCGGCGCTCCGGTGACGGGATGCGCATCGACAAGTTTTTGGGCGATCGGGGCCTGCTTTTTCTCCCGCGAATGCTTGATCAGGATATCGCCGTCGCCGCGCTCGATACGGCCCGTAACCTTGATATCGCCACAGGGTAGCAGCGGATCTCGCGTCAGCGGATCGAAAACGATCTCGAGGTCTGCAATCCGCTCGCGCATGTCCGCGGGCAGATCGTCGTAGACCTGGGTGATGTCGAGAAATGCGATATCGCCGCCTTCATGCGCGAGAGGAGAGGAAGCGCCGCAGTTCGGCGTAGACTTCCCGATCCTCGGGACACTGTCCCAGCCCACCTTCGAGCATCGAGCCGAAGCCTCCGTGAGGCATTGCCTCGAAGACATGCAGTTCGGCAGGCACGTCTGCCTGTCGCAAGGCGCGATGGAACCGTATGGTGTTCGAAAGGAACAGATCGCGCGTCCCGCATTGCAGGAATGTCCGCGGAAATCCGGTCGAGAAATCTCCAAAAAGCGGCGATATCAGCGGGTCGGAAAGATCGTGCCCCGCCGCATAGAGCGCGATGGTGTCGGTCAGTCGGGATGTCAGCACCGGATCGATGCCCATCACGGTTTCAAAGCTGTCTCCGGATTCGGTCAGATCCGCTTCCGGGCTCAGCAACACGGCGGCGGCCGGCATCGGCAACCCATGGTCGCGAATGCGCAAGATTGTGGCGGGAGCTAGATTTCCACCCGCCGAAACCCCCGCAACGACAATGTCTTCGGGTGCGTGGTCTTTCAGCAAGGCAGTGTAGGCGGCGACGCAGTCATCCAGCGGAATCGGGAACGGAAACCGGGGCGGCATGCGATGATCGACACCGATCGTCCGCATCCGGGCCCCTTGCGCAAACGAGGTCGTCATCGCCCGGCAGACGTCTCCGCCCCCCATGATCAGCGCGCCCCCGTGAAAATAGAGGCATACCTTGTCGGTGTTGAGCGCCTTGGGGGTAACGTCAAAACTTGGGACACCGCCAAGCGAAACGGCCTCGATACGGGTTTCCGGATCGGAGGGTGGAAGGATCGACAATAGCATGCCGTCGCTAAAGGCAATCCGCTGCTCCCACTCTTCAACGCTCTGCGGCGGCGGGGCTGCGGGCATATCCAGCGACATCATTGTGGCCAGGTTGGCGCGGGCCGCTTCGCTGATGCTCTTTGGCAGGATTGCCCCTGGCCGGGCCGGTGGGTTCTCCGAAGTATTTTCCACCCAATCCTCCCGCAATGCATGGCAATGTGTTCAATCGCCAAGATTGACTCTCATCATAATGAGAGTCAATCAATCATTATTATGATGCCATATCTTCGCAATTGGCCGCCCAGCCATGCACCGAGAGGTAGGCGCGGATGGCTTGGCTTATCAACCCAAGACGACTGTGGTAGGCCGAAGGAGCCATGGCTGTGATGGACGACACGACAATGATGAGGCCGCTCGATGTGCGGCAGGTGCGCACCCGTGCCGCATTGCGATCAGCCATGCTCGACCTGGCCCAATCCGCACCATTCGAAGACATCACTGTTACAGATCTGGTCAGTCGCGCGGGGGTATCCCAAGCGACTTTCTACCGGCATTATAAAGACAAGAATGCCTTGCTGGCCGAGCTCGCGCGGGATTTCACCAATCAAATGGCCCGGAAAATCACCCCTGAGGTGGTCGCAGCCGACAGCCGGCTCGCCGCACTTTCGCTTTGCGAATTTCTCGAAGAAAACCGGTCGGTTTGCACCGCCCTGCTTTCTCACGGTGCAAAGAGCGCGGTGTTCGATGACATTCTGAAGCATGCCGTGGACAGTTCCGGGGCTTCCGGCATCGCCGACGAGATCTGGCTGCCGCACAGCCTGGGACCTGTCTACATGGTTACGACGATCCTGACGCTGGTGGGCTGGTGGTTGCATCGCGGGCAATCCCTGACAACTTCGCAGATGTCGGAACTGATCGATCGGCTAGTGTTCGTTCCCGTCCTCTCCGGGAGTACCTTGGGCGCCTCCGCTTGAATGCCGACACCGATACGCTTGTAATAATGATAGACTGACTCTCATAAGTCATGCATTCTGCACACGCACCCGGGGAGGATGCGATTCGCAATGCTGACGGTCGGAAACCTGCTTTCGAGAGCCAGCGATACGGCCCGCCATGACGACTTTGGCGATCCGGGCTTCCGCGAGGGGCTCGAACGCCTGGTTTCGGCCATCGAACGAGAGGCCCGTCTCAACCAGCAAGGCGAAGCGCTGGTCGAATATCAGATCGTCGATCTGCTTGCCTGCCGCCTCGAGGTCGAGCGCTGGTACGGCCTGCATCCGGAAATCGACGACGAGCAGATTGTCCAGCCGCTGATCGGGCTGGGCTTGCCGCGCACCGGGTCGACAGCACTGGCCTGCCTGCTGGCAGAAGATCCCGCAACTCGCAGCATTCGCGCGTGGGAATCGTCCAGTCCATGCCCGCCGCCCGAAACCGCCACGGAACATACCGATCCCCGGATCGAGGCGCAAAAGGTCCGCAATGCGCAGATGGATGCGCTTTCGCCTCGTTTCAGGACGATGCTTCCGATATCGGCCACCGCGCCCACCGAATGCCAGCATTACATGGCTTACGATTTCAAGTCGCAACTGTTCCAGGCGATGGTCAGGATCCCGTCCTACGTGGACTGGCTCAATAACGAAGCCGATATTGCCCCGACATACGCCTATGTAAAGCGGGTGCTCAAACTGCTCCAGTGGCACTGCCCGCCGAAGCGGTGGCGGCTGAAAAATCCGGCCCACATGCTGTTCATCGATGCGCTCGACGCCACGTTCCCCGATGCGTGTTACTGGATGACGCACCGCGACGTCAGCCGCGTGCTGCCTTCGGTCATCGATCTCTACTGCGAACTCTCCCGCCCGTACACGGACACCCTCGACGTGGACTGGATTCGCGGGATGAATCTCGAATGGACCGAACTCGGCCTGCACCGCGTGATGGAATTCAGGAAAGCGGGATCGGACTCGCGGTTCTTCGACATCGGCTTCATGGAAATGCAATCGACGCCGCTGGCGGTGATTGAACGGCTCTACACGTTCCTGGGCGAGCACTTTTCCGATGTTGCCCGCGCCCGCATGAAGGCATGGATCGAACAGAGCGCGAGCGAGCGTGAGCCCAAGCAAGAGGTCGACTTTGCGTCACTCGGCATCGATCTCGACGCGGTCAGAATCCAGTTCCAGTTTTATAACGATGCCTTCGAGGCGCGATAGGACATGCATCGGCGGCGCGATGCGCGAAGAGAGCAGAAAGCAGGAAGACTGAAATGACGGAAACAACCGAAGCGCCTGCCCAAGGCTGGGTGATGAAACGCCCGGATCATGTTCCGGCCTCGCTGGTCCGGCCCTATCCGTTCAAGCTGCGCGGCGCCACGGTGCCGGTACTGCCGCGAACCATGATCCCTGAAATCCACACCTATCCGCCAATCTTCTGGGCGGAGGACGTGCATCCGATGCTTCCGGGTGCGTGGGTGCCGCGAACGCAGGAAGAATTGCAGCAGATCTATCAGGATACCGATCATTTCACCGTGCGCGGCACGTCCCAGTTCGCCCAGATGATCGGGCAGGAATGGTTTTCGATTCCGCACGAGGCCGATCCGCCGCTCCATTCGCGCTATCGCATGCTGCTAAACCCGATGTTCGCGCCCAAGAACATCGCCAAGCTGGAAGACCATATCCGCCAGTTCGCGCGCTCGCGGCTGCTTGAATTGCGTCCGCTTGGCGAGTGCGATTTCGTCACCGACTTCGCTTTCGAATTCCCGATCCGGGTGTTCCTCGAACTGATGGGTATGCCGCAGGAAGACATGGCGACTTTTCTCGAATGGGAACATGCCATCCTGCGATCCTCCACGCAGGAACCGGTGTCGGATGCCCTGCGCAAGATCACGGCTTACCTCGCGCAGCAATGCGCCGACCGGCGGGAGAACCCGCGAAATGACCTGATCTCGCTGGCGGTCGAGAGCGAGATCGATGGCCGCAAGCTGACCGACGACGAACTCATGGGGTTCTGCTTCAATCTCTTCGTCGGCGGCCTCGATACGGTTTCGACCAACATGTCGAACCACTTCCGCCATCTCGCCGAGAATCCGCAGGATCAGGACTATCTTCGCGCCAACCCGGATGCGATCGGAGACGCCATCGACGAGATGATGCGAGCCTACGCGGCTGTTACCACCATGCGGCTGTGCAAGAAGGACACCCGGATTGGCGATGTCGAGATGAAGGCGTGGGATCTGGTGATCATGCCGACCCACCTGGCCGCCAACGACCCGGAAGCGTTTCCCCGGCCCGAGGTGGTGGATTTCGCGCGCAAGCCACGCCACGTCAGCTTCGGATATGGTCCGCACCTGTGCATCGGCATGCACCTGGCGAAGCGCGAAATGCGCATCGCGATGGAAGAGGCGCTAGCCATCCTCCCCCCATTCTCTGTTGCCCCGGGCGCAGCCATCGATTCCTTCTGCTCCGGCATCATCGGACCCGTCTCGCTGCCGCTGGTCTGGGAAAGCTGACGGTGACCTGAGGGCATGGGGAGCGGGGCGCCACTCCCTCGGTTACAAAATTATTTCCATTACCTGTTCCGGATAATTCATGATTTACTGAAGAAAAACAGCAATCGGGAGATATTGTAATGACCGACAGCGACTGGACTGGCGGGCTTGAGCCCGAGTTGGATTACATGCTGCCGGAACGGCCCGAGGATCCGGAAATGCGCGAAAGCGCCTCCATCTGGCTCTACGAGGAAAACGGCGAATTCGGATTTCCGCGGATCGGCATCGAAGCGATCGGCAAGGCCTGGGACCACCACGGGTTCCAGATGAATTTCGTCCAGCCTGACGGTCGCGCGCTGGTCGACGGCACGAACGAAGGCAGCACCCATCCCCCCTTTGGCGCAGATGGCAAGGCATCCATCCTCGGCACCGCGGGGCTCGCGTTCGAATGCATCGAACCGTTCAGGAAATGGCGTGTTCGCTACGAGGGCAGTCCGGTCGATACGTCCACGCAGGCGACGATCGACCCGCAGCGCCACACCGGCCTGAGCCTCGACGTCGAACTGACCATGGCCACGCCGGGCTGGACCCAGGACCTCCGGCCCGAACGCCTCGAGCACATGACCGAGGCGGAACGTATCGATGCTGGCCTGATGGGCTACGGCTGGCGTGTGGAGCATACCTGCCACGCCGAAGGCACCCTGACCATCGATGGCCAGCAGCGCCAGTTCCGCGGAGTCGGCAATCGCATCCACCGCCAGAGCGTGCGCCCGCTGGGAGCATTTCGCGGTCATTGCTGGCAGGCGGCGCTGTTTCCCGATGGCCGCGCCTTCGCCCTCTGTGCCTATCCGCCGCGCGCTGACGGGACCACTTACAATGATGGCTACGTCTATAAGGGCGGAGTGATGTATCCCGCGCGGGGGCGGCTGATCCCGCATATCGACAAGTTGGTGGCGAGTGGCGAGGACGTCACGGTCGAAATGGAATATGAACTGGGCATCGCCCGGATCGAAGGCGTCAGCCTTTTCAACACATTCAAGGTCGGCCTGGCCGAGATGCCTGGATTCACCCTCCAGCAGGGAGGGGCGAAATACACTTGGGATGGTCAAACGACCTATGGGATGCTTGAGCGATCCAATTGGGAAGAGCAGTTGTCAAATTAAAGTATAGACTGAGAATTACATTATCTCACGCACGTTAAATTAAGGGGAGAACTGCGATGCCCAGAAATAATACGATCCTGCGTAAATCATCCCGCGTAATTCTATCGGGTGCGGTATCGCTGCTGGCAATCGGTTGCGGCGACATGGCCATGGCGCAGGCAGCCGGTCAGGCCGAGGCCTCCGGTGGCGTCAATGATATTGTCGTTACGGCCCAGCGCCGGGAACAGCGGCTACAGGATGTTCCTATCGCGGTCACGGCGATTGCAGGCGATACGTTGGCAACCAACCGCGTGCGGAATGTTACCGACCTGTCTGGTCTTGCCCCGGGCCTGGTTGCCCGCGCCAATGCCGGCGGCAACGGCTCGCCCAATCTGACCATGCGGGGTATCCAGGCCAGTGCCTCTGCCGCCAGCCAGGATCGTCAGATCGGGCTCTATCTCGACGGCGTCTACATCGGCGGGAGCCGCGGCTCCACTTTCGATATTGCCGACATGGAGCGGGTGGAAGTGCTGCGCGGACCGCAGGGGACCCTGTTCGGCCGCAATTCGACCGCCGGCGCAGTCAGCTTCGTGACGCGCAATCCCATGGGCGAGATCGGTTTCCGTCAGGAGTTCACCGGCGGAAACTATGGCCAGTTCCGCAGCCGCACCACCTTCGATACCCCGCAGATCGGGGCATTCAGCGCCTATGTCACCTATGTTCATGACCAGCGACGTGGCGACGTGCGCAATCTGGGTGCCGGAACCAAGTTCGATCGCACCAGCCCGTTCACCAATACCGGCCTGCAATCTTCGCCGGAATGGCTGGGTGGCAAGAACCAGGAAAGCGTCTTCGCGGCCGTCAGGTTCGAACCGTCGAGCGACTTTTCGATGATCTACAAGTTCGACTGGAGCGACACCAGGAGCGTGCCCGACGTGCGCACGGTCACGGTGCTGAACACCAGGGATCTGGTCGGCTCGATGTTGGCCCAAGTCATGGCGGCGCAACCTGTGGGCGGCGGCGCTTATGGTCCCGCGTTTCTGAACAGCGCCAACCAGCGCCCCGACGCCTATAACAATGCGTGGACCCAGGAAAGCTACCAGAAGAACCAGGGCCATAACCTGACCACCGAATGGAAGGCTTCCGACAGCCTGACCATCAAGAACATCACCTCATACCGCAAGTCACGGGTTTTCGCGCCAGCGACGATCGCCGGCCTCAACGGCCTGGAATTCACTTCCGGAGCGGCTGACGCCTATGCCAGGTTTGCCTCGATCAGCCGGTTCGGCGCTGCCTTCTTCACCTTCGACGCGGCAACTCAGGCCGCAATCATCGCCGGGACCCGGGCGTTCTTCCAGCCGCAGGTGGGACAGTTTTTTGCCGCCTATGAAGGCCAAACCTATGGCGTGAACTCCCAGTTCAGCACCGAATTCCAGGCGATCTACAATTCCAGGGCGGTCGATCTGACTGTGGGCGCAATCTATTACTGGGCGGACGCCCTCGAAAGCGGCTTGCCGGGCTATGCGCCCAATCCAGCGTTTACGCCGCTGCCCCAACTGCTGCCGATGGGCAATGTCCAGGTATCGACCTCGAAAACGAATTCCTACGCTGCCTATGCCCAGGCCGACATCCACCTGACGCCGAAGCTCGATCTGCAGCTCGGCGGGCGAGTTACTCATGACAAGAAGGTTACTTTGCTGGAACAGGGCGGCGTGTTGACCGGCGATCGCATCACCGGAACGATCACCGGCACCACAAAGATCCCGGGGCAGTTTTCGGTAACCAAGCCTACCTTCTCGGCAAGCCTCAACTACAAGCCGACGCCCGACACGCTGATCTACGGCAAGGTCGCAACGGGCTTCCTTTCGGGCGGCTCGGTCGGAACGCTGGTGTTCGCGCCGGAAACCGTGCTGGCCTTCGAAGCGGGCCTGAAGACCGAACTGCTGGATCGGCGTCTGCGGCTGAATATCGCGCTCTACCAGGCGACCTACAAGCACAACCAGTTCGCCCAGAGCGGCGCGACCGTTGGCCATCCCGAGTTGGGTGTGGTCGTCGTCGATGGCGCCACCCGCAATACCAAGGGCGTCGAAGTCGAAATGCAGGCGCGGTTGGGCGAAGGGCTGACGATCGGCGGGCAGGTGAGCTATTCGAATGTCAAGCTGACGGATATCAATCCGGTCTTCCTCCTCACACAGAGCAGGTATCGCCTCATCGGCAACTCGGATTGGGTCGGAAACGTCAATGCCCAATATGTCACGAAGCCATTGTTTGCCGATGCGACGATGATGTTCCGCATCGATGCCAACTACCAGGGCAAGTCCTGGACCATCACCGATCCGGACGTCGCCACGAACATCCCGGCATTCGCCCCATACCAGAGCAGCCCGGCTCGCTGGATCGTCAATACCCGGGTCGCCTTGCGCGATATTTCGCTCGGAAATGCCAAAGCGGAAATCGGCGTTTGGTCGCGTAATCTCACCAACAACCGGGATTCACTGTTTCCATTCCAGTTCGGAACGATCCTTTACACGAACAGCTACCAGCCGGCGCGCACCTTCGGGGCCGACGTCATCCTGAAATACTGATTGGGATCGCAGCCGGAACGGTGAGGGAACGGCACTGCAGGGGAGGCGCATGAGCTATCTGGGCGAGTTTCGCCGCAACATCCGCCCGCTGGCCGCCGCCAGCATCGGTAGCGGAACCAGTCTCGGCCTGATCGCCTATACCAACAGCGTCTTTGCGCCGCACGTCGTCAGCCAGTTCGGCTGGTCGCGGGCGCAATTCGCGCTGGTGGGCCTGACGATGCTCAGCACGCTGCCGATCCTGCCGGTCGTCGGCCGCATGACTGACCGCTGGGGAGTAAAGCCCGTTGCCTGCCTGGGCACGTTCCTGCTGCCATTGTGCTTCCTGGGCTATAGCCAGATGCAGGGAAGCTTCGGTTTCTTCGTATTCCTGTCCGCAGCCGTGATGGTCGTGGGCAGCACGACCGGCACGCTGGTATACACCCGGCTGATCGCGCAAAGTTTCGAACAGGCCCAGGGATTGGCGCTGACCGTGGTGAACTGCACGCCGGCCGCAATAGCCGTGATCGCCATGCCATCCCTGAATTGGGCCATCGAAAACTTCGGCTGGCGTATTTCCTACATTGGCTTCGGCATCTTCGTGCTGGTCTCGGGCCTGATTGCCCTGGCGCTCATACCGTCCGGCCCTGACAGGAACATTCCCGAGAAGGCGCCCGACCAGCCACTCGGCCCGGTTCGCGACGATTTTGCGATCATAGCCAGGAGCCCGATCTTCTGGCTGATCGTGGGCGGTTTTTTCCTCTGCGTGCTGGGCACGCCACTGCATTCCTCGCAGATGAACATGATGCTGGTCGGCAAGGGGTTGACCACGCAGGCAGCGGCCAATGTAGTCGCAGCTTATGCGTTTGGCACGATCGTGGGCCGCCTAGCCTGCGGCCTGGCGCTAGACCGTTTCCCCACACCCTACGTCGCAGCCGCATCGATGTTCCTTCCTGCGATCGGCCTGTTTCTTCTGGCGACCAGTCTTCACTCAACCTTGGTCGTCACTTTCGCGATGGTTCTGGTCGGTCTTTATGTAGGAGCAGAAAGCGACATCCTGGCCTACCTCGTGGCGCGCTATTTCAAGCTCCGGATCTACAATTCGACCTTGAGCCTGCTCACATGCTGCGTTTTCCTCGGCGCTGCTCTGGGAGCGGGAGGGATCAGCATCTCCCTCAAGCTGGCCGACAGCTTCTCGCCTTTCATGTACATCGTGTCGGGAACCGTGTTGATCGGCAGCCTTCTCTTCCTGTTGCTGCCGAAACGGCGCGACTTCGAGAAGATCGGATAGGAATCGAGGATGCCGTTCGGATTTCATACAACCGCAGAAAAAGCGGTGCGGGGCATCGATCTCGCGGGCAAGCAGATCGTGCTGACCGGTGCCTCATCGGGGATCGGTATCGAAACCGCCAAGGCCCTGGGCCGGGCCGGGGCGAACCTGGTCCTTGGCGTTCGAGACGTTGCCAAGGGCAGGGCCGCGGCTGACAGCATCTCCGACGATGTCGCATCCGATATGCGGGTGGAGGAACTCGATCTTCGCGATCCACGATCGGTCGTGAAATTTGCTGCCTGTGTCAGCGGCCCCATCGATGTGCTGATTGCCAATGCCGGAGTATCGAAAACGCCTGATGCCCACCTGCCTAACGGGCTCGATGTACGCTTCGCAACCAATCATCTTGGCCACTTTCTGCTCGCCCACTGCCTGAAGCAACAATTGGCAGAGCGCGGAGCGCGCGTTGTCGTCGTCAGTTCCGCTGCGCACAAGGGCATGCCGGTTCGGCTAGACGATCTCCAATGGACCCAGCGCCCGCATTTCGACGGCGCTGCCTACGCCGAATCCAAGAGCGCGAACATTCTCTTCGCGCAGGAACTGACCCGGCGCTGGGGCGCTGACCGCATCTTTGCCAACGCCATCCTACCCGGCTCGGCGCTTACCGGGCTGCAACGGTATCACGGCGATGCCCTGAAGCGACAGATCGGTTTTATCCATGACGATGGTTCGATCGATCCGATGGTCAAGAGCGCTGCACAAGCGGCGGCGACCTCGGTCTGGGCGGCAACAGCGCCAGAACTGCATGGCCGAGGTGGTCTTGTGCTCGAGGATTGCGGAGAAGCACTGCCCGTCGGGCCGGACACGCATCCGTGGACGGGTTTCGACGCCAGTGTAGCCGATCCCGGAACCGCACGGCTCCTTTGGGAGCATTCGCTGGAATTGGTCGGGAGTTTGCTGCCCGACTTGCACTATGAATCTTAGCTTCCGCCAACTGGAGGCTATCGTCGCTATTGCGGAAGCGCGCAGCTTTACCGCTGCCGGAAATGGGGAGAATGATCGATGAAGGCGAATACAGCGCCAGCCCGACACGGGGTACAGGCCGAGATCAACTATGTGCGCAACCCGGTGCCTCCGGGCGTGCCGCCGCTGACGTTCATCACCGAGCAGGACGAGCTTTCGACCATGGTGACGCTGCCCGGCGTGCCCATGTGGATCGAGGACCTGCGCGGGCAGGAAACTTCGCTCAATCGCGAAGGCTTCGTGCTTGTCCCGCACAAGAGCAAGGTCGCCGACTTCCACCGGATCGAGGAGGATCCCGAGGTCGACCGGCTCTATTGCGAGGAGATCGCCGCGCTGGTGAAGCAGTTGACCGGGGCCTCGCATGTGTTCCTGCAGGGCGGCGGCAAGAAGCGCTATGGGCCCAAGGCAGTGGACCGGCTGGAGGGGCTGCCCAATGCCCTGCCGGCGCTCTATCCGCATGGCGACACCATCGATCAATCCGCAGCTCAACTCGCCAGCCGCATCCTCGAGTATGTCCCCGGCCTGTCGCTGGAGGGGCGACGCTGGGCGCACATCAACATCTGGCGGCCGATCACCCCGCCGCCGCAGGACTACCCGCTGGCCCTGTGCGATGCGCGCAGCATCGCGCCCGGGGATGGCGAGACGGTGGTGGCGCATACCGTCACCCGCAGTATCGGCGAGATGTCGTTCGCGACCACCGGCTACATGCACAATCCCGCCCACCGCTGGTGCTATTTCAGCGACATGACGCCGGACGAAGTGCTGGTCTTCATCACCTTCGACAGCGACCCGGCCCGGCCGCACCAGGTGGCGCACACCGCCTTTCTCGATCCGACCTGCCCGCCCGGCACGCCGACGCGCGGCTCCGTCGAGATGCGCGCACTGGCACTGTTCGACTGATGGCGGCCTTGCTCGATGCGCAGGCGCTGATCGCGCGAGGGGCGACGATGGCCGGCGTGGCCGATCCGGACGTCTCGTCCTTCCGGCCACAGTTCGAGCGGCTGGTCGATGCGATCAATGCCGAGGCGGGTCTCAGGGAGGATTCCCTGCCCAAGATTTCGCACCTCCTTGCCATGCCGGTGCGCAACCGGCTCGAAGTGGAGCAGTGGGTGCGTGATTACCCGGAGATCCGGGAGGAGAAGATCACACAGCCGATTTTCCTCACAGGCCTGCCGCGCTCGGGCACGACCTATTTCCAGTACCTGTTCGATCCCGAACCTTCGATGCGCATGCTGCGCTACTGGGAGGGCGAGCGGCCCTGCCCCCCGCCGGGCTTCTCGCCCGAGACGATTCCCGGTCGCATCGCATGGTGCGCCGAGGAGAAGGCGGCCGGCCGGCAGAAGGATGCGGTCCGCGCCAAGATCGCGCAGATCCACCTCAGTGATGCCGACGGGCCGGAGGAATGCCTCAAGCTGATCGAGCAGACCTTCCTCAATGCCGGTAACTACTGGACCTACCGTGTTCCCGGCTATTTCCAGGACTGCCTCGACCCGGCGGCGCTGCGCGAGGCTTACGAGTATTACAAGCTGGCACTGCAGTTGCTGCAATGGCGCGGGGAAAGGCGGCGCTGGGTGCTGAAATGGCCATGCCACCTGATCGCGCTCGACCAGATCCTTGAGGTGTTCCCCGACGCCCGCTTCGTCGTCACTCACCGCGATCCGGTGCAGGCGCTGGCCTCCAACTGCAGCCTGACCGCGCTGCTGCGGCGCGGGACGGCCGAACAGGCCGATCCGCGCGAGATCGGCGCGCAGATGCGCGACATGCTGCTGGCCTATCTCGAACGGCTGGTCGCCTTCGACAAGAAGCATCCCGGGCGCATGGCCCACGTCGCCTACCGCACGGCGGTCGATCAGCCGGAACTGGCCATGGAGCAGGCGCTCACCGCGCTGGGCATTCCGATGTCGCAGAGCTTTGCCGAGGCGATCCAGGCCTGGCGGCGCGACAATCCGCCCGGCAAGCGCGGCAGCCACGACTATGCGCTGGAGGACTATGGCCTTGACGCGGGCGAGATGGCCAAGCGATTCGCCTTCTACTCCGAACGCTACGGCATCCCCGCCGAGAAGGAGGCACTATGACCACGGCCTGGGCAAAGGCCATGGCCGCGCTGGCAGAGTCCGGCGACCGGCTGGCGGCAGAGATGGAAGCGCGAGGCCTGAATAGCGCCGAGACGCTTGAGACCATGCTTGGCGCGCTGATGGATACCTATCTCACGCAGGTCGGCTCCGATCCCGCGCGCCCCGCCTTCCTGCCCTGCACCGGCTATTTCCAGCGGTTGGGCTCGCCCAATCCAGACACGGTCTATCGCCGCGCGCCGGTCGATCCCACAGGTAGCTATCGCCTCACCGGCACGCGCGGCACGGCGCGGGACGTGACGATCATGCCGTTCACCGCCGCGATGCGCGGCGGAGTGCCCTTCGATCTTTCGACGGTGGCGCAGGGGCCCGAGGGGCCGTTCGAGTTGATCGTCAGCGCCGAGCGGCCGGCGGGCCATGAGGGCGACTGGTGGCAGCTCCAGCCCGACACCGCCAGCCTGTGGCTGCGCGAGGTCTCGCCGCGCTGGGGGGAGGAGAGCCCGGCCGAAGTCGCCATCGTGCGTCTCGACGCGCCGCCCTACCGGCGCATGACGGCAGCGGAGATGGACGCCCGGCTCGCCGGCCTCGCCGCTCGGGTGGAAGGCATCGTCGCCTATGGCATGAAGCATGCCGACGGCCTTGCCGAACAGGGCTTCGTCAACCGCATGCGCGAGACCGACTACAGCAAGTCCGGCGCCATGCCGTTGCAGAGTTACCACGAGGCGCTGTTCGAACTCGCCGAGGGCGAGTGCCTGCTGGTCGAGGCGCGGTTGCCGGAGGACTGCACCTATTTCTCCTGGTCACTGACCGATCGCATGCTGGTGACGCTCGACTGGATGAACGCGCAAAGCAGCCTCAATTCAGCGCAGGCCGTGCTCGATCCGGATGGAGTGCTGCGGGTGGTGGTTTGCCCGGAAGATCCGGGCGTCGCCAACTGGATGGACACGCTCGGCTTCCGGCAGGGCGTGCTGCAATGCCGCAGCGCCGGGTCAGCCATTGCGCCGGAAATGTCGGCGACGGTGCTGAAGCTGTCGCAAGTCGGCCACCATGTATCCGCCGGTACGCGCCTCGTCACCCCGGCCGAGCGCCTCGCTGCCCTCCAGGAACGCCAGCGTGCCTGGCAGATGCGCCGCATCTGGTAGCTCAACGTTGCAATTGATTTTCAGTTCGAAAGTCCGCTTTCCCCCTCGTTCTTGCCATTCCCGTGATCGGCTTAGCTGGAGGGAGCTGTCAGTCTAATGCTAACTCGTCTCCGTCAAGAGGCGACGATGAAACCGATATCCTACAAGCGCCACCGCTTTCCGCCCGACACCATCCGCCTGGCGGTTTGGCTCTATTAGAGCGTTTTTCGATCATTCTAGATCATAGCCGCATGAACTGAAGTAGTTGGCGCATTCGTCGGGTTGGAAGATGTCGACGAGTTTGCCGATGAGGTCCCAAAGCCCGGAGACGGTGCGCTCACCGATATTTTGGAGCATAGCCTTGAGGCGCGAGAAGGCCTTCTCGATTGGATTGAAGTCGGGGCTGTAGGATGGGAGGAAGCGCAGTGTTGCACCTGCGGCTTCGATACGTTCGCGCACCGATGCCCGCTTGTGGCTCGACAGGTTGTCCATGATGACCACGTCGCCGGGCCGCAGTTCCGGCACCAGCACCTGGGTGACATAGGCTTCGAACCAGTCGCCGTTGATCGGGCCGTCGAGCACCATCGGCGCAACCATGCCGGTCATGCGCAGCCCAGCCACCAGCGTGGTGGTCTTGCGGTGCCCGTGCGGGAAGCCCATCCGCAGCCGCTCTCCTTTCGGGCACCGGCCATGGCTACGGGTCATGTTGGTCGCGGTCCACGTCTCGTCGATAAACACGAGCCGTTCCGGTTCCAGATCGATCTGGTCCTCGAACCAGTCCCGACGCTGCTTCAGGATGTCGGGGCGGTCTTGCTCGATTGCATGGCCAGTCTTTTTTTGCGTGTCATGCCCCGACGCATGAAGAAGCGATGCAGCCCGGCGACGGAGACGACCAGCCCCCTCTCGGCCAGGCTCGCGCGCAGTTCCTCAAGCGAGATGTCCTTGCGCGTTTCCCAAATGGCCAGAATGTCAGCCGCTCGCTCCTCGACCCGGCGGGATCGCATATCGCCGCCTTGCGGCTTGGGGGCAAAGTCGCCTGTCGCGCGGCGCTGCCCGAACCAGCGGATCGCCGTTGATGGCGCAACGCCAAATCGGGTCGCCGCTGCACGGCAACTCATCCCGCCATCCACAGCCGCCAAAAGCCGACAACGCAAATCCATCGAGAGAGGCTGAGCCATCCGTGCTGGCCTCCTTCACCAGCACGGATTCTGAATCAGAAATCACGCCAGGTGGGAATCCCCGCGCGATTCATAACGGTCGAAAACCGCTCTATCGCTTCACCACGAGCCTGCGCGATGTCGAGGAGATGCTGGCGCAGCGCGGCATCGACACCACCTATGAGACCGTGCGCTGCTGGGCCAACAAGTTCGGCCCGGCCATCGCTGCCAACATTCGCAAGCGGCGTGGACGCGCCGACAGCGTCTGGCACCTTGATGAAATGGTCGTGCACATCAAGGGCAAACGCATGTTCATGTGGCGGGCAGTAGACAAGGAGGGCGAGGTGCTCGATGTTCTCGTCCAGAAGCGCCGGAACAAGGCGGCTGCACTGAAATTGCTTCGGAAACTGCTCAAGAACCAAGGCTACGTGCCGGATGAAATCGTCACCGACGGGCTAGCCTCATACCCAGCGGCGTTGAAAACCCTGGGCTGCGCTTATCGCCACAAGCCCGGTCGATTGCGCGATAACAACCGAGCTGAAAACTCCCATCTTCCCCTCCGACGACGAGAGCGAAAGATGCAGCGGTTCAAGTCCCAGGGCCAGGCCCAGCGGTTCGTCTCCACCCACTCAGCGATCTACAATACCTTCAACACCCAGCGTCATCTGATCTCCAGAAAAACCCTGAGCCAGTTCCGATGCGCCGCCATGGCGGAATGGCTCGCTGCGTCCGCCGCTGCGGCATGAATTTCCAGGTTCTGTGTCCCAGTTCGCCGACGGGAAGTTAACCTGACAATGCCGGGGCAGCTATGCTGCTAGCTTGTGCGATGGTTCTTATTGCACTCAATGGCCCCGCCATAGCGATCTCCCTTCAAACGATGGAGATTTCTGACGCATGCAGGTTTATATTGCGTTTAGCTACTTTACTTAATCCCAAAGGTGCGGTGGCCCGAGAGCCCGGCAGCTAAACCCTTCGCCACGCTTATAGGATAACGACCGTTTGGCACTCAGCAATGGCTGGCACAGATTTTTCAAAATTTTTGTGTCGCGCGAGGGGCGCATTTGTGACCGACACCGCGAAGTACGATTTTACCCCTCCCCCCGCCGGGGACGTTTCCTTCAATCAAATTTTAGGAACGACGCGCCAGTGCATATGGTGCGCTTCACAGCGGGAACTTGATTGGATTTAGGCATGTGATGGTGGGGATGCAGTGGGGCGCGGTGCAGGGCCCATTCCTGGATGACATATAAGCCATTGAAAAGAGCTGGTGCCGCTTAGGTGACTCGAACACCTGACCCCATCATTACGAATGATGTGCTCTACCGGCTGAGCTAAAGCGGCCTGCCCTGGGCAGGCGCGGCCTTTAGCCGTGCCGGGCGGCTGGCGCAAGAGGATGTGCGGGACTAAGTTTTGTCCTCGGCGATTCCCGGTTGGCGAGGAAACGCGGAGGAGGGAGGTCGGGCCGTCATGGATGTGCTGCTCGGCGACATACCGGAGCGCAATGCCGCGCGGCGCGGGCCGGGGCAGTGGGCCTTGAGATATGGCGGGGACGAACTCGGCTGGGGCGAACTGGCCGTGCGGGTCCTGCGGCGGGCGCATGCGCTGCGTGGGCAAGGCGTGCGCCAGGGCGACCGCGTCGTGCTGGCCTTGCCGAACCACGTGCAATTCCACGAGCTGACCTTTGCGCTGTGGAGGCTGGGCGCCACGCCCACGGTAGTCTCGCACCGACTTCCGCTCGCGGAACTGCGCGCCATTGTCGAGCTGGCGGAGCCGCGCGCCGTGATTGCCGCCGACAAGGGGCTGCAGGCCAGCCTGAAGGCATTGCCGATGCACTTCGGCCGCGATCATGAGGACAGTTCTCCACTCGCCAGTCTGGAAGCGCCCAGCTGGAAGGCCATGACCTCCGGAGGGTCGACCGGACGGCCCAAGCTTATTGTCGATTCGCACCCCTCGCACATGCCGCTGGGGCCACCGGGGCTGGGCATGCAGGCGGATGGGGTGCTGCTGAACCCGGCGCCGCTCTATCACAACTTCCCCTTCGCCATGAGCCATGTGGCCATGCTGCACGGCATGTCGGTGGTCGGCATGCCCCGGTTCGACGCCACGGAGTTCCTCGCGCTGGTCGAGCGGCATCGCGTGCAGTGGGTCAACCTGGTGCCGACGATGATGCAGCGCGTGGCCCGGCTGCCCGAGGCGGAGCGTCGGGCGCGCGACGTGTCGTCGCTGCAGACCGTCTGGCACACCGCCGCGCCCATCCCGCCGACGCTCAAGCAGTTCTGGATCGACTGGCTGGGGCCAGAGAAGATCTGGGAGATGTATGGCGGCACCGAGGGCTTTGCGACGACGATGCTTAATGGCGCGGAGTGGCTGGAGCATCGCGGTTCGGTCGGGCGGGCGCTCGGGTGCGAGGTGCTGGTTCGCGGTGAGAATGGCGAGGCGCTGCCGCCCGGCGAAGTGGGCGAGATCTTCATGCGGCGCGTGGGGGCAAACCCTTCCGCCCCCGGCTACCATTATGTCGGGGCCACCGAGCGGCGGCTGCCGGATGGGTTCGAGAGCTTCGGCGATTTCGGCTGGCAGGATGCCGACGGCTATCTCTACATCGCCGACCGGCGCACCGACCTGATCCTCTCGGGTGGGCAGAACATCTATCCGGCAGAGGTGGAAGCGGCGCTGCTGGCCCATCCGGCGGTGGCAGAAGCGATCGTCATCGGTCTGCCCGATGCGGACCTGGGTGCTCGGGTTCATGGGATAGTCCGGCCCGAGGCCGGCCGCGCACCGGACGTGGACGAGCTGATTGCCTTTGCCGCCGAAAGGCTGGTTGCCTACAAGCTCCCCCGCAGCATCGAGTTCACCGACGGGGCGCTGCGCGACGAGGCCGGAAAGGCACGGCGCAGCCAGTTGCGTGCCGAACGGCTGGCGAGGATGGGACAGGAGATTATTCCATGAGCGGATTGCTGATCGTGAACGGGCTGGTGGTGGATGGCACCGGCGCTCCGGGAAGGCGGGCGGATGTGCGCATTCGCGACGGCAGGATCGCCGAGATCGCCAGTGGGCTTGCGGCCAAGGGGGAGCAGGTGATCGATGCCGCGGGCGCGGTTGTCGCGCCCGGCTTCATCGATTCGCACACCCATTACGATGCGACGATCTATTGGGACCCAATGCTCGATCCGATGCCGCAGCATGGGGTGACGACCGTGGTGGCGGGCAATTGCTCTCTTGGCCTCGCGCCGATGCGGCCGGCGGACCGGGCCGATCAGATCGACGTCTACAGCTATATCGAGGACATGCCGGCGGACCTGCTCAACGAAGTGATCCCCTGGGACTGGGAGAGCTATCCCGAATATGTCCGCTCGCTCGGCAAGACGCCGATGGGGGTGAACCTGGTGACCTTCGTCGGTCATTCGCAACTGCGATGCCATGCCATGGGCAATGATGCCTGGGAGCGGGCGGCGAGCCCGGACGAGATCGCGGCGATGGTCGCCCAGCTCGACGAGGGCCTGGCGGCGGGGGCGGCGGGCATGTCGTTCTCGCTGTTCGACAAGGACCGGGCCGGGCGGCGGGTGCCTTCGTTCCATGCTGACGATGCCGAGATGGACGCGCTGATCGCGGTGCTGGGCAGGCACGGCGCGGTGCTGCAGTTCGTTCCGGGCGACACGGTCGAGAAAGTGCAGGACAACCTCGAATGGCTGGCCGGATTCCTCGGCAAGCATAGGGTCACCGGGCTCTACAACGCGTTGGTCCACCAGGATAGCAATGCCGAGCGCGCTCGCAAGACCATGGAGACCATCGAGCGGCTGCACGGAGAGGGCGTGCGCATCCACGGGCTGGTCTCGCCGCGCGAGGTGGTGCTGCAGATCGGTTTCGAACAGAGCATCTGCTTCATCGACCTGCCGGCCTGGAACCGGCTGGTGCAGGGTGACCTTGCGGAGAAGCGGCGGCTCGCCACCGATCCGGCCTGGCGGGCGGCAGCGCGGGAGGAGGCAGATACGCGCCCTAGCGTGATGTTCCCGTTCCAGCGGGCGGACCTGCTGATCATGAACAATGCGCCACGCCCTCAGCAGCGCGAATGGCTCGGCCGCAACCTTGGCGAGCTTGCCCAGGCGCGCGGTGCGCATGTTTCGGACGCGCTGGCCGACTGGCTGATCGAAAGCGATTTCGCAGCGACGTTCACTTTCGCCATCGCCAACACCAATGTGGCGGAAGTGGCCAAGCTGCTCACCAGCTCGTTCAACTGTATCAGCGGCAGCGATGCAGGGGCGCACCTGCAGATGTTCTGCGCGGCGGGCGATGCGACCTTGCTGCTCACCCGCCATGTCCGCGAGCGCGGCGATATGACCCTGGAAGCGGCGGTGCATGCGCTGACCGGGCGGCAGGCGGAAGTGCTGGGGCTGGGCGACCGGGGCGTGCTGGCGCCCGGCAAGGCGGCCGATGTCGTAGTCTTCGCGCTCGACGAGCTGCACTATGGCCCCGAGCGGCTGGTCAACGACCTGCCGGGCGGCGGTGCACGGCTCACCCGCGATCCGGGCGGCTATCGCTATACCATCGTCAATGGCGAGCCGGTGCAGCAGGCCGGCAAGGCGACGGGTGCCCTGCCTGCCCACTGGTTGGCAAGGGCGGCCTAAAGCAGCGCCGGCGCCAGCTTCCTCCAGGCATCGCGCTCACCGTCCAGGCCCGAGGCCGAGACGATTTGCACGCAGACGTGGTCCGCGCCGGCATGATGGTGCGCCTTCACCCGCGCTGCGATCTGCTCGACGCCGCCCCAGGCGAACAGCGCGTCGATCAGCCGGTCGCTGGCGTTCGCGATGTCCTCGTCGGTCATGCCGAGGCGCTTCCAGTTGTTGGCGTAGTTCGGCAGCGAGCGGTAGAAATCGAGTGCGCCGCGCGCCATGGTGCGGGCGGTCGTGGCGTCGCTTTCCAGCACCGCGCCCTGTTCCGGGGCGAGCACCTTGCCGGGGCCGAGGATCTTGCGCGCCTGCGCCGTGTGTTCGGGCGTCACCAGGTAGGGATGGGCGCCCGAGGTCTTGTCGCGCGCCAGTTCGAGCATCTTGGGCCCGAGCGCCGCGAGGTTCATCGCATCGGCTGGCAGGCCGGCCGCAAGGGCCCGTTCCACCCAGTCGCGGGTCACTTCGATGGGCTTGCCCCATGATTCGCCGATGATCGGGCCGTGGCTGATGCCGATGCCCAGCCAGACGCGGGACTGGATGGCGGGGCTCTGCGCCTTCCACCAGGTAGCGACGTCTTCCGGCGACTGCTTCCACAGGTTGATGATGCCGGTGCAGAGCGCGATCCGGCTGGTCTTGGCGAGAATGCGGTCGAAGTCGGTCAGGACCTGGTCGTCGATCCCGCCCGGGATCCACAGGGCGCCATAGCCCAGCTCTTCCAGCTCCACCGCCGCCGCGTCGATCGCGGCATGATCGCCGAAGCGCATTCCCATCGACCATACGCCGACACGACCGATATTGGGCACTGCCATTTTAAACTCTCCCGTAAAATCCGTTGGTTCCCATTAAGCGGCACTGTGCGTCAAAAGGCAATGCAGACCTTTTGCGCCTCGTTCGCCTTGCCGCCCATCACCAGTGCCTCGGCAATCCGGTCGACCGGATATTCGTGGGTCACCAGCGACGCGAGGTCGTAGCGGCCGCTCTTCATCATCTCGACGATCTCGGGAATCGCGGCCTCTATGTCGAGATTGCCGCAGCCGCCGATGTGCCAGTTGCCGTAGCAGACCTTGAGCAGGTCGAGCTCGGCCGGCTTGTGGTGCACTCCGACTATCGCCAGCCGCGCCTCGCGTCCGGCAAGCGTGGAGAAGTTCTCGATCGCCACCGGCAGGCCGATCGCATCGACATAGAGCTGTGCGCCGCAGGCCTCGCCGAAGAAGGTCTGCTGGCTACCGAATTCGGCGAGGGCCCGCGCCTTCAGGTCCTCCCTGGCCGGGTTGCAGGTGACGAGGCCCATGCGGCTCGCCTTCTCCAGTCGGAAGTCGGAGATGTCGACCAGCATCACCTTGTCGCAGCCATACCACTGCAGCATGATCGCCGCGGAAAGACCGATGATGCCGCCGCCGAAGACCACGGCGCTCTTGCCTGGCCCGGGATCGAGGCTTTTCGCCCCGCGCGCGCCGATGACGAAGGGTTCGACCAGCACCGCGACCTTGACCGGAATGGAATTGTCCACGGGCAGCAGCGAATAGCCCAGCTCGCACTGCGGGATCCGGATATATTCGGAAAAGCCGCCGACTGTCGCCATGCGGCGCATGTCTCGCAGCGCCTTGCCCTGGTTGACGAAGACATGGTCGCCCATCGAGAGCCCTTTCACGTTGGCCCCCAGTTCGACCACTTCGCTGATCGCCTCATGGCCGAACTCGTGGTCCTTCCAGATCATGTTGTCGTCGCCGCCGTGCTGCCAGGCGGCGATGTCGGAGCCGCACAGGCCGGTCATCAGGTTGCGGACGATGGCGTCGTCAGGGCCACATTCGGGATAGGGAAGTTCGACCACGTCGACACTTTCGATTCCGCGATAGATTGCTGCCTTGTAACTTGCCGGCTTCATCATTCTCTCCTTCTTTTTCTTATAGCCACCCGATGCGGCGGAATCGCCACCAAAGGCCGGTGCACAATACCACGATTGTCGCCAGCACGATGTAGTAGCCGTTGTGGTAGTTGAGTTCGGGCATGAACTTGAAGTTCATCCCATAGATTCCGGCGATCGCCGTCGGCACGGCGAGGATCGCCGCCCAGGAGGCAAGCTGGCGGGTGGTCTGCCCCTGGCGGTGCTGTTCGAGCATGCCGGCGGTTTCGACGATGCTCGCCAATGTTTCCTTGAGCCCGTTGAGCCGCGCCTTGGTCTGACGCGTGTGGTCCAGCACGTCGCGAAACCAGATCTGCGCGCTGGGATCGACCGAGGGGACCGGCGCCTTGGCCAGCCGGTCGCAGACTTCCTCCATGGGGCCGGTGGTGCGCTCGAAGCGGCGCAGCTGGCGGCGCAGGCGGAAGATGCGGCGGATGGTGGCGGGATCGGGGAAGGTCTCGATCGCCCGCTCTTCCATGGTCTGCACCGCCGTCTCGAGGTCGTCGAGGATCGGGCGGTAACCATCGACGATGAAGTCGAGGATGGCATGGGCGACGAAATCCGGCCCTTCCGCCAGCCGCTCTTGATGCTGCTCCAGCCGCTTGCGCAAGGCATCATGCGCCCGGGTCGAGCCGAGGCGGACGGTGACGACGAAATCAGGCCCGAGAAAGATCGCGGTCTGGCCATAGACGATGGTCTCCGCACCCTCGATGGCCGCGGTGCGCGCGACGATGAAGGCCTGCTTGCCGTAGCTTTCCACCTTGGGCAGCTGCTGCAGCTTCAGCGCGTCTTCCACCGCCAGCGGGTGAAGGCCGAACTGGGTGCGGACCAGCTCCATTTCCTCCGTCGTGGGCTCGGCAAGGCCGACCCAGTCGAAGGTCTGTGCGGGAAGCGGCTCGCGGGCCTTGCCGTCGATGGGAAGTGCCCCCTCGGCGGGCTTTCCGGCGGCATAGCGGTGGGCGGCGATGATCGGCATGGCAAGCCTTGTGGCAAAGCGCCGTGGCGCTGGCAATCCAGGCGGACAATGCGTACCAAGTACAGGCTTGGAGATCCCGGATGAACGCAATCGGCGACATTCCCGAAGTACTCGACGTGCTGATTGTCGGCGCTGGCATTTCCGGCATCGGCATGGCGGCCAGGCTGGCGATGCGGTGCCTGGGCAAGAGCTACCTGATGCTCGACCGGCGCGAGGACCTCGGCGGCACCTGGGACCTGTTTCGCTATCCCGGCATCCGCTCTGACAGCGACATGCACACCTTCGCCTTCGATTTCGAGCCATGGACCGATGAGGAGGTCATTGCGCCTGCCGAAAGGATCAAGGCCTACCTGCGCCACGTGGTCGACAAGTACGGCATCGGACCCAGGATGCGCTTCGGCCAGCAGGTCGAGAGTGCCGACTGGGACGCTACGGCGGGGTTGTGGCGAGTGACCGCGAAGCAGGCGGACGGTTCCTCGCTGCGGTACGACTGCCGCTTCCTGTTCCTCGGCACCGGCTATTACGACTACGATAATCCGCACGATGCGCAGATCCCCGGTCTCGACGCGTTCCAGGGCAAGGTCATCCACCCGCAGTTCTGGCCGGAGGACTTTGACTATTCCGGCCAGCGCGTGGTCATCATCGGTTCGGGCGCGACCGCGGTGACGGTGGTCCCCGCCATGGCCGAGAAGGCCGCGCATGTGACCATGCTCCAGCGCACGCCGACCTGGTACGGCATCCGCCCGGGCCGCGACCCCCTGTCCAGCCGCATCCGCCGCTGGCTGCCGGAGAAATGGGCTTGGGCCCTGAACCGCATGCGGGCGCAGCGGATGCATGAATTTCTGTTCAACCGGGCAAGGACGAAGCCCGAGGAATTCGGGGCCGTGCTGAAGGGCATGGTGCGCAAGCATGTGGGCCCCGCCTGGCGGGAGGAAGACTACACGCCGCCCTACAGCCCGTGGGAGCAACGCCTCTGCCTCGTTCCGGACGGCGACATGTTCGGCGCAATCCGCGAGGGACGGGCCAGCGTCGTCACCGGGGTGATCGACAAAGTCGAGGCCGACGGCATCGTGCTCAAGGACGGGCGCAAGCTCGAAACGGACATGATCGTCACGGCCACCGGTCTTCGCCTTTCGACGCTGGGCAAGATAAGCCTAAGCCTCGATGGCCAGCCGGTCGATGTGGCAGAGCACTTCTGGTACCGCGATTGCATGCTGTCGAACGTGCCGAACCTAGCCGTGGTCTTCGGCTATCTCAATGCCGGCTGGACCCTCAGGGTGGACATCGTCACCGACTGGCTGTGCCGCCTCCTGCGCCAGATAGACCACTGGCGCATGGATGTGGTGATACCCTTACTGCCGGAGGATCACGGGCTCGAAGTCCACCAGCCTTTCGACCTGTTCTCTTCGGGCTATCTCCAGCGCGGCAAGCACCTCATCCCCAAGAGCGCGACGACTGCTCCCTGGCGCATCCACATGCATTACCGCGAGGACAAGAAGGAGCTCGCTTCGGCGCCGATCGACGATGGCTGGATGAAATTCCAGCGCCTTGGGAACCTTGTGGAGGCAGCGGAGTAGATTCCCCCGCCGCTTTCCCCTAACTCATCGCGCCATGCCCGAATCCCGCATCTATACCGCCGCCCTCATCGTCATCGGCGACGAGATCCTCTCCGGCCGCACCCATGACAAGAATATCGCCCAGGTCGCCAGTTGGCTGGGCGTGCAGGGCATCCGCCTGAAGGAAGTGCGGGTGATCGCCGACGACATGGAGGCCATTGCCGCTGCGGTGAATGAATTGCGCGCGCGGCACGACTATCTCTTCACCACCGGCGGCATCGGCCCGACGCATGACGACATCACCGTCGATGCCATCGCCGCGGCGCTGGGGGTCGGCGTTGAGGTGCACCCCGATGCCCGGGCGATCCTGGAAGGCTACTACGAGACGCGCGGCGGCCTCACCGAGGCGCGATTGCGCATGGCGCGGGTGCCGCAAGGCGCAGACCTTATACCAAATCGCTACACCGGCGCGCCCGGCATCCGCTTCGGCAACCTGTTCATCATGGCCGGGGTGCCGTCGATCACCGCCGGCATGCTCGATGCCCTCACCGGCCAGTTGGACGGCGGCGCGGTGCTGCTGTCGGAAACGATCGGCTGCTGGGTGCAGGAAAGCGAAGTCGCTGATCTTCTGGGCAGCACTGAAAAGGCGCATCCCACCTGCCAGATCGGCTCCTATCCTTTCTGGCGCGACGGCAGGACGGGCGCGAACTTCGTCATCCGCTCGATCGATCCGGAGGAACTGGCGGCCTGCACTCGCGCACTTTCGCAGGCGCTGGAGGCGATGGAACGGCCGGCGGTGGCGGGTGGCATCTAGGACACTGGGGGCAGCCCTCATGGCCGCAACGCTTTCCTCCTGCGCCACCACGCAGCACGAGCCGGTGCTCGACCGGTTCGAGGCGACGCTCGCGCGCCATGCCAGCGCGACGTCCGCGATGGAGGAATGGTGCCTGGCCGAGCACATTTCCGTCAACCCCGACATTCGCGCCGTGAAGGACCCGGATGCGCAGCTCGCGGCTACCCCCGCGGTGCGCGAGGCCCTGCGCGTCGGGCCTGACGAGCGGCTCGGTTATCGCCATGTCCGCCTGACCTGCGGCGACAGGGTGCTTTCCGTGGCTCACAACTGGTATGTTCCCGCGCGGCTCCCGGCGGAGATGAACAGTACGCTCGAAGGCAGCGACGCGCCCTTCGGCAAGGTCGTCGCGCCATTGCGCTACACTCGCGAGGAACGCCCCGCGCGGCGCGGACGGGACAAGGCCTGCCCGGGCGGCACCGTGCTGACCAAGGGCGCGGTACTGCGGCTGCCGGACGGCACGCCGATCAGCCTGGTGGTCGAGTGCTATACCTCGGGAATTCTACCCGCTCAGTGAGCATGGGGATCGGGCGCATCGGTGCGCTGCGGCGCGCCCTTGTCGGTCACATAGGTAATCAGCAGCCGCGCCGGTACGCGCCCGACGTTGATGCCGTTGTGCACCAACCCGCGCGGGATCGCGAAGCTCTCGCCCTGGCGGTATCGGCGCGAGGTGCCATCGGCGAGGCGCATCTCGGTGACGCCCGTAAGCACATGGCCCAGCTCCAGCCCGGGGTGGGTGTGCCAACCCGACGAGCCGCCGACAGGGAATATGCGGATAAGCTGGGTGACGGCCTGCTGGCCGTGGCCATCCGGCAGGTCCGCCTGGGCCAATACCTGCGGCGGCGGCGGCGGGGTCGTGGGATTGGCGGAAAGTGGCAGTGAAGCGGTGAGAGCCATGATCCCCAGGCACCGCAAGGCGCTTGTCTTCCTCATGTCCTGTCTCCCTCCTCGACCGATCTGCATCCTTGCTGGCGAAATGCTTGCCACAAGGCAAGCGCTGCCGCCGGGGAGACCACGCCTCAGAGCGCACCGATCCAGATCAGCCAGGGGAATTGCATCTGCAGGGCGAGTGCGGGCGTCAACAGGCCATTCGCCAGCAGCAGCGACTTCGCCTGCCTTGGGGAGGCAGCTTCCGGCACTGCCCAGGCGGCAAACAGGCAGGACAGGCACATGAGGCTGTAGCCATAGAGATCGACGGCGAAGAGGAAGGAATCATAGGGCTGGAAGAGCAGCAACCCGATGCCTGCCGTCTCTCCAGCGGCAAGCCGGGGCGTGAGGAAGGTAAGCTGCACGAAATAGACAAGCCCGGTCAGTGCCGCAAAGATCGTGGCAAAAGCCAGCGCGGCAATCATGGCGACGAAGGCCGGCCCGAGCATCAAAGACGGCAGCAGCAGAACGACCAGTCCGAGCGACCTGCTTGCGCTGGCGGGCCCGCCCGCAGAGCCCAGCCATCCCTGCCATTCGGCGAGCTGGGCAATCGAATAGAGCCCGCTCAGCAGCGCTGCCGCCAGCGAAGCAACCATGCCGAAGCGGTTGGCGGGGTTTACCAGATCGTCGCCATCGGGTTGATCTCGAGCCTGGCATTGTTGAACCGGCACCAATCCTCAAGCTCGGCCTTCAGCTCGTGCCAATGGGGCTGCGCCCATTTCGGGGCCACCTCGGCCCAGCGCTCCTCGGTGGGGAAATCGACGGTGGGAATGCCCATCCAGAAGGCGAGGGTGAAGCTGCCGCCCGGGCCGGTGACGACAAGCTCTTCCTTCCACTGGGCCCTCAGGCTGAACATCTTCGCTTGCTCCCCCAGTCCTGGCTGCGTCAGGTGCCTGCCCCCACGCCGGCACCGAGCGTCTCGGCATATTGCTCGCCGAAGATGCCGAGGTCGGTGGGGTACATTTGCGCATAGCCGATGGCGGCGATGGAGACCCGCTGCAGGGTGCGCGGGACAGGCGAAATCGGCCCGCGGGCGTGCTGCACGGCGAGGTTGTCCCAGATGACGATGTCGCCCTTGCGCCAGTGGTGCTCGTAGACGTTGTCCGGCGCATAGATGCGGGCGAACAGTTCCTGCAGCAGATCCGCGCTGTCTTTCTCGGACAGTCCGGCGATGCAGACCGTCAGGTCCTCGCTCACCATCAGGTATGGCGCGCCGGTGCGGGCGTGCTTGCCGACGACCGCATGGATGGCGCAGACATCGCCCGGCTCGAGATCGGCCAGCGTGTTGGGCCTGTCGAACACCCGCTGCTTGACGTGCAGCGCGTTCAGCGGCGCGACGCGTTCGCGCAGGGCAGGGGGCAGCTGGGCCCAGGCGCGGGTTCCGCTGGCGAAGCGGGTGCTGGTCGCGCCTTCGCCGACGTCGATGGCATGCAGGGAGCCGCCGGGATATGGCGCGGGAAGATAGGCGATGTCGTGGTGGAACAGCAGTTCCTGCACGCCGAGATAACCATCCTCGCGCACGTTGGAGACGATGAAGTTCTCCAGCGGCGTATCGATCACCGGCCCGAACAGGCGGCACAGCGCCTTTTGCTCGTCCATGGAGAGGTCGAGCCCGCGGATAAGGACAAGTCCTTGCTCGTCGAACATGCGGCGAAGGTTCTCCGGCCGGGATTCGATCAGGCCGGGGTCTGCTTCGATGCCGAAGGGAGCGAGAGGGCGGATCGCGTCCATGCCGTATCATTCCACCAAATGGCAGGGGGTGCCAGATGCGAATTTGACCTTGCGCGCGGGGAGGATCAGACAGTCGGCAGGGATACCGGGAGAACAGGGGATGACAGGCATTTTCACCGGCAAGACCGCATTTGTCACCGGAGCCGCCTCAGGCATCGGCCTTGCCGCGGCCCGCGCGCTGGCAGCGGAGGGGGCGGGGCTGATCCTGCTGGACGTCGATGCGGCGGGGCTTGGTGCGGCTCACAAGGAGCTTGGCGGCATCGCCCGCTGCGTCGATCTCGCCGATCCGGTTGCGACCGAGCGAGAGGCGAGATTGTCCATCGCCGAGGCCGGCGGAGTCGACATTCTCTGCAATGTCGCGGGCGTCGCGCCGCAGCCAGATACGGTTCTTGCCGTCGAGCACGCGCGCTGGGTTCACCTGCTGACGATCAACTTGATCGCCCCGGCCCTGCTGATGCGGATCGCAGCGGAAAACATGATTGCGCGGGGTGCCGGGGGGCGGATTGTCAATGTATCGTCCAGCTCGGCGTTCCGTGCCTGGTCCCCGGCATGTTATGCATCAGCCAAGTCCGGCATACTGGGTCTGACCAGGGCCGGTGCGGCTGAGTTGGGCGAGTACGGCATCAACGTAAACGCCGTCGTGCCGGGCGTGACTGCGACAGCGATGACACTCGGCGGCGGTGAGGAGATGCTAAACGAGCTGGTCAAGTCCGGCCCGCTCAAGAACCTCACCGGGCGCCCCTCGCAGCCCGAGGATGTCGCCTCGGCGATTGTCTACCTCTGCCGGCCCGAAAGCCGGCAGATCACGGCGCAGGCGATCCACACCAGCGCCGGGGCGGTGGTGTAGCGCCGAAGGTCAGGCTGCGGCGCTCTCCACGCCCGCAATCGAGGTGCGGTGCATCATGCGGCCCGATTCCGCGTCATAGGGAAGCGCCCGGTGCAGCGCCGAGGTGTTTTCCCAGATGACAAAGTCGCCTTCCTGCCACTCGTGGCGCAGCGAGAAGTCGGGCTGGGCGCACCATTCGTTCAGCCGGATCAGCAGCGCCCGGCTTTCCGGGATCGGCAGGTCGGCGATGCGATCGGCGGTGGAACCGATCAGCAGCGACTTGTGCCCGTCGGCATGAGTGAACACCAGCGGGCGCGGGGTTTCGCGCTGGATGCCGATGACTTTCTGGTACTGGTCTTCCGGGATTGCGCCCCGCAGCGGCACCATGCTGGCCTCGACCGAGTGGATGATAGTCATGCCGTCGAGCTCGCGCTGTTCCGCTTCGCTCAGGCCCTCGAACCCGGCCTTGGTGCTGGCGAACTCGGTCTGTCCGCCCACGGCGGCGACCTTGCGGGCCGAAAGCATGGTGGCGAACGGCGGCGGGTAGTCCACCGGCATGCCGTCCATGTGATAGAAATAGGTGCCCAGCACATATTCCGGCTGCGGGTTGATCTTCTTGTCTAGCGTCACCTGGTAGACGTTGTCGTCCTCGACCGTCTGCTGGTTGAACTGGCCGGTGAGCTTGAGCTTGCCGCCCATCAGGTCGGTGATCCTGAGCTGCTCCGCGTCGGTGAGGTTGAGCTTGGGGAACACCAGCACCGTGCGCTCGGCGAGCTTCTTCGTGAGCAGCTCGGCGGCTTCCGGGGTGAACAGGTCGTTGCGGTCGTCCCACAGCACGCGGCTGCCGACCCTGGGCTTGATGTCTTCGAAACGGATGGTCATTGGAAATCTCCCCAATGGATGATGGCCCCGTGCGAGGCTCTGCTGAACATGTGTTCAGCATACTTTCGTGCGAGGGTCAAGCAGCGATCATTCGGGCCTGGGCATGCAGGCCTGGGCTCCCGCGTCGGCAATGGCCTGCGCCTGCCGGTTCTGCTCCGGACCGGGGCGAACCAGAGCGACGGCGCACAGCTTCGCAAGGTCGATAACGGCCAGCAGCGAAGTCTGCCGCTCCGAATGCTCCGGGTCTTCCGACTTGGCATTGCGCACGATCAGTGCATGCGGCGTGAAAGTGCCGCCCGTGGTCCTGCCGCGCCATTCGAAGGTCGGCCCCAGCGTGTTGAAACCGCCGCCGCCCAGCATCGGCAGGCCTAGGTTCACTTCCTTGCCGCCCTTGGGTGCGAGCCGCAGGTCATCACGCGCATCGCCGTAGTCGATGAACACGGACCAACCGGGCATGGCCTCGCACTTCGAGACAGACCAGTCCTCGTTCTCGTTGGTCTCGACCAGCTTGCACTTCGAAAAGGGGATGTAGCGCGATTCGGCGATCATTGCCGCAGCGGTGGCGGAAGCGGAGGCCGGAACGAACTGCGCCGCTGCCGGCGAAGGGGGTGAGCCGGTTGCCGCAGACGATGACTGCTGGCTGGAACAGGCGGCGAGAGCCAGCCCGAGGCCGGCGGTCAGAGCGATCCGCTTCATGACTAGACAGAGTGCCAGCAAAAACAGCAGCCGCAAAGGCGCTAGTTCGGTCTGGCGCCCATCAATTCGGCATCGATTCGGGTCGTGGTGGTCGACCCGGTATAGTTGCCGTTCCGGTCATAGGTGCGGACCGTGACCGAGGCGTTCGGCGGACTGCCGAACGATGGGCCGGCCCGTGCTGCCCTGCCTCGCGCTTCGATTGCCTCCTTGCGCGCGCATTCGTTCGGGAAGCCAAGCCGGCAGAAGTCATCCAGCCGGTCATAGGAGACGATCTGGTAGCGGCTGCGATAGATGTCGGCACGGCCGATGGACCATGAAATGTCTTCCAGTTCCAGCTGCTGGGCCTGGGTCAGCGATGGCATGGCCCACAGCGCGTCCCAGCGCGGCCCCAGTTTTGCGAGCCTTTCCATTCCCGCCTGCCGTTCCTGCTCTGCCAGGCGGGAAAGCCGATCGTTCTCACTGCGCTGCCAGGCGAGATGTTCGATATGCTTTCTCTCCTGGAACTCGCGGGTTGCGGCATAGGGCTGCTGGTATCGCTGGATAAGACCGCGTTCGTTGCCGGCCCAAAGTTCATAGGGGTTGGATTGCGGGCGATTGAGCACGAGCGGATAGTCGGTGAAGCCGAGCACCATGGGCTCCGGGTTGTTGCTCGGCACGCCTGCGGCGAAATTGGCGAAGCTTTGCGGGATGTTGCGCTCTTCCCAGAATTTGTCTCCCACGCGCTGCGCCTTGTAGTCCATTTCGAAAATGAAACCGCAACTGGGATCGTGGTTGTTGCCCGTGGGCCGGTCGGGGCTTGGACGACGCTCGCAATCCTGGAGGTAGGACGCGGCAATGCGCTTGGGCTGACCTGTGGTCCAATGCCACTGCCACAGGTACCGCGCCAGCAGCCGCATCATGGCCCGGTGCCGTCGGGCGGTGAACTGGGCATTGCCGGCGTTGTCCGGATCGTCCTGCGGTGGTCCGACCTCGTGCAGGGTGGAGAAGGCCAGGTTCAAAGACCCCCCGCCGATCAGATCGCGGTCGCGCAATCCGCCGCCACGGTAGACAGAATCAAGCAGCGTGCGCCAATCCTTGACGCTGCGGCTCCTGCGGTAGTCCGTCGCAGCCTTTCGCGCCCGCGCGGCCTGCCGATCCACTTCGTTTTCATAACGCTTGTGGTTCTTGTCGAACGGACCGCCATCGACGAGATCGCGTGGCCGGTCGCGTTCGACCAGCCAATTGAGCCTTGCCTGGCTGAGCGGTTCGCCCTGAGGCGGGCCAATGTTCGGTCGTTCAGCGGCCGTTGCCGACGCTGCGAGCGAGGCGGCGGCAAGCGCCAGCGCCAAAAGTCGAAGTACCCCAGTCATTGGCCCGAGCTTCCATGGATTTGCATGGCAAGCATGGCGCGAGTGCGCGGGAAAAAGCAAGCGCCGGAAAGGTTTCCCTTCCCGGCCCTCGCTTCAACCTGCAATCAGGTGGGGCGATCAGCCGCCGTGTACCTGCGCCACGTCGATCTTGAGGCCCGGACCCATCGACGAGGACATGCCGACCTTCTGGAGGTACTTGCCCTTGGCGCCGCTCGGCTTCGCCTTGACCACTGCATCGACGAAAGCGTCGAAGTTGGCGCGCAGGGCTTCGTTCGAGAAGCTCATCTTGCCGATGCCGCCGTGGATGATGCCGGCCTTCTCGACGCGGAACTCGATCTGGCCGCCCTTGGCCGCCTTGACCGCTTCCTCGACATTCGGCGTGACCGTGCCGAGCTTGGGGTTCGGCATGAGGCCCTTAGGGCCCAGTACCTTGCCCAGGCGGCCGACGATGCCCATCATGTCGGGCGTCGCGATGACGCGGCCATAGTCAAGGTTGCCGTTCTGCATGTCTTCCAGCAGGTCCTCGGCGCCGACCTTGTCAGCCCCGGCGGCCAGCGCTGCCTCGGCCTTGTCGCCACGCGCGAAGACGGCGACCTTGACGTCCTTGCCGGTGCCCGAGGGCAGGGTGACCATGCCGCGAACCATCTGGTCGGCGTGACGCGGATCGACGCCCAGGTTCAGCGCGACCTCGATCGATTCGTCGAACTTGGTGGTCTTGAGGTCCTTCAGCGTCTGGATCGCCTCGTCGATAGCGTAGAGCTTCATGTTGTCGCCGAGCTTCTCGGCCAGCATCTTCTGCTTCTTGGTCTGCTTGCCCATGGTCTTAGCCCTCCACAACCTGCAGGCCCATCGAACGGGCGGAGCCTTCGATGATCTTGGTCGCCTGCTCGATGTCGTTGGCGTTGAGGTCCTTCATCTTGGCCTCGGCGATTTCGGCGAGCTGCGAACGCTTGATCGTTCCGGCCGAAACCTTGCCCGGCTCCTTCGAACCCGACTTGAGGCCGGCGGCCTTCTTGATCAGGAAGCTGGCGGGCGGGGTCTTTGTGACGAAGGTAAAGCTCTTGTCCGCGAAGACCGTGATGATCGTCGGGATCGGCATGCCCTTCTCGAGCTCCTGCGTAGCGGCATTGAACGCCTTGCAGAATTCCATGATGTTCACGCCGCGCTGGCCCAGGGCCGGGCCGATCGGCGGTGCCGGCTTGGCATCGCCGGCTGCAACGTGCAGCTTGATATAGCCGTCAATCTTCTTGGCCACGATGGGCCTCCTTTCTTCCTGTTGGCGCCGGGTATCTCACCGGACAACCTCAGAGTGAGCGGTCAGGCAGACGACCCAAGTCATCCTCCCGCGTGGATTCGGCCCGAAGGCCGAAGCGCGGGCCGATAGCGGCACAGCCCGCGAATTGCAACGAATTCCGCCCCCGGCAGGGGAAGCGGCCTACTTCGACAGTTCGACCTGCTCGAAATCCAGTTCTACCGGAGTCGCGCGACCGAAGATCGACACGCTGACCTTGACCCGGTTCTTGTCGAAGTCCAGCTCTTCCACCACGCCGTTGAAGCTGGCGAAGGGACCGTCGAGCACCTTGACCGAATCGCCGATCTCGTAATCGACCGAAACGTGCTTCTTGGGTTCGGCAGCAGCCGCTTCGCGGGCGCCGAAATAGCGGGCAGCCTCGCGGTCGGAGATCGGCTGGGGCTTGCCCGAGGCGCCGAGGAAGCCGGTGACCTTGGGGGTGTTCTTGACGAGGTGGTAGACGTCGTCGTTCATCGCCAGCTTGGCGAGGACATAGCCCGGCATGAACTTGCGCTCGACCTGGACCTTCTTGCCGCGCTTCACTTCGGTCACCGTCTCGGTCGGCACTTCGACAGCCTCGACCAGCTGCGACAGGCCCTTGCGCTCGGCCTCGGAAAGAATCGAGTCGCGCACCTTGTTCTCGAAGCCGGAATAGGCGTGAATGATATACCAGCGGGCCATTCTAATCTCTCTCGTAAGGGTCAGGCGGCGAACATCAGGCGAGCGACAGCAGCCACTTCACCACAGCGCCGAACAGCGTATCGACACCCAGGAAGAACACCGCCAGCAGTACCATCATGATCGCGACGAATATCGCGGTCGTGACCGTTTCCTGCCGGCTCGGCCACACGACCTTGCGCGCTTCGGCCTGCACCTGGCGCATGAATTCGCCGGGCGAGGTCCTGGTCTTGGCGGGGCGTTCGTCCATGAAAACTTCTCCTGCCTTCCGCCAAGGGAATATCGCCGCCCCGGCGGACCCAGGCGGGCCGTCCGGGAGGGGCAGAAGATTTCCTTGTGCCGGAAGTGGTCCGCGACTTAGCGAGAGGCCTCGAGTTTTGCAAGACGCGCAAGGAAAGTGCCGGGCGCGCGATAGATCACTTCGGCGCCCTCGGGCATGCCCACCTGCGTTCGCTTGCCGATGAACCAGAGGTAGTCGGCCTCCTTCGCAGGAGCGAAATCCGAAAGGTCCATCGGCGTGCGCGGCTGGATGAAGACCCGGTGCGAGGGGTCGGCGAAGGCCGGACTCGCATCGCGCAGGCGCAGCATGTGCACGCCGGGAATGGCGAAATGGGTGTTGACCAGCGCATCGCGCCGCACGGTCGCATAGCTGCCGACGTGTTCGAAGGGATTGAGCGGCCACTCGCCGCGGTCGATCTCGACGGCGCTGGCCACCCGGGCGCCTTCGGGCAGGTGTTCCACCGCAGTGAGGATTGTCGCCATCTGGCGCGACTTCTCCACCCAGGCCTCGGTCGTCACTCCCAGCCGCAGCAGGAACAGGGCGGGGGCGAGCCACAGCACCCAGCGCGGGGCTTGCCATGAGAGGGCAAGGCAAGCCACCATCAGGGAAACCGCGATCAGCCGGTAATCGGCATAGTCGCCCCCGCCTAGGTGGCGCGGCATGGCGAAGGTCAGAAGGAACAGCACCAGGGCCGCCCAGCCCAGCCGGCCGTCCAGCTTCCGCTTGATGGCCGCATATATCACCGCGAAGAGGATGATCGCGACGGTATCCATGTCGATCACGAAATTCTGGTCGCGCAGCGCCTGCAGCCAGATGCTGAGCTTGAAGCGCACGACATCGTTGCCCCACAGGTAGAGGCCGAAAGGTTCGTCGCCGCCCCGTTGCAAGAGGGCCGGGAAAGCAAGCGGCCAAGGTGCGGCCAGGCCGGCGATGGAGGGCCTGCGCTGCAACTCGTAGCACAGCACCAGCACGCCGAGCACGCCCCAACCGGCCAGGTGCGCCAGCCAGACGATGAAGCCAACGGGGATGAACAGGGCCCACCGCCAGCGCCAGCCCTCGAGCTTGATCCAGCCTGCGAAGGCAAGCAGCGCCAGTGCCAGCGCCAGTCCGAAATTGAGCAGCCCCATGCACAGCGCCGGCGACCAGATCGTCGCGAAGGCGAGCAGGGCGCCCACGCCTACGCGGCGCTGCAAGACCCATTGGACCGATACGATTCCCAGCCCGGTCAGCACCGGCACCAGCGCGCCCAGCACCCTTCCCCCTGTCTCGAGGCCGAACAGCTTGGACAATGGCCAGATCAGCAGGTCCGCGCCCAGATTGCCAGACCAGCGCCACTCGAAGATGTAGTGCTGTGCCAGCCAGGGGCTGCGTCCGCCGTCGAGCATGATGTGCCAGCGCGCGAGGTGCGAGGAATAGTCCGTCATCTGCGGGTAGGTCGCGAGGACGAAGGGCAGGCAGGCAAGCAGCGACAGGATCAGGCCCAGCCACAAGCCTTCGCGGGGCGCGGGCTCGCTCAGGAGGAAACGGCGGGATGGCGCGGGAAAATCGGCGGCCCGTGTCACTTCAGTAACCCGTGTCACCTTGTCTTCGATCCTCCGGGGAAGAGGCTGGCAGGAGTGGAGGGACTCGAACCCCCGGCATTCGGTTTTGGAGACCGACGCTCTACCAACTGAGCTACACTCCTGCGGGCGAGGGGCCCTCTATAGGTTCGTCCCGAGGATGACAAGCAGTCCGTCTTGGGCCATTACAGGCTTATTGTGCATGCCCCCGCCGCACCCAAGCCGATCGACCCCGATTTGCTGATGCTTGCCTACCGCAGCGGCATCTTCCCGATGGCCGACAGCCGCGACGATCCGGATATTTTCTGGGTGGAACCGCGGAAACGGGCGATTATCCCGCTCGACCGGTTCCACTGCTCGCGCTCGCTGGCCCGCACCTTGCGGCGCGGGCGCTTTCGCGTTTCCTGCAACGAGGCCTTCGAGCGGGTGATCGCGGCCTGTGCCGGCCCGCGCCGCAGCAAGGATGACGGGGAGAATGGTGAAAGCTGGATCAGCCAGCGAATCGCCCGGAGCTATGTCCTGTTGCACCGGCTGGGCCATGCCCACTCGATCGAATGCTGGCAGGAGGACCGGTTGGTCGGCGGGCTCTACGGAGTGGGCTTCGATCGGGTGTTCTGTGGCGAAAGCATGTTCAGCCTGGTGCCCGATGCCTCCAAGGTCGCCCTTGCCTGGCTGGTTGCATCGATGAAGCGCGCCGGCATGACCTTGCTCGACTGCCAGTTCCTTACCGAGCACCTCGCATCGATGGGTGCCGTAGAGATTGGCCAGAAGCGATACCTGACGCTGCTCAAGGCAGCCCAGCGGCCCTATTCTTTGGTGGCGGCCCCCGTATCGTCGGCTGCCGGGCGGCGACTCGGCGAGGGGCTGGGCCGGGGCGAAGGCGTGTCTGACGGCGAAGCGCTCGGCGAGGGCGAGGCGCTGGCGCTGCCCGAGGGCTTCGGCGCACTGGCCACGGCGGCCGGCGGCTCTTCCTCCTCGCCCGGGAACTTCATCGCGCAGTCCTTCACCCACACGTCGTAGACCGGGTGCTCGACCACGTTGAGCGAGGGCGAATTCTTGAACAGCCATCCGGAAAACACCTGCCGCCAGGTCAGCGGGTCCGAAGGTTTGTTGCGGTCCTCGACGAAGACCTGGACGAAGGCGCCGGTCTCTTGCGGCCGTTCCCAGGGCAGGGTGCGCTCGCAGGTGGCGAGCTTGACGATGACATTGCCCACCCGCTTTGCCTCGCCGGTCTTGAGCACCAGGTCCTGCGAGATGTTGTTGCGCTTGTTGAGCAGGCCCAGCGTCGCGACGCGGTCCTTCACCGGGGTGCCGTACCGGGTTTCGGTGGCAGGCGCCGCGGAATTGGCGGCGATGTCCTTGGGCACGGCAGTCGCCTGCGCGTCCGGATCCTTGCCGAAGCGATCGCATCCCGCCAGCAGGCAGGCCCCGAGGAGCAGGGGGGCGAGCGCCCGCTTCACGAATCAGGCGTCCGGCGACCAGGCTTGATAGTCGCCCGTGGCGCGGGCCCGGCGCCCGCCGCGTTCGAGCGCGCCCGCGGGGCGATAGGCGGTCGGCGTGCCGGTGGCGTTGGGCGTGAAGTCCGCCTCCCAGATCCGCGGCGGCGGGAGGTGGCTTTCGGGCACGCCGTCATAGGAGTGGTGCAGCCAGCCGTGCCATTCGGCCGGGACCCGGCTGGCGTCGTTGGCGCCGTTGTAGATCACCCAGCGCCGTTCCTGCCCGCCACCCGGCTGGCCGGCGGCGCGCACCTTCTTCGAGCGGTAATAGCGGTTGCCCTGCGCGTCGGTGCCGACGTGTTCGCCGGTCATCGCACTGTTGAACAGCGTGCCGATGGTCGCGCCGTCCCACCAGGTGAAGATCTTGCCGAGGATTCCCATGGGTGGCGCGTTAGCCTTTTTTGCCGGGGAAGCGCAAGCGCGTGCAGGGCTGGCGCCGCTCGAGGGGTTTAGTTGTTGAAATGCATGCGCGGCGATCGATTTCCAGCCCACTTGGCGAGTCGGGCAAAAAGGAAGGCGAGGCGAGTGTAACAGCTTGGACAGCTGTAGGAAAATGTCGCGTTGATCGCTCATGTCGCGGCCGAGTGCCAGGTGGCATGCGGAATGCTATTGCGCATCGCCGACCACAACCTTGGAATTTTGCCCCGATATGTCCGACTCGCTCCATGACCCCTCCTGTTCCTGCCATTCTCCCGATGCCCGGCACGACCGCTTTCAGACACGGAGGGCGATGCCCTGCGACGAGACCGAGTGCCGCTTTGCCGATGTCGCGGTTCTGGAATGCTTCGATTGCGGCCAGCTCTGGCTGCGGTACGCGGTCGAATACGAGGGGGTTTCAGGTTCGGGCGGCTCGGCGAGGGGAACGATCGGCGAGGCGGCCGCGCGCGAGATACGGTCAGATGATGCGTCCGATTACCTGGCGGGCCTGACGGGCTATATTTGCGGGGGATCGTGGCTCGGCGAGGCGCGGACAAGTTCCGGTGCGGTGCATTGGGGAATGTGATCGTCGGCACAGGCCTGGCCATGCGTCACGGTCGCGCCTTCGCCCGGGGGTACTGTGACAGGTGCCATATCCCCGAAATAGGAGCAGAACGTCATATCGTCGCGGGATCATTGCACCTGTCAACGCAACTTCACCGCAACGTCTCCGCCGCAAGTCCGGCACCAGCTCTGCCCGATCCTCGGCCCCGCGCCCCTTATGGCAACCTGCCCGGCTCTCGGGCATGGCGGAAGCGTCTTGGGATGCCGTAGCCCAGGACAACGCCGAACTGGCGGCGGCTGTACCCCCGGTCCTGGAAAATGCCGGCATTGAAAAATGCGCCGAGCTGGAAGTCCAGGCCGATATTGCGGCTGACCGACACATTCACTTCATAGTTCGGCTTCGTGTCGCCTATGCGGTAAGGCGCGGCTACGCCCGCGTCCAGGAGGAACAGCCGTTTGACCGGCAGGCGATAGCTCGCAGACGGCGTCACCACCGCCGAGAATTCGTCATCGTATCTCAGCGTGGTGCCCAGGCCGACCACGAACCCCGCCCTTGCCCAGTCCAGGTTCGCGCTGACCGAGCCGGCCGAGGGTGCAAGCTCGTCCGACCATTCGATCGAGGCTGCGGTCGAAAGGGCCAGCCCATGCGGCAGCGCCAGGTTGGGGACATGGCGAATGCCCAGCGCGGCGTTGAAATCCCCCCTTCGATCGAAGGTAAAGGGCTCGCCCGGCAGCCTAACCCCGCCCTTGCCCGAGATCCTGGCGAGGCTCAGGCCGATTTCGGTCCGGTGGCCGATGCCTCTTGAAATGCTGAACAATGTCACGTCGCTGACTTCACTGGCCCCGGCGCCCGAAACGGGATCGTCGAACTCCGTTTCCTGCCGCAACTGGCCGAGCGACAACACGGTCTTGCCGGGAGCGAGAACACGCGGAAGGTTATAGACATCCTCCCATTGGCGCAGGTGCGCGTCCCCCGGCCTCGACGGCAGCAATCGGGCGACCTGCCCGCTTTCCCGGCTGAGCTTGAGAATCATGGCATAGGGCTTGCCGTCAATCGTCTTGCCGTGGGCGTCCCGGGCGAATGCGGTGTCGGTAAGCCTGACCCTGGAGGGCAGATCCGGATCGGCGACCAGATAACCGTTGCCCGCGCGGCCTTCGACCAGGATGAAGTGATCGATGGCGGCCGTCCCGGCGGACAGGCGCGGCTTCATCAGAATGAGGAATGGTTCGCTCTCGGCCAGCCGTGCCGCTGCCGGCAAAGGCAGGAACCCGACATCCAGTTGCAGGCCGGAACCCAGCGCGGAAACCAGATCCGCCAGGTCGGCTGCGGTGAGCGCGTCCACCCGCGAGTCCGGGCCAAGCCCGGCAAGCAGCTCGCTTTCGGAAATGTTGACGCCCGCGCGCTGCAGCAACATGACCAGCGCAGCGGCTCCGCAATCGTCATCGAAGCGCTGCGCCGCCACGGCGGGCCGATCGGCGGATTGCGCCTTCGCTTCCGCGGAAAGGAACATGCCGTCCGCCAGCATTGCGGTCAAAAGAAGGGGGAGCGCAATGCGCCCCCCCAAACCGTGACAGTAACTATGCATATTGTAGTGCTTCAGACCTCTTTGCGTCTGCAAAAGAATGTGCTGATCGTCACATTGTTGCAGAACGTATTTTGCAGGCTGTAGAACAGGTAATTGCCGCCGCCGCCGCCGCGCGCGTTTTGCTGTTCGGCCTTGGTTGCCGGCACCCATGCCTTGGCAACCGCGTCCGCATCCTTTGCGGCGACTGTTTCGGCAAGTGCCGAACTGACCGGGGCCAGCGCGACTACAGCGCAAGCGGCCAGGGCTGTGATTGTCTTCTTCATGATTGATCTCCTTGCACTCAACCGAGCGTATCAGAGGGCGAGCATGCGTCCTCCTGTTTGGGAGTAGCCCAAAGTCTTTATAGCTTTAGGAATCCTCCATCCGGCAAAAGAAGACTCTGATCGTGACATTGCGGCAGAACGTATTCTGCAGGCTGTAGAACATGTAATTGCTTTGCCCGCCGCGCGCGTTCTGCTGTTCGGCCTTGGTTGCGGGCACCCATGCCTTGGCAACCGTGTCCGCATCCTTTGCGGCGACTGTTTCGGCCAGAGCCGAAGTGACAGGGGCCAGCGCGATTACAGCGCTAGCGGCCAGCGCCATGACTGCGTTCTTCATCGCATTTCTCCTTCAATGGGGATTTAAATCCGATATGGCTCGGTTAGTCTCTGCTATTGCAGAAGAAAATCTGGATCGTGACATTGCGGCAGAACGTATTCTGCAGGCTGTAGAACAGGTAATTGCCGCCGCCGCCGCGCGCATTCTGCTGTTCGGCCTTGGTCGCCGGCACCCACGCCTTCGCCGTTGCGTCTGCATCCTTGGCGGCGACGGTGTCGGCAAAGGCCGAGCTGACCGGGGCCAGCGCGATAACAGCGCTGGTGGCCAGCGCCATGACTGTGTTCTTCATCCCTTGTCTCCTTGCACCATGTCGCGGCCCGGACAGCCAAGGCTGCGAACATTGGCAGGCTAGCAGGAATTTTCGTGTTTGGAAGGGGTTGGGAAGAGAAAAGGAGCGCGGGTAAAAAATTTGAAAAGTAACGCCTTACGCTTTCGAACGGGACTTTGTATCGTGTCCCGACAAGCCCTACCATTCAACCAGATCGCCCGGCCCGATCCCCAGCGCCGCCGCCCTTCCCGCATTGAGCTCCAGCACCCCGGAAGCCAGCCCCGCCGAGGGCAGCGGCCGCAAGTCGTAGGGAACCGCGTTGGCCGCGATATTGAGTATCCGCCGGTCCCGACCAATGAAGATGATGTCCAGCGGCAGCACCGTGTTCTTCATCCAGAAGGCCGCATTGCGCGGGGGGGTCATGGGGAAGATCATGCCCTCGTCCGCGCCCATGGCGGTGCGGAACATCAGGCCGCGTTCCTGCTCCGCGTCGGTGCGGGCGACTTCGACGCGGAAACGGTGCTGCCCCTTGGCGGTTGTCACCCTTAGCGGAATGACCGGCAGGCCGGAAACCGCATGCCGCGCGGGCCCCGCCGGGGTCGAGGCCTGGCTTTCGCCGCCGGGGTGGGGAGAGCAGGCAGCCAGCGCCAGCAGCGCCGCACACAGCCATCTGCCCGCCGGCAAGTGCTTCAATCGCATGTCTCGTCCTCGATCGCCGCCCATTGCTCGGCCGCCGCGATGGTCGGGGCATTGACCATTTCGCGCGCGCTGTCGAGGGGGTGGCCGGCGCGCAGCATGGCGGCGAGCTGGCGTTCCTTCCTGGCGCGGTCGGGCTCGGCGGCGCCGAAGGGGCCGAAGCGGCGCTTGCGGGCCATGGCCAGAGCCGCGCGGCGTTCGTCCACCTCCCGGCCGCGCAGGGAATGGCGCAGGTCCTCGCCGATCCCGGCGGCGGCCAGCGCCTGGTCGATTCGCCGCCTGCCATAGCCTCGCGCCAGCAGGCCCCTGTCCTTGGCGCGGGCATAGGCCGCATCGTCGACGTAGCCGGCGGAGACGCAGCGCTCGACCAGCCCGGCCACCGGCGGCTCTCCTTCGCCGGCCCAGCCGCGCTCGAGGAGCTTGCGCCTGAGATAACCTTCCAGCTTCGCCGCGGAGACCGCGAAGCGCGCTACATAGGCCAGGGCCAGCTGCTCCAGCCGCTCCTTGTCGATCGGCCTTGCGGTTTTTTCCGGAGGACAATTGGTTACCATTGCCCTATTCATGCCATACTCCGCCCTAAAGGGGGAGTTCCGCGCGTGATCGAACGGGGGAACGCAGCTATGTCCGGACCAGCACTTTGCCCGGACGATCCCGTCCGTAATGCAGCTAACGCAATGAAAACAACGGGTAATCGCACATGACCGACGCAGCGACGCTAACGCCGCCAGCCGAGTCGATTCTCATTCCCACTCCCAACGAGGACACGCTTCCGCGCCGCATTGCCGACTTTGCCACGTTTGGCGAAGCGCTGGACTATGCCGCAAGCGGAATTCGCGGCCTCAATTTCCACGATCCGCGCGGCACGCTGATCCGGCCCTATCCCTTTGCGGAACTGCGTGCCGATGCGCGAATGATGGCCTGGCGGCTGATCGCGCGCGGCGTGAAGCCGGGCGACCGCGTGGCCATGGTGGCCGAGACGGGGACCTACTTCGCCGCGCTGTTCTGCGGCGCGATCTACGCCGGTGCCTGGCCGGTGCCGCTCCCGCTGCCGACCAGCTTCGGCGGCAAGGAAGGCTATATCGACCAGATCGCGGTGCAGATGGCCAGTGCCGATCCCTCGATCCTGTTCTACCCTGAAGAGCTGGCCGAGCTTGCCGGCGCCGCGGCGAAGCGGCAGGGCTGCGAAGGCATTGCCTGGCAGCAGTTCGATCAGGAAGACGCGCCCGAGGCGGAGTTGCCACAGGCGAAGCCCGAGGACATCTGCTTCCTCCAGTATTCCAGCGGCTCGACCCGTTTCCCGCATGGCGTGGCGGTCACCCACGGCTCGTTGCTCGCCAATCTCGCGGCGCACGGCCATGGCATGGGCTTTGGCGGTACCGATCGCTGCATCAGCTGGCTGCCCTGGTACCATGACATGGGCCTGGTCGGCTGCCTGCTCTCGCCGATCGCAAACCAGTTTTCGGCCGATTATCTCAGGACAGAGGATTTCGCCCGTCGCCCGCTGGCCTGGCTGGACCTGATCAGCCGCAATCCGGGCACCACGCTCAGTTTCTCGCCGACCTTCGGTTATGACATCTGCGCCCGGCGCGTTTCCAGCCAGACCCACGTCGCCGAACGCTTCGACCTGTCGCGCTGGCGGGTCGCCGGCAACGGCGCGGACATGATCCGGCCCGATGTCATGCAGAATTTCGTCAACGTCTTCGCCGATGCCGGATTCAAGGCTTCTGCCTTCCTGCCAAGCTATGGCCTTGCCGAGGCGACGCTCGCGGTCACGCTGATGACGCCGGGCGAAGGCATCAAGGTGGAACTGGTCGAGGAGGAGCGCCTTTCCGGCAAGCCACGCGACCTTTCGCGCCCGGCGCGTTACCGCGCCATCGTCAACTGCGGCAAGGTCGTTCGCGGCATGAAGGTGGAGATCCGCGGCGAACATGGCGAGCCGCTGGCCGATCACCGCATCGGCAAGGTCTGGTGCAGCGGCACCAGCCTGATGCATTCCTATTACCGCGATCCGGAATCGACCGATGCCTGCCTGGTCGATGGCTGGCTCGATACCGGCGACATGGGCTACATGGTGGACGACCACCTGTTCATCGTCGGCCGGGCGAAGGACATGATCATCATCAACGGCAAGAACCACTGGCCGCAGGACATCGAGTGGGCGGTGGAGCAGTTGCCCGGCTTCAACCACGGCGACATCGCCGCCTTCGCGCTGGAGACCGAGAACGGCGAGGAAGTGCCCGCCGTGCTGGTCCATTGCCGGGTCAGCGATCCGGAAGAGCGCCGCAAGCTGCACGACGAGATCCGCAGCAAGGTCCAGTCCGTCACAGGCATGAACTGCGTCGTCGAACTGGTTCCGCCGCGCACCCTGCCGCGCACCAGCTCGGGCAAGCTCAGCCGGGCAAAGGCGCGCAACCTCTACCTTGCGGGCGAGATCCAGCCGTACAAGCTGGCGGCCTGAGAGACCAGGAGGCGAAAGGCGTCCCCGCTGCCATCAGGCAGCAGCGGGGGCCGCCTCTAAGCGCCGTTCCCAATCCGGCATCGGGCCCAGCCCGAAGATCATCAGTGCCGAGACTAGTGTCCCGATCATGCCGCCGATCAGCAGGGCGGTGTAATCGCCGTGCCAGTCATAGGCGATGCCGCCCAGGACCGGGCCCAGGCCCGACCCGAGCGCAATCAGGCTCGCCATGATGCTGAAGATGGTCCCGAAATTGCGCATGCCGGCATACCGCGACGTCAGATAGCTGCAGATCTGCAGCTTGGTGCCGGACGTGTAGCCGTTGATCAGCATGGCCGCGACGATCAGGGTCGGGGTGTGACCGGGATCGAGCAGCAGCGCGAAGGCGAGGCTGCCCGAGGCCAGGGTCAATCCGCCGATCCAGTTGGCATTGAACCGGTCCATCAGCCAGCCGGTCACGAGCTTTCCGGCAATTGCCGCGGCGCCAGCGAGGCTGGCAAGCCAGGCGGCATTCCCCTTCACCACGCCGGCCTCGACCAGGATCGGGATCTGGTGGACCATCAGGGCGATGGTGAAAAGCATGATCAGGAAGGTAGAGATCGACAGCCGCCAGAGCGCGGCGCTGCGCCAGGCCTCGGGCAGCGTCAGGCCGGGCAGTTCGACCCTGCCGGTCGGCTCGCCGCCTGCTTGCGCCCGCGCCCTGCGGGCATGGTCATGCGCATCGAACAGGAAGAACAGGCTGAGCAGGAAAGCCACGCCGCCCCAGCCGACGCCCATCCAGGCAAAGGCTGCCCGCCAGCCGAATTCCTCGATCAGGAAATGGCCAAGCGGCGGGACGATGATCTGGGCCATGGCCGTGCCGCTCATGACCACGCCCAGGGCCAGCCCCCGGCTGGCCGAGAAAACTCCGGCAATGGCCGTCGTCCAGATGGTCGACTTCACGGCGAGCGAAGTCAGGGCGTAGATGAACCAGATGGTCAACCACTGGAACACCGATGCGCTGACCAGGCCGAAACCGGCAAAGACGGCTGTCTTGAGCACCAGTCCCGGCACCGCCAGCCGCCGCGTTCCCCAGCGGTCGATCAGGACGCCGACGAAGGGCGAAAGGATGGTCACCGTCACGGATGACAGCGACATCCCGGCAGTCACCTGCGTGCGGCTCCAGCCGAATTCCTCGCCGACCGGGCCGATGAACAGGCCTGCAAACGCGGTCATCACCGAATGGAACGAGAAGCCCACGGCCGAAGCCAGCATCAGCGGCCAGTAGCGCCGCCATTCCTGGCGGGCTGTCAATCTCTCAGGGCTCACACCGTTCTCCAAGCCCCTTCCCCTCAACCGGTTTAAATCGTGACGCACGATTGTCCAGCAGGCGCCGGTCCGGCCTTGGCCGGAACTTCAGGCGGAAGCCGGTTTCCGGCTCCAGTCCGGATAGGCCGGCAGGGTGAACAGCAATGCGCCGCACAGCAGGCAGCCGGCCGTTCCCGCAACCAGGAAACCGGTGTAGCCGCCGGTCACGTCATAGACGATCCCCGCGACCAGCGGGCCCAGCGCGCTGCCGAGCGCCGTCAGCGAGGTCATCGCGCCGCCGATCACGCCATAGTTGCGCATGCCGGCATAGCGGGCGGTGAGGTAGCTGGCGATGTGCAGCTTGGTGCCCGCCGAGTAGCCGTTCACCAGCATGGCGAAGACGATCAGCGCCGGGGAATGGATGCCGTCGATCAGCAGGAAGAAGGCAAAGGCCGTGCTCGCCAGCGTCAGGCCGCCGACGAAGTTTGCCCGGAAGCGGTCGAGCAGGACGCCGGTGACCAGCTTGCCGGCGATGCTGGCGAAGCCCACCAGGGTCGATAGCCAGGCCGCCGAGGTGCGCGAGACGCCGGCTTCGGTCAGGACCGGCACCTGATGGATGGCAAGGCCGATGGTCAGCACCATGATGACGAAGTTCGACACGCCGATCCGCCACAGCGCCCCGTCGCGCAGGGCGTCGGGTACCGAGAGCCCGGTGAAGTCCGGCCGGGCGGCCTCCTGCGTGGCGCCGGCAGGCTGGCGGTCGTGCGCGTCGTAGAAGAACAGCCAGCAGACCAGCAGGGTCAGTCCGCCCCAGCCGCCGGCCATCCAGACATAGGCCATGCGCCAGCCCTGGCCGTCGATCAACCAGTTGGCCACCGGCGGCCCGACGATTTGGGCCAGCGCGACGCCCGACAGGGTGAAGGCCAGGGCGAGGCCGCGCCCCTTGTCGAACATGCCGGCGACTGCAGTGGTCCACACCGTGGTCTTCACCGCGATCGAGATGAGCGAATAGAACAGCCAGAGCAGCAGCCACTGGACGGCCGAGCCGTTTGCCAGCGGGATCAGGCAGATGGCGAATGCCGTCGCGACGATGCCCGGCAGGGCCAGCCGCCGCGATCCGAAGCGGTCGATCAGCACGCCGAAGGGGGGCGAGAGGATCGCCGTCATCACCCCGGTGATCGTCACGCCGACCGAAAGCAGGGTGCGGCTCCAGCCGAATTCCCCGCCTATCGGCTGCATGAACATGCCCATGGTGTGGGTCAGCATCGAGAAGAACGAAAAGCCGATGCAACTGGCCAGCACCATCTGCCAGCCGCGTCGCCACTCCTCCCGTGCCGAAAGGCCTGCTTCGATCAAGTTTTGTCCTCTCCCCGCCAGACTAGCGGTTCGTCCGGCCATGTCCATCTGCTTGGCATTGCTTGCACTTGCGCTTCGCCTGCCCCATCTCTTGCCGACCACAGGACTGACGGAGCAAAGCCGAATGGCCACTACCCCGACCACGACAGCCGAGCCTGTCATCACTCTGACCCCGCCCGATCCGGTTCCGGTGGTCGCGCCGGAAAAGGCCGCCGGCCTGGTGCCGGTTTCCGCCGAGGCGAAGACCAAGCTCGAGGAGCGGGCCGACCAGTTCATCGCCGATCTCGTCGCGCAGGACAGCAATTCGCCGGAATTCGGCAAGCGGGTCGACCAGCTTACCAGCATGGGCCGCAAGGAGATCGAGGCGGCGGCCGGCCAGTCCAACCGCTTTCTCGACCGGCCGGTGCGGGCGATGGACAAGGATTCGGGCGTCGGCGCGCGGCTGGCCGAGCTGCGCCGGGTGATCGAGGACCTCGATCCAGGCAAGCAGGGCAATCTCTCGTCGGGCCGCAAGTTCCTCGGGATCATCCCCTTCGGCAACACGATGAAGAAGTACTTCGACAGCTATGAATCGGCCCAGGGGCATATCCAGGCGATCCTCGATCACCTCGCCTCGGGCAAGGACGAGCTGCTGATGGACAATGCCGCCATCGACGTTGAGCGCGCCAAGCTGTGGGAGGCGATGGGCAATCTCGAGCAGATGATCCACATCGCCAAAACGCTCGACACCCGGCTGGAGGACAAGGCGGCCGAGCTCGACGCCACCGATCCCGCCAAGGCGAAAACCATTCGCGAGAGCGCGCTGTTCTACATCCGCCAGCGCACGCAGGACCTGCTCACGCAAATGGCGGTCTCGGTGCAGGGCTACCTCGCGCTTGATCTGGTCAAGAAGAACAATGTCGAACTGGTGAAGGGCGTCGACCGCGCCAGCACCACGACAATCGGCGCGCTGCGCACCGCGGTGACGGTGGCGCAGGCGCTGGTCAACCAGCGGCTGGTGCTGCAGCAGATCACCGCGCTCAACCAGACCACGGCGCAGATCATCGATTCCACCGGGCAACTGCTCAAGGAGCAGACCGGCAAGATCCACGAGCAGGCGGCGGCCTCGACCATCCCGCTCGAAACGCTGCAGCGGGCCTTCCAGAACATCTACGAGACGATGGATTCGATCGATGCGTTCAAGCTGAAGGCACTCGATTCGATGAAGCAGACGGTGACGACGCTCACGGCCGAGGTCGAGAAGTCCAAGGGCTACATCGCGCGGGCCGAAGGCGCCTCGCAGGCCAGCGCGGCGACGACGGAGCACCCGCTGCTGACACCGGAAAAGGCCTGAGGTCTTGTCCACACCTATTGAGGAAAACGACCGCATCGCCGCCCAGGCGCGTGAAGCCTTGGTGCGCAAGGATGCGGGCGGGTCGCGCGGGGGATCGATTGGCCAGGGCTCGGCCGAGGCCAGGCGGCGGCACCAGTTGCGGAAGCTGCTCAACATGGTGGTGGCGGTGGTGGCCATCGTTGTCGCCGCGACAGCCGCCGGGCTTCTGCTTGGCGGCATCGGTAATGGCGGGATCATGCTCATGTTCCTGGCCATCATCGTCGCGCTGTTCGTCTTCTCCGTGTTCCCGCGCATGAAAGTGCCCACGCTCGCTTCGCTCAACTCTGGCGACGTGCGGCGCATGGTCGCTCAGACCGAGCTGTGGCTGGAAGCCCAGCGGCCGGCCCTGCCGGCGCCGGCGGCGCAGCTGGTCGATGGCATCGGGGTGAAACTCGATGCGCTGGGATTGCAGCTTGAAAGTGCCGACCAGAGTGCGCCCGCAGTGTCAGAAGTCCGCAAGCTGGTCGGCGAGCACCTGCCGGGGGTGGTCGCGGCCTACACCGCAATCCCGGAAAATCTGCGTCAGGACCAGCAGGCGGGCCGCTCGCCCGATCAGGATCTGGCCGACAGTCTCGGCAAGATCAGCGCGGAGATCGACAACGTCAGCCGCCAACTCGCGGCGGGGCAGATCGACCAGCTGGCGGTGACGACGCGGTTTCTCGATTACAAGTATGGCGAGAAGGACGCGCTAATCCCGCCCGCTGGTCAGTAGGCTGTCCACTACCCCCGGATCGGCGAGCGTCGAGGTATCGCCCAGGTTCGATACATCTCCTTCCGCGATCTTGCGCAGGATGCGGCGCATGATCTTGCCGCTGCGGGTCTTGGGCAAGGCGGGGGCGAAGTGGATGACGTCAGGGGTGGCGATGGGACCGATTTCCTTGCGCACCCATTGCACCAGTTCCTTGCGCACCTCCTCGCTGTCCGCCTCGCCGGCGTTGAGCGTGACGTAGGCGTAGATACCCTGGCCCTTGATCTCGTGCGGCATGCCGACCACCGCCGCCTCGGCCACCTTAGGGTGGGCGACCAGCGCGCTTTCGACCTCGGCGGTGCCCATGCGGTGGCCCGAGACGTTGATCACGTCGTCGACGCGGCCGGTGATCCAGTAATAGCCGTCCTCGTCGCGGCGGCAGC
>CAZVWP010000004.1:23138-140674 GCA_964630805.1 uncultured Novosphingobium sp. | reverse complement strand
CGCTATAGAGAATGTCCAGACCAGCCGAAGCACCGTAGGTGTTCGCCTTGATCGCTGCTAGTTTCGCTGGCCTTGTTCGCTGCCGATCATTTTCGCAGGAACATTCACGGCATGTGGAGGCTGAAGATTGGGACGACAAAGTCAGGCATGGCGGTTTGCGTTCGATCGGGGCGGCACTTTCACGGACGTCGTGGGCCTTTCGCCGGGTGGGCAGCTGGTAACGCACAAGCTTCTGTCCGAGGATCCCGCAAGGTACGACGACGCCATCAGCGAGGCTGTTCGCCGCCTCATGGCGGAGCATGGCGAAGCTCCGATCGCCGACATCCGGATCGGCACGACGGTTGCCACCAATGCCCTCCTCGAACGCAAGGGCGCGCGGGTGGCGCTTGCGATCACGCAGGGCTTTGCCGATGCCCTTCGCATCGGCACCCAGGCGCGGCCCGACATTTTCGCCCGGCATATCTTCCTGCCCGAGCAACTGGCGGAAACCGTGATCGAAGTGCACGAGCGCATGGCGGCCGACGGCACGGTCCTCGTTCCCCTCCGGGAGGAGGCGGTTCGCCGCCAATTGATCCGATTGCGTGAATCAGGCTTCGATGCACTTGCCGTGGTCCTGGTCCACGGCTGGAGACATCCTGAGCACGAATTGCGCATTTCGCGCATCGCCGAGGACGAAGGGTTCACCCAGATCAGCCTCAGCCACGAGGTCGCACCGCTGATCCGGCTCGTCCCGCGCGGTGACACCACCTTGGCGGATGCCTATCTTTCGCCAGGACTTCGGCGACACGTCGATGCGGTGCGGGCCAATCTGGGGACGCATGGCCGTATGTCCTTCATGCAGTCCAACGGAGGCCTCGCCGAGGCGAGCCGTTTTCGCGGAAAGGACGCGATTCTTTCCGGCCCGGCCTGCGGCGTAGTTGGCATGGCGGCTGCGGGAGAAGCGCTGGGATACCGGCGGCTTATTGGTTTCGACATGGGCGGCACCAGTACCGACGTGTGCCATTACGCCGGCGAGTACGAACTCACTGGCGATTCCACCATCGCCGGCGTTCGCGTTACCGCGCCCGCCATGCGGATTCACACGGTTGCTGCCGGCGGTGGATCGATCTGCCGCTTCGACGGGGCGCGCTTCCACGTCGGCCCGGAGAGCGCCGGTGCGCTTCCCGGGCCGGCCTGCTACGGCAAGGGCGGGCCGCTCACCGTTACCGACTGCAATCTCCACCTCGGCCGGCTCGACCCGGCCTTCTTCCCGCGGGTTTTCGGTGCGGACGGAAGGCAGCCCCTGGATCGCGAGGCGGCGCGCAAGCGGTTGCAGGAAGTGGCAGATGCACTTGCCATCCCCATGCCGCTGGATTCCATCGCCGAGGGGTTCCTCGCCATCGCCGTGGACAACATGGCCAATGCCATCCGCAGGATCAGCGTGGCCCGCGGGCACGATGTTGCGGGTTATGCGCTTGCGAGCTTCGGCGGGGCCGGCGGTCAGCTGGCGGCTCGAGTGGCAGACGAGCTGGGTATCGACACGGTGCTGGTTCACCCGCTTGCAAGTGTTCTTTCGGCCTTTGGGATCGGCCTCGCACCGGTCAAGGCGATCCGCGAGCGGAGCGTGCTCGCGCCACTGACCGCGGATTTCTCGGCCGAGCTAGCCGCGCTGGAAGCAGAAGCAAGGCAGGCGGTGGCCGAACAGGGAGTTGCTGCCGGCAAGATCCAGGTCATTGCGCGGGCGCGGCTGCGCCTTGAAGGAAGCGACAGTACGCTGACGCTGGACTGCGGCACTGTCGCCGCGATGGATGCGGCCTTCCGCAGCGAGCACTTGCGCCGCTTCGGCCATGGCGACGAGAGCACCGCCATCGTCATCGAGGCGCTGAGCGTCGAGGCGCAAGGCCATTCCGGGGGCTTTACCGGCGTGCGGACGGAGCCGCTGCCCTTGGGCGGCAGGGCCAGCACGGCCTGGCACGCGGTGGAGCGCGCCGCCATGGCGCCTGCCGACGTGCTGGACGGACCGGCGCTCGTCGTCGATCCGGGTTCGACGACCGTGGTGGAACCGGGCTGGCGGTCTGCGCTGGCGGAGGAAGGCAGCCTTGTCCTGACCCGCGCCACGCCGCGCCCGACCCGGCGCCTTCAGGGTCCTGCGCTCGATCCCATCCGGCTCGAACTGTTCAACAACCTGTTCATGGCGATCGCCGAAGAGATGGGGCTGGTCCTCCAGGCCACCGCTACTTCGGTGAACATCAAGGAACGGCTCGATTTCTCCTGCGCGGTGTTCGATGCGCAGGGCGAGCTGATCGCCAATGCGCCCCACATTCCGGTGCACCTCGGCAGCATGGGGGATTCCATCCGCCGGGTCATCGAGACACGAGGGGTCGGCGCTGACGGGCGCGGGATGAGGCGCGGCGATGCCTATGTGCTCAACGATCCCTATCGCGGCGGCACGCACCTGCCGGATGTCACGGTTATCGTGCCGGTGTTCTACGGCGACCAGGCCGACAGCCCCGACGCTTTTGTTGCGGCGCGCGGTCACCATGCCGACATCGGCGGGATCGCGCCAGGCTCGATGCCGCCGGACAGCCGCGGCATCGAGGATGAGGGCGTCCTAATCGACAACATGCTGCTCGCCGACGAGGGCCGTTTTTGCGAGCAGGACATGCGGGGCGTGCTGGCAAGCGGCACGTGGCCGGCCCGCCAACCGGACCGTAATATTTCGGACCTTCGTGCCCAGCTTGCCGCATGCGCACGCGGGGCAGAACTACTGCGCAGCGCCAGCCGTGAGCACGGCCAGGAGGTGCTCGCCGCCTATATGGTCCACGTGCTCGACAATGCAGAGGAGAGCGTCCGCCGCCTGATCGGCGGGCTGGAGGATGGCGCCTTCGTCTATGAGATGGACAACGGTGCGCAGGTGCAGGTTGCCATCCGGGTGAACCGGCGGAACCGCTCCGCCGTTTTCGACTTCACCGGCACCAGCGCGCAATTGGCGGACAATTTCAATGCTCCGCGCTCGATCACCCGCGCTGCCGCGCTCTACGTGCTGCGCACCCTGATCGACGAGCCCATCCCGATGAACGACGGCTGCCTGCGGCCGGTGGAACTGATCGTACCGGAAGGCTCGATGCTCAATCCCCGCCCGCCGGCTGCCGTAGTCGCCGGCAACGTGGAGACCAGCCAGGTCGTCACCGACGCGCTGTTTGCCGCCACCGGCAGGCTCGCGCCCAGCCAGGGCACGATGAACAACTTCACCTTCGGCAATGCCGAGCACCAGTATTACGAGACCATTGCCGGTGGCTCCGGTGCCGGGCCTGACCACGATGGCACCAGCGCGGTGCAGACCCACATGACCAACAGCCGTCTGACCGACCCGGAAGTGCTGGAAACCCGCCTGCCGGTCCGCATCGAGCGTTTCTCAATCCGGCGCGGCTCGGGCGGCAAGGGGCAGCATCGCGGTGGCGACGGGGTGGAGCGGCGCGTGACCTTCCTCGAGCCGATGCAAGCCAGCATCCTCGCCAACCGCCGCAAGATTCCTCCGCGCGGGATTGCCGGGGGCGGGGATGCGTTGCCGGGGGAAAATTGGGTGGAGCGGAGCGATGGTTCCATTGAACGGCTTGGCGCGACAGGGTCCGCGGATATGCGCGAGGGTGATACTTTCGTCATCCTCACCCCCGGCGGTGGCGGCTTCGGCTCCGGTTAGCTTCAAATCGCTCGCTGTTTGCTCTAGGCTCGACGATTGAGAGGAGAGCCTGATAAATGGCCGTGATCGAAAAGAAGTCCTACTGCCGCATCTGCGGCTCCGGCTGCGGCATCATTGTGCAGGTGGATGGCGAGCAGGTGCTGAAAGTCCGCGCCGACGAGGATCACCCGGTCTCGCGCGGCTATACCTGCCCCAAGGGCCGCGCATTGCCCGGCGATCACCACCGTGCCGATCGCATCGAAGTGCCGATGATCCGCGAGAACGGCGTGATGCGGGAGACGACCTGGGACCACGTGCTCGACGATCTCGCCGCGAAGCTTTCCGCCATCATGGCCGAGACCGGACCGGTCGGCGTCGGCACCTTCATCGGCGGCGGCGGGTTCCTCGATGCCAGCGGGTTCTTCAGCCTGCTGAACTTCCTGCGCGTCACCGGCACGCCGTCTGCCTACAGCGACATGACCATCGACAGCGTCGCCAAGACGCTGGCGGCCGAACTGGTCACCGGGATTTCCGGGCTGGAACCGCGCGCGGACCTCTCTTCCACGCCACTGGTGATTTTCGTCGGCACCAATCCGGTGATCTCGCACACCCGCACGATCAACATGCATGCCCCGACGCAGGCGATGCGCGACATGCGGGCGCGAGGGGCGAAGCTGTGGACGCTCGATCCGCGCCGCTCGGAAACCGCCCAGCGCTCAGACGGCCACATCGCCGCGCGCCCGGGCACCGATTATGCCGTCCTTGCCTACCTGATTCGCGAACTGCTGATCGACGGCGCAGACTGCGAATATCTCGCCAGACACGCCCAGAACGTGGAGGGGCTGAAGGCTGCGGTCGAGCGCTTCCACCTGGACTATGCCGCCAATGTCTGCGGTGTGGAGCAGGGCCTGCTCACCACGTTGCTGGCCGACATCCGCGAGGCGGGGCGGCTTTCGGTGGAGGCCGGCACGGGCGTCACCATGCAGCGGGCAGGCAATGTAACCCAGTGGCTAAGCCTGGCGCTGATGGCGGTGACCGGCTCGCTCGACCGCGAGGGCGGGGCCTGGGTCAACCCGGGACTGATGAACCGCAAGGACAAGCGCGACTTCCCGGCCGCTCCGGAAGGGGGCTGGAACCGCCCGGGCCCGGCGAGCCGCCCGGAACTGCGCGGCACAGCCGGGGATTTCCCCTGTGCCGCCATTCCCGACGAGATCGCTGCGAAGAACCTGCGGGCGATGGTGGTGTTCGGCGGCAATCTTGAGGTCTGCCTGCCCGAGACCGTCAGGACCTATGAATCGCTCAAGCAGCTCGAAGTGCTGGCCGTGCTCGACGTACGCAACACCCGTACCACCGACATCGCCAGCCATGTCCTGCCGACCAAGGATCAGCTCGAGCGAGCCGACATGACTTTCGTCACGGACAGCTCCTTCCCGCTGATGGTGGCGCAATATACTCCCGCGATGGTGGAGCCGCTCGGCCAGCGCAAGGCCTATTGGTGGGTTGTCGGGCAGCTTGGCAGGCGCATGGGGCTAGATCTCTTCCCCGGGCTGGATCTCGACACGGCCAGCGACGACACGATGATGCAGTACATCCTGTCCTCCTCCGATGTGCAGTTCGCCGAGCTGAAGGAAAAGCGCATCGTCTTCGGCGAGCCTGTGGTGGGCTGGGTGCAGCGCTTCGTCGATGAGAAGGTCGGCGGATGGCGGCTTGCCCCGGCGCCGCTGGCTGAGCAACTGCGGCAGCTCGAAGCGCGGGAGCGCGCGGGGCATCAGGGGAAGCTCATCCTCATTCCCCGCCGGCAGAAGTACCACGAGAACTCGAAGATGCTCGACGTGCGCGACGTGCCGCAGGTGCTGATGCACTCGCAGGATGCCGCTGCGGCCGGCATTGCCGAGGGTTCGCTGGTAGAGGTGCGCAGCGTCAACGGCTTCGTCCGGCGCGAGATGAAGATCGACGACACCCTGCGCCCCGGCTGCATCAACGTGCCGCATGGCTGGTCCGACGAGATGAACGTCAATCGGCTGACATCGACCACGCGGGACGTGGATCCTATTACCGGCATGCTGCTCTATTCAGGCATCGAGGTCTCCGTCGCCCCGGTCTGAACGCTAGCCGGGGACCACCACCCGCTCGGTGTGATCCGAAGACCACGGTGCGGTGATCTGCGAGGTGTTCTGGTAGCTTTCCGGCAGGTCTTCCACCGCGTGATAGACCGCGGCGAAGCGGCCGAAGCCGGTGCAGTAGGCGCACATCATGCAGATCTCGATCACCTCCTGCTCGGTGTAGTATTTTCGCAGGTTGTCGATCGTCGCGTCATCGATCGCCAGGTGATTGGTTGCGAAGAGATCGGCATATTGGAGGGCCGCCTTTTCCGCGTCGGTCAGGTCGGGTGCCTCGACCGGCTTTTCCAGCGAGCAGACCATGTCTTCGGTCAGTCCGTCCTGCAGTGCCGGTTCGAACCGCATGGCCATGCAACTGCGGCACTGGTTGTGGAAGGCAATGCGAAGGCGCAGCATTTCGCGCAGGCGCGCACGCAAGGTGAAGCCGCTGAAGAACTTGTGCTCGAAATCGAAGAACGGCTTCGCCACTCCCGGCGCATTGGCATAGACGCCCAGGATCTTGCGCTGGACGTCGGACATCGGGACGGTGTCCACCTGCAACTGCTGGCGTAGGGCGGGGTCCCACTGGTCGAGCGGAAGGGACTTGAAACGGGTCATGGCATCCTCGCGGCTTGTTTTCTCAGCCGCAAGGATACGCCGACCGCTCCTGTTCGCAACGCTTCGTTAGCGCCGGACAAGCCCCTTCGGCTTGACCACCCCGAGGTCGAAGTGCGTGACCACTCCCGGGGGCGCATCGCAGACCTGCGGGACGACGGTGCAGCCCACGAGGCCCGTCCATGGCAGGCCAAGGAAGGGATGCCGGCCGTCGGAGTCCTGCTGGCCCATCAGGTGGCATTCCATTGGCGGGTCGCCGTGGATGCGCACGCGATACATGGCCTCGCCCGTCTCCCAGACCGGATCGATATCCTGCCCGAGCTGCCAGTAGAAATGATAGACGATGATCGGCGCACCGCCGGACCAGGCGGTCCATTCATAGTGTTGCCCGCCGCATGTGCCGGCCTTCACAAGGCCGAACTCGTGGCTGATGTCCTTGAGTGCCTTGGCCACCTCGAACTTGACGGTGACCTTCTCGATCTCGACGCCGAGGGCCTCGGCGATCATGGCCATCGAGGAATAGAAGAACTTGTAGGTTTCCGGCGAGCGGCGCGGATTGGCGAGCAATTCGTTGCAATCGGCGCCGAAGCCCATGATCTCGGTGTAGATCATCGGGTTGCGCACCTTGTCGATCACCTCGGAAACCTCGACGCAATCGACCCGGTTCATCAGGCGCAGCAGGGTGATCGGCAGGATGTCACCCGAGAATCCCGGATGGATGCCGCAGCCGTGGAACGAGCTGTTGCCCTTCCTGCAGGCCGCTTCGACGCGCGCGGCCTCTTCCGGAATGAACTTGTTGGGCAGGAAGGGCCCGGCCGGGGAGACGACGTTCTTGCCGCTTTCCAGCAGCCGGCAGACCATGTCGATCGGTGGGGTCATCATGCTGGGGGCGAAGAGGACGCAGTCGGCGTCCATCGCGACGATGGCTTCCTCGTCGTTGGTCGCCAGCACCCCGGTTTTGGGCAGTCCGACGAGATCGCCCGCGTCCTTGCCGACCTTGTCCGGGTTGGTGACGAGCACGCCGACCAGTTCGATCGCAGGGTTCTCGATGAAATACTTGAGCGCGGCCGAACCGACGACGCCGGTAGCCCACTGGATGACGCGGTATGTTTTCTCAGCCATCTGATCTCTCCTCGATCCGTTTGTTCAGTTCAGGCCTCGGACCTGGCCGCCGTCGACCCGATAATCGGCGCCGGTGATGAAGCCGGACAGCGGGCTGGCCAGCAGGCATGCGACCATGGCCAGTTCCTCCGGCCTGCCCACGCGGCCGGCAGGGGGAATCTGGAAAACGTCGAGCGCGGCGAAATTCCTTGCGACGTCGTCGAAGCTCATCTCCGGATCGCCGAACTTCTGCCGGCCGAAGCGCAGGAGGCCATCGACCATGATGACCCCCGGGGTCAGCACGTTGGCTGTCACATTAACCCCCTTGAGCGAGCCGGCCAGACTGAAAGTGTAGTTGAGCAGCGCCGCCTTGGCCGCGGAGTAGTCGGTGCCCATGTAGTTGGGCTGCATGGCGACCGCGCTCGATACATTGACGATGCGGCCAAAGGTGTTTGCCACCATGTCGGGCACGCTGAGCTGGCAAAGCTGCACCGCGCCCAGCGTGTTGGCGCGATAGTTGGCGACGAAATCCTCGACTTCGATCTCGGCGGGCGGTTTCGCGGAATTGCCCTTGGCATTGCCGCCGGCGTTGTTGATCAGGATCTCGATGTTGCCGCCAAGCGCGGCGACGGCCTCGGCATGGACACTGGCGGCCATGCCGGATTCGGAAAGCTCGCCGATGGCGACGCCGGCCGCACCGATATCCTTGGCGACGGCTTCCGCGCGTTCCCGATTGCGGCCGTGGACGACGACGCGCGCGCCCTCCGCAGTCAGCATTCGCACGATGGCTTCGCCGATGCCGCTGCTGCTGCCGGTCACGAGGGCGCGACGGCCCGTCAATTGCAAGTCCATGAGGTTCCTGTTCCGTATTGTGTTCGATGGCGCGGCGCGCTTGCCTTACGGCGCTATTCTTGAGCTTGCCCGCCTAGTCCAGCAAAAATCAGCCTAGGACGAGGTCCTCGAAGCGCGGTTTGCGCAGGAGGTTCCACATTTCCGATCCGGTCAGCGGATTTTGCGTTACCGAACGCCCGTATTCCGACCAGTAGTAGCTGTGGGCGCGCGGATCGCTCCATACCTTGGTGGCGTTTTCCGCATCGATCTTGCGGTTGTAGTCCCGGTAGACATCTTCCTTCACGTCGATGGACTTCTCGCCATCGAGGATCAGGCGTTCCATGCACTGCAGGGCATAGACCGTGACCATCTCGTGATAGGACGCTGCACCGAGGCCGCCGTTGGTGTTGGGCCCGTAAAGCGACCACAGGTTGGGGAAGCCCGGCATCATGCAGCCGAGCCAGGCCCTTGCGCCGTCTTCCTCCCAGAGCTTGTCGAGCGTCATGCCGTCGCGCCCGGTGACTTGCATCGGATACAGATAGTCGGTGGCGCGGAAACCCGTCGCATAGACGATGACATCGACATCGTGCTGCGCGCCGTCCGTGGTCTCGATACCGTTCTCATTGATTCGCGCGATCCCGTCCGTCACCAACGTGACGTTGTCGCGCTGCACGGCGTCGAGGATGGAATACTGCGGGTCGACCATGATGACGCGGGCCGACCAGATCGGGTGCGGCGGCGTCATTTTCGCCAGCAGGTCCGGGTCCTTTATCTTGCTTTCGAGAAAGGCCATGCAGGAATCCCTGGCCGCCTTGTTGGCCGGGCTGATGGAGTGCGGATCGCTGAACTCGGGGTCGATCGTGGTCATCTGCATGTACCACGCGCCACCACCCCGGCCCGCGCGCATGAAGTTGGTGTGGAACGGCAGATTACGGTCCAGCCAGCTGACCTGCGGGGGGAAGGGTGAGCGATAGCCGGGCACCGGGCAGACCCAGTGCGCGGTGCGCTGGAACACGGTCACGTGGCTGGCCTGCAGCGCCAGTTCCGGGATCATCTGGTATCCGGTCGCGCCGGTGCCGATCACGGCGACGCGCTTGCCGCTGAGATCGAAACCGTCCGGCCAGCGCGCGGTGTGCCAGGACTGTCCTTTGAAGCTGCTGGCCCCCTCGATCTCCGGAATGTTGGGCCGGCTGAGGAAGCCGACGGCGGTGATCACCGCGCGCGAGCGGTGCACCTGCTCGCCATCGGGGCCATCCATTCGCACTTCCCACATGCCCGCGGCCTCGTCCCAGGTCAGGGAACGGACTTCGGTGTTGAAGCGGATGCTGTCGCGTAGGCCGAAGGAATCGGCGATCCAGTTGAAGTACTTCTGGTTCTCGGCCGCCTCGCAGAAAGGGTTGGGATAGCCGAAATCGACCCCGAATATATGGGTATAGGACCGGCTCGGCGTATCGACGCGGGCACCCGGATAACGGTTTTCGTACCAGGTGCCGCCGACGCCGTCGTTCTTCTCGATCACCACGTAGGGAATGCCCGCCCGCTTCAGTTGGAGCGCGGCGTTGAGCCCACCCATGCCGGCGCCGATGATCGTAACAGAGAATTCCTCAAGCCGGTCTGCCGGGGGAGGGGATTGCCACCTGAGCGAGCGCGCCCAGGGGTCGAGCGCAAGTTCCTCTAGGAACAGACCCAGCTCGGCCTCGTCCTCCATGGCCTCGCCAGAACCCATCGACAGGCTCTTAGGGATGCGGTCCATGGGGCCGACCGGGATCGGCCCGGCTCCGCTGTCGCGATAGGCCTTGAGGAATTCCGCACCCTTGCGGCGGATCATGGCGACATCTTCTTCGCGGGCGGGAATGCGGGTCTGGAAAAAGCCGGCCATGACGGCTTTCAATTCCACGTCGAGCAAATCCGGATCGCCGGTCAACTGGTAGAGCATGGCGCGCAGGATCATCGGATCCGCATATTGCATCGCGTCTTCGATTACCGCGTCGCTCGCGTCGAGAAGTTCGGGCCGCACGGGAGCCTTAGCTGCTGTCGCCATGGGAGCATCCTCTGTTTTCGTTTGCCCGAAAGTTGCGGTGCTCCTGCTCCAAAGTCAACGTGAAGCGGTCAATGCCAGAGTCCGGAGGAGCTGATGCAGGCTCCGGAGTTTGGGCTCAGCGAGGCGCAGCGCCATGACGGCCTCGCGGCAGTTGCGCGGGGTGCGACAAGCTGGTCGATGCGCGTAATGCGATTGTCTCATGCCTGGACGGCGGGGCGAGGCGGCCAGACCAACCTTCGCGCCCTTTCGAGGGCGCTCGGCAAGGATACTGGCCTGCCCCGTAGAGTAGCCCCCGCTCAGTAACCGCTGCTGTGCTCGGTCGAACCGCCGCCGGTCGCTGCTGCGACAGGCGCGGGCGCGACGCCGGGAATGCCCAGGAAGTCGCCTTCCTCGCCGAACCAGGCGCGGAACTCCGCAAAGCCCGGGATGCCCTCGAAGCTGCTGCTGGCCATCTGGTCCACTTCGACATGGATCACGGCCGGCTTGCCCGAAGCCAGCGCGCGCTGGACTGCAGGGCCGAGGTCTTCAGCCTTTTCGACATATTCGCCATGCGCGCCGAAGCTCTCGGCGGTCTTGTCGAGCCGCACTTCCGGGCCCCAGCGCGCTTCGGGGGTGGAGGTGTTTTCGCCGAAGTTCGCCTTGTAGGAAGCAGCTTCCAGGCCCCAGGCGTGGTCGACCGAGACGATGCAGATGATCGGCAGCTGCTTGCGCACCGCCGTTTCCAGCTCCGAGATGTGGAACAGGAAAGCGCTGTCGCCGGTGAAGAGCACGGCGCGGCGCTTGTCGCCCACCGCCAGCTGCGCGCCCATGGCCATGGGCAGGCCGTTGCCGATGGCGCCCCAGTTGGAGCTCCACATGGAGTCGCGCGGGGTGAACTGGACGAGAGCCGAGGCCCACATGCTGGCCCCGCCGCCGTCGCGGATCAGGATGGAATCGGCCGGCAGGACCTTGCTCGTCTCGATGGGCACCAGGCCCGGGTGGATCGGCATGCTGCGCTTGGGCACATAGTCCTCGATGGACTTCTTGTGGGCGTCGCGGCGAGCGGTCCATCCGGCGAGCTCGGCGGGCAGCGAGCGGGAAACGCCGCTCAGCGCCTCGTTGATCTGCGGGACGATGTCGCGCAGGTCGCCGACCAGCGGCACGTCGATGGGCCGGTTGACGCCGATCGCCATCGGATCGCGCTCGACGTAGATCCACTTGCGGGTCTCATTGCCCTGCTTCCACGAATGGCCGCGGCCATAGTTCAGCGCTTCGCCCAGCTCAGTGCCGATGGCGAGGACGACGTCCGACCCGCCGGCGATCTCGGCACCGACTTCGGAGCTGTAGGGGAAGGTGCGTGCTTCCATGCCCGGCAGCACCGCCTCGACCGCGTTGGTCTGAAGGATCGGGCAGTTGAGCTTGGAGGCCAGTTCGGTCAGCGCGTCATGCGCGCGGCTGACGAAGCAGCCCTGGCCGAGCAGCAGAACCGGCGCCTTGGCATTGGCCAGCAGGTCGCGCGCCTGGTTGACGGACTGCGCATCGGCGCGCTGGTGGACGAGGCGGTACTGCTCTGGCTTCAGCGCCGGCTTGCCATCGAACTTGGCCTGCATCACGCCGAGCGGCAGTTCGACGAAGGTCGGGCCCGGAACGCCGCCCTGCGCCTTGCGGAAGGCCTCGTGCATGATCTCGTCGAGCTGCTGGGGGTATTCGATGGTGCCGGCGTACTTCACCGTATTCTGGAACAGCGGCGGCTGGCTCATGTACTGCATCTTGCCGCGGCGTACCTTCTGTTCGTAGAACCGCTGGCGGTTGGCCATGATGCAGACGGCCGGCACGCATTCCTTCATCAGGAAGTTGACGCCCGCCATGATGTTGGCGACGCCCGGGCCCTTGTTCATGCACAGCACGACGGGCTTTCCGGTCATGCGGTACAGGCCGTCGGCGGTGAGGGCGGCGGCCTGTTCGTGGTGCGGCGAGACGATTCGCATGCCGCGCCGTTCGGCCTCGAGAAACAGGGCGAAGAAGCTGGGGTCCGGAATGCCGAACAGGGTATCGATGCCCTCGGCCTGGATGAGGTCGAGCAAGCGTTCGGCAATCGTTTGGTCTGCCATGGTTTCTCTCTTCTGGGTTGATGCAGGGGGCGATGGCCCGTGAGCATACCGGCTGGCGTGGGTCAACCCGAACATGCCGCCGGATTTCTTGGCTATCTATTCCGACAAGCAGTAAACACTGCATGGCATGTTCAAGATTCGTCTCGTCGCAATCGATACTTATCCGGAAAATACGGCTTTCTTGCCGCGCAAGAACAGCGGCTATGGGGCCGAGCAGTTCCAGGCCATGCGCAAAATCGAGATTTGCTGCGACAGCAAATCCATCCATGCGACGCTGGCCATCATGGATGACGAGCACCTGTTGCGCCATGGCGAGATCGGCCTTGGCGAACAGGCTTTCCGGCGGCTCGGCCTGCCGGAGGGAACCGAAGTCTGCGTTTCTCAGGCAAAGCCGCCTACGAGCCTTGAATTCGTCCGCCGCAAGATCGGCGGGGATACGCTGGGTGACATGGAAATCGATTCGATCATTCGCGACATTTCCCTGCACCTCTATGCACCGATGGAGATCGGGGCATTTCTGGTCGCCTGCGCGGCCTTCATGACAACGCAGGAAACCCTGGCGCTGACCCGGGCCATGGCCAATGTCGGCGACAGGCTGACCTGGCCGGGTTCGCCGATCGTCGACAAGCACTGCATCGGCGGCATTCCCGGCAACCGCACCTCGATGATCGTGGTGCCCATCGTCGCCGCTTACGGTCTCACCATTCCCAAGACGTCCTCGCGCGCGATCACCTCCCCCTCGGGCACGGCCGACACCATGGAAGTGCTGGCCAATGTCGACCTGTCCGCAGACCGGATGCGCGAGATCGTCGCGCGCGAGAATGCGGTGCTTGCCTGGGGCGGCCGGGTGAACCTGTCTCCAGCCGACGATATCCTGATCTCGGTCGAGCGCCCGCTGCGGATCGATACCTACGAGCAGATGGTCGCCTCGATCATGTCGAAGAAGCTCGCGGCCGGCTCGACCCACCTCGTCGTCGACATTCCCGTCGGACCGACCGCCAAGGTGCGTGACCAGGGCGAGGCAGTGCGCTTGCGCAAGATGTTCGAGTATGTTGCCGGCAAGGTGGGCATCATGGTCGATGTCGTCCTCTCGGACGGTTCGCAGCCGATCGGGCGGGGGATCGGTCCGGTGCTGGAGGCTCGCGACGTCATGGCCGTCTTGCGCAACGATCCGGATGCTCCGACGGACCTGCGCGACCGCTCGATCATGCTTGCCGGGCGCTTGCTGGATTTCGATCCCAAGCTGCGCGGCGGACAAGGGCATGACCGGGCTGCGGAACTGCTCGCATCGGGCGCGGCGCTGGCGGCCATGGAGCGGCTGATCGCGGCGCAGGGACCGCATGAGGCGGTCGAACAGGTGGGGGCGCACCAGCACGAAGTGCTCGCACCGCACGAGGGGACAGTGACCGCCATCGACTGCCACCTGATCGCCCGCATTGCCCGGCTCGCCGGTGCGCCGATGGAAAAAGGCGCCGGGATCGACCTGTTGCACAAGGTGGGGGAGGCAGTCCGCCGGGGCGATCCGCTTTACCGCATCCATGCAACCTCGCCGACGGGGCTGGACTTCGCGGTGGAACTGGCCTCCGAATCGCCTGGCTACCAGATCGCCGTATGACCGCGACGTTGCACTGTTTTCCGGGCTACGAAGCCCAGGCGCGCAACCTTGCCAAGGCGCTGACCATCGCCTGCGCGTCCGTCGCCATCCGCCGGTTTCCGGATGGCGAAAGCCTGGTCCAGGTCGGGGAGACGGCATCGGCAGCCTTGCTCTATTGTTCGCTCGACGATCCCAATGCCAAGCTGGTCGAACTGCTGCTGGCGGCCTCGGCCCTGCGCGACATGGGGGCCGGGAAGGTCATTCTGGTCGCGCCCTACCTCGGCTACATGCGGCAGGACATGGCATTCCGAAGCGGCGAGGCTGTGTCTCAGCGTGTCATTGGCGGCTTGCTGGCCGGGGCGTTCGATGGCCTTGTCACGGTCGACCCGCACCTGCACCGCGTGGCTTTGCTGGAGGACGTTGTTCCGGGGATCGTGGCGGTCAACGTCTCCGCCGCCCAAACCATTGCCGACGCCATAGGTGCTTCGGTTTCCAAGGGCACTGTGCTTGTCGGCCCCGATGAGGAATCGGCACCCTGGGTAAGAGCCGTTGCCGCGCCGCTGGGGCTGAAGGTGATTATCGGGCAAAAGGTGCGACATGGTGACCGCGATGTCGTGATCCGGCTGCCGGTTATTGCCGCCGTGGAGGGCTGTGACGTTATCCTGGTCGACGACCTGATATCCAGCGGCGGCACCCTCATCACCTGCGCCGGTCTGCTCCGCCAGGCTGGAGCCGCCTCAGTCGCGGCCGCGGTCACGCATTGCCTGGCAAGTGAGGCCGACATTGCCGAGCTGGCCGCTGGCGGCATCTCCCCGGTTTGGTCCACCGATACCGTGCCGGGCCCGGTCGCCACCATCTCGATGGCCGGCGCGCTTGCCGCGGCCATCCGGCAACACGGGCTGGCTTAGGAAAGGGACCTTCCTCGCCAGCCCGTCAGGCCAGGCTAGAAGCGCTGCCCGCCATCGAGGCGGATGGTCGTCCCGTTGAGGAAGTCATTCGCCACGATCTGCTCGGCCAGCATGGCATATTCATCGGGCTCGCCCATGCGCTTCGGGTTGAGCACCAGCGGGCCGAACACTTCCTTCGCCTTTTCGGTGCCCATCTGCTCGTAGGCAAAGGTCAGGAACGTGCCGGGGGCGATGGCCATGGAGCGGATGCCGAGCGGAGCAAGGTCGCGCGCGAGGTTGAGCGCCATGGCTATGATGCCGCCCTTGGCCGCGCCATAAGGCACCTGGCCGGGCTGGCCCTCGAAGCCGGCGATGGAGGCGGTGTTGACGATGACGCCGCGCTGGTTGGAGGCCAGCGGCTCGTTGCTTGCCATGGCCTGCGCCGCGATCGAGCTGACGCAGTAGGCGCTGTTGAGGAAGACCGCGATCATGTGGCTGAAGTGGGCCATGCTGACGCGGCTGCCGTCCTTGCCGATGGTGCGGCCGCCCTTGTCCGGCGGGGGAGGGCCGCCGTGGGCGATGATCGCCGCCCGCAGCGGCGCGAGCCCTACCGCCGTATCGACGGCCGCAGCGATCGATGCCTCGTCCATGATGTCGGTGCGGACGTAGGTCGCGTTCGGGCCCAGTTCGGCGGCCAGGGCCTGGCCGCGCTCGTCTGCTACGTCTGCCAGCACCACCTTGGCGCCCAGCTTCGCAAGCCGCCGGGCCGTCGCCCCGCCGAAGCCGCCGGCACCGCCGGTAATCAGGACCGAACCGTTCGAAATATCCATGCTTTCCTCTCTGGTCAAAGCGTTACGCCGGCGTCTGCAATGCTTGCATCCGGCCGATCGCCAGCGGACTTACTTCGGCCAGTCGGGAATGTCGAACCAGTAAAGCGCGATCGCGGCACGAGTGTGTCGCCCGTGGGCGATAACCTGCGCCTCAGCTGTTTCTGCGCAACTCGCGAAAGAAGTGGCGCAGATCGTCGATCAGCAGGTCCGGCTCTTCCATCGGCGCGAAGTGCCCTCCGGCCGGCATCTGCGTCCACCGTCTGAGGTTGTAATAGCGCTCGACCGCAGGGCGGGGCGCAAAGGTCAGTTCGGCGGGGAACACCGCGATTGCCGTGGGCGCTTCGACGACGGGCAGCCGGTCATGGCTGGGTTGCCAGGGCATGTGCGCCCCTTCGTAGTAGTAACGCGCAGAAGTGTGATAGCTCGCGGTCGCCCAGTAGAGCATGGCATTGTCCAGCAGGTCATCCTTGCCGAAACGGCTCTCCACCTCGCCATGGCAATCCCCCCAGTTGCGGCGCTTGTCTACCAGCCAGGCGAGCAGGCCCGCAGGTGAGTCGGCGAAGGCGACGGCCAGGTTCTGCGGCTTGGTGGATTGGATGACGAAGTGGCCGATCTCGTTGGCCCGTGTCTGTGCCATACGTTCGAGCTGGGCAGGGGGCAGGCCGGCATAGTCGGCCTCGTCCCAGCCGCCGCCGGTCATGAAGGTGAGGGGACCGGGCGTGGTGAGGTGGACGCCGGTGATCCGCCCTGGATGCTTGTGCCCGAGCTGCGCGCTTATGAAGGCACCGACGTCTCCGCCATGGGTGCCGAAGCGCGCATAGCCGAGCCGTTCCATCAGGCTGACTAGGATGTCCGCCGTCTTCCACCAGTTGATCCCGGGCTGGCGCAGCGGCGTCGAGAAGGCAAAGCCGGGCAGGGAGGGCACGACAACGTCGAATGCGTCCGCGGGATCGCCGCCGAATGCCGCCGGATCCGCCAGCGGCGCTACGATCTTGTGAAAGTCCCAGAAGGTCCACGGCCAGCCATGGCAGAGCAGCAGCGGGGCCGGATCGGGCCCCTTGCCGCGCAGATGGACGAAATGGATCGGCATGCCGTCGATCTCGGTCCTGAACTGGGGCAGGCGGTTCATCATCGCCTCGCGGGCGCGCCAGTCGTAGCCGTGCCGCCAGTGGCCGACGAGGGTCCTGAGATAACCCGCATTCGCACCGTATCGCCAATCGTCGTTGGCGAAATCGTCCGTCCAGCGGGTCCGGGCGAGGCGTTCGTCGAGATCGGCGAGAATGGCCTGCGGCACGGCTATGGAAAAGGGTTCGACAGCGCTCATCGCCACTCCTCGTCACTCGGACCGGACCTATCGCATCAATCGGCCTGCCGCCACCCCGAGGAATGGGCTGGACAATGACGCAGCGGTTCGGGACAGTTTGCGCTCGATCATCGGAGGGATGGAATGAGCGACGCATGGGAGGCACTGAACGCGGCAATCGCCGAGGCGCGGCAGCTGGTGGCGGCCGAGGCGGCCGACGAGGCCACCGCCATCGAGGGAGAGGCCTATGTCGCCCGGGTCGTGGCTTCCGCGATGACCCCGCAGGTGATGGGCCACCGGCTGATGGAGGGCGGACTATCCATGGCGCTTCCGGTATATGGCGGTCCAAATCCCGATTACATCATGCGCCATTCCCCGGTTTCGCCTGATGGGCGCTACCGGCTCGAGGGCAATCTCAACGGCTCCGAGCGCGTCGCCGTGGGGCTCTATTCGCTGGGACGCAACGGCGCGCCCCTGGTGGCGGGCTATACCGCGTTCGACCGAAGCAACTGTGATCCCGACGGTTCTTTCGCGCTCGACATGGCCGCCGGTCTTTCCGGGCCGGGCACGCTGGCCATCGCTCCCGATGTCCGCATCTTCATGGTTCGCGTACTGCACCGAGACAGTTCCCCGCCGGCGCTGCTGCGCTTCTCCGGCGCGCCGGAACAGCGCGGGCCCAGCCTGGCAACCGGAACGATCGAGGGTGCGCTTGGCATCGCCGCCCACATGGTCCGGGCCAATGTCACGGAATACATGAAATGGGTCCGTGCCGCCCGCAATCTCGCCAACCGGCTCGACGCCGCGCCCGAGGAGCTGGCCGATACGGTGATCGGCGACGTTGACACCCAGTACCTGCTGGGCGGCTACGCGTTGGGCGAGGGCGAGTGGCTCGAAGTCGTGCTGCCGGGCGACATCAAGGGCTACTGGTCGCTGCACGCCTACAACTACTGGTACGAACACCACGTCTCCCCGGGCGTGCATGACCGCAATGCTGTGGTCGGGCCCGATGGCAAGGTGACCATCGCGGTGGGGTCCGACGCGCCCGCCGATTGCGCCAACCGCATCGATACGCTCGGACGGCGCAGGGGCGCCTTCGTCTGCAGGGTCGTCGGGAATGGATGCGAAATCCCTCCGCCGGTAACGAGAGTCCGCTCCACCGGCTGAACAGGGGCGCGACAACTGGCCTCGCTATTTCGGCTCCGCCGGCAGGCCTCAATCCACGGCAAGCGCCTCGGTAACAGTGTCGGCATGACGATCCGGTTCGGAAGCGTAACACCCCTGAGCTTGAACGGTGTGAAAAGTCCGCTGGAGTCTGTTACTCGCCCTCATCGCCTTCCTGGGCGATCAAGCCGGATGGAGGTTTCGGAGCAACTGCACGCGGTCGTGCAAGAGCAATGGCAGCGCAGATGGGCCGGCGCGCGCCATGGTGCCCGGCGGTTTAGGGGTGAATTGGCCGAGCACGTATTCTATGCAGTTTCCTATCATGATCCCGTCTATGACCAACCTTGCCAGCCCTCTCGATTTCCTGAGGGCTGCACGGCAACCAGCAGGTAGCGCCTCGGGTTGCCCATCACCCGGTGAAACCCGCATGTATCGCGCCCGGCAGAAATTGCCGGCGCTCCTTGCGGGCTAGGTGCGCCGCGCGCGTATCACCCGCATGGATAGACCTGCTTCGATGGATCGCCGTGGCTTGCTGGCCGTCAGCGGCTCGCTCGTCGCTTCGCTGGCTCTTGCCCCCATGTTTCCCGCCTGGGCGCGCAGCGGCACTGCCGGTGCCTATTCGGGCAATGTCCTTTCCGGAAGCGACATCGCCCTGACCATCCAGCAGGGCCATTTCGAGACCGGCGGCCGCTCCGCACATCACGCCGTGATGGTGAACGGCACCATTCCCGCTCCGCTCATTCGCCTGCGCGAAGGCGATTCGGTACGCATTGCCGTGACCAACCGGCTCAAGGAGCAGAGCTCGATTCATTGGCACGGGGTGCTCCTGCCGTTCAACATGGACGGGGTCCCCGGCGTCAGCTTTCCCGGCATCGATCCGGGCGAGACCTTTACCTACGAATTCCCGCTGCGCCACTCGGGGACCTACTGGTACCACAGCCATTCCGGCATGCAGGAGGCCATCGGCCTGTTTGGGCCGCTGATCATCGATCCCAGGGAGCCGGATCCGGTGCGCCAGGATCGCGAGCATGTCATCGTGCTGTCTGACTGGAGCCCGCTGCATCCGCACGAGCAATTGCGACGGCTGAAGCTGGAGAGCGGCCATTTCAACAGGCGCAGGCAGACCATCGCCGGCTTGCTGGCCGGCAAGGACATGCCGCTCAAGGAGCGGCTCGAATGGGCCGCCATGCGCATGGATCCGACAGATATCTCGGACGTTACCGGTTCGACCTACAGCTTCCTGATCAACGGCCACGGCACACCGGAAAACTGGACCGGCCTGTTCGCGCCGGGGGAACGGGTGCGCCTGAGGATCATCAATGCCTCGGCGATGACCAATTTCAATTTCCGCATTCCCGGCCTGGCGATGACGGTGGTCGCCGCCGATGGCAACCTGGTACACCCGGTCGAGGTCGACGAGTTCCAGATCGCCATTGCCGAGACATACGATGTCGTGGTCACGCCCGGCGAGGACCGCGCCTATGCCGTCGTTGGCGAAGCGCTGGACCGGTCGGGGCTGGTGCGCGGCACGCTGGCGCCGCGCCTGGGCATGGCGGCGCCGGTGCCCTCCCTGCGCGAGCGGCCGCTGCTCACAATGCGCGACATGGGAATGGACATGAGCGCCAAGGACACGAGCGCCAAGGACACGAGCGGCATGGACATGGGCGGTATGGACATGAGTGGCATGGAGGGGGGACAGGGCGGCGAGACCGGCCAGGGCAAGCCGGCCAATTCGTCGATGGCGGGGCATTCGATGTCGATGCGCGATCCTTCCGTAGGCCCCGGCGTCAAGCTGGGCCCGGGCGTTGCGTCGCTATCGCCCATGCCGGCGGATCGGCTTGGCGACCGGCCGACCGGGCTGGAGAAGGTCAATCATCGCGTGCTGACCTATGCCGACTTGCGTTCGCTCGCGCCCAATCCCGATTCGCGCAAACCCGGCCGCCAGATCGACGTGCACCTGACGGCGAACATGGAACGCTACATGTGGTCGATGGATGGCGAGAGGCTGTCGGAAGGCGCGGAGCGGATTCCTTTCCGGCACGGCGAACGGGTGCGGGTCAACCTGATCAACGACACGATGATGCCGCACCCCATCCATCTGCACGGCCACTTCTTCGAACTGGTGACCGGGGAGCAGGGGCACCGTCCGCGCAAGCATACGGTCAACGTCCTGCCCGGCGGGCGGGTATCTTTCGATTTGACCGCGGATGCCGAGGGCGACTGGGCGCTTCATTGCCATATGCTGCTGCACATGCACGCCGGGATGATGCGTGTTGTCACCGTGCGCCATCAGGACGGCGCGGCATGAGGGCCTTGGCACTGCTGCTTGCGCTCGTTGCCTTCCCGGCGGCGGCGCAGGAAATGGACCACAGCCAGGAAATGGACCACAGCCACCATGGCGAGGCGCAGGCCCCCGTGAGCGAGGAAGCCGAAGTGGGCAACGACCCCGCGCCCCCGATAGCCAGCGACTACGCCGCCGATCGTCTGTTCCCTGCCGACCGCATGGAACCGGCCCGGGCGGCGCTGCTCAGGGAGGGGCGCTTCGCCACGACCACACTGTGGATCGACCGGCTCGAATATCGCGCCGTGAACGGCCGAGACGGCTATGCCTGGAAGGCGCAGGCCTGGACCGGCGGCGATATCGACCGCTTCGTCCTTGCTACGGAGGGCGAGGGGCAATTCGGTCATGGCCCGGAAAGGGCCGAGGTGAGCGCTCGGTGGCGCCATACTATCGATCCCTGGTTCAACCTCGAACTCGGGGTGCGGCACGATTTCCGCGACAGTCCGCAGCGCACCTATGTTGTAGCCGGAATAACAGGGCTGGCACCCTACTGGATCGAGGTGGAAGGGCTGTTGCTGGTATCGAACAAGGGCGATGTGCATGCCCGGGTCGAGGCCGGGCATGACATGCGCATTACCCAGTCCCTGATCCTCCAGCCCTCGGCCCAATTCGATTTCGCCATGCAGGATGTTCCCGAACTGGGCATTGGCAGTGGGATCGAGAAGGTCGAGCTGGGCGCGCGGCTGCGCTATCAGGTAAACCGCAAGCTGGCCCCCTATGTCGGCGTCAACTGGGAGCGCAAACTGGCGGTCACAGCCGATTATGCCCGCGCGAAAGGGGAGAAGGTCTCCGCCGTTTCGGTCGTGTTCGGAATTCATACCTGGTTTTGACGGGAATTATTGGGAGAGGCCGGGTGGCAGGCAGCTCTCCATTCTTCCAAGTCATTGAAAAATGGTGGACGCACTAGGGCTCGAACCTAGGACCCGCTGATTAAGAGCGGCGATCAGTGGGTCCTGGACCGTCCGTGTGGGTCCAGATATGGCGGAATTCTGGGATTCAGCGTCCGCATAGTTCTTGATATGTTCGCCAGTATCCAGTACAAAAAGCTACCTAAGGTAGCAGGTACATATGGCGAACAAAGTTGGTTTGACGGATGCGCGGATTGCGGGGCTGAAGGCTCCGGCGACAGGACAGGTTGAGCTTGCCGACGGCATTGTTCCCGGCCTGCGCCTTCGCATAGGCGCAAGCGGTATCAAGACGTACATTTTGCGCAAGCGCGTTCAGGGCAAATGGTTGAACGTCACGATCGGCCGACACAGTCCGAATTTCACTCTTGCCAACGCGCGACGGAAGGCACGCGATCTCCTCGTCGATGTAGAGCAAGGCAAAAGCATAGCCAGGAAGGCAGGAGCGAAGAGAAAAGGGACTAAAGGCGTAGGGACGGTTGCTGAGCTCTACGAGATCTATCTGACTCAGCAGATCGAGGGCAAGAAGCGCAGCGCCAAGGAGTTCGATCGGGTCTTCCGGAAATATATTGAACCGGAGATCGGAGACCGGCTCGCCGACTCCATCACGAGAACCGATGTGAGCCGTTTCGTCGAAAAGATCGCGTTTGAGGGAGAAAAAGAAACTCTAACGATGGCGCGTATCGTTTTTCGTCATCTCTCCACCTTCTACGTTTGGGCGCTCACCCGGCTTGAGCATTTGCCGGCAAATCCATGTCGAGACGCATGGCGACCGAAACGAAGTGAACCGCGTGACCGTGTTCTAAGCGATCGGGAGCTTGCGGCTCTGTGGCAAGCCGCTGCCGAGGATGGCTATCCATTTGGTCATCTCGTGCAAATGCTGATCCTTACCGCTCAGCGCCGCGGTGAAGTTCTCGAAGCGACCTGTGACGAGTTCGATTTCAAGACGAAGGTCTGGACCGTGCCGGGAGCCAGAGCAAAAAACGGGAAGGCGAATGTGGTGCCGCTGTCGGCGCAGGCCCTCACAATTGCGAATGCGACCTTCGCGGCAGCGGGTATCGATCCCGACGAAGCCCACAGACAGTCCAAGCTTCTTCTGGCATCCAAGGTCACCCCCTCAAACAGTGTCAGCGGCCTGCCAAAGGCCTGGAAGCGGATTCGGGCAAGCGTGGACGAGAAATTGGGTTATGAGGCAGGCCATTTCACGATGCATGACATCCGGCGTACCGTGGCGACGGGACTGCAAAGGCTCGGCATCCCGCTGGTCGTCTCGGAAGCCGTACTCAATCACCAGTCAGGATCGGCCAAGGGCGGCGTTGCGGGTGTTTATCACCGCCATCAATATACGAACGAGAAACGGGAAGCTCTGGCGATCTGGGGCAGGGAGGTCCTGCTGCTTGTCGCAAAGTATCAACCCAAGGACGATCTGGAATAGTCAGAATTCGCGGCAATTCAGATCATTTTGGATTTGTATTTTCCGTTGCAGTCCCGACCCAATCGGCGCGCAACCGATCCAGTCCCTCATGGATACCTTCGGCTAGAATACGCCCCCCGATCAAGTGATCGATGTTCTGGTCTGTCTCAATCACCCAAAGTTCTCCTTGCTCGGTGGTCAGGTTCAAACCGCGCCGCCCTCGGCTCAGTGTCCCAGACACGCGCAATCGCCCATTACTCAACTTCGCATTCCTTCTAATTTTGCCAGTAGCTGAGGACATTGCGGACGTATGTCGGTGTCTCGCCATTGCGCGGAATACCGCCAGACTTTTCCACGGCACCCGGTCCGGCGTTATAAGCTGCCACTGCAAGGTGAACCACACCAAACTTGTCCAGCATCTGCCGCAAGTAACGTGCGGCTCCCAAGACGTTTTCTTTTGGATTGAACCGGTTTGAAACACCGAGGTCACGCGCGGTGCCAGGCATCAGTTGCCCAAGGCCAGCCGCTCCAGCTCGGCTGATGGCGACAGGATTGTACCGAGATTCGGTCCAGATGAGCGCGTCGAGCAGTCCCGATGGCAGAGAAAACTGCGCCTCAGCGGCATATACGTGCGGCAAGTACACCGCCCTTCTGAAGCTTGTCCCCTGCTTGCCGGAACCGGTATTCGGCCTGGAGGCGTAGAATGGGTTCGGTCCGGTAGGAGGAGAATCAGAAACGGCTTGTTCGCCTGCCGGTGCTTGCCACACCCCATGCGTCACCAGTTGGAACCCGTCGGGCTTTTCTTCCACGCGAAAGCCCATGGTTTGTAGTTCCTGATTCTCGGGCGAAGTGGCCATTCGCTCCTGAGCAAGCGCAGGTGGCTCGCTCCATACGCAGGTTGCCACCAAGGCCAAGCCAACGGATTTCAATCTCATCGTCGATTCCTTCTCTAGCCGAATCGTTTGAGAACATATAAAGAACATATGTTGTAGGAAAACGCATTGTAATGGGCGCAGAGCGGAGGCTGCGCGGTGGAGGCATGTTGGACTGGAGATAGCCCATGCCCCGTACCCGAGTGCCGGAACGCTTGGAAAAGCGTGCCCGAGAAATTGTTGAAGCCCTTGATGGCACCTGGTCGCGGTCACGCGGTATGTGCTGCTGCCCTGCTCACGACGATCGCACGCCGTCGCTCAGTGTCACGATCGGCGTTCGCGCGATCCTGTTCCACTGCTTTGCGGGATGCTCGAACGAAGCGGTCTTGGCGGGCCTGGACCGGATCGGTGTCAAAGCTGCCGAACTCTTCGATGGCAGTGGGGGGCCGATTGCACCGCGTTCCAGAGACGAAGTGGCCAACCAGAACGCGCTCAGACTTTGGCGGGCAGCCTCGGCTTTCCCGGATGGCCCCGCACAGGCCTATCTTGCAGGCCGCCAGATCAGGATATCGTCGCCAGACCTGCGTTACCACGCTCGAACACCGCTTGGCCCCAAAGGATCGGTCCGGTTTCTGCCTGCCATGCTCGCTGCGGTTCGCAATGATGAAGGCATCCTGGCACTTCACCGGACATTCCTTGAGGCTAAGACTTCCCGTCTGGCGCGTTTCGATGGCCCCAAGCGCGCCCTGGGTAGTCTTGGTTCCGGCGCGGTCCGGCTGGCCATGCCGCGCGGAGGCAGGCTCGGTCTTGCTGAGGGTGTCGAAAGCGCACTTTCAGCCCAGCAACTCTTCGGGATCCCGTGTTGGGCGACACTCGGTAACGAGCGGTTTGGCCTGGTGACCATTCCTGAAAGCGTGCGCGAACTCCACCTGTTCATCGATCACGATGCAGGTGGCAACCTCGCCGAAGAACGCGCCCGCGAGGCCTATCATTGCGAAGGCCGCCGCATCGTGCCGAGGCGACCTAGCTCGGAAGGCGAGGACTGGAACGATGTCCTGATGGCGCGCGCCAAGATTACAGCCTGAGCGAGAGAAGAGGAGAGAGGGCTTTGGGCCTTTTGAGGCCCGCAAACGGATTGGGTCTCGTCAGGAGGTCCCATGTCCCATTTGTCGCCTGCGCTTGCCTTTCCAATCTCTCCCGAGCCACTGGTCCTTACGGCAGCAAGATCGCTCGTAGCCCGCATTGATGCCGGCGACGTCGCCACGCGTCCCATACTCAATTCTGTGCTGACCGAGCAGTTCGGGGGCACCGATGCCGATGCCCGCTGGTCGGTCCGCGACGCTCACGCGGCACTCGAGCTTGCGCAAGTCCTCTGGTTGCAGGGCAGCGCAGGGCTCAGTCCGTCATCACCTCCCGAAACAGCCAAGGGCGCGTTTGACCGGCTTGAAGCACAGTTGCCGAGCCAAACTGTGCGAAGCGAAGAGCAAATCGAGCTCCAGCAGTTTGCCACACCGCCGCATCTCGCCTGGCTTGCCGCACGCGCTTGCGCCTTCGGCGCATCCGAGGTGGTGCTTGAGCCATCGGCTGGCACGGGGATGCTGGCGGTTTGGGCCGAGGCTGGTGGTGCGCGCCTTGCCCTGAACGAAATCTCGCCGCTGCGCCGTGAATGCCTTGCCAGTCTGTTTCCGCAAGCCGCGCTTTCCGGCCATGATGGCGAACTGATCGACGAACTGCTCGATCCCACCCTTGCTCCCAGTGTTGTCCTCATGAACCCGCCCTATTCGCATGGGGTGGAGCGCGGCGCTGATGGGCGAACAGGCGCACGGCACCTGCGCTCGGCCTGGAAGCGGCTGGCGACAGGCGGCAGGCTTGTTGCTGTCATGCCTGAGTGGTTCGATCTGCATCGCTTTGTTTCGGGCACAAGCGGTCCTATCGCTCTGCGCCTCAATGTGGCGATCGAACGCGCTTTCGTGCGCTCGGGCACCTCGATCACGACCATGCTCATCGTCCTCGACAAGACCCTGCCAGGCATCGAACCCGTTGCTGCGCCCACATCTACGCTTTCCGAGCTGTGTGAACTCGTCGACGCCCTTCCGCCGAGGGAGACTGCCCAGTTTCCGGCGGCGATGCCGACCAAGCCGCGCGGTGCTCTGCTGAGCCTCGTAACCGGCGGGAGCCGGCTTCGTCCTGTTCCACCTGCGCGCGCAAGTGCCCCGACGGACATTGTCCCATGCACCTACGAGGCCTTGACCGAACCTGCGCCGATCGCCGGGCAGGTCGGGCATTATCTGCCTTATCGGCCAAGCCGCATCTTGATCCCGGATGCCGCCGATCATCCGACGCCGCTGGTCGAGTCCGTCGCCATGGGTTCGATCACAGCGCCAATCCCGACACAAGTGCCCTGCCTGCCTTCTGGTCTCATCGCCAAGGGGCTGCTCTCTGCGGCTCAGGCCGAAACGCTGATCTATGCAGCCAATGCCCATGCGCGCGATCTCCCCGGCAGGTTCGAACCCGAAGACAAGGGCTGCATTCTCAAGCCCAGCGCCGAAGGTCATGCCTATCGCATGGGATACTTCCTTGGCGACGGCACCGGGGCCGGGAAGGGGCGTCAGGTCGCCAGTGTCATCCTCGACCGCTGGGTGCGCGGCGAGAAACGCCATATCTGGATATCCAAGAACGAAGCCCTGCTGGAAGATGCAAGACGCGACTGGTCTGCCCTGGGCGGCCTGCCCATCGACATCCAGCCGCTCGGGCAGTGGAAGCTCGGCCAGCAGGTTGCCATGCGGGAAGGGATACTTTTCGTGACCTATCCGACCCTGCGCTCCGGCAGGAGCGATGCCACGCGTCTCGACCAGGTCACCGAATGGGCGGGCGAACATTTCGACGGGCTGATCGTCTTCGATGAAGCGCACGCCATGGCCAATGCCGCCGGGGGTGAGGGATCGCGTGGGCGTGTCAAAGGTTCGGAACAGGGCATCGCTGGCGTGCGCCTGCAAAACCTGCTGCCCCGTGCCCGAGTTCTCTACGCCTCCGCGACTGGTGCGTCGGACGTCAACAACCTCGCCTATGCAACGCGCCTGGGGCTCTGGGGACCGGAGACAGCTTTTGCGAACCGGGAAACCTTTGTTGCCGATATCCGCGATGGCGGCATCGCGGCAATGGAACTGGTCGCGCGCGATCTCAAATCACTCGGCCTCTACACGGCGCGTGCCTTGTCCTTCGCCGGCGTCGAATACGACATTCTCGAGCATTGCCTCTCAGGGGACCAGATCGCGGTCTACGATGCCTATGCCGAGGCATGGGCGGTCATCCATGCCAACCTGCGTGAGGCGCTCGAGGAAACCCGCATCGTCGATCAGGACAGCGGCAACACGCTCAACAGCGGCGCCAAGTCGGCTGCGCTCTCGATTTTCGAGGGAACCAAGCAGCGCTTCTTTGCCCAACTCCTCCTCTCGATGAAGCTGCCGAGCCTGTTACCGGCTATCGATGCTGCGCGGACCGAGGGAAGTGCCGCTGTCATTCAACTGGTCTCGACGGCCGAGGCCATGCTTGATCGGCGGCTCGCCGATCTTTCCGATGAGGAACGCGAAGACCTCGAAATCGATCTTAGCCCCCGCGACTACGTGATCGATTATCTCGCCAAGAGCTTCCCCGTGCGACTTATGGCGGTGTTCACCGACGAAAATGGCAATCCCCGCTCCGAACCCATGGTCGACGAGCAGGGGCAGCCAGTCCTGTGCCGCTCGGCACTTGCCGCGCGTGAGCGGATGATCGAGCAGCTCTGTGCTCTCCCGCCGATCGCAACCGCGCTGGATGCGATCATCGAGCGCTTCGGGGTCGACGCGGTAGCCGAAGTGACCGGCCGCAGCCGGCGCCTTGTCGTTGAACGTGACGGGCGGCAGAAGCTCCAGTCGCGCAGTCCGCGCGCCAACATTGCCGAGACCCAGGCCTTCATGGATGGCAGCAAGCGCATTCTAGTCTTTTCCGATGCCGGTGGCACGGGGCGCAGCTACCATGCTGACCTTTCCGTCCGAAACCAGGCACGGCGGGTCCACTTCCTCCTGGAGCCTGGCTGGAGGGCGGATGCCGCCATCCAGGGGCTTGGCCGTACCAATCGCACAAATCAGGCTTCTGCGCCCTTGTTCCGGCCGGTCACAACCGACGTCCGCGGCGAACGCCGGTTCATCTCGACGATTGCCCGGCGGCTCGACAGCTTGGGCGCGCTAACCCGTGGCCAACGCCAGACTGGCGGTCAAAACCTCTTCGATCCTTCCGACAACCTCGAAAGCACGTATGCCAAGGAGGCACTCAACCGCTGGTTCGGGCTTCTGTTCATGGGCAAACTCGAGGCTGTCGGCCTGTCCAGGTTCCAGGACCTAACCGGGCTGAGGATTGAGGGTCCTGACGGTAGTCTGGTCGACGATCTGCCGTCGATCCAGCGCTGGCTCAATCGCATCCTGGCGCTACCGATTGCCTTGCAAAACGCGATCTTCGACGAGTTCATCGGATTGGTTGAAGCGCGAGTCGATGCCGCACGGCAGGCGGGCACCCTCGATCTTGGCGTAGAGACGATCGCGGTCGAAAGCTTCGACGTGATCTCCGATACGCTGCTGCGAACCGATGCCACGTCCGGAGCGACCACGCATCTGCTGGAACTGGAGATCGCCCGGGCTCTGAAGCCGCTGACGCTCAAACGGCTCGGCGAACACTTTGGTCTCGACACCGCGCGGCATCGCCCGATGCATAACGCCCGGTCCGGCCGTGTCGCTTTGCTGGTCCCGGCGCGCAGCCTGCTCTCCGACGACGGCACACGCATCGCCCGTTTCGAGATGATCCGCCCGCTAAAGCGTACACATCTTGCCGCCGAGCAGCTTGCCGAGAGTAGCTGGGAGGCGATCGAACAGCCGGAGTTCGAGCGCCGGTGGCAGACCGAGGTCGATGAGGCGACGGCAAGCTGCAAGCGCGAACGGCTTCATCTGGCGACCGGACTTCTCCTGCCGGTCTGGGACAAGCTGCCGTCGGACTATGTCCGGGTCAGCCGGATTGCGGCCAAAGACGGGAATTCTCTGCTTGGCCGTGAAGTCCCGGTCCATTGTGTGCCCGACCTGTGCCGTGCGCTTGGCCTTGAGCAGGCCAGTGTCTTGTCCGCCGAAGATATCGTCCAGGCTGTCGTGCGATCGGGCCGCCCGATGGAAGTGCAGGGCAGGGAGGCGCTGACGCTCAAGCGAAGCCTCGTCAACGGCGCGCAGAGGCTTGAACTCGCTGGTTGGTCAGCTGCCCGGCTCGATTGGTACAAGACTCAGGGCTGCTTCACGGAAATCATCCGGTATCAGACGCGCCTGTTTGTTCCGACCGATCAGGCGAATGCGATCCTTGCCCGTCTGACCCGGTAGGTCCGCTGCGATCACGGATTAGGCGGCGATCTTTTCGACCTTGATGTCCTTTTCGTGGCGGCGAGCCTCGGCAAGGTCATGCGCCGCCTGCATCCGCAGCAGACTGTCTGCCTTGAGGCCGAACGCCTTTTCAAACCGGATCGCCATCTCGGCCGAGATGCCGGCCTTGCCATTGAGCAGGCTGCTCATCGCCTGGCGCGAGACGCCAAGCTTCTCGGCTGCTGCCGAAACCGTCAGGCCATGCGGCTCGACGATCTCAGTGCGCAGCCAGACACCGGCATGAACCGCAAAGCTGGGATGAAGCTTGATAGCCATCAGTGATAATCCTCCAGATCCAGATCCTCGATGGCATTCGCCGCGTTGATCCGGAATGTCATTCGCCAGTTGCGGGTCACAGTCAGGGACCATGTGCCAGCTCTGTCCCCGCTCAGCAGATGCGCGCCAAAATTTGGCGGCACCAGAAGTTCGTCAGCCATCTCGATTACAGACAGCCAGGCGAGCATATTGCGAAGGCGCGCCACCAGATTTCCCGGCAGTCCCTTGGCCTTGCCGGTTTCGGCAAAGCTTCGCAGCGCCTTGTGCGAGATGCTCTCGATTTCCACGCCGCCTGATATCCTTATCCCTGTCTAGTGTCAAGTGTCGCTTGTCAGTCTGATTTGCCCTGGGACTTCGCGATTCTGTTCGAATTGACCCGATTGGGCGTTACCGACTCGAGATTTCGCAGCGTTCGGCCTGTCCAATTACAATTCTGCAATCGCTCCCCTCAAGCGGAAGTGCGGCTCCCGCGAACCGCAGTCTTTGACCGAACATTGGCTGGTCGCCCCGAAACATTCGAAGAGAGAGGGGAGGGGGCTTTGCATTGATGAGCCGATTGGGCGCCGATGGTCGGCCTGCCGGGCTCACAATCAGGAGTATGTGTCATGATCAGAACGGTTCCGTTGAACAAGCTCGTCCAGTCACCCCGTAATGTTCGCAAGCATTCCGATGCCGCAGCCGATGCCGAGCTCCAGGCGAGCATCGCCGCGCTGGGTCTGCTCCAGAATCTCATCGTCCGGCCTGCTGCCAAGGGCAAGTTCGAGGTCGAAGCCGGTGAACGCCGCCGCAGGGCGATGCTTGCGCTCGCCGATGGCAAGATGCTTCCCCGCGACCATCAGGTGACCTGCCTCGTCCTCGAAGACACGGCCGAAGCTGCGGTCGAGACCAGCCTTGCTGAAAACTTCCACCGCCTGGCGATGAACCCGGCCGACGAAGCCGTTGCCTTTGCCTCGCTGATCGAAGGCGGGGTCTCCATCGAAGACGTCGCCCGCCGCTTCGGGCTTACCGTTCGTTTTGTTGAAGGACGCCTGCGCCTGGCCAAGCTCGCACCCGTTGTCTTCGAGGCGCTTGCCGCTGGCGAGATCACACTCGATCTGGCCAAGGCCTATGGCGCGACCTCGGATCAGGCAATCCAGGCGCAGGTCTTCGAGCAAGTTTCGTCGGCCTACTATGCACCCAACCCGGACAGCATCCGGCGCATGGTGCTTTCGGGCACGGTCCGGGGCAACGATCCCCGGGCTCGTCTGGTCGGGCGTGATGCCTATCTCGCGGCCGGTGGACGTATCGAACGGGAACTCTTCGACGACGATGACAGTGAGGCCTGGGCCGACGTTGCTCTGCTCGAAAACCTCGCTGCAGCACAGATGGAGGAACAGGCCAAGGCGCTCGCTGCGGAGCAGGGGCTCGCCTGGGTCAAGCCGACCCTGGATCCCTATGCCAGCCACGATCTGGTCGATGGGCTGGTTCGACTTCCGGCCGAACCCGCGCCGCTGACCGAGGCCGAACTCGCAAGGCTCGATGAACTCGACGTGTCCTATGATGAGTACGCCGCGATCCTCGAAGATGAGGACAGCGCCGAAGAAGCCGTGGCTGCTGCCGAGGCAGCGATCGAGACGATCGAGCGCGAATGCCAGGATATTCGCAGCCGGCCGCCTGTACTGGCACCTGAATTGAAGGGCGAAGCGGGCATGATCCTCACCTTGTCACGCGACGGGACGCCAGTGCTCCAACCGGTCTTCTACGGCGAGCGCCAGTCCGAAGGACCGGTTGACGATGATGGAATCGAGGTCATTGCTGGTGGCGGCGACAACGGTCCGCGCCGCGCGGCCCTGTCCAAGCGTCTCGTCGATGAGTTGGCGATGCAACGACGTGATGTCCTCGCCCTCCATGTCGCGTCCGATCCTGGCCTTGCGCTTGACCTACTGGTCTTCACGCTGGCCGATGGCGATACGCTCGACTGGCGTTCGCGCTCGGCGACCACAATTCGCGGCGGCTTACCAGCCGGGCCAATCGTCGGGTTCGAAGCGAAGGATGCACCTGCGAGCGCGGCGCTGGCTGACCTGAAGAGTGGCCTCGATGAAAGCTGGCGCGCAGGTGAAGACGTTGCCACCCGTTTCGATCGGTTCCGCAGCCTCGGTGACGACGCTCGTGCCGCCTGGCTTGGGTTTGTGGTCGGCCGGACGTTCGAGGCTAGCCTTAACATGGCGGGTGACCGGCACATCGCCCTCCAGGATCGCCTCGGCTGCCAGATCGGCATCGACATGGCCCAATGGTGGCGTCCGACGGCGACCAACTACTTCGACCGGGTGTCGAAGCAGGTCATTCTCGATGCGCTCGCCGACGTCGGCGGGCCGGAACTTTCGGCAAGGTTCGCATCGGTCAAGAAGGCCGACCTGGCGATGAGCGCCGAGCGGGTTTTCGCTGGAACCTACATTACTGAAGCCGAGGTGAGGGACCGCGCGATCGCTTGGGTCCCGGAGGTGATGCGCTTCGCCGATCCTGCGGAGCCCGTGTCTCCCGAGCAGGACGAGCTCGACGCCGAACACGTGACGCCCATTGGCAGTGCCAACGACGATTGCCCGGCCCCCCGCGAGATGGCTGCCTGACCTCCTCCTGACAGGTCAGTCGTCTCAACCCCTGAAGCGGTCCCTCCCATACCGGGAGGGGCCGCTTCTTTCTTGAATTGGAGGTTTTGCCACCAGTCGGCTCGCTAAAGATCAGAAAGAGGGTTGGATGTTGGCCCGGCCATCATCGTGGCAAGCGAGGCCGGCGAGGAGTACGCCGCTCAGCAGGTATATCGTGGGGCGTGAAGTCCGCTGGCGGTGGCGCATTGCAGCCAAGCTCTGTGTCCAAGCTGGTGAACGGCGCGGTCGCTTCGGGGAACAGAATGAGTCGACTGCGCAACTCAGCGTGCAGAAGCGTGACCCGCGCGTCACAGTAGTTGGCGCGTCGCTGCGTTGTTTGGTCGAACACAAACGTCGATACCCGGCCGTCGGCGAGCGCCACGACCTTCCAGTATCCCGAAGGTGTCCGCTGATATTGGCCGCCTGCTGGTAGCGGTCGCATCATCCGTTCATATAACGGGCCGGTGTAGACGTAGACTGGCACTCGCATCCGCGTGGCCAGCTCGCGCTCTCGATCCTCCAGTCTGACCCACGGGCCTTGGTTAAGTGCGGAGCTCTGCGGGGTGATGTTCGACAGGATATTGGTATCCGCGGCGTGGGGCGTGCCTGAGAATGAAGACAACGGCGCCTGGTGACCTCTGTCGATGTGGAGGACACCGCTCGCGCCTTCGTATGCGTCGGGAGAGAGCGTCTCGTCAGCCGATAGCCACGGGTCACGCTCCCATTCCCGGCTTCCGGACTCGCCGATACTCTCGCGCGTTACACGGTACGCAACCCAATCGGCCAGTTTTGTAAGGTCGTTCGATGAGAGCGTGTAGATCTCCCGCACGACGATGTCATTCGTCGCTGGCGCGCCGATCGGACAGCCGTGCAGGCAGTGGAAGGTGTGAAGCTCAGATTCTCGCGCCTGAACCATGCCTGGCGTCACTATGGGCCCGGCGACCATCGCCACCGCGAGCGCGATCCTAAACAGGCTGTGCGACCTAATTTCCGGCATTTCGACCTCTCTTCATTACGGGCGGTACTTGTCGCGAAAGAGTTCGTGGATCCGCAGTGCCTCGGGGCGGTACGGTCCTTCGCCGCCCTGGCGCGGCACGCTATCGAGAAAGAACCGTTGCTCGACTGATGGGTGCAGGGTCGCGCCTTCGATTGGTGACCGCAGTGCAGCCTTCCAGGACCACTTGCGCGTGAGCCAGCGCAGGAAAGAGGGCGTCCGAGATCGGATGGTATCGGACATTCCGGCGATCTCGTCGTGTTGCAATCCGGCAGGAGATGGGAACAGCCTTAACCGCCCGTCGTCCACCTTTAACGGATGCGATACGGAGCGCGCCTCGTCCAGCATCCACTCAAGCGCGATGTCCGAAAGGCGGGATTCGGATTCAGGGTAGCTGCCGCCGATGTCGGAATGGTTTCCCGCGAACCACATCTGCACGAATGGCTTCACCTCGCCATCAACCTCGGCAGGCCGTTCGACGCCCTTGCCCCAACCCCATGGGAGCCTGGGGAAGTCGGCGCGGTTCTCGTCTATGGAAATGGCGTGCCGGGCGTAGATAACCGACTTACTAAGCAGCCGGTCGAAGTTGCGCCCGCTCCATTGCGCGACGTGCAGGCTCGGCAGGCGTTTGCCCGGCAATGGTGGCCACATGACCTTGAGCGCGGTGCGTAAATAGACCCACAGCGCCCAAGCGCAGATCACGCCTGTCGCGACGAGCGCAGACCAGCCCCAGCGCCAGTCAGTGATCCATTGGATAACGCCAGTCATTGCCAAAACCGCGCTCCCGATCAGCATTACGACGAGCGCGGCAAGCGCCAGTCGGAGCGGTCCCTTTGCGCCGAGAGACGCTACGGTGTCGAACACGCCGACGAAGTAGGGCGCGGCATTCGCCTCGCCGTCGGCGTCGGAGCCGAATTCTTTGCGGAAGCGTCGCGCGAGCTCATCGCGCTCGTCCTCGAACTTGCCCCGGTCGTGCCCGGCACCATGCTCATACACCCGGATGACGGCCTGCTCGGCGATCTCACGGACACGCAAACGGAACCGCGGAAGTTCTCCTTCGGGCACCTTAGTCGGGACGCCGCACAGCATGAGTACGTTGGCGATGCAGCGAGCGGTGTAGGCGCCGCGGCTAAAACCGAAAAGCCAGATGCGGTCGCCCGGTTGGTAATGGTTGATGATGAACTCATAACAGTCAGCGATGTTGGTGGTGATGCCGCGTCCCGTCACAGACGACAGAAGCTTCGTCAGGTTTCGCCGGATCGATGTCAGCCCGACCTCGCTGGTGTCAGTGCCAAGCCCCGGATCGTAGAATGCCACCTGTTCACGCGGGTCGATTGAGTTGTCAGGGCCGGGGCGAGTGGCGCGGAACATCTTGAAGATATTGCTCATGCGTTGCTCAGGGCGCACGCCGCCATCCTGGCCAGTTCCGTCCGAATAGATCACTATGTTTTTCGGCACTGATGTCCCTCTCTGTTTGGCCAGCATCGGCAGACCGGTATCAATGTAACGCGCTCTCGGATCGGATGCACCTTCCTAGAACTGGCCTCATAAAGTCAAACTTTGACTGTAAAATTGGCACCATCGTAACATGAATAAGGGTAGTTTCTTGGAACGGAGCTATGAATGCTAGTTGACGTTTACGAGGGAGCGGATCCGCCAGCCTGTACTGCCGGACTAACCTAAGCCGGACAAACAGCCTTACCAATAATGCGCAGCGATCCCGCCTATTTCCGCAAGGAGGGGAGAGAAGAGGCTGCGCCCTGTTCATGGACTGATGGAGCATCGACGCTCATCGGCCAGATCAGGAGAACCCACATGACCAGGCAAAGATTTCGCGGTGATGCCCAATCGCCCGCAACGCGTATCACGCAGGAGATCATCGCGCGCCTTGAGGCAGGAACTAAGCCATGGATAAAGCCATGGCGGGGCGTTCCCGTCTCGCGTCCCTTGCGTGCCTGCGGAACGCCATATCGCGGTATGAACGTGTTCTGGCTGTGGATGGTCGCCGACATGTGCGGCTACGCGTCTTCCTACTGGATGACCTACAATCAGGCCCAGAAGCTCGGGGCTCAGGTCCGCAAGGGCGAGAAATCGACCATCGCCATCTTCTACAAGAGCTATACCAAGGAGGTCGAGGCCCCCGATACGGGAGAAACCAGCGAGGAAGCCCGCCGCGTCCTGAAGGCCTATCCGGTCTTCAACGCTGACCAGGTCGAGAACCTTCCGGAGCGCTTCCACCCTGCCGCCACACTCGATCTCGTCGAGCCCGAAGGCCGCGAGCAGGAGCTCGACGCTTTCTTTGGAGCGCTCCCGGCAGTGCTCCGTCATCAAGGGGATGAGGCCTACTACGAGCCGACTGCCGACCGCATAACCATGCCGCCTGCGCACCTGTTTTCCGGGTTCGATCATTACTACGCGACGCTTGCACACGAGCTTTCGCACTGGACTGGCCATGCCAGCCGTTTGGACCGCGATCTCAAGAACCGCTTCGGCACCGCTGCCTATGCGGCCGAGGAGCTGATCGCGGAGCTTTCCAGCGCCATGCTGGGTGCGGAACTCGGCCTTCCGGTTACGCATCTCGACAGCCACGCCAGCTATATTGGCCATTGGCTAAAGCTGCTGAAGGAAGACGATCGCGCCATCCTCACGGCTGCCGCCAAGGCCGAGGAGGCCTCTGGTCTCCTGCTTAAACTCGGCGGTCGTGGTATCGCCGACATCGACGAGGCCAGCGCCGACGCGCTGGCTGCCTGAGGGAGGGCGCTATGGGCCGCTCGGTCAGCTACCCCGCGGGCAGCATTGTCGCTTTCACCGTGCTCGAAGTCGAGGATTCCGATGACTGGGAATTCGAATACGAATGGTTGCGGGACGATCTCAAGGAGCGCGCAGCCGATGCCTTTCCGTCGCTGGTCGCGCACGATGGATGGCGCGGACGAGAGGATCGCATCCTCATGCGCAACGCCTATGCCGATTTCGGTGTCTCTACCTACGGGAGCCTTGTCGCCGTCTGGATCGCCGAACGGGACGATGGATCCTATTGGGATGCCGAATGGCGCACCGCCCGTTCCCCCAGGGCGCGGCGCTGGCTCCAGCAGATTGCACCCCGCTTCGATGCACTATTCAGCGTCTATGACTGCCTCGGGCACATGTCGAATGGTGAGGGGGTCTACCGCAAACGGGCTGCGTGACCTGCGCGGACGCGGTCGGCATGACATGATCAGCAGCCGTTCCTGACGCGAGTGATCCGAATGGTGCCGCTCAATGGTCTGCTCCTTTGCGAGAGAGGCCCTGGGCCAGCCGGCGGTCTCCGCAACCCGGCTTTGGCAGGCCCGTGTTGGCTTGGCTTTGGGCCAAGCCTGCCCGCGCCAGCCTGCCAAAGCGGGTTCCCCTGCGGTGCGGAGCTCCGCCTGAACACTGGCCCTGACGGGCTCTCGCTGGCGCAGCCATGGAAGGCGGCGTCGGCGTCACACCAGTCAGGAGGACACGTCCATGCACACGTCATTTGCCGACCAACTCGCAGGTCTCGATCTTGCCGGTTTTTCGATCGGTCCAGCCCCCGTCACCAGTACCGATTTCCCGGTCCGGGAAGCCGTCGTTCAGACGCTCGAAGGCGTCTGGTCCGACCTGTTCGCGCTGTTCTCTGGAACCGCGCTCGAAGTCGATTCCGAGGATCTCGGTTGGGCCTTCGTCAATCTGTTCCACCGTTCCGCGCAGCGCAAGTCGACGTCCCTTGATCGCGCCACCGACGAGGTCCGTGCACTGGTCGCTACCGCCGATGGATCGGAAATCCACACGCATGAACTCGAAACCCAGGTCGAACGCGCCCAGTGCGCCGAAAGCGCCATGCTGGCACTGGAAGAGATGCGCGAGGTCGCCGCAGCCCTCTACCTCAACGAGTTCGGTTCGTCCTGGAAGCCGGTTTCCAGCTCGCGGTTCAACCATGGCGCCATGCTCACTTCCGCGCTGGTCGAAGGCCGTGATTTCATGCGCGCCCGGGCCGAGGCCAAGCGCCGTGCGGCAATGCCCGAGGGCATGCCGGTCGTCTTCGCCGGTGGCCGTATCCGCCACGCTACCGAGGACGAGGCACTGACCTTTGCCAACAACGTCTGGGCAACCCTCGACAAGGTTCGCGACCGTGTTCCTGACATGGTGCTGGTCCATGGCGGCGACACCAAGGGCGTCGACCGCCTGGCATCGTCGTGGGCTGAGCGTCGTCAGGTTCCGCAGGTGACCTTCTCTCTCGATATGCGGCTTGGCGCCCGTGCAGGCTTCAAGCGCAACGAGCGCATGCTTTCGCTCGATCCGCGTTACGTCATCGCATTCCCGGGCAATGGCGTCCTTGAACGTCTGGTGATCGAGGCCAAGACGCGCCGGATCACTGTCGTCGATCGCCGCGGTCCGCTGGGCACCAGCCCCAAGGCTGTTCCCCCAAGCAGCGAATGAGGGCGCAAGCCCATCCGCGCCAGCGCCTCATCGGCGCTGGCGTTGCTGCTGAAGAGCGGAGGCAAGCGCCTGTGTCAGCGGGTCATGCGGATTGACCGCATGGCCGCACAGCACAGGAGGATTATCCATGACCGACTTCAAAGTAGCCTTGGCTGAATTTTCAGCGCGCCAGGCCGAGCGCGAAGCGAAGGCTCAGATCGAGTTACAGCACCTCAAGCTGGCGGTCATTCCAGCCTTACGACAGGCTGGGATCGCGAAAGTCGAGATCCGGTTCGACGGGTCCGGAGACAGCGGCGCGGTCGAGGAGATCGTCTACCTTGATGCCGCCGATAGCGTGCTGGCTTGTCCCGAAACGGTGCTCGATCCGATCCCGAATGACCGACCGGATGAAGCGGATCTCGCCGATCCCGTCCTGCTGCCAGCGGCTCTGGAATCGCTCGCCTATCTTGCCCTCGAACGCCACCACCCAGGGTGGGAAAACAATGATGGTGCGGGCGGGCAGCTCGAGATCGACGTTGCGGAAACAAGCTTCGTGCTCGAGTGCAACGTGCGCTTCACCGACTATAACCAGCACTACACTGAGCTGTGAGGGAGGGCATCATGGCACATTGTTACTATCACGCCCTGTCTTCGGTCCGGAAATGGGGTGGGAGCCCCGATGACTATCTGCCGCTGCACCAGTGGTTCGACCAGTCCAAGGCCATCCTTGCAGACCCCCGGCACCGCGCGCTGCGGCACCATGCCGAGGGAATCTTCATGCTCGAAACCCTGTTCGGGGCGACAATCGTCAATGCTGACGGCCGGACTGTTCCGGTCCGCCTTATCGGCGAGCAGCACGTTCGTGAGGATCTTGGCTCTATCCCCTCCTTTGCCGATTGGGCGCGCCTCATCGCACCACAGGCCTGGATGCTCAGGGGGCACCATCTCGACGTTCCCTTGCTGGAGATGGCGGACCAGTCTGACCTCGGCAGTGAGCCGCCCGTCGCTGGATATCACCCTCCTGCCGGAAAGTCGGTCAGGGTCGAAATCTGACCGTCGGTTTGCCGGGCGGTATGGGGCAGCAAGGCAGGGCCGAAGGCACAGACTTGAGCATGGTGTGTGCCCATTCATCCAGGCGCCATACCGGCTCTTCGCGAACCTTCCTTGAATCAACCCCCTGTCGTTCGCAACCCGGATCAGGTCCGGCCGTGTTGCCGGGCTTTGCCCGGCTGCCCGCACCACCCGAACCAGATCCGGGTTCCCCTTCGGTGCGTTCGCCCGGTGGCCGCTTCTTCTGTCAGTTCGCAGCCGGGATGGACCCGGATTGCTCGATCAGGAGAAAACCCATGACCAATCTCGTAATCCTCGTCGGCCGTATCGCCCGCGATCCCGAAACCCGCACCACCACTGGCGGAACCACCATCACCTCGATCTCGGTCGTGACCGACCGGCCCGCCCGCAAGGATGGCAAGACTTACAAGGACGAGAACGGCTACACCGCCAAGGACAGCGAATTCCACCGCGTCACCTGCTTCAACGGTCTCGGCCAGAACGTCGCCAAGTATTGCAGCAAGGGCCAGATGGTAACCGTCGAGGGGCGCATCCATTACACGCAGTGGGAGGACAAGGACGGCGCCAAGCGCTACGGCTGCGAGATCATCGCCGACAAGGTCGACTTCCTCTCGAAGCCTCGCTCGGGCAACAACGAAGATGCGCCGCCGATCGACGAAGACTGAACTCGGCGCTCCCCCGCAAGAAGGCCCCGATGGCTCGAGCCACCGGGGCCATTTTTGTGTTGGCTGGCGAAAGCGGCGGCACGCGGCATCGAGCCCCGTGCCGCCGCCGGGCGTCACTTGCCCGCTGTCACTCGTTCAAGCGCGACATCGATCCCGATCGCCATTGTTGCCCGCACGAGCTGGCGCAACTTGCCCGGATCGAGCGTTTCCGCGCTGCATTCAATCAGCAGCTTGCCGAGTTCGCCCGCGGCTTCCTCACGCAGCCTGATTTCGCGCTGGGCAAGTTCCTCGCGCTGTTCGCGCAGTCGTTTGAGCGCATCGAGAGCGCTCGGTTTGGACCTGGCCATAAGAGTTCCTTTTCGTGGCCGTTGGTCCCCTCCGATGTGACGTCTGCCAGCCCGAAACCCTGTAGGAAAATGGTTTGTGGGGCTGGCCTTGGTGGTACCCGCAAGCGTTGGGAGAGGTCTCTCTCGCAGTCGTCCAATGGTGATGCGGGGTTTGGGGCCGCGTCAAGGACGACGGGGCCCCACCATTTTTACCGGGCAAGCCCGGAAAAAATCGTTGCCCCCATCGCCGCTTCGCGGCCGCGTGTGCCACGCGGTCCCTGACCCGGCCCGTCGCCCACATCCTCACATTTCCTGATGCGAAGCATCAACCATCAGGAGGTTTGACATGAACGCTAACGCTGCCCTTTCGTTTTCCGGTTTCCGCGCCGACCAGTCGGCCTATGTTGCCGCACTGGATCAGGCCCATGCCCGGGCCTTTCACAGCTACTTCACACAGTACATCCTGACCGATGGCGAGGCGGGTTATATCGCTATCGACGAGGGGGATTACGGGGCATTGCCGCAGGGCATGATGGACCGGGTGATCGACACGGTTCCGGGCAAACTCAACGATGAATTCTGACGCTACCGGGAGGAGGAAGTCCAGGCATGGGCTTCCTCCTTTCTTTTTGCTCGGCTCCCTTGGCTGGCTCGTCACCCGCGTTCGGGTGAACACGTGATGGCAGCATCAAATGTCCGCGCCGGCAGCATCGAACGCTTCGAGGCGCTCGGGCATGTCGAGCAGCTTCATGGCCGCCGCCGAAATGGCTTCGGCTTTCGTTGGGTAGGACTCGGCCGAACTGATCCCGACACCATTCGCGTAAGTGATGGTTGCCTGGAAGCCATTGCCCTTGGGCGTTGCGGACAGTGTTACGCTTGACATTCGCTGCACCCCCATACGGGCTAAAATGCTGGTCTGTCATACCATCGGATGTGAGCGCGGACCAGCGCGGCAACCGCTGTGAATTCGCGGCCAAATGCGGCCAGGCCATCCCGCCGGAATGACACGTCTTCTCTTCCATCCACGATCTGAAACCGCACCTGGATCAGCTCTCGGGAAGGGGGAAATTCAAGCACACCGTACGCGACATGTCGCTGGTCATTTAGTCCCCGATACCAATGGATTATGCTTAGAAAATGAATTCGGTTACTTCTCAATCACATTGATATATCGTCATTTATGAAATTTAATATGATTGGCGGGGGGGTGGAAATGGCGGAATTCCTGGGCCTGATCGTTCTTGACATGTTCTTCATTGTGATTTAACCGGGAAAGCACTTTCGCAGTGCGGCCAGGCTCCTCGTTTGAAGGAGTCGGTCAATGTCACGACCAATATCTCTGCAAGTCTATGTCACCTCCGAACTCGCCGGGCGGGTTCGGATTGCTGCTGCCGCCAATGGTCTCGCGGTCAGCGAATGGCTCCGCTCGGTCATCTTTCGGGCCTGCGAAGATGAAATCTCCGTATCGAGCGATCGCGGTCTTCTGCGCCGGCTCTATCGTCAGTCCCTGTTCTCCATGGTGGGCGTCGATGCCCTGCTTGCCGGGCACAAGGATCATGCCTTGCGCGAACGGGTCCACCAGGCCTTCGCCGTCAAGTGCAAGCAGGCCGGCCTCACTGCCAGCACCGACGAGGGAGGCTCCCATGAAGCGTAACCTCGTCAACTTCACGCGCGGCAGCCAACTGCTCGGCCACTTCGGTTTCATGTTCGCCGCAGGGCTCAAGGGCCCGCTGCTCATCGCTCTTGTCGTCATCTCCTCGATGTCATGGTGGATGCTTTCCGGTGGGCTCACCGACCACGAAACCTACCTTGTGTGGATGCGGCTCTATGCCTTGGCCTACGGCTTCATGGAGTTCGATCCCGCCAAGCAGGTGGCGCTCGAAACAGGCCTTGGCGGGACCGTCCAGTTCCCCATTGCGATGGTCGAAAATTTCCCGCCAGTGGTGCGCGCATGGGGCCACATGGTGGACATTCTCCAGGGCGTCCTCTGGCGCTCGGCGCTCGCGCTCTTGCCAGCCTTCGCCCTGTTCTACTGGTTCGCTGCCCGCTTTGGCCGCAAATCCAAGGAGCGCAAGCACGAGCGCGGCGCCATGCTGGTGACCTTGCCCGAACTGGTCGAGGAAATCCGTGTCCACAACTTCGCCGAACGGGCGAAGGATCTGACCCAGGCGATGGGATGGCGCTGGCGGCTCTGCACGCCGGGCGAACTCGCCAAGGTCTTTCCCTACCGCCCGTCGAAGCTCGCCGAGGTCAGCTATCCCTGGCGGCTCGAGCAGAGCCACGCGATGCTCATCGGCACGACCGGCATGGGCAAGACGGTCGCCTTGTCGGACATGATCGAGGAAGCGCGAAGCCGCGGCCAGCGCGCGGTGATCTTCGACCTGACCGGCGCTTTCATCGAGCATTTCTACGACAGCAGCCGGGACGTCATCCTCAACCCGCTCGATGCGCGCTGTCCGCGATGGAGCGTGTTCGACGAGTGCCGCGACGAGGCCGAGTTTACCGCGGCCGCCGAAGCGCTCGTGCCGCACGACGGTGGCGGATCGGAGCAGTTCTGGGTACTCGCCGCGCGCCTGTTGTTCGTCGAAATGTGCCTGAAGCTGCGCGCGCGCGGGCAGGGGACGAACGAGGCGCTGGCGTCGGAACTGATGACCGCGGATCTGGCATCGGTGCACCGGTTGATGCGCGGTACGATCGCTGATCCGCTCACTGCCCCCGAGGCCGCGCGCATGGCGGAATCGATCCGCGCCGTGTTCAATGCCAATGCCAAGGCGCTGAAGCTTTTGCCGCAAAGCGGGCGCCGCTTCTCGCTTCGGCAATGGGTCGAGCAGGACGATGGGGCGGGCTCGATGGTGTTCATCTCAGCGCGATATGTCGACATGAGCGTGTGTTCGCAGCTGCTCACTGTCTGGCTCGATCTGGCGATGAACACGCTGATGACGCTCGATCGGACCAGGGACTTGCGCGTCTGGTTCTTCGTCGATGAGCTCGGAGCATTGCACCGCCTGCCGGCCCTCGAGAAGGGCCTTCAGACGGCGCGCAATTTCGGCGGTGCGATCGTCACCGGCATCCATGCCTATGCCAAGCTCAAGGAGGTCTACGGCGAGAACATGGCGATGACGCTGTCATCGCTTGCTAGGACCAAGCTGATCCTCGGCACCGCCGACCGCGAGACCGCCACATGGTGTTCCGATTTCATCGGCCACACCCAAGTGCGCGACATGGAGGAGGGTTACACCTACGGCTACAACAACGCGCGCGATGCGGTCAGCCTGACCTCGCGCAAGCACATCGAGCCACTGCTGTTGCCCGACCAGTTGATGAACCTTGCGCGTCTATCGGGCTACATCAAGTTCCCCGACGGTTTCCCGGCGGCACCGGTAAAGTTGACGCCAGTCACACGGCGCAGACGGGCCGAGCCGTTCATTCGCAGGGCCGGCGAAGATGGCGGCCCGGAAGGTGGCGGGACACCCGCGACCCCGCCGAAGCCATGGCTGCCCGAGGACGGAAATTCCGCCTCCGAGCACCCTTCGTCGAATGATGATGGGGCCGGAAAGCGGGTCGTCCCCAAACAGGGCGAACTGGCGCTCGAACGATCTGCCAAGGCAAAGCCCATCGAGGACGAGGCACCGGCATTGCCAGCACAAGCGGCCGCACCGGGCAGCGTTGCCGATCGCGATGTGCGGACCGGAACCGGTGTGCCCGGTGCGGCCGAAGGGCCGGCGCAGGCGGGGCAGCCGGACACGGTAAAGATCCGGGACGTTGCACCTGCCATGCTCAAGGACAGCGTGCTCAAGGCCGGGGCAGCCGATGGTCAGGAACCGGCCAAGACCGATGGCGTGCGCAGCGATGCGCCTCGTCCTTTGGGGCAGCGGTCCGGGCAGGCCCCCCTGGAGCGCCAGCGAGGGTCCATTGCGGCGGCGGAAGCGCGCAAGCTGATGCTCGAAGATGGCCTCACCGAGCCTGATCCAGCTGCCAAGGATGATCGCGGCTTCGGCGATCTCGACATGGATATCTGACCACTGACGGCGGCGCCGCAGGAGGAGCCTCGATCATGCTTTCCGCAGCCAATGTGCGCACCGCCAGCGGCGCCGCCAACTACTTCGCCTCGGACAACTACTACACACGGGCCGATGCCGACCGGTCGGGCGAATGGTTCGGTAAGGGAGCGGAGCGCCAAGGCCTGGAGGGCCGGGTCGATGCGCGCCAGTTCGAAGCTGTGCTCAAAGGCATGCTGCCCGACGGCAGTCGGGTTGGCAGCGATGGGCGCGAGCATCGTGCCGGGACGGATCTCACGTTCTCGATGCCCAAGAGCTGGTCGCTTCTCGCGCTAGTCGGCGGCGACAAGCGGATCATCGATGCCTATGCCGCAGCGGTGAGGGAGACGCTCGCCTGGGCGGAAAAGAACCTCGCAGAAACCCGCGTCGAGGTGCGTGGGCGCGAGAAGATCGCCCAGACCGGCAACCTGCTGGTTGCGCTTTTCCAGCACGACACCAACCGTAACCAGGAACCCAATGCTCATATCCATGCCGTTGTCGCCAACGTGACCCAGGGGCCTGACGGCAAGTGGCGGGCGCTTCGAAACGACAAACTCTGGGAGCACAATACGCTCCTCAATGCGATGACGATGGCCCGCTTTCGGCTCTCGGTTGAAAAGCTCGGCTACGAGATCGGCGAGACTGGCAAGCATGGCAATTTTGAAGCGGCGGGGGTGCCCCGGCACGTCCGCGATGCTTTCAGTTCCCGCCGCGCCGAAATCGTTGCCGCGCTTGAAGGGATGAACGGCAAGGGCCTGGCAGCGCGCAATGCCGCCAACCTCATGACGCGCGCGGCAAAGCAGACGATCGAGGATCGCGGCGCGCTCGGTCAGCAGTGGCGCGACCAGGCGGCACGGATCGGTTTTGACCCCGCCGAGGTCATCGCCCGGGCAAATGGCAGGGCCGCCATGGACATTGGCGGGGTGTCACCGCTCGGTGGGTTTGTTCGCGACGTGGTCGAGCACGGTCGCGGCATTGCCCAGGCCCTTGCCGAGCGATTGGGGCTGCGCGCTGGTGATCCTCTCGTCCCGCGCGATCTGGCCAGAAAATCGCCGCAGGAAATTGCCGCCGTCCATGCGGTGGCTTCGGCTGTGCGCCATCTTTCCGAACGCGAAGCGGCCTTCGCCCGCACCGACATTTACAAGTCTGCGCTGGGGTTCGGATTGCCGGTGGCCATGCCGGAGATCGAGCGCAGGGTGGAGCAACTGCTGCGACAGGGCGAACTCGTGCGAGGCAAAGGGGCAGACCGGGGACTTGTCACAACGGCGGGGGCCATTGCCGCCGAGCAGCGGATCGTCGCGGCCGTTGAAGCAGGGCGCGGAATGGCCCCGCACATCATCGATCCTGCCGAGGCAGGAGCGCGCCTTCAGGCGCTTTCCCAGATCAAATATGGGATGACCCTCAACCAGGGGCAGGAGGCCGCCGGACGGCTTCTCCTTGGCTCCAGCAACCGGATTGTGGCCATCCAAGGGGTGGCCGGGGCAGGCAAGAGCACCGTGCTCCAACCCGTGGCCGACATCTTGCGCGAGGAAGGCAAGTCCGTGCTGGGGCTCGCCGTCCAGAACACGCTCGTGCAGATGCTCGAGCGCGACACCGGGATCCCTTCAATGACCGTGGCGCGGTTCCTGAAGCGTCATGCCGCGCTGCTCGAAGGCGGAGACAAGACTGCCCTTGCGTCGGCGCGCAGCGAACTGCGCGGCACCGTAGTCCTCCTCGACGAGGCCTCGATGGTCGGCAACACCGACAAGGAAAAGCTGGTTCAGCTGGCGAACCTTCTCGAACTTTCGCGCTTCGCCAGTATCGGCGACGCGAAGCAATTGGGTGCGGTCGATGCCGGCAAACCCTTTGAGGTCATGCAAAAGGCAGGCGTCGAGACGGCGACCATGGATATCAATTTGCGCGGGCGTGACCGGGCACTGCGCGCCGCCCAGCATGCGGCGCAAGGCGGGCAGATCGAAGAGGCCTTGCGCCACCTGGGATCCAACGTCGTCGAGGTCGGGGATGGGGCGGCCATCGAGGCCGCCGCCGCTTGGTTGCAGCTTGCACCCGCCGAGCGTGAGCGGACCGCAATCTATGCGTCGGGGCGAACACTGCGCAGCGAAGTGAACGAGGCCGTGCAGACTGGTCTCAAGGCTAATGGCGAACTGGGGCAGCCTGCGCTCAAGCTTGACGTGCTTGCGCGCGTGAACACGACGCGCGAGGAGCTGCGTTATGCGGGCACTTATGTCCGCGGCATGGTGGTTGAAGTCGACCGCGACAAGCGTGCCCAGGGCCTCACGCGCGGAACCTACCGGGTAGTCGAGAACGACACCTTGCGTGAGCGCGTCACCCTCGAAAACGGGCGGGGCAAGCAGTTCGAATTCAAGCCGGGCAAGCTCAGGCCGCAAGGTGAACATGACCCCTTACGACTCTTCGAGATGAAGCCGCTTGACCTCCATGCCGGCGACCGGATTCGTTGGACCGACACGGACCACAAACGAGGTCTTATCAATGCGGATCAGGCCCGGATTACCGGAATCGACGGCAAGTCCGTTAAACTGACTACATCAATGGGCATCGCGCATGAGCTGGCCAAGGACGATCCCATGTTGCGGCGGCTCGATCTCGCCTACGCGCTCAATGCTCACATGGCGCAGGGATTGACCTCGGACCGGGGGATCGCGGTCATGGACAGCCGAGAGCGCAATCTGTCGAACCAGCAGACGTTCCTGGTGACGATCACCCGATTGCGCGACGGGCTCACACTCTTCGTCGACAATGCGTCGCGGCTCGAAGCCGCGGTCGGGCGCAACACCGGCATGAAGCGCTCAGCGCTCGAAACCGTCGATCTGCTCCGCATTGCCGCGGCCCAGGGGCTGGCTAAGGGGGATCAGACGGACAAGGTGCAGGCTCCCGGACGCGAGCCCCCCGAGCGCGATCGTTCGATCGTCAAACCCTTCGAAGTCGGGATCTGACAGCAGTGGCAAGAGGGCTGGTTGCCTCAGTTCAAAGGCATGCAGATTGACTTTGAGTTCCTAATTTGTTCTCAATGCGACCATGCCCCGAATCGCTGACGATATTCTGCTCACCCATCTCGAAGTGGCGCTTGCGGTAGCCCCCGAGCCAGTTCTCTGCGGCCTCAATGCCGATGACCCGCGCCAACAGCGGAACGCTCGGGTCGATCTCGCGCGGCATCTGGTCGAGCGCATGCGCGGGTTCGTGATCGAAGGCGAAGGGGGCATGCGCGGCGAAGGGCAGGCATGTCTCTTCCCTAGCGATCTTTCGCCGATCGGTTAACCAGAGTGTTGGGGGCTATCGATCGCCTGGAGGTGATGTCGGTCAGTGCCGGGACGTCGGCGCAGCCTTGAGGTCTGCCAGGTCGGCAATTCGCTTGGCGATCTCCTGCCAGGTGCGGACACCTTCGTGATCACCGGCGAGGGCAAGAGCGCCAATCTGCTCGGCCACATGGAGCGGGGCATCACGCCCGTGGACGGTGAGAACCTGGTTGGCGCAGGCCCAGAGCTCCCAGTCGCTCAGCGGCAACGGTGGTTCTTCCAGTAGCGGTCCCACCGCAGCACCGTTCCGGTACGCACCATCGCGCAGGACAGATCTGCGCCCGAGGCAAGGGTGCACCAGGCCGCTGTCCGTGAACCACCGGCCGAACCTTCAGAGCGGCAGAGCATGGCCGGAGCTGAAACGATCACATGCCGTGTCGGGATTGTCCCGCGTGGACCGCCGAGGAGCGAAACGAGGCGGTCACGCGCTTGGAGTGCGGTGGCGGGCGGGCAGGGCTGGTTGGTCCGGCAGGTGCCGTCCATCTCGCGCGCTGCAATACCCGAAATGCGGATGTGCGGGCCTTCCGCGCACCAGATCGGTCCATCGCCGTCCCAGACATGGGTCGGGGTACAGGTGAAGCTTTGTCCTGCCGCGACGACAGCGGCTGCAAGTGTCAGGAACATCTCGGTGCTTTACTGGAGTTTGCGGCCGAACCAGAGCACCCGGCCGACGATGTTGATGGCACGGCGCTCGAGTCCGCGCCAGCTTGGATAAGCAGCGTTGTCGCTCACCACCGAAATCCGCCGACCTTGCGGCTCGATTGCGATCCGCTTGACGCTAAGCGCGTCATCCATGCGCAGAACATAGATCCCGTCGCGCAGCCGGGCCTGGCCATCGCCAAGATCGACCATCACTTCGTCCCCATCGTTGAGCGTCGGCTCCATGGAGTCCCCGATGACGTGGATGATCGACAAGCTCGCTGCCTTGCTCTGGGTCAGCTTGCGCAGCCATCCTTCATCGAAGCCAAACTGCGCGCTCTTGTTCTCCATTTCCGCAAGTGCGCCGTGACCGGCAGATGCTTCGACATCCAGAACCGGGATCTGCACCAGTTCGACCACGGGGGAGCTGCGATGGGGCGGGGCGCCCAGCACGCGCTCATCCACGCCGAAGAATCGCGCAAGAATGTTGCGATCGCTCTCGTCGAGATACCGCGGGCTGCCTTTGCGAATGTATTGCTGGATATAGGACACATTGCGGCCGAGCAGCCGCGAAATCCCTGAGTATGTGCAGCCTTTTCTGGCCAGGATGAGCTCGTCCAGAGCCCTTCGTGCTTCGTCCATCACTCGCTGTCCTGCCACGATCGCTAGGAAAACTCATCCTAGACTCTAGGACGCCTTCCTAATATGAACAAAGCAAGAACGCAAGGGCAAAGCGAGTCGGACGGCGATGGAGCTATTGGAGCAAATCGAGACCTACCTGGTGCGGACGAAAACACCGCCGAGCAAGTTTGGCCGGATGGTGGTTGGAGATCCGCGGTTCGTGGAGGACCTGCGTGCTGGCAGATGTCCAAGGCGGCGGACCCAAGAGCGGGTGAAGCTCTATCTCGCTGGAAACGAAGTCAGTTGGTGAAACCGTTTGAACTGGCAACACAGTTGGCCCCATCTATGGGGTGATAGTAGGTGGGGCCGGTTTGGTGAGCGACGAAGTCATTGCAACTTATGATGCGCAAGCCGCAGAATTGGCTGAACGCTACGATCAGCCTGCCCTACTGGCACCGTATTTGCCGATCGAAGATTTGATTGCATCGAAATCGGCAGATTCCTTGGCTCTCGACATCGGAGCTGGTTCTGGCCGTGATGCGGCCTGGCTCGCCTCCAAGGGGTATGAAGTAGTTGCCGTGGAGCCTTCGAGCGGAATGCGCGATGAAGCCCAGCGTAGGCATGAAGATACCCGAATCCGCTGGCTTGATGATCGGCTTCCCGGTCTCACCCGCATCCACGAGCTAGCGTTGTCGTTTGATCTTATCCTTCTGTCAGCGGTCTGGCAGCACATTGCTCCTCAGGATCGGCAGCGGGCGTTTCGCAAGATGTCGTCCTTGTTGAAGCCTGGAGGCCTTCTGCTCATGACTCTTCGGCAGGGCCCGCCCCCTGCCGATCGCCCCATGCACGCAGTTTCACTCGGCGAAGTCGAAGCGCTGGCCCGGACGTTCGGACTTGAAGTGCGGAAAGTCGTTGATCAGGTCGACGAACTCGCACGTGCCGAGGTTTACTGGACGACGGTGATCCTACGCATGCCTGACGAAGGAGCGGGTGCCTTGCCGCTCATTCGCGGCATCATTCTGGCAGATGACAAGTCTTCCACTTACAAGCTCGCGCTATTGAGGGCGATATCTCGAATTGCCGAACACGCTCCCGCTAGCGTCCGAATTGCGGCCGATGAGCCCGATGCCGTGGATGTGCCACTTGGCCTCGTGGGACTGTTCTGGATCAGAATGTATATACCTCTCGTCCGCGCAGGCTTGCCCCAAGCTCCGCGCAATTCAGGACCCGACGGCCTTGGCTTTGCGCGCTCAGGCTTTCGTGCAGCGATGCAGCTTCAATGCGCGGCTACTGATTTCCGCGTTGGCGCAAGCTTTGCTGGCGAACGCGCACTGGCCGTGCACTCAGCGATAGGCGAAGCGGTCCGAACTATCACAGCGATGCCTTCGAATTTCATCAGGTATCCAGGTTCCGATCAGCAGGTGTTCCGGGCGCTAAAGCAAAGAGTTGGGAAATTGAGTGGCACAATCGCGTTGGACGTCGAGACGCTCTGGTCATGGGGAGCGATGCGGGTTCCCGGGCATGTTTGGCGAACTATGTCCCGTCTGGGCGCATGGATTGAGCCCGTTCTGGTGGCAGAGTGGTCGCGGCTGATCCGGACATATTCCGAACGTATGGGGAAAGTCGTTCCAATTGGCCAGTCCGAAGCTGCGTTGACCTGGGAGGAGCCAATCCGCGACACGACCATCGGACGTGCAGCTGTCAAGGGCATAGTCGACAACGGAGGGACCATCACCTGCTGTTGGACTGGCAAGCTCTTGAAGCCTGGCTCTTTGGATATTGACCACTGTCTACCATGGACGGCATGGCCATGCGGTGATCTCTGGAATTTGTTGCCTAGCGACAGACAGGTCAACCAGCACCAGAAACGTGATCGCATCCCATCCTCGGCAAGGCTGCAACAAGCCCAGCCACGGATTATCGGTTGGTGGCAATCTGCGTGGTTATCTGATGCGGCGCTCGAGATGCGGTTTCAGCGAGAAGTCGTCGCAGCATTGCCAGTCCAAGATCCGTCGAACCTTGATGATGTATTCGATGGTTTGGCTTGGCGGCGATTGAGATTGCGGCAGGATCAGCAAGTGCCTGAATGGGAGGCTAAATGATCTTAATACGTGCGACTTTTCTTATACGCCACTATCTTTCAGATCTTCTGATTGGTCGTCTGAAAACAGCCGTCCGTTTATGAATTATTTGGACAATCGAGGGCACATACAGCGTGCTGCCCGTTGCATGAGGTCTACGTCGATCCCCGTGCCGTCCCGACAACGGGGGAAGATGAGATGCGGAGCTTAGCCATACTGTCGCTGCTGTTGCTGCCGCTCGGTATCTCCGAAGCTTCTGCACATCCGGGCGGACTTAACTCCGAGGGGTGCCACAACAACCGTAAGACAGGGGACTACCACTGCCACGGTGGGGGCGCCGCTTCGGGGCAGGTAACTTCGCCTCGTCGCTCATTTCTCTCCGCTCCTACGGCCAGCGCGTTCCGTAACTGTGCAGAAGCGAGAGCTGCGGGAGCAGCCCCTGTTAGGCGGGGTGATCCCGGCTATGGGCCGCACCTGGATCGGGATAACGACGGTGTCGCTTGCGAGCCGTATCGGGGCCGATAATCCTTAGCGCCATTTGCGCGCTATGAGCGATGGCAGATTTCGCGAACAAAGCCGTCATTCCATACTGCGGATTAGCCCGGCGATAGCTGCCGTACGTTCAGGCGCGGGGCAAAGGCGGCAAGTGGGCCGTCTCCTGCCTGTCAGGTTTCAGGTGTAGAAATTGGGAAAGCTGACAATCGGGGCGCCGGAACCTCGGTCAGTTAGCCGCTTGATAGCGGCCATCTCGACGGTTGACGTTAAATCCCGAAATCTGGCGCTTATTCATCAGAATATCATCACGGTATGAAAAAGTAGCATGAGCGGGCGTACGGAGCTTGCGGCAGAATGAGTGTTTTGAAACTGATGACAGCGTAGCCCGTTGGCTAAACACCGTTCTGGCGCTATCTCGTGACATGGCCAAAACGATCGACGAAGCTTTCCGCATTTTGCGGACAAACCTAGAAATCACTGGACTTCAGGAGAAGACGGTGTCGACCCGTCAGGCATCTATTCGTTCGGTTTTCGAAAAAGATTTCTTAGTGCTCGATTCTTTTCTGACCGGTTCGTACCGACGCAGCACGATGATTTCGCCATTGAAAGCGGCAGACGTCGACATCTTCTTCGTCCTCAACCCAAAATATTATACTGCGCAGGGACAGACCGACCTGCTCAATGCAGTACGCGCATCGCTGCTCAAAACTTATACGAAGACCCCGAAGATCCGCCCCGATGGCCACGCAGTTACGATCACATTCACCGACTTCAAGGTAGACGTTGTTCCAAGCTTCCTTCGCAAAGGCGGCGGCTATCTCATCCCCGATTCAAGCGGACCGCGCTGGATTGCAACAGACCCCAAGCGGCATGTCGAAATCTGGAGCCAGGCAAACAAAGCCCATAATGGTGATCTGGTCCCGCTGCTCAAGATGCTGAAGGGCTGGAATGCCAGCCGGGGCCTACTCAAATCCTTCCATCTAGAAACACTCGCTCTCGACATTCTTACCAATGTCAAAATCTCGAGCTTTCCAAGCGGCGTCCGATTTTTCTTCGACAAGGCGCGCGCCAAGATCAGAACCAAGCTGGCTGACCCAGCCGATTACTCGGACGATGTAGCGCAACACATCAATACCACAGAGCAGATGGATGCTATCGTCAAGCGTCTCGAATGGGCACTCGCGCGTGCGGAGGAGGCCGAGAATTTTGCCGCTGCCGGCAAGACCGCGGACGCCTTCGCTCGATGGTCGCAGCTCATACCAAATTATTTTCCGACCTATGGCTGAAGCGATAATTAGCAACGCAATTCCGACGCTCCAGATTGACGAACCGCAACTCAAGATAATGCGCGCGCCGGCGCGCATATGTGGCTTGGCATCGCGTATCCTCGTCGCTCAGCTAATTCTGACGTTCCTGATTCCCGCACTTGGAACGGTTCATTCCGTCCGAGTGTGCGTCCATCGCCGCGCTACCGTTGGCAATCAGTGCTATCGAGGGCAATGCCCTGGCGCTTTTGTGTTCTTGTTTTATTCTAATCTGGTATAGAGATCTCAAGCGAGGACCCAATGAAATTCAGGAACCTTGAGCGCTATAGAGTGGGCGGTACGGTCTCTAACATGAGCCTTTCCATTCCACTGCCCCGCACGCCTTCGGGCAGAACCTATCGGTTTTCCCCGAATGAAGATGCCCATCCTCGCCACTTCGTGCTCGGCAATGTCGTGACTGACATAGAAGTCACCGATGAGGCTCGGGTGCGCATGAAGCTTGAGCCGCGATCCAACCAGACGGTTTGCCCTTACAGTGGCACCATTGCTTCAGATGAGGAGTTCATTCATCCTGATGATGTTCAGGCAGGTATCGATACCGTTGCGCACGCCGCCCGTGAGGACATCCGCGATGCCTTTGAAGATATTTTCAAAGATGTCGGGCGCAAGAGCAAGTCTTTGTCGTACAAGCCCGGAAAGCGACAAAGCCGCTCCAAGCCGCATTTTGTCCGCAGTGATCTCTTGCGTGAACTTATCTGCGACCACTGCGGGCGTGACTATGGCGTGTATGCGATCGCATTGTTCTGTCCGGATTGCGGTGCACCGAATGTGCGACGCCATTTCCAGCGTGAGCGTATACTTGTCGGTGCCCAAGTTGACCTGGCTGAAGCGCAGGGAGACGGTCTTGAGGAATTGGCGTACCGCCTGCTCGGAAACGCACATGAGGATGTGCTGACAGCTTTCGAAGCTACACAGAAAACCGTCTATCACTTTGGGATGAGGCAGCAGGCCCCTATCACGTTCAAGCCGGTCGGCAACGAATTCCAAAATGTCGAGAAAGCCCAGAAGCGCTTTTCGAAGTTAGGCCTCGATCCCTTTGACCAACTAACTCCCGATGAGAAGGCGACTCTCGAGCTCAATATTCAGAAACGGCATGTGATTGGGCACAATCTGGGCGTGATAGATCCTAAATTCGCCGTACATGCACAGGAAGCCAAGGTAGGCGAAACCGTCCGTCTGGTGGCGGGCGACATTCGCCAATTTGCCGCAATCTGCCAGAAAGTCATCGATCGGTTAGATGCATGGCTCGTGGGCATTGCTTCGCCGACAATAGGGCAAGCGATGCCGCCCCTTCTTGTATCATCGCCAACCGACGCGGCACCGCCAGAAAAAGCACCCACTCTGGAAAACCTTGATGTGCGGCTTGGCGACCTAGCTCGGCACATTGGCCTTTGGCTCGCGAAGAAATCCTCAAACGGAAGCTATCACGACACGACCGCGCAGGAACAGGAAATCAAAGAGGCATTTCCCGATGAAAGTGAGCGCGCTTTAGCGAAGGCTGTTGCGGAGCTGGACGCCGAGGGTTTTGTTAGAGCCTCGGGCTTTGGACGGACGATACCCTTCATATTCGCGCAGCCGGATCTCTTCGCGACGTTCGACCCGGTGGCATTTCACACAAACCCTTATGCGGACGCCAACGAGCTCATTGGCCGGATTCTTAAGCAAACGGAGGCTTCTGATGGTTCAATTGATCCCGCCAAGCTTCATGAGGAGCTCGGCTGGGAGCTGCGTCGTTTCAATCCTGCGCTCAGCATCGTCATCGATCAGGTCGATTCCCGCCGTGTGAGTGATGAGTATGGCGGCGAATATGTGGCGCGGTATTTCTTTTTGCTGCCTGAGGATGAAATCGCGCTGGAACGACTGGCCGAACGCTTGAAGGGTATTCGTTAGTAAGTTCGATGTGTATGCTTCTGACTATTCGAGGAAATGCATATTCCTGAAAGGGCCGTAAATCGGTGAAGCTCGTATCCCAATTCAAATCGTTCCTGACCGATACGGTGAATCTCAATCAGACCCGGCTCAACGCGCTCGAGACCAATGTTGAGGCCATCAAGAATTTCGTGCGCCAGTGCGATTGGGATCCGAAGATCAAGTCGTTCTACCCGCAGGGGTCCTGGGCGCATGACACGATCATCAAGCCTGTTGACGGCGGTGAGTTCGATGCCGATCTGCTGGTGATGGTCGAACCGGTAGAAGACTGGACGGCGGCCGACTATGTCAAGTCGCTCGGCAAGGCCTTTGCCGACAGTTCGACTTATGGCGATAAGTGCAAGACTTGGGACTATTGCGTGACGATCACCTATGCGGGCGATCGCAAAGTCGATATCGCGCCTTGCGTGGTCGGACGCCAAATTTCCGGACGCGTCGAGGTCTGCAATAAGCCGTCGGACAGTTTCGAGCGATCGGAGCCGATTGAATACACCGAGTGGCTGAAGAAGCAGAACAGTTATTCGGGTGGGAATTCGTTCCGCAAGATCACTCGGCTCCTCAAATATCTGCGGGATATCAAGACGACGTTCACCTGCCCTTCGGTCCTGCTGACGACACTGTTGGCTAGCCATATACACTGGACCGACAAGGACTCGGACGCGTTTGCCGACGTGCCAACAACGCTCAAGACCGTCATGGGAAGGCTCGACAATTGGCTGCAGGCGCGGCCCGCCAAACCCGTGATCGCCAATCCGCAGCTTGCCTCTGAGGATCTCGCATCATGCTGGTCGGAAGTGCAATATTCCAATTTCCGGAACTTCATCAACAAGTACCGGAAATGGATCGACGAAGCTTACGACGAGTCGGATCGGTCCGCCAGCATCACGGCCTGGCGGCGCGTGTTCGGCGATGACTTTGCCAAGGGCGAGGAGGTCCTGGCGAAAGCGAGCATGTCCGAGGGTACGTCCTTGGTCGGCCGCTTGTTGGCGAGCACCGCTGCGCACCTCGATGAACTCGTCGATGCGGTAGCGAACTACGGCGTGCGCATCCTGCCGAGCAATTTCTTTGCGCCCCCCCATATGCACACACCGCGCTGGCCCAAAGCGGAAACCTTCACGCGCAACGTGCAGGTGGTCGCTACCTGGCACAATTCCAAGAGCGCCGCGAATGGGCGTCTGCTCCAAAGAGAAGAGGTGCTTGGGCGGCACGGCGGCATCTGGTTCAACTTGACGGTCAATGGCGGCCAGGAATTGCCGGACGGCTACCGCGTCCAGTGGCGGATTACCAATACCGGGGCTATGGCGATGGCGCTCAAAGCGGGGCGCGGCGAGTTCTACGCGCCGCAGAATGGAAATCGCAGATGGGAAGAATTGAGCTACCGGGGGGTCCATATGGCGGAAGCCTTCATCATCAGAAGGGACGATGAAAAGTTGGTAGGGCAGAGCGACCCTTTCCCGGTAATCATCGAGTAGCGGGTACTAACCTATGCAGAATCAGATCACGATCCGCCAAGACGAGCCGCACTTCTTGAAATTGCTTCGAGCGAGATCGGAGACCTACCGCGAGGCCAGCCAATGGCAGATTGCGCAATTTGTGCTCACCGTCATCGCACCGCTGATGGGGGCAGTCGTGGCAATTCTGACACCGGATGCGAGGCCCTATGTCGCTGCCGCTGCCTTGGTGATCGCCATGCTCGACAGCTCGTTGATCGACCGCATTCAGAAGCAGAAGCTGAAAACCGCCGCCCGCATCGCCGAACAGTTCGACTGCGAGCTCCTCGGAATGGCTTGGAATCCCTATGCAGCCGGTAAGAAACTAGAGCCGGAAACTATCGAGGGCGCTACCCAGCGCTGGCCCAACGGCGACGAAAAATTGCGGGGTTGGTACCCCGCAGCGGTTGCGCAAGTACCGATGCATCTCGCTCGAATCATCTGCCAGCGCACCAATTTGTGGTACGATGGCACGCTTCGTGAGAAATACAGCTCGATCCTGCTTTGGTCGGCGATCGCAATTGCGATCCTGCTCCTTTCTGGAGGCTTCGTGGCTCAATTGGGTCTGGTTGATTTTGTGGCCGTGGTGATGGCGCCTGCAACTCCAGTGGTAAACTGGGCGCTTCGCGAATTCTTTCGGCAGCGGGATGCCGTAGACGCGCTTAAATTGGCCAGGGCCGAAGCCGAAGCGCTTTGGGCGGCTGCTCTGAATGGAGGATGCGAACCGGCGGAATGTGCTCGTCGTTCCCGAGAGTTTCAAAACACAATCTTTGCTCGGCGTGCCAACAATCCTCTGATTTTCCCTAAAATATACGACTGGCTTCGGCCAAGCTTGGAGGTTCAGATGAACCGAGGCGCTGAGGCGTATGTGAAAGAGCTGAACGACGGTGGGTGAACCCATCGAACGGCGCGGCCAATCGGGCCTTCTCAATCATATTTGTGTTTTGAAGCGCAAGCGGGGTCTCACATGACTGAGATTGGGAGGGAACCCAAACTATGGCAGCCGTTCGGCTACTATTCGAGAGCCCAGTCCTTAAATCTGCCGTTCCGGAGTGTCGAACATGAAGGCATCTTAGCGGATAGGAATTGAAGGAGAGGGCGCGTGTGACGCTGTGGGCTGCGAACTGAAAATTTGAATTCGCATCGCCCGTGTTTCTGCTATGTTCTGTGGAGAAGCGAGATGAATGCCATCATGACACAGTTCGATTTTGAGCAGGCTGAGCAGCACCGTTCCCAGAAGTGGGAGGGTCTTTCCGAAATCGATCAGGTGATCCGCGAGAACCGCCTGATGGAGTACCGGATCAAGAAGTCGTGGGCGGACCCTTGGGGGCGGAAACTCACAGTAGCCGTGCTCGCGGTAATTGTTGCTGGATTTTCGTTTCTGGCAGGTGCGTCGCTGGGACTGTGGTGATCTACCAGCAGATCACCACTCCTTCACATCATCGGCAGCCTCAGAGCTCGCCCCCTGCGCTCTCTTGGTGACCGCATCGAGGTGCCCTCTTGATCCCCCGATCTGCTGGCGGCCGGCCGCCTGGACGCGTTGGACCTCATCGTGGACGTCGCCAGGCGCCACGTGCGGTACGCTGGGCGGCGCGCCGCCACCGACCGAGGCGCGACCGCGAACAGCGGCCGGGCCAGAAATCGTGGGACGGGATACCGCCTCTCCCGGAGTGAGAATCAGACGATCGTCGATGCCATCGCGAAGCTGTTCCGCGTAGCTCTCGATGAACTTGGCCTGGAGCGATTGTCCTTCGGGGCTGAGCTGGAACGCGACATCATCGAACCGGGCGGTTCCGTAGAAGTCGCGATTGCGTTCAATCTCAGTAAGGCCCCATTCGCGGTATGCCTGAGACAGGTTGAGGCTTCCGGCAGCACTGTTGCCTTCAAAGAACGCGGCCTGGCTCTCCAGTCGGTTCGCGAGCTCCTCGGCGCGCCGAGCCTCGCGGCTATAGCTTTGTGCTTCAGTTAGGGACGCATTCATGCCGCTGGCTGTGGTCGACACCGAAGAGCTGGAAGAGGTGCTGACGGAACGAACGAATCCGTCGCGTGTGCTCGACCAGTTGCGGCTATCAGACATCTGGGCAAGGCTACCGAAAATACGCGAGCGATCTTCCGATGCAATCCCGATGTCACTGTCGGTCCAGGTTCGATTGCCTCCGCCCTTCAAGCCGACGTTTGCAGAAGCGACGCCATTTGTGACTCCCGCACTAGCGCCCGCTTCACCGCCGAGGAACCAGGCGGTTGTGATGTCGTCCGCAGCCCGGCGAGACAGACCGAACTGGCGCTGCAGGTTGGTCGAGGCCTGATCGACCTCGCTGAACGCGGACTGGATGCTGTCGGAGTTGGAGGTGCCGGTTGCGCTCTCGAATGCACTGCCGCGGCTGAACTGGCTGCGCAGTTCGCGGAATTGAGAGACGGCGCTTGCGGTCGATTCCGTGGCGACGTTGGCATAGGTCTCGCTGTTCGAGCGGGCCTGCGAGGCCATGGTGGACAGGCGCGAGGTGAACTCCTGGCCGAGTGTCGGCGTGAACGGATAGCTGGAATTCGGGAGCTGGTCATAGCTGGCTTCGGGGAAGCTCGTTGTTGTCGTTCCCGTGCCGCTGATCGTGCGGGTCTGCGCCGCACCATAGGTGAAGCTCGGCGCAACGGTTCCTTGCGCGAACTGCCGGGTCATCACGCTCGAATTCTCGAGGCTCGTGTTGCCCAGCGCCACATTGCCCGTGCTGGCTTCGCGGGCGGCTTCCTCAGCAGCATTCTGGCTGGGATTGAGGTAGCTGGTCGCGTGGTGCGAGATCGCCATCGCGCCCTTGGCGACGCCGCCCGCCAGGAACGGCACCGAGGCGATGAGGTAACCGGCAAGCAGGCCGATATCGCTGTTGACGTCAGCCATGCCGGTGAAGCTGGCAAGGCTGAGGCCATTGGTGCCAGCAACGGCGCTCATGTCGGCCGCGCCCTTGAACATCAGCATCATGTGCAGGATCACGAACAGCGGTCCCCAGGCAGCGAGATAGAAGAACCCGGTGACATAGCCCTTGAGCGCCAGCGGGCCGGTCTTGGGCAGCAGGAACAGCGGAAACAGAACCGGGAAGAGGGCGTAGAACAGGACCGTCAGCACGACATTCAAGAGCGGCACCCATTTCATCGCATTGCTGGCGATCGAACCATAGGTGCGCTCGGTCTGGATGTCGGCACGGGTCTGGGCATAGACATCGACATTGCCCGCGCCGCTGGCGCCGCTGAGCGAATGCATCGCCTGGCTCATCGCGTTGATCGTCAGCGTCTGCTTGAAAATGTCGGTCGCACTGGCCGACACACCGGCGAGGTACTGGTAGGCAACGGGCAGATCGGAGAACAGCTTGGCCTTGGCCAGCGCTGCGGTCTGATTGGGGTAGAGCTGACGGCCGAAGACCGTTCCCATGCCGTCGATGAGCCCGGTCCACTGGGCATTCAGGGCATCGAACGCTTCGCGGCAGGTGATGATGGTCGAGGTGACCTGGCCCGAAGCGGCGTCCCGGGTCAGGAAGCGCTGTGCCCGGGCCTGGCTTCCCGGCGCGACTGTCGCCCAGATGTCGTTCGTCTCGGCCAGCTCCTTCATCGAATAGCGGCCAAGCAGCACATCATAGAACACGCATTGCCGGAAATGCTCGTCGAGATTGGCGGCGAACTCGGGATCGGAAATGCGAAGTGAACGTGTCGCATCATACAGGCGCGCGCCGTAGATCATGCCATTGCGCGAATAGTTGAGATCGCCGGGCAGGCCGAATACAACCTCGGCCGAGCCGGTGAGATAGTCACCGACCTGGCTGGTGAAGCTCGCCATCAGCGCGAGGCCCAGCGGCACATTGCTGACATTGGCCGGTGCCAGGCTGGGGTTGAGCCGGTCGGTCACATGCACGTCGATGCGCGGCACCATCAGGCAGGAATACATGAGGCTAGCGCCGAGAAACCAGTTGATCCACGCGCGCCAGTCCTGGTTGAAGGCGAGGGTCAGCGCCGAGAGCGCCAGACCCATGACCATCACGACTTGAAGCAGGCTCTTGTAGCCGCCGTTGCCGGTCCATGCCGCGACTGCCTGGAACACGTTGACCAGGTAGTCGCCGCCGCCAACCGTGAAAATCTCGACCATTGCATTCGCATCCTGCGAAGAGAGGGAAGAAGGGGAGCGTCAGTGGGTGAGGGCGCGGCCCTGGACCCCGCGCGACCAGTCGAGCGCCGCAGCCATGCCCGGCGACATCTGGGTCGCGAGGACGTTCTCGATGAACGCCGTTTTTTCGATTATCTGCATGATCGCGCTGACCCGCAGATGCGTGTTTGCCTGACGGTCGGCGAGCGCCTGACGCACCACGTTCACCTGGCCCTGCCACATCGCGATCTTGGCTTCGTCTGCGCCGATGAAGCTCGACATCGACCGGCCCGCTTCGCTGACGATGCGGTCCAGAACCGCGAACAGCAGATCGACACTGGCGATCTCGGCCAGCGTCTCGCGGTCATCGGTCGGCATACCGCGGCCATAGGCGGCCTGGACGGTCAGGATCTTGTAGAGCGGGATCGAGGCGACCTGGAGCAGTTCCTTCTGCGCATCGGTGATCGGGGTGTCGTCGTGGATCGCCTGGACCATGCCGTCGATCAGCGCCGCCACCCGCGGCCGCAGCGCCTTCGAAGCCGGCAAGGCGAATGACTTGAAGCCGGGATCGAGGCACTTGTCGGTCTCGTCGCAGTTGAAAATGAGGACCCGGTTGGCCCCGGTGCCATCCAGCAGCGAGGTGACGAGGGTTGACGAGGCTTCGCCCGCGATCGGCACGAACTTGCCCGGCTCGTCGTCCTTGGGCGGCACATAGATGATCGTGCCGATGAGCGTCATCGCATATTCGGCCAGTTCTCGGTCGAAGGTGCCGCCCGGCGAGAAGAACGCGGACTTCTTGAGGATGGTCCAGGTGTAGTTCCGCGCTACCCCAGGATTGACGTCGTCGTACTTGCCAGCCCCTTGCGCCGTGGTGCTGGCGCGCTGGCCCTTGGTGCCGCAGCCGTGCTTGGCGGCGGCATAGTCGGTGAAGATGCCTTCCGAGTTGCCGATGGCCTCGCAGATCGCCTTGTCGGCGAGATCGCCCTTGGGCCAGATCCCGCCGACCAGCCCCTGGGCCAGCTCGCAGGAGTTGATGTTGAGGTTGTTCATAAGCTGAGCCTTCTGGCTGAACTCCTGCATGATCTTCGAGCACTCGGGGCAGACCGTGTCGATCGCGAGGCTGAAGGCAAAGCCGACCGCGTTGTTGGCGACCGCCTTCAGCATCGCGACGATCTCGCTGGCATTGATGAAGCTGAACGAGCCTGCGAAGATATCGATACCGCCGCAGCCGGCGCGCGCGCGCGGCAATTGCAGGTTGGCGATATTGGTCGTCTTTTGGGGGAACCGGGTCCAGACGTTGCCGAGGCTGTAATAACCTGCCGACTGGCCCTGGAACGCGGTCGGGCCGTTCACGTTGGCCGCGCCGCCGACATCGTTCAGGAACGAGTCCATCGAGCTGCCGACGTCAGCCGAGACGCTGCTGAGAGGGAGGGTGGCCGCTAGGATCGCGGCGACAACTCGTTTCATCCTAGTAGTCACGTCCGGCTTCCTTCGATGTGAGGAGGTAGATGCGGTCCTGAAGTTCGTCGGCGGACATCACGCCGTAGCCGACCGGGATCGCGCGGGACTTTGCTGCATCCCACAGCACAACCGCCGGCGTGACTTTGGGCTCGAGCCCCATGCGGGTCCGCTGGTTGGTCTCGACGGTGTAGTTCGGGAAATGCCGTGAGGGGCCGCCGTCGGTCGAGATCGCGCGCACGGTGATCGCCCAGGTCGAGGCGACGCCTTGCACGATCGGCGACATGACTTCGCAGGCCCCGCAGCTCTGCGCGAAGAAGTAAAACAGGCCGTAGCGCTGCGAGAGTTGGGCCATGACCGTGTCGCGCTCGGAAGTCCGTGCGTCCTGCCATTGGCGTTTGCCGAGCGTCGAGACCGGCCGCTGCAACGTGTAGTCGAGGTCGGGATCCTGCCAGATCGCCCGCTGCCATACATCGCTGAACAGCGAGGCGCGGTCGAGCTGCTCGCGCTGAAACCGGATATAGGCTGTCACATTGGCAGGCGTCGGCTCGAGGATCGCCTTGGCCTTGAGTTCGCGCAAGGTCGCCGTGACCGCATCAAGCTGGCTGGTCGCGCTGGCACTCGGGGCGGGAATTACAGCGTCCCGCTCGGACGGCCTGGGTCTGGTGCAGTAGAACCAGTATCCAAGCCTGCGCTCCTCGCAGTAGAAGCTGTCCTGCTTGTCGCCGGCCGAGACGAGGGGCGGCTCCTCGGCCCACACCGGGGCGGCAACGAGCGGGCAGGAGGCGATGAGTGTGAGGCAGGCGGCCAGAAGCCGCCGCCTGACGTTACGGGCGGGCACGGGCATAGTAGTCCTCGATCTTTTGCTGGATTTCGGTGGCGGCCTGCAGTTCGTCAGGCAGGCGGGCGGCATCGGTGAACTCGGCATAGACCTCGCTGAAATCCATCTTCGAGAGGTCGAGCCGGGCGAACTCGTCGATGGTGAAGCCGAGGCACTGCTCGGTCTTGGGCTTGCCCCAGGGCCTGCCCAGCTGCTGGCGGCCCTGCTCCTGGAGGATCCGCGAGAGCTTGGATTCGAAGCAGCAGTAGACCTTCTTCTTGGTCAGGCAGACGCCGAGGAACGAGGACGAGCAATAGGTCCCGACATAGGCGCACAGGCCTTGCACATCGCGCTCGTGGAGCAGCATTTCCTCGCGGCTGCACCCCAGCGCCACGAGCAGCTGGATCCCCGGAATGAGTGGGAAACCCTTGCCCTTGCAGCAATTGAGAATGCCGAAGACCTTGGAAGAGCAGGTTTCGCGGGTGCCCTTGAACAGGCTGAGCGTGTCGGGATCGAACTCGCGCCGCGCCTGGTTCATCGCATTGAGAGCAACCGCGGCATCCTTGAACTCGTCATTGGCCTCGCGCTCGATCGTCTCGCACGAGCCGTCGATGCAGTAGACGTCGCCGTCGCAGATGAACTGTTGGGTAGCTGCCGGCTGATCGGGGACGGGGCAGTCATAGACCCGTTCCCAGGTCCGGCAGGGCTCGTCCGTCAGGCAATCCTCGCGCACCAGCTTGCAACCGGGCGTGGTTTCCAGCGTCTGGCAGTCCTGTGCCTCGATATAGGTCGCGCAGGTGTAGCTGCGGGACCAGGCCCAACAGGGCTGGGTGACGGCCAGGCCATCAACGATGCGCGTCACCGGATCGCTGTCGGTGCAGCTTTCGGTATCCTGCTGACAGCTGCTGTCACCGGCGAGGCTGGCGCACTGGCTTTCGTCGCGCGTCGTTGTGACGACATTCTCGCCGGTCACCGTGTAGGGCGTCGCGCCATCGACCGGTGACGTGCAGCTGACAAGATCGACCCGGAGGTCGCCCGAGTTGCACCCCCAGTAGAGGCCCAGATAGGGATCGCACAGGTTGATGGGGTAGGACTGCGTGACCGTGCACTGCGGCGCAGGATAGCGGTTGCAGTTGTAGACGGTAGCTGGATCGACCCCGCTGCCGCCGACGCAATAATAGCCGTAGATCTGCCGTTGCTCGACCGCGGCATTGAGCGTCACCGGACAGTTCTTCGTCTCCTGGGTCGCCGTGTAGCCGGTGTTGCAGGTGGCCATGTAGCGCGCCGCGCTGCCGGTTCCCGGTGGTAGGGGTACGCAGCGACCTTGCGTGCCGCCGATCGCCATGCCGCTCGTAAAGGAGAGCGGATCCTCGGATATGACCTTGCTGCGCGCGATGGTCGCATCGAGGTCCTGCGGCGCGAAACGTGCGCGCCGGTCCATTGAATCCCTCATGGTGCGATAGCCGGTGCTGGAGCTTGTCTGACTGGCCGCTTCACGGCTCATCCGGTCGGGATCATCGAAGTAGCTCGATTGGCTCGGTACGCCGCCGAAATTGGGCACCCGGCTGGCATCGGGCTGGACCGTCGCGGCAGTCTGCGCTGTCCCAGCCTTTTCCTTGCCGAAGGCTTTCCCGTCTGCCTTGGCGGCGTCCATGTTAGCCTGTGCGTGTGCCAGGGCGGGGAACATGAGTGCGAGCGCGATGCTCGCGAGGAACGTGCCTTTCATGGCCTTTGCCTTTCAAGTCGGGCGAGATGCTGGGCGGCAAGCTTCGCGCCGGGGCCACCGCCTTGCGCAAATGCCGTGAGCGCATGGGCCGTGGTGACGTTGCCGCTCATGCGATCGAAGGGCGGGACAGCGGTGGTGCAGTCGAACCCGTCGCACAGGTCAAAGTCGCTCGAGCTCACGACATAGGCAGGCACGGCTTCGATGCCGAAAGCGCGGAACAGGCGCGGGTCGATCCCGACACCGTCCATCTGTTCGCCAGGCTTCAGGACACGGGCCAAGGCATCGGTCATGACCTTGGCCGAGCCTTGCGTAAGCCCGCGGAACACGACCACGCCGCCGGCGCGCGTTACATCGTCCATCATCTGCCGAAGCGCGGGTGCCGGCATCGACAGCGAAGCAAAGGCAATGAAGCGCGGGGCCTCGCCCATGCCTTGCTTGGCCATGTCGCCCGCATCGAGGACCATCCGGTCGAAGTCGAATGTCGGATCGCCGGGTTTAGGGCGCGGCTTGGGCTCGTCCGCATAGCGCAGGCCGTTGCTCTTGCCGTCTTGCGCGCTTGCAGTGGCTTCGGCCGTTACCGCGCTGGCCCGTGCGCGGGCCTGAGCCGCGAGCGCATCGGCTTCGCCGACTTCGCTTGCCGCCCGCGCGCGGATGGCCTCGAGATCGATGTCCGGTGTCGCGGTCTTGGCCAGCGCGCCACCGAGGGCAGCCGTGCTTGCAAGGAACCCAAGGGCAAAATGGGGGAGGGAGATTTTCATAGCGCGCAACAGTTCCGCTTGCGCCAGACCAGATAGCCCATGTCCTCGCCAATGGCGGGATAGACCTGACCTGCCGACATGAAGGTGGTGGAAGCGCCAATGGGCGCGCAGGCGTAGCGGCCCTTGGTCTGCGGATTGGGGTTGGTGGCCTGGAAGCGGTATTGCTGCTTGCGCATCACCGGCATCAGGTACTTGCCGCACAGGCCCTTGCCGCCCATCGTGCCCCAGGCGACGAGTTCGCGGTGGAGCTTGTAGGCAAACCGCGACAGCGCGAGCCGCGAGGCCTGGACATGGCCGATCGTCGCCGAGACGTTGCCGTTCAGCGGATACATCGTGCCCTGGCAGCCTGCGCACCAGAACAGGGCATCCGACGGCAGCTTGGCCGTGGCCAGGACGCAATCGGCAGCACATGCGGCCAGCGCCAGCGGGTTGGCGAACAGCACGGCCTCGGGGTTGATGATCGCGGTGAGTTCGCTGTCCTGCCAGAGCGGATCGATCTCGGTGATGTAGAGAATGTCGATCGAGCCCGATTCAAGGCACAGGAAATCGGCGACGATCTCCATCCAGTAGATCAGCGGATAGGCGTACCAGTGGACGTGCCACTGCGAGTTGTACTGGGTCGCGCCGCCAACCGCCGACGGCCCCGCCATCGACTTGAAACCAATGTCGAAGCCGGGGTCGAGCTTCATCCCGCCGAGGTTGACGAAGCACCAGGGCTTCATGCTGACGTCGGCAAGCCGTACCGGCTCCCAGAACCCCATGGCAATGCCGGGGCGCAACCCGCACAGGCATACCGGCAGCGCCGGATTGTCGGGGTCTGGCCGACCCGATGGCCAGATTTTCAGGCCCCCGATCGAGATCGGGAACAGGCACGACCAGCAAATGTCGGTGATCGGGTTGACGAATTTGCCGGTGCAGCGGCCCGGCCCGGCCGAAGCGGACGCCGGTGAGCTGCTGGCAAAGGCCAGGAGAAGCGAGGCGAGAAGGGCAAGGCAGTACCTTGCTGCCGGGCGAGATTTCCAGATCATGGCTGTTGTCCAGGCTTGGGCCTGACGGCCTGTTCGGTGACGAGGAGGACGCGGCCTTGCTGCTCGACGGTTGCCGGCACAGCGCGGATACCGAAGCGTTCGGTGAGCTTGCCGCCCTGGTCGAAATAGAAGCGCCGCTGGCGTGCCTTCATCAGATCGAGCGGGGCGCCGTTCACCAGGATGAACTTGGCCGTCGTCCCGGCGAAACGCCTGGCGGCCCAGTCGACCTGTGCGGTATCGTCGCCATCGAGGAACACCAGCGGCGCGCGCAGCGGCACCGTATCGAGCGGATTGACGCGGGTGCCCTGCGCCATGATGACCCGGCCCTTGTCATCGCGGATGTCGGCTTCGACCGTGATGGTCGGATCGAAATTCCAGCGCCGCACGGCAGATGCCGCCACAATTCCCGCGACCGGCGTCGGGCGCTTGACCCGTGCGATGGTCCGCCGTTTTAGACCCTCGTTGAGGCGGGCGGTCTCGCCGCTTGCCTCCAGGTGCTTGAGGCGCGCGTGGATCTGCTGAAGCAGGTCGGGCTCGATCACTGGCCAGACGGTGCCTTGCTGACCGTAGTCGCGGGCGTGTGCCTGACCGGCGAGGATCAGCGCCAGCGCGGTGACGCAGAGCGGGTAGGTGAGGGCCTTCACAGCACCGGTCTCCCGACCCCGAGCACGGATTTGGCGCAGATCCAGCCAATCGCACCGTAGCGGCTGTCGAACCCGTCCTTGTGCCCGGTCGCGACGAAATAGCAGCCCTTGGGGATGGTGCCGGTCGGCCCCAATGCCAGCGGCTCGCCAAAGCGGCTGGCGACCTTCGCGACAGCAACCGCCTTGCCGTTGACGAAGAAGGTGCGGTTCCTTTCCGTGATCACGTCGCCGGCGATCCCCATGACGCGCTTGCCGAAGGGCTGGGGGGCAGCCCCGAAATGCCGGTTGAGCAGCGCTGAAGGCGGCGGATCGAACAGGATCAGATCGCCGCGCGCGGGAACCGCGCCGCGATCAAGCCAGATCGCCCAGTGCGGCAGCGATGGGCTGGCATTAATCATCAGCGCGTGGGTCTGGGCAAAGTTCGTCGTCGCGCTGAGCGCGAGCGCAGCGGTGCCAAAGCCAGCCCAGAGGGCCAGCCGTGGCCAGCCTGCACGAAACAGGCCAGCGCGATTGGATGGCGCGTCAGCGGCTGGCATGAGCGACGGCCCCCATCCGGCGCGCGACGTCAGCGCGCACTTCGCTGGTCAGGTCCGGCACGGTCCCGGCGACCACAGCTTCGGCGACGAGGACCGTGCGGCCGCTTTGCCCAAGCTTTGCGACCGAGGCTTCGACCGCCTTGAGGTACGTTTCGACGCGCGCCTTCATCGCTTCTGGCGGTCTGCCCGAACGGGCCTCGGCCTCGACAAAATCGCCCATGATTCGGGAGAGCTGAACCGTGACCACCTCGCGGCGTTCAAGCGTGACGATCTTGTGGGTCGCCCAGGCCCCCCAGAGCGTCGATCCCAGCAGGCTGGCTGCAATTGCGAGCGCACCGAGCGGGACGCCGGCGAAACGGCGCGGCGCGGTTGATGTTGCCAGAATGTTCCTCACGGGACTTCCTTTCGGGGAGCGAGGGCGGCCGAGACGTCGTTGAGAAAGCGCGGCAGGCGCCAGATCACGATGAGCGTGGCCACGCCGAACAGGCCGAGCTTCAGTTCATTGATGAAGCCTGCCTGGGCAGCGCGATCGGCCGCGAGATAGTGCGCGGCGAGATTGCCGAGGTGCATGAAGAACAGACCGAGATCTCCGCCCGCCAACAGCAGGAAGAAGAGCAGCGGCAGCCCGAGAACGGTGAGGTAGATCGAGCCGAGGTAAGCCCCCGCCTTGATCAGGATGAAGCAGATATCGCGCAGCGGCTGCCGCCAGCGCAGGGTGCTGACGGGCGTTGGTTGGTGGTCGCCGGGCGGCGTTTCCACTTCGCGATCGAACGGGGAGACGAGGTGCAGGGGCATGGATATTCCTTTGTGGCTGGATTCAGTCGTGGTCGGGAAAGGCGATGCGTTCGATCGCGTCGGCAAGCTGGTGGCCGCGCGCGATCTCGGCATCGATCGCCGAGAAGGTCTGGGGCGAGCTGGAGAACAGCGTGGCCGAATAGTCGTCGAGCACGAGCCGGCCGATCGTCTCGGTCTCCGGCCCCTTGATGAAGACCTCGGAATAGGAGTTCCCCTGGCGCTTGAGGCTGCGGATCAGCGTTTCGGTGCGGTCGTCCATGTCGAGGCGTTTGGCCCGCCGGAAATCGGCGATCGTCTCCGGCTTCTGCTGGAGGATCAGCATCCAGTCGCTGTTCTCGAGCGCGGCCGTCGCGCCATCCGACTTGTAGTAGTCATTGAGCGACTGGGTCGCGGTGGCGAGCGCGCCGCCATATTTGCGGCAGGTGCGCGCGTAGGTCTCGACGAACTCGCCCATCGACCCGCCCTTCAGCATCGACCAGGCCTCGTCGATCAGCAGCAGTTTCCGCACCGAGCGCGGGCTGCGCGTCATCGCCTGGCTGGTCATGAACATGATCGCGGAGAGGACCACCGAGCGCAGCTCTTCGCGGCTGGCAAGGTCGGACATTTCGAAGACGGTGAAATCGCTGTCGAGGTCGAGACTTGCCTCGCCTTCGAAGAACGCGCCGTATGTGCCGCCAGCCATGAACGGGCCGAGCGCGGTCGCAAGGTCGGCCGCGGTGTCGTGGCCGATGCCCGCAAGCGCCTCGCCGATTGCGGTGATGCTGGCGCCTGCGCCCAGGTCATTCCACACCGTGTTGACCGCCCGGTCGATGAGGCCGCGCTCGGTATCGGTCAGCGCGGCTGAATGCCGCGCCATCTGGCCGACTATGGCCTTGACCATGCCGAAGCAGTCGAGACGGTAGTCCTCGTCCTGGGCTGCGCGGTCAGCGTCGATCATCGAGAAAGGATTGAGGCAGAAGCCCGCCTTCATCGTGAACTCGACGAAGCGTCCGCCCTGGAGCTTGACCGAGTGCTCGAAGCTGCGCCCGTCGTCGATGACGACGACCTTGGCGCCGGCTCCGCGCAGCGCCGCGCACATCTCCTGCAAGAGCACCGACTTGCCCGAGCCTGATTTGCCGCAGATCGCCACGTTGTGGTTGCCGGCCTCGTTCTCGAACGGGGACCAGAAGAAGGGCTGGCCCCTCCGGCCAATGAACAGCAGGTGCGGGTGCTCGCTGCCGAGATATTCGCCCTGCATCGGCGCGATATTGGCAGCCGTGGTCGAGAGCAGCGTGCGGAAGCGCTTGAGGCGTTCCATGTCGGCCGCAAGTCCATCGGCGAGCGTCAGCGGCATGGCGGCGAGCAGCCCCTGAATCTGGAGGTAGCGCTCGTCGGCAAGATCCCAGCCTGCGGCCTTGTAGATCGATTTGACCGCGCGTTCGTGGCGGTCGCCAAGCCCGGCCGGCGAAAAGGTCGTGAGCCCATAGAAGACCCTGACCAGGCGGCGGCCTTCCTGAAGTTCGGCCTGGACATGCTGCCATTCCGCCGACTGCTCGGCGAGACGCGGCAGGAAGCGCGCACTGCGCGTTCCCGCCAGGCTGGTCGTGCGCATGAACTTGAAACCGGCCTTGGCCGCGGCGGCTTCCTGATCAGGGTAGACAAGGCACAGCATGGTCGCGGTGGGACACGGAAAACGCAGCTTGTCGGTAAACAGATCGCCGATGAGCCGAGCGCACTCCCACGGCGCCCAGCGCGGCGGCATGTTGCGCGCGCCAAAATGCCGCACATCGAAGGTGTCGGGATAGACCGTGCCGATTTCGGGCACGCCGTCATTGAGCGCGCCGGTCGCTCGGAAGCGCTCGGTCTTGAGGTGTATGCGGTCTTCGTGGACGACGAGTTCGATGTCGCGCCGGATCGCCTGGTCGGCAATCGGGTCATTGGGATTGTAGGGCACGGCATCGTCCTGCGGCGCGGTGGTCGGCGACGTCAGATCGTCGATCAGCGCGATCAGGCCGTGCGGCTCGACCTCGGCGACGCCGAGATTGAGCGACTTCAGCATGGCGATGAGGCCTTCGCGGGTCTGGACGAGCTCTTCGTTGGGCACGGCCTTGGCCGCCGGCACGCCCACCGAAATGATCACCTGGTGATGACGGGCATGGAACGGAGCGTCGTCCGAGGCCGAATGCCAGACCATGCCGTAGAGGCGGCGTGCCCGGTGGCGGGCGATGGCCTCATACACGCCGCCCTGGAGATAGCGCGGCGCGAACCACGGCGCGACGATCCGGCTGATGCGCGGGGACGCCAGATGCAGGACCTGGAGGCAGGCTCCCGGCGGCAGCCCTTCGGAGAAGAACTGTCCCAGGATTTCGCCGGTGCGCTCGTCGGCGCCGATGAGCGGCGTGACCGCCAGGACGAAGCCTTTGGAGCGCGCGTTCACATAGAGCCGGCTTTGCGGATCATAGACCCGGTAAGGCAGCCAGTCCGACAGCATGTCGAGCATCAGACGCGGGCGCGCGTCCTCGGCGTGTTCGGCATCGCCAAGCAGTCCGGTCAGCAGCCGGTCGCACAGGGTTCCAATCGAGACGGCCATCACTTCTGCTCCTCAGGCGATGCGTCCGCAGCCTTGCTGACGGGAGCAATTGCGGTTTGATCCAGCGCGCTTTGCTGCGACTTGGCCTTTTTCGACTTCGCGGCCGCGAGGGCTTCGAGGCTCGGGAACTGCAGGCCGGGCAGGGAAGAGTGTGGCCGAGGGGTCCGATCATGCGGGGGAGAGGACATGTCGAACCCCTCGACCGCCGGTGCCTGAGCACCGGCGATTGCCTCGGCCGCCGTGGAGGGGAGGGCCAGCGGGGAGGCAAGCGGGAAGGGGGAAGTGTCGCCGGTTATCAGCGGCGCATTGGTCTCGTCGGGGCTATCCGGCGCGATTGGGGCCGGGCTGGAAGTCTCGGCATCGGAGGCGGAATTCTGCGCGGCCTTCAGTTGCTTGCGCAGCTGACGCATCAGTTCGGGTGCTTCCGTGCCCTCCTTGCGCCGCAGCGCACCCGCCCATTGCGGGTTTTCGACAACCGCCCAGGCCACGGCTTCATCGTGGAGCGTGCCAGCTTCATCAACGTGCGCTGGAAACACGATGCGGATCGTACGTTCCGACGTGCGGGCCAGATCGCCGCTGGCGATCCCGGCGCGCACTCGCGCTGTTTGGAGTCCGGCAGACGGCGTCGTTCCGAGTTCAGCGGTGGCGCGCTGGTCGATCACATGGGAGGGCGCGCAATCGCCCTTGGGTGCACGGCAGGTGAAGTCGCCTTCGATGTTGGTGCCCAGGCCCACGCAGCCGCTCATGACGAGGGCAAGCGCGGCGAGCGGGACAAGACGGACGGGGGACGTCATGACGGTCAGCCTTTCGGGTTGGACGGCGCGGCCGTCAGGAAAGCACGCAGCGCAGAGGCCGGGCGGTAGCCCTCAATGACCGCACCATCGGACGGGCGGACGATGACCGGTGTCCCGCCGAAGCCGTGCGCCTTGGCAAAGGCCTCGTTGGCATCGAGCCCGCTGGTGTCGCAGGGCTTAGGATTGGCGAGCGCGAGGCCCGAATAGGCGGCGTTCAGCGCGACTTCGGGACGCGGTGAGCACAGCACCCGCTCGGAGTCCTTGCGGCTTTCCGCGCCGAAGATCGAAATCGGGCGTTCCTCGACCCGCGCGCCGATCGCCCTCAGCTCCTCCTTGAGCTTCTTGCAGTAGCTACAGCGGAAGTCCGAGAAGACCACGACCCTCGGGCCATTCGCCGGTCCCCAATGGATCGCGCCATTGGCGGGAAGGCCGGTGAGCGAGACCGTTTTGGGTGCTGCCGGGCGCTGCGGCGGAGCCTCATCACTATCTGCCTGACGCCGCGCGGCGCCGGCCGCGAGCAGATCGGGGTTGAGCGCGAGGAGCCGCGCCGCAGTCAGATCCTGCCGCGCATCCATGTCGTAGATGCGCCCGATGACGAGGTATTTGGCGCGGGCATCGACGTAGAAGAGCGTCGACTTCGAGGCGACTTCGCACAGACCGCCAAGCCCTGCGCAGTTGATCGCATCGATCGGCGTCTTGGGCAGGCGCAGCTTCAGTGCGGCGCGCACCTTGGCCAAGTCGGGCGCGGCATTGGCGGGGCTCGCGAGATGGGCCGCGCCCCAGCCCGTTCCGGCCGAAAGCGTGGTCAGCGCGGCGAGCCCGAGCGCGAGCCTGGCCCAGCGACGGGGCCGCGTTTGCGTGTCTTCGATCATTGGGAATTCCTCACATAGACGCCGTCCAGGAAGACGATTTCGACATCGATGCCGGTCGGCATTTCGACTACGGGTTGGTATTGTTCGGCGCGCTCGATCAGGTATTTGCTGACCGTGTCGGCGGCATCGGCCGCACCCTGGCCGAGACCGCCGCCGAGAATGTCTCCGGCCGAGAGCTTCGAGCGCGTGCCATCGGCATTGGTGGTGACGCCTGAGAACGTGCTGTTGGCATTGGCGGAAAAGCCCCGCCCGAATCCGCCGACAATGCCGGCGAGCAGCGCCTGAGTGACCAGATTGCCTTCGCGGCTGACCACGCGGCCGCGAACGCCCGACTTGCCGGCAAAGCTTATGAAGCCCTTGACCTCGGAAACCGCGACGCGGCCGCCCGGCTGATCGCAGGTCATGCGCGCCAGCTTCACATAGACCTTCTCCGAAGAGAGATCGCCGCGCGCGGCACCGTTGACGATACAGCCCTGGATGCGGGTGGTGAGCACCTTGCCGTTCTGCAGGACCGAGCGCGCAGGACCCGTAATCCGCAACACCACCGGCAGCGGGTCGGTCTGGCTCGCAACTCCCGCCGAGGCATCGACGCCGACAATGACGCGCGCCGAGGCATAGGAATTGGGAGGCAGAAAGTCGGGCGAGTCCTCGACCACCAGCGGCGGTGCGTCAGGCCGCGAGACCTTGAGGCCGGCCGCATTGCCCTTGTCCCCGGTAAAGCTCATCAGCTTCACTTCGCCGGGAGCGGCGCTGTCGGGCGGACTGGCGGCCTGCCCGCCGAGACCGGGCGGTACAGGTGCGCGGCCGCGAGCATCATAGCTTCCGGCCTGCGGGCCATAGGCGGGCAACGGAGCCCCTGGTTGTGGGGCTGCCTGCGCGGCGGCAGCCTGGTCCTTCAACCGGCTGTTCTCGGCAGTGATGGCATCGATCGCAGCCTGCCCGTCGGTACGCATGGCCTGATTTTCGGCCTTGAGCGCGGCGAGCTGCGCTTCCACTTCCGAGCGTGGGAGCTGGGCGTCCTTGAGCGCCTTTTGCTCGCGTGAGACGGCATCGAGGCGATTGCCATAGACGGCCACGAATTCACGCTGGGAGAGATCGCGGTTGACGAGGCCGGCCGTGTCGATCGTCTCGGCATCGCCCGCCTTGCCGTCCTTCTTGGCATCGTCCGATCCGAAGATGAACCAGCTCCCGCCGACGAGCAGGACAGCACCGACACCGGCCAGCAGCAGCTGCTGGCGCTTTGCGGTCCGGGCATTGAGGCGGACGAGATTGCCGCCTTCCTGTTGATCCGGCTGCGCGCCGGGGGAGGGTGTTGTCGCCTCGCGGTTCGTATCAGTCATGGGTCTGCTCCCCATTGGGGCCGACGACGTAGGCGGTCGTGCTGGCGCCGGGTTCGAGGGCGGGATTGGCGATCGCCACGGCCAGCGCATCGCGCGGGGCCAGATCCTGCTCGGCGATGGTCATCGCCCGGCTACCGCGGTTGGTGAGATGGATGACCTTGCCGCTCAGCGCCGCGCCCCGGTAATCGGCGATCAGCTGCACCTCGAGGGTGCCGACCCGGGCGGGAAGTGCTGCCGACTGGCGGACCCGGTAGCCGTCGATCGATGCATTGTTTGCCATGGCCTGGACCAGGCGCACCGCGGTCTCGCCAAGCGGGGTCTCGGTTTCCCAGCGGGTCGCGTCATTTCTGGCGATTGCCGGATTGGTGATGAAGACCTGTTGGGCCTCGATCCGTTCGACCGGGCAGGCGAGCTTGTAGACGTAGCCCTTCTTCGTCGTGGCAAAGAAGCTGATCTTGGCCGCTGCGTAAGTCTCGGGGACAGAGACGTAGATGTCCCCGCGCACCGGCTCGTTGGTGACGGCAAAGTCGTTGTAGGGATAACCGGTCGACAGCTTCGACACGCTCGCGAACTGATCGCCGACCAGTGCAAACCGGGTCAGTTCGCGCGCCGAGACAGAACATTCGATCGTGCCGCCATCGGCGGTCTGCTTGAACTGGTCGGCCTGCACCGGGCTGGCGAACAGGGCCGCGAGCAGGGGGAGGACTGCGGCGGTTCGCCGCAACTTGGGCATGAGGTCCATCACTGGCTCTCCTTGGGTTTGTCGTCGGTGGGAAGTTGGGCAAACCCGGCCAGCGCGAGGCGCAGGCCCCGGTAAGTCCAGGTGAAGCGGAAGCGCCGGTCGTCACTGGCAATGACCTGGGCGCCGACAAAGGTCTTGAGCGTGCCCTTGACCTCCGACGTCAGGCTTTTGGGGTCGACCGTCATCGACTTGATGACGAAGGCTTGGGTGACATCGGAACCGCGCTGTTCCTCGACAATCCGCACGAGGTCTGCCTTGAGGCGGCCGTGGCTTGCCGGATCGGCAAGGTCGAGGATTGCCGCCATCCAGTAGTCGAGGCCTTCAGGGCTGCGGTTGAGCAGCATCAGCGCGGCATCGCGGGTGACGAACTCGAGGTAGTCGGCGCTGGCGCCTGCGCTCGATACCGTCAGCGGCGCGCGCAGTGTCGGCAGCAATACAACCTCGCGGTCACGCGTGGCGGCAAGTCCGCCTGTGACGACGACCGCGAGCGCGAGGCCGGCACTTGTCAGCGCGAACATGTTGCGCTGGCGCAGCAGGGCCTGGCTGCGTTCATGAGAAAACTGGGCAAGCATGTGCCTCTCCCCTCAACCGGCCAGCAGCCGGCAATGGGAGGGCGGCGTCATCCTGAGGCCGGTGAACCCAGCAGGCAGATACCAGTAGGCGGCATGCAAAACCCAGGAGCTTGCGCGTCCTGCTTTCGCCTTTCGCAGTGCGAACCAGGCGCCAAACGAGAGGGCGATGCCGATAAAGATATGCTGTGCGAGGATTCCCCAGGTGAAGGGGACGATCATCCCGGCGAACTCGTCGAGGGTCCAGAAGCCGATGAGCTCCGGATCGTCGAGCCGGCGGGGAATGATGTACCGATCGTTCATGATGACGCGCGCCCTCCTGTCCGCCGCCGTCAGATGACGGCGGTGACGACCGAAGTGACGATCGGCACGCCCGTACCGACGCCGATGCCGACGCCAACGGGAACCGCGATCTGCGACAGGGTGAACCGGCCCGAGGCAAGGCCGATGAGTCCGCCCGCGAGGCTCAGTACGGTGATGATCTTGCCGCCCGAACCTTCGAGGAAATCGGTGAACTTGGTCAGCGCCGGGGCGAAGGTGGTGTCCGCGCCGGCATAGGCGGCGCTTGCGGCGAGCGCGGCAATCGCGACCGGGAGAACGAGGTTGGCGGCGCGGGTGAGACGAGGGGCGCCGAGGCGCCGGGGGAGAGCAAGTGCAGGCATGAAGAAAGCTCCGGTTGGAGGGTTGGACACAGCGCCTTGTGTTCGCTGTGTGTTCTTCATGCATCTAGGAAATCATCGTAGGAAAGTATCGACGAGCAATCGGGGCTCATTGTGGATGCATACGGACATGCGGGAGCTGGAGCGGTGCCAAATTTCGGCGATAATGCCGTATTATAGCGGGTCTATTGACGTGGGAATCGGCGGACATAGACGGAGAATCGCGGCTCTACCATGTCTCGGTTTTCGATAACCTAAACCCTAGATGTTCTTCTATTGTTCTTTTCGGTTTCCTACAGATAGGAGGCTGAGATATGCCTGCGAATCATGTGATCATGATGGAGTGACGCGACGATGCCCAGCCACCCTTCCACGCCCGATGCGGCCAATCAGCGCCTTGCGCGCACCTTGTGCTGCGCAGTGGATGGAGCGGGCAAGCCGCGTCACCAGATTGCCCGCGAAGCTGGTCTGCACAAGGACACGCTGCTGCGTGTCATCCGCGGCGAACGCCCGATCAACCTCGACGAGGCCACCCGAATCCTCGAGGCTTGCGGCGCACCTGCGCGCGCTACTCTGGCGCTCGTGCTCGCTGGCCATGAAGCGCTTGCCGCGCAGTGGATGCACCATGAGATGGGCGCCTTCCTCGAGGAGTTCTTCTCTGCGCTGCCAGGCGAATTGCACGAGGCGCTCGGGGATAGGATTGGTGATTTAAGGCCGCGCTGGGCGATCGGCACATCGCGCCTGGTTGCCCGTATGCTGTCGAAACACATCGATGAATTTGCCGATCGTGACCTGTCGCTCGCGATAGGCAGGTGAGGGGGAAGCAATGATCGGAGGGGAACCCGACGATTGCTTTGTCCAAGGATTTTCTCATGGCTCCCACCCAATTGAATACTGAAACATCAGCCTCGCCTGCCCGCACTGAGGCTATCCCGGCCCCGCCAGCGCCGCGGCTAATTCGCCTGCCCGAAGTCATGGCCCGGGTCGGGCTGAAGCGGTCCGCAATTTACCAGCGTATGAGCGAAGGCCGGTTCCCGAAGTCGCGCTCGCTCGGTCCAAAATGCGCCGTATGGGTCGAGCGGGAAGTCGAGGAATGGATCGAGCGGGTCGCAGGCAACCTGCACAACCCGTAAGGCATCACCTCGATTAACGAAGCCGCCGCTCTGCCAACCCGCTCAATATCGGACAATCCGGCCTGTTGTCGCCGCTGCACCCTTCGGCAAGTTCCAGCAATGCGCAGCGCATGGCTTCAAGCGCTGCCGCCTTACGACCAAGGTCTTCGGCATGTGCCAGAGCAACGGTCTTCACCTCACTGCTCGTCCGCTCGCGGTCGTCCCACAGGCCGAGGAGAGTAGCGATCTCTTCCAGCGAGAACCCAAGATCGCGGGCGTTCGCGATGAAGCGCAGACGCTCGACCGATTGCGGCGAATAGTCCCGGTAACCATTGTCGCGCCGGTCTGGGGGCGGCATCAGTCCCACGCGCTCGTAATGCCGGATCATCCGCTCCGAAACGCCAGTGGACTTCGAGGCTTGCCCGATATTCATGGCTGCTGCTCACCGAATTTTGAGTGACGTCCTTGGTGATGGCGGCCATGGAAGAAATGCAGCAGCGGGCAGGCGAACAGGAAGGCGTAAGGGATCAGCCCGAAGAGGTGCTGCCGGTGTTGCGGATAGAGCAGGAAAGCGGCGATCAGTGCCGCTGAAAGTACGGCCAGAAGCCACGCGCGCTTGCTCGTAATGTTCATAGTGCAACCCTCCTCAGGCGCAGCGAATTGCCGATGACACTGACCGAGGACAGCGCCATCGCCGCCGCCGCGATGATCGGCGAAAGCATGATGCCGAACAGTGGGTAGAGCGCGCCCGCAGCCACCGGGATACCAGCGACATTGTAGGCAAAGGCGAAGAACAGGTTTTGCCGGATATTTGTCATGGTGGCATGACTGAGGTGCCGGGCACGCGCAATTCCGGTCAAATCGCCCTTGAGGAGGGTGATCCCTGCGCTTTCAATCGCAACGTCTGTGCCGGTGCCCATGGCGATGCCGACATCGGCAGCGGCAAGCGCAGGGGCGTCGTTCACACCGTCGCCTGCCATCGCCACGATCCTGCCTTCGTCCCTCAAGCGCTTGACGATCGCGCTCTTCTGGTCGGGCAGGACATCGGCTTCGACGTCAGTGATACCAAGGCGCCGGGCGATGGCGTCTGCCGTGACGCGATTGTCTCCGGTCAACATGATGACATGGATGCCCGCTTCGGCCAGTGCCTTGAGCGCGCCAGGCGTAGTCTGCTTAACCGGATCGGCAATGCCGATAGCACCCGCAACACGGCCATCGATGCCAAGGAAAATTGCGGTCGCCCCGTCAGCGCGCAGGGCGTCAGCACGTTGCGCCAGTTGGGCAGTCGAGATCCCTTGCTCCTCAAGGAAGCGGGCATTGCCAGCAACAAGCCGATGTTCATCGACGATTCCGGTGATGCCTTTGCCGACTGGCTGATCGACGTCGCCCGGTTCGCTGATTGCCAGTCCTTTGGCTTCGGCATCCCTGACAATGGCGAGAGCCAGCGGATGCTCGCTGCTGCGTTCGAGGCTGGCGGCAAGGCGCAACACCTCGCGGCTGTCGAACCCTTCGGCCGTCTCGATTGCGACCACCGCAGGCTTGCCTTCCGTAAGCGTGCCGGTCTTGTCGACGACAAGCGTATCGACCTTCTCCATGCGTTCGAGCGCCTCGGCATTCTTGATGAGAATACCGGCCTGGGCACCGCGTCCGACCCCCACCATGATCGACATCGGGGTTGCGAGGCCAAGCGCACAGGGGCAGGCGATGATCAGCACGGCCACCGCTGCGATCAGGCCATAGCCCATCGCCGGTGACGGGCCGATCAGGGACCAGACAACAAAGGCGATTGCCGCGACCGCGATCACCGCCGGTACGAACCAGCCGGACACGGTATCGGCAAGCCGCTGGATCGGAGCACGACTACGCTGGGCTTCTGCGACCATCTGGACGATGCGCGCCAGCATGGTGTCGCGCCCGATCTTCTCGGCGCGCATCACGAGGCCGCCGGTCTGGTTGATCGTGCCCCCGATCAGCTTCGACGTTGCCTCCTTGGTCACCGGCATGGACTCGCCAGTCACCATCGATTCATCGACGGTGCCGCGGCCTTCCAGCACCACGCCATCGACCGGAACCTTCTCGCCAGGACGAACGCGCAACGTGTCGCCAACCAGTACCTGATCGAGGGTGATCTCCTCGTCGTTGCCATCGGGACGAACCCGGCGGGCGAGCTTGGGCGAAAGGTCGAGCAGTGCGCGGATCGCGCCGCTGGTGGTCTCGCGGGCGCGCAGTTCCAGCAATTGGCCGAGCAGGACGAGGACGGTAATGACCGCAGCCGCTTCGAAATAGACCGCGACCGAGCCGTCCATCGCGCGAAACGCGACCGGGAAAATGCCGGGCGCGAGCGTCGCCGCCATGCTGTAGATCCAGGCGACGCCCGTTCCCATTGCGATCAGGGTGAACATGTTGAGATGGCGGCTTTTGACCGAAGCCAGACCGCGTTCAAAAAAGGGCCAGCCAGCCCAGATAACCACTGGCGTTGCCAGCACCATCTGAACCAGGTTGCCGATGTTCCCATCCAGATAATGGCGCAGTCCCGTCAGATGTCCGCCCATCTCGAGTGCTACCACCGGCAACGCGAGGATGAGCCCGATCACAAAGCGCCGCTTCATGTCGGCATATTCCGGTGACGGTCCATCGCTGAGCGTCGGGGTCATCGGTTCCAGGGCCATGCCGCAGATCGGGCAGCTTCCCGGCCCTGCTTGCTGAACCTCCGGATGCATCGGGCAGGTCCAGATCGCGCCTTCTGGCACCGCTTCTGTCGGGCGCGGCGCATCGCTCATATAGCGCGCCGGATCAGCTTCGAACTTGGTCAGGCAGCCAGCGCTGCAGAAGTAGTGATGGGCGCCGTCATGGGTCGCGGCATGCGGCGTGGTTGCCGGGTCAACGCTCATTCCGCAGACGGGGTCAATCACCGTTCCTGGAGCCTTCGATCCGGAATGGGTGCATTTCGCATGGTCGTGATGCGACTCGGTCATACTTCGTACTCCTCTGGTCGCAACTCTCATCAACCTTGACATCATGTAAGGGTCAAGGCGTAATTTACCCGTTCGCCATGATCGGCTCCAGCGTACCCAGCCAGGCTACCACGGCGAGGACCGTAAGCGCGGTGGCCGTTTCCAGAACCAGGCTTTGTCGAAGGCCGCGTAACGCGGGGGCCGGATTGCCGTCGGCGATGGCTGCACCAAGAGCGGGTGTCAGCCGCCAGCGGTTGGCACCCGCCAGCACCAGCATTGCAGCAAACAGGGCGAGCTTGATAAGCAGGAGTTGGCCGTAGCGCGAAGCGAACAAGGTGTCCGGATGTGGTAAGCCCATCAGGCTCAGGCTGTTGATGAGGCCCGTGAGCACGATCAACCCGACCGCAAGCGTCCCAACCCGCGAAAATTGTTCAAGGGCCCGATGCGCGATCCTGATCTGCGCATCGGATTGGTGCGCCAATGGCTGAAATAGCAGCCAGGCGAACGCGGCAATTCCGCCGATCCAAACAGCCGCCGCCAGCATGTGGACGATGTCGCTCAGCCGGTGGAGCGTTCCTGTCCACCCTTCGGTTGCGCCGGCATGGCCCGTCCAGACCAGCGTGGCGATAGCCAGTGCTGTCGAAGCAAGCAGCCAGTATCTTTCAAGGTGTGAGCTTCGGCCAAGCGCGAGGGCGGCAACCAAGGCAATTGCAAGTGCTGCCATGCGCACGATCCAGGCACTGCCGATGGCGCTTTGCGTGACTATTTCTCTGAACGCAGAGGCATCCACTGCCCAGCCGGCTGACCCGGTCATGGCTGCGACAAGCGCAATCATGCCGGTGCCAGACAGCAGCAGCCCGAGTAGCGAAAGGATGAGGGCAGGTTTGGCTAGCGGCAGCAAGGCAGTGCCTCGCTCCTCGGGTTTCAGCGCGTAAAGCGAGAAGGCCGTCACACCTGCCAGCACCATCAGATCGGCGTAAAGGGCGAACCGGATGGCGATGACAGGCAGGTTGTCCATGTTTTTAGCGCACGGTGAAGCTGAAGTAGCCGCCCATGCGATGCGTGTCGGCTCCGGCCGCGCTCCAGGTCACGCGGTAAGTGCCGGCGGCGAGCGGCCGACGGAGCAGCAAAGTCATCGATTTCCGGTCATTGCCAAGCCGGGCGGTGAACCCCGTGATCGGCATCGGCGCATGGTTTGCCATACCCGGCATTCCCGTCATCGCGATCTCGGCCCGTGCCGTTGCGCCGATCACGGCCTCATTGAAGCGCAGTTCGACCTTCGTAGGTGCTCCGACCGTTGCATTGGCGGTCGGGGTCGAGGACACAAGCTGCGTATGCGCGCTGGCAACCTGCGGGACGATGAGACCCAGAGCGGCGGCGGCGAGGGCAAGGCTGGTCAAACGCATCAGGAATCTCCTTGGAAACGGCTATCAGGTTGAAATACGCGGCCCGGAACAGCATCCCTCAAATTGGCCGGGTTCAATTTTTCTGAGGGATCGGGGATATGGCTGCGTATAGGATCACAAGACCTCGGGAGACCCACCATGTCCGACCTTGATCAGGCGCTCCGCTGCCTGGCCACACTTCCGGCCCCTTCGGAGCTGGCGACTATCGACGACGCAGTGCTTGCCGGACTGGCTGCGAGCCGCCGTGAGGCTGCGGCCGGGTCGCGGCTGATGGGTTTTGCCGCAGCCCTGGCGCTGGTGGTCGGCGTAGCGGGTGGTGGACTGGCGGGCGGCGAACCCGCCACAGCTCAGCCAATCTCACCCTTTGCGCCCGACAATCCCCTCGCACCTTCGACCTTGCTGGATGTCCACCCGTGAATTGGACCAGGCGGCTGATCCTGATCGCGCTTGTCGCATTCGCGGCGGCGCTGGGCGGAACTTATGCTGGCCGCGTGCTGTTCGCACCGGAAAGGCAGAGCGAGACCGAACTCCATGCGCTGCTGCACAGCGAGCTCGAACTCGATGCCGCACAGGAAGCAAAGATCGAAGCAATCGAGCAGCGTTTTGCCACCCGCCGCAAGGCGCTTGAGCTCGAGATGCGGGCGGCCAATGCCCATCTGGCCGAAGCGATGGAAGTGGAACATGGCTATGGTCCGGAAGTCACGGCCGCCATCGATCATACTCACAAGGTGATGGGTGAGATGCAGAAGGAGACGCTTGAGCATCTCTTTGCCATGCGCGCCGTCCTGAGGCCTGATCAGGCGGTCAAATTCGACAGGACTGTGACCAGAGCCCTGACCCCAGAAGTACGGTGAGCCTTTCGCTGTCAGAGGGGAGCGACGGCGAATTGGCCGCACTGGCGCTCGCTGGTCGGCAAGACGCCTATCGCGAACTGCTGGCGCGCCACCGTGAATCTGTATTTCGTCTGGTACGAGCATCCGTCGGCGATCCGCACGAGGCACTCGACATTACCCAGGAGACCTTCATCGCCGCGTTCTCGGCGCTTGGACGCTACGAGCATGAGCGACCGTTCCTGGCCTGGCTTAAGCACATCGCGCTCAACAAGTGCCGGGACTGGGCAAGAAGGAGAAAGGTGCGTGCCTTCTTCACGCGCGCAATGCCGCTCGAGATGGCTTTCGATGTTTCGGACGATGCCATTCCCGCCGACGTACAAGCGGTGGACCGGGCCGAGCTGGCGCGCGTGACCGCGGCCATATCGCGCTTGCCATCCCGTCTGCGCGAGGCCTTGGTCCTCCGCACGATCGATGGCCTCGGCCAGGCTGAAGCCGCAGAGGTGCTGGGTGTCAGCGAAAAAACGGTTGAGACCCGGCTCTACCGGGCGAGGGGAAAATTAAAGGCGATGCTTGGCGACCAGATCTGAGGGGTAAGGAAAGCGGCTGCGTAGAGGACTATGAAGCCGTCAATCGTACCGGACACCATTCATGCATTCTTTTGCGCTCAATCGCCGTACCCTCATTCGTTCGGCTGCCCTGGGGGCGGGGGCCTCGCGCTTTCGGCAGTGCTCCCAGCCTGGGCGCGCAGCGGAACCTCTGGTCTTGGAGTCCCGATGGCCGCGGTGTCCGGGGAGCAAATCGCACTATCCATCGGTCATGCCTCGCTCAGGGTCGGTGGACGTGACGGGCATGCCATCGGCATCAACGGTGCGACACCTGGCCCGGTTATCCGGTTAAAAGAGGGTCAGAAGGTTCGCCTCGCAGTGAACAACACGCTGAAGGAAGAAACCTCGATCCATTGGCACGGGCTGCTCGTGCCCTTCCAGATGGACGGCGTGCCGGGGGTGAGCTTTCCCGGGATCAAGGCCGACCAGACTTTCGCCTATGAATTCCCCGTGCGGCAGTCCGGGACCTACTGGTATCACAGCCACTCGGGCATGCAGGAGGCGATGGGCATGTATGGCGCGATTGTGATCGATCCCGCAGCGCCCGATCCAATCACCTATGACCGCGAACACGTGATCATGCTCGCCGACTGGAGCTTCATGCACCCACACACGCAGCTGCGGAAGCTGAAGGCGCAGCCCGGCTACTTCAACATGCAAAAGCAGACCCTCTCGGGACTACTTGCGGGAAAGGACCAGTCGGCCTCCGAACGGCGCATGTGGGCCGGGATGCGGATGGACCCGACCGACATTTCCGATGTCACCGGCGCCACTTATCATTTCATGGTCAACGGGCATGACAGCGCCGCGAACTGGACTGGACTGTTCGCACCCGGAGAGCGTGTGCGCCTGCGCATCATCAATGCTGCCGCCATGACCAACTTCAATGTCCGGATTCCGGGCCTTGCGATGACCGTGGTTGCCGCCGACGGGCAGAACGTGCAGCCAGTCGAGACCGACGAGTTCCAGATCGGCATCGCCGAGACCTATGACGTGATCGTCGTGCCCAGAGCCGACGAGGCCTATGGCTTCATCGCCGAAGCCATCGACCGCTCCGGTCAGGTGCGCGCCACGCTCGCCCCGCGCCTCGGCATGGTCGCGCCGATCCCGGCGATCCGCGAACGCCCGCTGCTTTCCATGAAAGACATGGGCATGGGCGATATGGCGGCACCCGGTGCCGATGCGAGTGCAGCTAATCACGCAGGCATGGGCCACGCGATGCCCGGGATGGATCACGGCTCGATGAAGATGCGCGATCCCGCGGTCGCGCCGCAGGTCAAAATGGGACCAGGCGTTGCGACGCTTTCGCCAATGCCCATGGACCGCACGGGCGAACGTCCGACCGGCCTCGAGAAGGTCGATCACCGGGTGCTGACTTATCGTGACCTCAAAGCGCTGACCCCCAATGCCGACAAGCGCACGCCGTCGCGAGAGATCGATATCCATCTGACCGCCAACATGGAGCGCTACATGTGGTCCTTCGATGGCGTAAAGTTCAGCGAGAACACCGAGCCGATCGCATTTCGCCACATGGAGCGGGTGCGCGTCAATCTCATCAATGACACCATGATGCCCCATCCGATTCACCTGCACGGTCATTTCTTCGAACTGGTCACAGGTAATCCGGGCCATCATCCGCTGAAGCACACGGTCAATGTCTTGCCCGGTGGCAAGGTTTCGTTCGACCTGACGGCCGATGAACTCGGCGACTGGGCATTTCACTGTCACATGCTGCTGCACATGATGTCGGGGATGTTCCGGGTCGTGACCGTGCGCCATGAGGAGGACGCGGCATGAAGGCGACCCTTCTCATCAGCGCTGCTGTCTTGCTGGCAACGCCCGGCTTTGCGGTGGCCCAATCCTCCATGCCAGGCATGGAAATGAAGGATGCGCCCGGCACAGTTGCTCGAGGCGAGGCAGCGCCGGCTGCAATGGACCATTCCGGCCATAGTCAGCCCGAAGCTGCAGTTCCCGCGCCTGTCGCAGTCGATCCCCATGCCGGACACGCTGCCGAGCCTAAGCCAGCCGGTCCGCCACGGCCTGAAGCCATCGATCACTCCGGCCATGATATGAATGCCATGGCGGGCATGTCCGAGGGTGATCCGGCTATCGGAACTGCTCCCGCCCCTGCGCCGCCAGGCGACCATGCCGCGGATACCGTGTTCGATCCCGCTGAGATGGCGCGCGCGCGCGAAGCTTTACGGCGAGAGAATGGAGCCTTCAGCGGGTCGATGGTGCTCTTCGATCTCGCCGAATTCCAGGCGCGCAAGGGTAGGGACGGTTATCGTTGGGCAGGCGAGGCCTGGTTCGGCGGTGACGTCGATCGCCTCCTGATCAAAACAGAGGGCGAGGGCGCATTCGGCGAGCCGATCGAGGATCTGGAAATCCAGGCACTCTATTCACGTGCCATCTCGCCGTTCTGGAATGCCCATGTCGGCTTGCGGCACGATATAGTGCCCAATCCCTCGCGGACTTATGCCGTGCTCGGGGTAGAGGGGATCGCGCCTTACTGGTTCCATTTGACGGGGCAGATGTTCCTCTCCGACAAGGGTGACATCCGGGCTCGCCTTGAGGGAAGCTACGATGAGCGGATCACCCAGCGCCTGATCTTCCAGCCTCGAGCGGAACTTAATTTCTCCGCTCAGGACATGCCCGTGATCGGGGTCGGATCAGGACTCACCGACTTCGAACTGGGTGCGCGCTTGCGCTATGAGATCCGACGCGAGCTCGCGCCCTATGTTGGCGTGGAATGGAGCCGGAAGGCGGGTGACACCGCGCGATTGGCACGGCTCGCAGGAGAAGATCCGGATGCCGTCAGTTTTGTAGCTGGCGTCAGGGTCTGGTTCTGATTCTGATGGCAATGCACAATGACTTTGGCTGGACCGACGGGTCGCAACGGAGCAGGACTTGATCCTATGAAATCGGTCGTCGCTCTCATTGTTGCGCTAGCATTGGCGTTCGGCGCCGGACCGCTTTGCGCCGCCCCGGCAGCGGCTTCGATGCAGACCGCTAACATGGAATGCGGCGACATGCCGGGAAGCGGCGACCGCTCACATCATCATGGCGCACCGGACGTGGCGCGGGTCTGTCATGCGTGCCTCTTTGCTGCGCCTGCCATCGGCACCAATCTGAATGCCATACGATGGGACTGGATCGGCCCGGAGATCCGGGCGCCCCAAAGCCTGTCCGGATTGAAGCCCGAGCCACCGACACCGCCCCCGCGTCAGCCGGTTTCCCGATCCGTTTCAATCTTATCTGGAGAATACACATGAAATCCAAGTATCTGCTGGGCGCCCTCGCGCTCTCGCTATCTACAGCCGCGTTTGCAGCCGAGCCTGCACCGACGCCAGAAAAGCCGTGCTGTTGCTGCAAGAAGGACGAGCACGGCCAGATGGCCTGCTGCAAGGAGCATGGCGGGCAGGCTGGTGAGAATGCTGGTCACGACATGAGCGGCATGGATCACAAGTAAGCAATGGTGCGCGGAGGGTGCTCAGCCACGTTCCGCGCATTGCCATGTGACTACCGGCAAATGCGGATTTTGGCTGTAGTTCACACCGTTGCGGCTCAGCGGCCACCCGCGGATGAGGAGATCACACATGCGAAAGCTGGTTCTGGCACTGGCGTTGTTTTCGACCCCCGCGCTCGCGGCGGGCGATATCCTGATGCATCGCGATCCGGGATGTGGGTGCTGCGAGCAATGGGCTGCCCGGGTCCGGCAGGCGTTCGGCAGAAATGTGCGGATCGTCGATGACGCGAACCGTGCAGCGTTGCAGCGGCAGGTGGGTCTTCCCGCAAACCTGACGTCATGCCACACTGCGATTGTCGATGGGATTGCGTTTGAAGGTCACGTGCCCCTTGCCGATATGCGCAGGGTACTTGCGAGTCGCCCCAAAGGCGTCCGCGGTCTCGCCGTCGAGGGCATGCCGATCGGTTCGCTCGGCATGGAAGTTCCCGGCGCACGTGCGCAACCTTTCAATGTTATAGCATTCGGTTCTGGTCGGGTGACTGTCTTCGCGCGCCATTGAGCGCCTCACCTGGGCGCAAGTGTCTCGATAATCTTGCAGTCGGCGACGGTCCCGTGACTGCATGAACCGATCACCCGATCGAGTTCGCTGCGCAAGCCTGCCAAGTCATCGATCTTGCGGTCAATTTCCTCCAGATGTGTGCGAGCAATACTGTCGATCGCCTGGCATGATCGACCCTTGTCATCCGCAAGAGTGAGGAGTTCGCGCACAGATTCCAGCGTAAAGCCGAGGTCTCGCGCCCGCCTGACGAAGGAAAGGCGCGCGAGATGATCGCTGCCATAGGATCGATAATTGGCCGAATTGCGCGCGGGCGGTGGGAGCAGCCCGATCTTCTCGTAGTAACGCACCGTCTCAACTTTTGTCGCGGTTGCGCTCGCCAGCTCGCCGATTTTCATCGCTTGACCCTGTAGTTGCTACAGGGTGTAAATAGATGTCCGACTCGGGATTTGTCGAGAAGGATAATCAGGTGGCGGACGGTTGCTGTGATAGTGCCTGCGGAAGTGAGGAGGCCAAGGCCGATCCGCGCTGGCGGCGCGTGCTGTGGGTGGCGCTGATCGTCAATGCGGCAATGTTCCTTGTCGAAATGGTGGCAGGCACGGCCGCCGACAGCCGCGCGCTTCAGGCCGACGCGCTCGACTTTCTCGGTGACGCCGGCAACTATGCGATAAGCCTTGCGGTGGTTGGTGCGGTGCTGACTTGGCGGGCCCGGGCGGCATTGCTGAAATCACTGTTCATGCTGGGCTTTGCAGGCTGGGTATTTAGCAGCGCAGTCCTGGCCTTTCTGAACGGTACGTCGCCGGATGCTGCAACGATGGGCGTGGTCGGTGCGCTCGCGCTAGCCGCGAATGCCGGTGTTGCACTGTTGCTTTTTCGCTACCGCATGGGCGACGCGAACATGCGCTCGGTCTGGATATGCTCGCGCAACGACGCCATCGGCAATGTAGCAGTGATGCTGGCTGCGATTGGTGTGTTCGGCACAGGCAGCGCCTGGCCCGACTTGATCGTTGCGACCGTGATGGCGGCGTTGACGCTGACCGGCGGTATGCAGGTGTTCCGACACGCGATGGCGGAGCTAAAAACCGTCCCTGCCGCAGTAGAACAGGCATGATTGCTTGTAGCAGCGGAATAGCGGCATGACGCGTGATCAGGCCCGAGCCCTCATAGTAGAGGAAATGGCCAATTTTGGCGCTGCCGGACATGCCGGTGACAGGCTGGAAGCTTGGCGTGCGCTAGAACGCGCCCATATCGTGGCACAACCATATCTTGGACTGCATCTGACCAGTCATTGGTCGATGCTTGCTTACGCCTTTCGTGAAAGGGACATCAAAGAAACCTGGGGGCAATGCTTGCGCCTTGCTCTCGTGCCACTGGGTGCCATTACTGGTCGCTTGCCTATCGGTAACACCGGTCGGTCGAATGTCAGCGCCTTTCGACCGATGCCAATTCCGCAAGATCTTCTGGCACGAATTTACGATCAATCGTGAGCATTTTCTTGCTGACTTCGAGAGTGGCTGGTAGGTGCGCTAACATGCGGGTCCGCCTCTTCTCGATGCTCTTGATGTTTGCCATTTTGGTTGGCGGCCTTGCCGCGCCCGAAACTGCGCATGCCGACAATCTGCTGGCTGGACACAGCGTCGAAGTTCTTGACATGCATGACCATGCTGATGGCAGCAATCAACAGAACCCGGAGCAGCAGGGCGGATCGCCCTGTCATGCCTTGGTCCATCATCATTGCGGCGTAGCATTGGCGACAGACTCTGAATCGGCCTCGCCAAAGATCTGGGACGGTAAGGCGGCGATTACGCCGCTCATCGTTCTGCCGATGCGCTCGCTCGCTCTCGCTCCGCCCACGGAGCCGCCCGCAGCCTGAAAACCCAGCTTTAAGCGCGCCGGTCATTCCAGCGCTGATACTGGCATTTTTCAGGATTCTCGTACCATGCGACACTTGCTTCTTGGCGCAATTGCGCCTGCCGTGCTCATCGCTGCGGCACCTGCTGACGCGCGTTCAACCCGCGTCGATATTCCGGTCCAAATTGACCCTAACACGTCGGTCTATGTTCTCTGGGTGAAGGTTAAGGCTGACGGCGGCCGCACGCTCGTTAGCGGCTATATCCGTGAAAAACGGTGGTTCACCCGCAGCAAGGGTGATCTGCACATAGAATTTATCAGGCAGGGGCAACGGCTCGCTTGTCAGGAAGCAGACTGGAAGAAATACCGGCGTCGTTCGCGGGGGCAGTGGCGCTTCGCAACCTCGGCGGGAGTTTCTGCCACGGCGGTCGACACTGTCCGCATTTTACATGTGATCCATGACCCTGAGAAGGACCATGCGCCCGACCCTGTGAATGCTTGTTCAGGATTGGCCGCGCCTACCGAACCGAATTCCGGTGGTGCGTGACATGAAGTTTCGATTGTTGATCGCATCAGCCCTTCTGGCCAGCAGCTCCCACGTCTGGGCGGCCGAAGTTTCGCTATCCGACGCGCTTGCCCAAGGTGCACAAAACTCGCCGCGCGTCGCTCAGGCACGCGCCCAGGCGCAGGCTGCCGAGGCGCGGGCACGGCAGGCAGGCGTCTCGCCCAATCCGGAAATTTCGCTCGAGGTCGAGAACTTCGCCGGGACTGGCCCTTATCGTGATACTCGGAGCGCCGAGATGACCCTGGCACTCAGCCAGCGCATAGAACTTGGCGGCAAACGAAGCGCGCGCGTTGCGGTTGCAGCGTCGGAACGCGATTTCGCTTTGCTGTCGCTACGCCGCGCCGAGGCCGATCTTGCCCGCGATATTCGTGTTGGCCATGCTGAATTGCGCGCCGCCGAGAACCGCGCCGTACTGGCACGGGATAATGTCGGCCAAGCGCGCGAATTGGCACGCACGGCGAGGCTGCTGGTCGATGTCGGGCGTGACCCACCCTTGCGCCAACTCCGTGCCGAAGCGCTGCTTGCCGAAGCGCAGGCTGAAGAAGCGCGGGCCTTTGGCGAGTTGCTTGCTGCTCGCCGCCTGCTTGGCGATCTGATCGGGAGCAGCGATCCCGAACTGTCGGCGTCCATTCCGGGAGATGAGGCTGTGCCTGGGGCATTGCCGCCCGAAACCCCCTCGCTCGACGAGCAGCTTGCCGTTGCCGAGCGCGATGCCGCGTCTGCGCGGATCCGGGTAGCGCGTGCCGATGCAGTCCCAGATGTGACGGCGAGCGGTGGTGTGCGGCGTATCAATGATGGCCGCGAGACGGCCTTCGTTGCAGGGTTTTCCATTCCTCTCCCTTTCAGGGACCGCAATCGCGGCGGGATTGAAGCGGCGCAGGCGGACGCACTCGCTAGCGAAGCCGCACTTGCTCAGGCGCGTCTCACTGCACGCCGCGCGCAGCATGATGCCCGAATGCTACTGGGGGCCGCAGATGCGCGGGTCGAGGCGCTGTCGGGGCCATCGCTGGCGCAGGCCGAAGAGGCCGTGCGGCTTGCCCGCATCGGCTACAGCGCGGGCAAATTCAGCCTGCTCGAACTGCTCGACGTTCAAGCTGCCCTCACCACAGCCAAAACCGCGCTAATCGAGGCCCGCCTCGACCGCGCTCGTGCGCTCGCCGCACTGATCCGCGCCAATGCGCGCGCAGGGGATTGATCGATGACCGAAGAGAACAACAAAACGAAACTGATCGCCGGGGTCGCCATTGCAGCACTCGTGCTTGGCGGGGGCGGCATCATGCTTGGCCGCTCGGTATTCGCGCCAACGCCCACCACTGCCGCTTCTGCGGAAGGCGAACATGCCGAGGAGAAAGAAGAAGGGCATGTCGAGGGCCAGGTCGAGATTGACGCGGCACGCGCCCAGGCTGCTGGTATCGTAACAGAAACAATACAGTCCGGCGGACTTGGTGCTGAAATTCTGGCGCAGGGCGTGGTAGCCGCAACGCCGCAAGGCGAAGCGGTGCTGACGGCGCGCGCCGACGGCGCGATTGTCCGGATCAACCGGCAGCTCGGCGATTATGTCCGGGCCGGAGAATCAGTGGCAACCATGGAGAGCCGTGATGCGGCCTCCATTGCCGCTGAATGGAGCTCGGCCTCGGCAAAGCTGGCGCTGGCGCGCTCGACCTATGCACGCGAAAAACGCCTGTTCGATGCGCGCGTTACGGCGCGGCAAGACCTTGAAGGTGCAGCCGCAGCGCTGGCCGAGGCCGAGGCCGAGGCACGGCGGTCGCAGTCCGCTGCATCAGCCGCCAGGGTGTCCGGCGATGGCCGAAGCCTCTCTGTCATCAGCCTGATTTCCGGGCGGGTGACCAAGGCCGATGCGAGACTCGGTGCCTTTGTCCTCGCCGGCACCGAATTGTTCCGCGTTTCCGATCCTACCCGCATTCAGATCAACGCATCGGTACTGGCCGCCGACGCAAGGCGCATTCAGCCAGGTGATAGCGCGGTGATCGAACTGCTGGGCGGCGAAACCCTGAACGCAGTAGTGCGTTCAGCAACTCCGACCCTTGATCCCGATAGCAAAACCGCAACGATCATCCTGACGCCGCAAGGCATTGGTGGGCTGACGCCCGGTCAGGGTCTGCGCGCACGGATCAAGCCGCGAGGAAGCGGGGATAACGGCCTCATCGCGCTGCCGGAGGAAGCTGTGCAGACGGTCGAAGGCCGCGAGGTCGTGTTCGTCAGGACAGCCAAAGGGTTTCTCGCGACAACTGTCGTCACCGGCAAACGCGGCGGCGGGCGGATCGAGATTGTCGATGGCCTGAAACCCGGCGTCACCATCGCGACCAAGGGCGCGTTCCTACTCAAAGCCGAACTCGGCAAGGGCGAGGCGGAGCACTGAGATGATCGAGAGACTCCTTGATGCGTCGATCCGCTTCCGCTGGGGCGTGGTCATCCTGACGCTGATCATTTCCGCCTACGGCTTGTCGGAGCTGATGAAGCTACCGATCGATGCCGTTCCCGACATCACCAACAAACAAGTGCAGATCAATACGGTCGAGCCCAATCTCGGGCCGCTTGATATTGAACGGCTTGTTACCTTTCCTGTCGAAACCGCAATGGCGGGGATTCCCGGGCTGGAAAGCTCACGCTCGATCTCGCGCAACGGCTTTAGCCAGGTAACGGTGATCTTCGAGGATCACACCGATCTCTATTTCGCGCGTCAGCAGGTGGCTGAGCGGCTCAATCAAGCCAAGGGAACGTTGCCCGAAGGGGTCGAGCCGCAAATGGGTCCGGTTTCAACCGGACTGGGCGAAGTGCTCATGTACACCGTCGATTTTGCCAAGCCCGGCAGCAAGGCCGCGCCCAAAGTCGCGGGCAAACCCGGGTTCCAGCCAGATGGCTCCTATATGACACCGTCTGGCGAAATTCTGACCGACGAGGTGGCAAAGCTCGGCTATCTGCGCACGGTTCAGGACTGGGTGATCCGCCCGCAGCTCAAGACCGTGTCAGGCGTTGCCGGGATCGACTCCATCGGTGGCTATGAGAAGCAGTTCGTCGTTCAGCCCGATGCAGCTAAGCTCTCTACTTACGGCATCTCTTTCTCCGAGCTGGCCGAAGCCCTCGAACGCGCCAACATCTCTGTCGGCGCGAATTTTGTCGAACGGGGCGGTGAAGCCTTCCTTGTACGCGCCGATGGCCGTATCCGCTCGGTCGATGAAATCGGCCGTGCGACGGTTGCCAGCCGTGGTGGTGTACCTGTCGCGGTTCGCGACGTTGCCACTGTCAAGATCGGCGGCGAACTGCGCACCGGCTCGGCTTCCGAAAACGGCAAGGAGATCGTTGTCGGAACCGCGCTCATGCTCGCCGATGGCAATAGCCGAGTCGTCGCTTCCGCTGTGGCGGACCGTCTTGAAGAGGTCGCCAAATCGCTCCCGCCCGGCATTATGGTCAAGTCTGTTTTGGATCGCTCTCAGCTGGTCGATGCAACCATAGGCACCGTTGAAAAGAACCTGCTGGAAGGTGCGTTCCTCGTCGCGATCGTACTGTTCTGGCTGCTCGGTAACATCCGCGCGGCCATCATTGCCACGCTTGTCATCCCGATCTCGTTCCTGATTATGGGAACGGGCATGAACCTCACTCGCACATCGGGCAATCTGATGAGTCTGGGAGCACTCGATTTCGGCCTGATTGTCGATGGCTCAATCATCATCATCGAAAATTGCCTGAGGCGATTGGCCGAACGGCAACATCATGAAGGACGGCTGCTCAGTGTGAGCGAGCGGCTGCATGAGGTGTTCGAGGCATCACGTGAAATGGTGAAGCCGACCCTGTACGGGCAGGCAATCATTTTCCTCGTGTTCGTACCTCTGCTGACTTTTACCGGTGTCGAGGGCAAAACCTTCTCGCCGATGGCAATCACGGTCATGCTGGCATTGGCAGGCGCCTTCATCGCTTCGCTGACCTTCGTGCCCGCAATGGTTGCGCTGCTGATCCGCGGTAAAGTCGCCGAGAAGGAAGTTCGCGCGATCGCATGGGTAAAGGAACGCTATGAGCCTGTGCTAAAGCGCGTGATCGATCGACCCTGGCCGTGGATTGGTGCGGGAGCGGGTACTTTCGCCGCTGCGGGATTGGTGTTTTCGATGCTGGGCAGCGAGTTCATCCCGACGTTGGGCGAGGGCAATCTTGCCATGCAGGCGCTGCGTATCCCTTCCACTTCGCTCAACAAGTCGCAGGAGATGCAACTCCAGGTCGAGAAGGCGGTCGCTTCATTGCCCGAAGTCGCCTTCATCTATTCCAAGACCGGAACGGCAGAAGTTGCGAGCGATCCAATGCCGCCAAACGCCTCGGACACGTTCATTATCCTCAAACCGCGCGAAACCTGGCCTGCGGGTGTCCGCACCAAGGACGATGTTATCGAACGGGTGGAAAAGAAGCTCGAACCACTCGTCGGCAATGCGTTTGAAATCAGCCAGCCCATCCAGTTACGCTTCAATGAACTCATCGCCGGTGTGCGCGGGGACATCGCGATCAAGCTTTATGGCGACAATCTCGAGGAAATGGGCCGCGCGGCCCAGCAAGTGGCCGCCGTGCTGAACACCGTCCCCGGCGCAGCCGACGTAAAGGTCGAGCAGACGGCCGGTTTCCCCGTCCTCGATGTCCAGTTCGACCGGGATGCTATCGCGCGTTACGGACTGACACTTCAGGATGTCAGCGATACCGTTTCCATAGCCCTTGGCGGCCGGGAGGCCGGCATCGTGTTTGAAGGAGACCGGCGTTACGATATCGTCGTCCGGCTTGACCGAGCAACGCGTGATAATCTCGACGCGGTCGGCGCACTCCCTGTTCTATTGCCCGGGGAGGGTGGCGCGCGTGCATCGGTGCCGTTGCGCGAACTGGCGAAGTTCGGCTTCTCCGAAGGCTTGAACCAGGTCAGCCGGGAAAATGGCAAGCGCCGGGTTGTTGTGCAGGCCAATGTGCGCGGCAATGATCTGGGTTCATTCGTTGCCGAAGCGCAGGAAAAGGTCGCAGCACAGGTCAAGCTGCCGACGGGCAGCTTCATCGAATGGGGGGGGCAGTTCGAGAACCTGCAAGCCGCGTCTGCCCGGCTGTCGGTCGTGATCCCGATCATCTTCGCCGCCATCTTTGGCATCTTGTTCCTCGCACTGGGCGGTGTGCGTCAGGCGATTGCGGTCTATTCAGCAATTCCGCTGGCGCTGGCAGGGGGCGTGTTCTCACTGCTTCTGACCGGATTGCCCTTCTCGGTCTCTGCAGCCGTTGGCTTCATCGTGCTTTCGGGTGTGACGGTGCTCAACGGTCTGGTCGTGATGACCAGCATCAACACGCGGATCGACGCCGGAAAGCCGGTTGATATGGCGATCAGCGAAGGCGTGATGGAGCGCGTTCGTGCGGTCCTGATGACGGGCATCGTGCCAGCCATCGGCTTCGTGCCCATGGCGCTCGCCACCGGAACGGGCGCCGAGGTGCAGAAACCTCTCGCGATCGTCGTGATCGGCGGCCTGATCACCTCGACTTTGCTGACACTGTTCGTCTTGCCTGCCATCAGCCACTTGCTGCTGCGGGGACGCCACAAGCATCATGTCACCGGTGACTACGGCGATGTCGACACGTTCGGTGCGGAGTTGCCAGTCAAATGAAAATGGTGGCCGACCGTAGCATCGCGATGCGTTGGCCACTCATTTTTAAGGGCGCTGGGCTGGGTTTCCAGCGCGTCGCCTCGAGATAGTTGAAGGATAGTTGGCATGACGGAAAAAGCGCAGTTCGATATTCCGCTCGTCTTGCCCGGGGTGGCAGATGCGGCGGATGCCTGCGTCAAGCGTATCATCGGCCGATTGAGACCGCGCGCTGGCGTCGATGAGGTCCACGTCCTGCCTGCAACGGCTGATCAACCAGCGAAGCTGTGCATCCACTATGATCCCGATGCACTCTCGCTTTCGACCGTCCGGGCCGAAGTGAGTGCCGCCGGAGCCGAGATTTCGGCCCGGTATGGGCACGTCATCTGGCAGATCGCCGGGCTCCATGCCCGGCGGGCGCGAACGATTGGCGATCGTTTGGCACAACTTCCAGGAGTTCTTGAGACCAACGTCAATCCGGCAGGACTCGTGCGCATCGAATTCGAGCGTGCAACTATTACCGAAGACGCACTCGCAAATGCGCTCACGGAAATGGGTTCTGCGCCAAGTGAGCACAAGGCAGAGCCTGCCCACGTCCACGAGGAGAAAGTGGGGGGTGAGGCGGAGCACGAACATGATCATGGGGGGCCGCTTGGAGCCAACGCCGAGCTGATTTTCGCGCTTGCCTGTGGTGCGCTGCTGGGGGCCGGATTTACAATCAGCAAACTTTGGGGCGGGGCGCCCGCCTGGCTGGCTCTTGCGTGCTATATCGCGGCCTATGGGTTCGGTGGTTTCTTCACCGTTCGTGAGGCAATCGACAACCTACGCCTCAGCCGTTTCGAGATTGACACGCTGATGCTTGTGGCTGCGGCAGGAGCGGCTGCCCTTGGCGCCTGGGCCGAAGGTGCGCTCCTGCTCTTCCTGTTCAGCCTTGGTCATGCTCTCGAACACTATGCCATGGGCAGAGCCAAACGAGCCATCGAAGCATTGGCCGAATTGGCGCCGCGAACCGCGCTTGTCCGAAGGGCCGACGGCAGCAGTGTGGAAGTCGGCGTTGAAAAACTATCGGTTGGAGACGTGGTCATCGTCAAGCCTGACGAGCGGATCGCAGCCGACGGCTTTGTCATTAAGGGCGCCAGTGCGGTCAACCAGGCACCAGTCACCGGCGAGAGTATGCCAGTCGATAAGCGCGCAGTATCCGATCCCGCTCAGGCTCGTGCCAATGCGGACAGGCTGGATGCCGCATCCCGTGTCTTCGCCGGCACGATCAACGGCAGCGGAGCCATCGAGATCGAAGTCACGCGCCTGGCGAGCGACAGCACGCTAGCCAAGGTGGTCCGTCTCGTCAGCGAAGCCGAAACCCAGAAGTCGCCCACCCAGCGTTTCACGGATCGCTTCGAGCGGGTGTTTGTTCCTGCGGTGCTCGGTCTGGCCGTACTCCTTCTTTTCGCGTGGGTGGTCATCGACGAGCCGTTCCGCGACAGCTTCTATCGCGCAATGGCGGTACTCGTTGCCGCAAGTCCATGTGCCCTTGCGATCGCAACACCAAGCGCCGTCCTTTCCGGTGTCGCGCGAGCTGCGCGCGGTGGCGTCTTGATCAAGGGCGGAGCCCCCCTCGAGCTGCTGGGCTCACTGGATGCCATCGCCTTCGATAAGACCGGAACGCTGACCAGCGGTGAGCCACGCATTCGCGAAATCATTCCTGCTCCGGGCGTGGGCAAGGAAGAACTGATGGCAATCGCGGTGGCAGTCGAAAGCATGAGCGACCATCCGTTGGCGCAAGCGATCGCCCGAGACGGTAAGGCGCATATCGGAGAACGGTCTGTGCCGGTTGCCAGCGAGTTGAACAGTCTTATCGGCCGCGGGGTGACGGCAGTGATTGAGGGCGAGAGGGTCCTAATCGGCAAGGCAGAGATGTTTGGCATCGACGGCGTTGCGCCGCTTTCGAAGCCAATGGCCGACGCCATCGAGCAACTTCGGGAGAGCGGCCATACCACAATGGTCGTCCGACGCGGCGACAGGGATCTCGGCGCGATCGGCTTGATGGACACGCCCCGCGAAGCAGCGCGGGCCACGATCCAGCGCCTCCATGCCATCGGGATACGCCGCATGATCATGATCTCGGGTGACAACCAGCGCGTCGCCGACGCGGTTGCGAAACAGGTTGGCCTCGACGAAGCCTGGGGCGATCTGATGCCCGAGGACAAAGTCGAAGCCATCAAAAAGCTGCGCGCCGAGACCAAGGTCGCCATGGTAGGGGACGGTGTCAACGATGCACCGGCCATGGCTAGCGCGACCGTCGGCATTGCGATGGGAGCGGCCGGTTCCGACGTGGCGCTGGAAACCGCCGATGTGGCTCTCATGGCCGACAATCTCGCACACTTGCCCTTTGCTGTTGGCCTTAGCCGTCGGACCCGGTCGATAATCCGTCAGAATGTCTTCGTCAGCCTAGGCGTGGTTGCGCTGCTGGTTCCGGCAACGCTCCTTGGGCTCGGCATTGGCCCGGCTGTCGCCATGCATGAAGGTTCCACTTTGGTCGTAGTGTTCAACGCACTGCGGCTGTTGGCCTACAAGGATGCGTGACGACTTGGCCGCTAACCTCTGTGGAGCTTGCCGAGTCAATCGGAACTGCGGATATGGTAACAGCCAGTTGGTGATCGAGCGTGATAAACTGATTTGGCTCGGTTGCTGGACATAAGAGGATCAACGATGACGTACTATATGGCCGCCAAGCTCCAGGTTCCGTTCGGTGATGCCATCGCGCGCACCGAAGCCGCCCTTAAAACCGAAGGGTTTGGTGTCATCAGCCGGATCGATATCCAGCAGACATTCAAGTCGAAGATCGACGTCGATTTCCGTCCTTACACAATTCTTGGGGCATGCAATCCAGGCCTGGCCCATGAGGCGTTGCAGGTGGAAGACAAGGTCGGGCTGATGCTGCCCTGTAATGTCATTGTCCAACAGTCCGGCTCCGGTGAGGTTGAAGTTGCCGCGATTGACCCGGTGGCCTCAATGCAGGCAATCGATAATCCAGAATTGACGAGGGCAGCGCAGGCGGTTCGTGAAAAGCTCTCGCGGGCTATCGGACTATTGGGTCAAGGCGGATCTGAATAAGGTCTCTGGCGGATGCCAGAGACGGTGCCGCAGGCAGCGCCAGCTTTTCGCGTACGAACGCTGCATTTAGCACCAGATTCTATTCGGGCAGGGCCTGCCGCACCCAGGTGACAATGGCAGTGGCTGGCATCGCGCCAGACTGGCGGGCAACCTCGCGCCCCTTTGAAAACAGGATCAGGGTCGGGATCGAACGGATTCTATAGCGAGCAGCAACGGCCTGTTCGGCTTCCGTATCCAGCTTACCTAGACGTACTCTGGGTTCGAGTTGGCCAGCGGCCACCGTGAAGGCTGGAGCCATCTGCTGGCAAGGACCGCACCAGGTTGCCCAGAAGTCGACGAGCAGCGGAATGTCGCTTTTGGTAGAGTGTGAATCGAAGTTGGCTGCGGTGAGAACCAAGGGCTGCTTCAGGAATAGCAGCGATCCGCATCGGCCGCACTTGCCACCCGCGAGAAGCTTTTCTCTCGGCACCCGATTTGCCGTCGAGCAAGATGGGCAAATGATGATCATCGCATCTGGAATTGGCATTTGGACACCTCGATCCGCTGAGATGGGACCGCCAGAACTCAAATATAAGTCGCAAGCCTAACGACTTTGAGAACGCCGATTCGTACCAGCCTTGGAAAGCGAGTCTGATCTGGGCCGGAAAACAACCAGCGTTAGGGCTCTCTTGCACTTTCGCTCAGAAAATCAGTTTCCAGGAGCCTGCTACCTAGAGAGCTACCTAGCCACTCAAGAGGATGGAATTCCCAATCAAGGGGATAGTCTAACTATCTGTAAGTATTTGGAAAAGTGGTGGACGCACTTGGGCTCGAACCAAGGACCCGCTGATTAAGAGTCAGCTGCTCTACCAACTGAGCTATGCGTCCACACTCGGCATCGTGACGTTCCCCGAAAGGCCCGAATCGCCGGGAGCGCCCCCCTATAGCGATTGCTCAGCGGAGGGAAAGCCCCTTTGCGCTGCCATGTTGCAAGTCGCTATTGCCGCCGGCTGTTCCAGCGGCTCACCGTCATGATCGTGCCGATGCAGATCATGTTTGTCATCATCGACGAACCGCCGTGGCTGACAAAGGGCAGGGGGATGCCCACCACCGGCGCCAGGCCCATCACCATCATCAGGTTGATCGCGATATAGAAGAAGATCGTGGTGGTCATGCCGGCCGCCAGCAGGCGGGAAAAGCGGTCCGGGCTGTTGCGCGCGACGCGCAGGCCCCAGCGCAGGATCAGGAAGAAGACGAAGAGGACGAACAGGCCGCCCAGCATGCCCCATTCCTCCGCCATGGTGGCGAAGACGAAGTCCGTATGGCTTTCGGGCAGGTATTCGAGGTGGCTTTGCGTGCCTTGGCCGAATCCCTTGCCGAAGAAGCCGCCCGAACCGATCGCGATCTTGGATTGGGTGATGTGATAGCCGGTGCCGAGCGGGTCGCTTTCGGGATCGAGGAAAGTCAGCACGCGGTTGCGCTGGTAGTCGTGCAGCAGCGTGAAGAAGGCGATGGGCGCGATTACCGCCGCGGCCAGCCCGCCACCGACGAACCAGCGCATCGGCAATCCGGCGAGGAACATGACGACGAAGCCGCCAAAGCAGATCGCCAGCGCAGTGCCGAGATCGGGCTGCAGCATGACGAAGGCGGCCGGCAGCGCGATCAGCCCGGCGGCGGGCAGCAAGCCTCGCCAGCTTGCCGTCAGGGCAGGGGGCAGGGTGTCGAAAAAGCGCGCCAGGACCAGCACGATGGCGGGCTTCATCAGTTCCGACGGTTGCAGCGTCATGAAGCCCAGGTTGAGCCAGCGCTGGCTGCCGCCGCCGATCTTACCCAGCGCCTCGACCATGACCAGCAGGCCGAGGATGATGATATAGAGCGGATAGGCGCCCATCTCGTACCATTGCCGCGGCAGCCGGGCCATGACCAGTGCCATGGCCAGGAACACCAGGTAGCGAACGAAGTGCGTCATCGCCCAAGGCATCAGATGCCCCCCGGCGGCGGAATAAAGCACGGTGGAGCCGAAAATCACCAGCGCGGTGAGCGGAAGGATCACCCCCCAGGGCTGCCGCGCGACGGGCTCGGGGACGAAAGACTGGATCATGGCGAGGGCGACGCACTGGGCGAGGGAGCGGCGGGGGGCGCCGGCGTGTCCGCAGTTCCGGGGCCGCGCGCCGCTGGCGAGGGCTCTTCGGGCCTCGACGCAGCTCCCGCATCGCGGGCAGGATCGGCCGCCTGCGACGCCTGGTCCCTTTCGGCGCGATCCTCCGCGGCCTTGACGGCTTCCTCCTCTTCCACCTTGGGCGCCGAGGTCCCGTACTGCCGGCTGAAGGACTGGTACTTGGCGGCGAGGCGTTCGGTCGGCGTACCGCCCCAGCCTTTCTCCAGCTCCAGCAGGCGCGCCCAGGCGGTCTGGGGATCGAACAGGAAAGTCATCACGTCCTTGGCGATCGGCGCTGCCGCCCGGGCCCCGAAGGTGCCGTGCTCTACGACCACGGACATGGCATAGCGCGGCACATCGGTGGGGGCATAGCAGATGAACAACGAGTGGTCGCGCGACTTCCAGTCACCGAAATGCCCGCGTGCGACGAGGGCGCGCACCTGGGCAGTGCCGGTCTTGCCCGCCATCTTGACGCCATTGATGTCGATCCGGCTGCCCGTGCCGGTGCCCGAGCCATTGACCACCCGAAACATGCCGTCATGCGCCACGGCGAGCTGCTCGGGAGTAAAGGGCAGGGCGGGGCCGGGTGGCCGTTCCTGGCCGAGCACCAGCGACGGCTGGAGGTTTTTGCCGGAGGCAAGGCGCGAAGTCATCACCGCCAACTGCAGCGGCGAGACGGAGACATAGCCTTGGCCGATCGAGGCGTTGAGCGAATCCGCGGCGCTCCATTCCTGTTTGAAACGGCGCATCTTCCAGGCGGCGTCGGGGATGGTGCCGTAGCGCTGCCTGGTTCCCGGAAGATCGAATTCCTGGCCCAGGCCCAGCATCTTGGCCACCGGGGCGATGGCATCGTAGCCGACCCGGTGGGCCATGCTCCAGAAATAGGTGTTGCAGCTGTGCTCGATCGCGCCGCGCATGTCGACCGACCCGTGGACGGCATCGCAGCGGAAATAGCGGCTGCCGAGGCGATAACCACCTGGGCAGGAAACACGTTCGTCCGGGGAGACGCCGTGCAGCTGCAAGGCAAGGGTTGCCATCGGCTTCATCGTCGATCCGGGCGGATAGAGGCCGCGCATCGCCTTGTTGAGCAAGGGGATGTGATCGTCCTCGTTGAGCATCTTCCATTCGAGGCGGCCGATTCCATCGACGAAGCTGTTGGGATCGAAGGCCGGCATCGAGCAAAGCGCGAGTATCGCGCCGGTCTGGCAATCGATCACCGTCACCGCAGCCGATTCGAGGCCGATGCGCCGCGCCGCATAGTCCTGCAACTGGCCGTCGATGGTAAGCTTGATCGGCTTGCCCGGCACATCATCGCGCGTGTCGAGGTCGCGGACGATCTTGCCGGCGGCAGTGACTTCCACCCGACGCGCGCCCGGTTCTCCCCGCAGGGTCTTGTCGAAATGCTTCTCCAGGCCGTCCTTGCCGATCTTGAAGCCGGGCGTGACCAGCAACGGGTTCTTCTCGCGCTCGTATTCTTCGGCCGAGGCCGGGCCGACATAGCCGGTCAGGTGCGCCACCGAGGGCCCCGTCGGATAGAATCGCGAAAAGCCGCGCTGGGTGACGACGCCGGGCAGGTTCGGCAGGCGGACACTGACGGCGGCATAGAGGTCGGGTTCGATGCCGGAAGCGACTTCGACTGGCTGGAAACCGTGGGACTTTTCGATCTTGTCCTTGAGATCTTGCACCTGCACGGCAGTCAGGTGAAGCAGGTTGCCCAATTTGCCGATAGTGCTATCGGGATCGGCCAGACGCTCCGGAATGATGTCGACGCGAAATTCGGCCTTGTTCGAGGCGAGGGGAACACCGTTCCGGTCGAGTATCCAGCCGCGGCGCGGCGGGATCAGCGTCAGGTTGACCCGGTTGCTCTCCGCCTGCAGCGTGTACTTGCTGTTCTCGAAGATCGCCAGGTAGCCCATTCGGGCCGCGAGCAGCGTGCCGACGCCGCCCTGCAGCGCGCCAAGTACGAAACTGCGCCGGTCGAAAGAGTTTTTCAGTGTCGCCGAGCTGACCAGCCGGCTCTTGAATAGCATCAGCCCACTTCCACGAACGGCAACAGCCTGAACCGGTCGAGCGCCGAAACCAGCCGTCCCATCAGCGGCAGCAGCAGGATGGACGTCAGGGCCTGGGGCGCGATCACCGAGAGACTCGCCGAAGCTCCCGCTGCATTGGCGAAAACCAGCGACAAGGCAAGATAGGCGCAGACCATGACGGAGGAAACCAGCCAGTCGAACAGAAAATGGCGAAAGGGAAAGCGCGCCTCGTAGAGATCCAGGACGATGGCCGCGACCGTCCAGAGCAGGACGGCGCTGCCGAAGGGCTGGCCGCTATAGATATCGTCGAACATGCCAAGCGGCACGCCTGCCCAGACGGGCAATAGTCCCGGGCGCACCTGCCGCCAAGCCAGCAACAGCATGAACCCGAGCGGTGGCATTACCGGGGCCGAGGCGACTATCGGGAGGATCGGGGCGAGCGAAAACAGCATCACCGTCAGCCAGGGCGTGCCGAAAGCCAGCGTCGGCGAGGGCACCCGGTTGATCCGCCGGTTCAGGCGGCGCGAGAGGAGGGCGGAGATCACGGCTTGGCGGCCGGACGCTTTGGGCGCTGCGCTTCCCTTGGAGCCTCGGGCCGGGCCGCTTCCGCGACGGCATCGGCCGCCCAGACAGGCTCGACTGCGACATAGTCGGTCGCCGCCGGGTTGCTGAGCAGTTGGACCACGGCCCCGTCGCGCAGCACACTGGCGACGCTGCCAATGGCGATGCCGGGTCGGTAGAGGCCGCCCGAGCCGGAAGTGACGAAAGTATCGCCGACCTTGAGCGGATTGATGCCGAGGTTGATCAGCTTGACCTGGACCGTGCCGTCCGCGCGGCCCTGCAGGAAGGCGGGCAAGCCGTCGCCGGAACGGCGGACCGGGACGATGCTGTCGGTGTCGGTGATCAGGAGGACCCGCGAGGTTGAATGGCCCACTTCCAGGACGCGGCCGACCAGGCCCAGCGGCGAGCGCACCGGCATGCCGGCGGTGACGCCCTGGCTGGAACCGGCCGATAGCACCGCGATCCGCCGGGTGCTGGCCGCCGTGGAACTGATCAGGCGGGCCATGGTGACGGGCTTCGGCTCTTCCTGTTGCAGGTCCAGCAAGGCCTTGAGGCGGTGGTTTTCCTCGGCCGTGGCCTCCGCCTCGATCAGCTTGATCCTGGCAAGGTCGAGCTGGCGACGCAGGTCGGCATTCTGGCTGCCTGCGACAATGTATCCGCTTATGGATTCGACCGCGCCTTGTCCGGCGGTCCGGCCGCCTGCGCCCAAGCGCGAAACCGGCGCGGCGGCGTCGCTTCCCAGCGTCCGCAGCCAGGAAAAGGCCGAAGGGTTGTTTATCGAAACGATCAGCAGGCCCGCGCCGGCGGCCGCGCCGGCAATGCCGGCGAGGTAGGTGAAGAAGGTGTTGTATTGCGCCCTTCGGGAAAATCCGGAGCGCCGGTTCGGCGGCGCCATGCGGTGCCTTCTCCCTCCTGTTGCGGCTTCCGGTCAGCCCGGAAGCGGCAGACTTTTCAGCATCACGCCGTCATCAACACGCCGCGATAGATCGGGTCTTCCATGGCTCGGCCCGTTCCCAGCGCGACGCAGGACAGCGGATCCTCGGCGATGCTCACCGGTAGGCCCGTCTCTTCGCGCAGGTAATCGTCCAGCCCCTGGATCAGCGCTCCGCCGCCGGTCAGCACGATGCCTTGGTCGACGATGTCGGCGGCCAGTTCCGGCGCGGTGTTTTCCAGCGCCATGCGCACGCCCTCGACGATCGCGCCGATGGGTTCGGACAGGGCCTCGGCGATGTTCGCCTGGGTGATGGTGATTTCCTTGGGCACGCCGTTGACGAGGTCGCGGCCTTTGATGTGGATGGTCTCGCCGATGCCGTCCGCAGGCACGGTGGCGACGCCATAGTCCTTCTTGATCCGCTCGGCGGTAGATTCGCCGATCAGCAGGTTGTGGTGGCGGCGCACGTAGGAGACGATGGCGTCGTCCATCTTGTCGCCGCCGACGCGGACCGAAGTGGTGAAGGCAAGGCCGCGCAGCGACAGCACGGCGACTTCGGTCGTGCCGCCGCCGATGTCGACCACCATGGAGCCGACCGGCTCGGTCACCGGCATGTCGGCGCCGATTGCCGCTGCCATCGGTTCGAGAATCAGGAACACCTGGCTGGCGCCGGCGTTGGAAGCGGCGTCGCGGATGGCGCGGCGTTCGACCGAGGTCGAGCCCGAAGGGACGCAGATCACGATCTCGGGATAGCGGAACAGGCTCTTCTTGCCGCCATGGACCTTGCGAATGAAGTACTTGATCATTTCCTCGGCGACTTCGATGTCGGCGATGACGCCGTCACGCAGCGGGCGGATCGCCTCGATGCTGTCCGGCGTCTTGCCCATCATCATCTTCGCATCGTCGCCGACGGCCTTGACCTTCTTGACGCCATTGATGGTTTCGATGGCCACGACCGAAGGTTCGTTAAGGACGATTCCGCGGTCCTGAACATAGACGAGCGTATTGGCCGTGCCGAGGTCGATGGCCATGTTCTGGGAACCGAGCTTGAAGAATCGCGACATCATCGAGGCCATCTAGGATTCCGTAAGATTTCCGGCCACTTGCCGCGCGAATGGCGGCAGCGGGAAGCCGGCGTGTTGGCGTGAAGGCGGCTCATTAGCGAAGCTTTTCGGGAAAGGCCAAAAAATTGTGTTCAAGGGTATGGGTAAGCCTTCTTCCTGTCTCGAATTTCCGGCGTTTCGCCGCTAGTCGATTTCCATGCCGATCATCCGCCGCCTGCCCGAGGAACTGGTCAACCGCATCGCCGCCGGCGAAGTGGTTGAAAGGCCGGCGGCCGCGCTCAAGGAACTGGTCGAAAACGCGATCGACGCTGGCGCGCGCAACATCGCCGTACGGCTTGCCGGCGGCGGAATCGACCTTATCGAAGTGACCGACGACGGTTGCGGTATGACGCCCGCCGACATGGCGCTGGCGCTGGAGCGGCACGCGACGTCAAAGCTCCCTGGCGAGGAGATCGAGCAGGTGGCGACGCTGGGCTTCCGGGGGGAGGCGCTGCCTTCCATCGCCTCGGTCTCGCGCCTGACCATCGAAAGCCGCCCCCGCGACAAGGCCGATGGCTGGCGCCGGGTCGTGGACAACGGCGTGCTGGCGGAAGAAGGCCCCGCCGCCCTGCCACCCGGCAGCCGCATCCGGGCCGAGCAATTGTTCGCCAAGGTCCCCGTGCGGCGCAAGTTCCTGCGCAGCGAGCGGGCGGAATATGCCTCCTGCCTCGATACGGTCCGCCGCCTTGCCATGGCTCGGCCGGAGATCGGTTTCACGCTGGAGCACGACGGCCGCCGGGTGCTGGCGGTGCAGCCGGACGAGACCCTGCCTTCGCGCGTAGGCCGCATCGTCGCGCGCGAACTGGCGGAGGATGGCGTGGTCATCGAGGTCTCGCGCGGAGAGGCGAGGTTGACCGGCATTGCCGGCCTGCCGACTTTCAACCGGGGCGTCGCCGATCACCAGTACCTTTTCGTCAACGGCCGCCCGGTGAAGGATCGCCTGCTGATAGGCGCGGTGCGCGGGGCCTATTCCGGCCTGCTGGCGCGCGACCGGCATGCCGTGCTGGCGCTGTTCCTCGACCTGCCATGCGAGGAGGTCGACGTGAACGTCCACCCTGCGAAGACCGAGGTGCGCTTCCGCGATCCCGCTTTCATTCGCGGGCTGATCGTGGGCGGCCTGCGTCATGCGCTCGACAGCGCGGGACAGCGTAGCGCGCAGGCGCCTGCGGCAGCGGCGATGGGCAACTGGCGGAGCGAACCGGTGGTGCCTGCCGCGCCGTCACTGGGTTCGCTGTTCGCGCGGGAATATGCGCGGCCTGATAACCGGGTCAGTGAAGTGGGCGGGGCATGGCGCGGGTACGAAGAGGCGATCCTCGCCCCTGCCGCGCGCGCCGTGGAGCCGGTGGATCTGCCGGAGGACGTCGCGCAATTTCCGTTGGGCGTCGCTCGCGGGCAGGTCGCCGGAACCTACATCGTCGCCGAGGCGGAGGATGGCCTCGTCATCGTCGACCAGCACGCGGCCCATGAGCGGCTGACGATGGAGCGGCTGCGCGCGGTGGGCACGGGCGAAGCACTGGCGGCCGCGCAGGCGCTGCTGCTCCCTGAAGTCGCCGAACTGGACGAGCCCGCCTGCGACCGGCTCGAGGAAGCGGCGGATGGCCTCGCCACTCTGGGCCTCGCCATCGAGCGCTTCGGCCCTTCTGCCATGCTGGTGCGCGCCATGCCGCAGGCGCTGGGCGGCGGGGATGCGCAGGCCCTGCTGCGCGACATTGCCGACGATCTTGCCCAGCATGGCGCGGCGAGCGAGGGCGGCTCGCTGCTGCTGGGCGAACGGCTCGATCATGTCCTAGCCACCATGGCCTGCCATGGTTCCGTTCGCGCCGGAAGGCTGTTGTCGGTGGCGGAAATGAATGCCCTGCTCAGGGAAATGGAGCGTACGCCCCGTTCAGGCCAGTGCAACCATGGCCGGCCGACTTGGGTGAAGCTTGCTCACGGAGATATCGAGAAGCTGTTCGGGAGGAAATGATGCGTACCCAGTCGGCCCTTGCCGCCCTTTTCCTGCTCTCGGCCTGCGGAAAGTCTTCGCAGCCCGGCCCGGTCCAGGATGCGTCGATGACCCCGCTGCCATCCGAGGCGCCATTCGCGGTGCAGCCGATCACGCCCGACGTCTCGGAGAAGAGCGAGCTCGGCGGTGCGGGCTGCACGTTCCTCGCCGCCGGAGCCAGGGAGGAAAACTGGGCCGTGGTGACGCGCGACGACAACAAGGCCTGGTTCATGACCGGCGGCGCGCTCGTTGTCCTGCACGGCCCCGGCGATCCGGACGCTTCTACCAGGCCCGCGCTCGATCGTTATGACAGCGAGACCTATTCGCTGCGCATCGCCAGGGGGCCGGGGGCGCAGAAGTCGAGCGGGGATACCGACCAGCAGGAGGCCTCCGTCGCGATCTTCGATAAGGCGGGCAAGGAACTCTACCATGCGAAGGGGACGCTTAGCTGCGGCGGGTAGCGCCACTGCCCTTCACGATGACGCCTACTTCCGCAGTACGCCCCTGAACGGAGCGTCGTTCCCGTCCAACCCTGAACCCGCGGGCAGGCCCAGCAGGTCCCGCAGCAGCGGCGCGACATCGACATTGTCGATCGCCGCCAGCTTGCCCCGGGGCGCAACATGCGGCCCGCTGGCGATGAACAGAGCGGCCATGTCCGGCGCCTGATTGTCATAGCCATGGTTGCCGCCGGTGAAGGGGACCGGAGAGGCCGCGGGGAGGATATACCAGCCGACCTCGGCCAGGCAGAACATCGGCGCGATGCGCGGGTTGGTGCGGTAATGAAACCGTTCCGGAATGTCGCCGCGCTTCCAGCATTGCATGTGCTCGTGCGGGGCGGTGAGGAGGGCGGCGAGCTTGTCTTCATTACCCGGCGTCGGAACCAGCCCGGCGAAGGGCCCGGTCTCGACGATGCGGTAAAGCGACGGATCGGCTACCTTGTCGAGGGCAATGCTGCGCTCGCTGGATATGCCTGCCATGCCGTGATCGGAGACCACGACGAAATCGGCCGCCTGCCCAATGCCCTTCAACCCTTCGAGCAAGTCGCCGATGGCGCGGTCGATCTCGGCGACGGTGCTGGTCGTGCGGGGATCGTCGGGTCCGAACGAGTGGCCGGCGGTGTCGACCTGCTCAAAATAGAGCGTAAGGAAGCGCGGCCTGATCGCCGCTGGCCGCCGCAACCAGTCGATTATTGTATTCACCCGCTGCGTTGGCGTGATCGCAGTGTTGTACTGTGCCCAGTCCTGCGGGCGGGTGCCGCCTTCGGACGGCGCGCCGCCGGACGGTTTGCTCCCGCCCCAGGCCACGTTCGCGCCCGGCCAGAACATGGTCGCCGTGCGCACACCGGCCTTTTCCGCCGTCACCCAGATCGGTTCTGCTGCATTCCACCAGAAGGGATCGTCCGAGGTGATGGTAAAGACATCGCCGGGCTTCGTCGGGTCCTCGAATCGGTTGGAGACAATTCCATGCCGGTCCGGCACCACGCCCGTCACCAGCGTCCAGTGGTTGGGAAAGGTCTTCGACGGGAAGGCCGGGCGCACGGCCGCACTGACGCCGCGCGCCGCCAGCGCGTTCAGGTGCGGCGTCACGCCCCTGTCGAGATAGTCGGGCCGGAAGCCGTCGATCGAAATGAGAATGACCACTGGCGCGCGCTGTGGCGCCCGAGCGACCGAGGGGCTTGCCAGCGCAAAAAGCGCAAGGATTGCAGCTAATAGCCGGAACATGCCGGCTAGCTAGCCGCATATGCAACCGCAGGCCAGCTAGACGTTGAACTTGAAGTGCATGACGTCGCCGTCCTGCACCACGTATTCCTTGCCTTCCTGTCGCAGTTTGCCCGCTTCCTTGGCGCCGTTCTCGCCGCCGAGCGAGACGAAGTCGTCATAGGCGATGGTTTCGGCGCGGATGAAGCCGCGCTGCATGTCGGAGTGGATCTCGCCGGCGGCCTCCGGGGCCTTGGCGCCCTTGTGCACGGTCCACGCCCGCGCTTCCTTGGGGCCGACGGTGAAGAAGGTGATGAGGTGGAGGAGGTCGTAGCCCGAGCGGATCACGCGGGCGAGGCCGGTTTCGTGCAGGCCCATTTCCTCAAGGAACACGAGGCGCTCCTCCGGCTCCATGGCGATCAGTTCGCTCTCGATGGCAGCCGAGACGATCACCGCATTGGCGCCTTCCACCTTGGCCTTTTCGAACACCTTGGCGGAATGGGCATTGCCCTCGGTCGCCGCGCCTTCCTCGACATTGCAGACATAGAGCACGGGCTTGGCGGTCAGCAGCTGCGCCTGCTTGAACACGCGCGCTTCTTCCTCGTCCTTCGGCTGCACCAGCCGCGCGGGCTTGCCCTGGCCGAGCAGTTCCAGCGCCTGGCCGAGCACCGAGGCGATCAGCTTGCTTTCCTTGTCGCCCTGCGCCGCCTTCTTCTGCGCCGCGGGAACGCGCTTTTCGAGGCTTTCGAGGTCCGACAGCATTAGCTCGGTCTCTACCGTCTCGGCGTCCGACACCGGATCGACCTTGTTCTCGACATGCTGGATGTCGTCGTTCTCGAAGCAGCGCAGCACGTGGACAATGGCGTCCACCTCGCGGATGTTGCCGAGGAACTGGTTGCCCAGGCCTTCGCCCTTCGATGCACCGCGCACCAGCCCGGCGATGTCGACGAAGCTTAGCTGGGTGGGGATGATCTTCTGGCTGCCGGCGATGCTGGCCAGCTTGTCCAGCCGTGCATCGGGAACGCCGACCTGGCCGACGTTGGGTTCGATCGTGCAGAATGGATAGTTCGCCGCCTGCGCCGCCTGCGTCTCGGTCAGCGCATTGAACAGGGTGGACTTGCCGACGTTAGGCAGGCCGACGATGCCGCATTTGAAACCCATGAATCGCTCCGCACTTTCGAGCGCGGGCCCTTAGCGGCGATGGCGGCGATTGACCAGTGCGGCGGTCATGCGAGGTCAATGGGGTAGAGGATGTCGATGGCAGGCAGGTTGCCTGAAATTACCGGCCGCAGCGCCTGCTCGATGTAAATCCGCATCAGGTCCTTCTGGACGAGGCAGTCAGCGCAGGCATTTGGGCCGGCGCGGATTTCCGCGACGAGGCCCGCAGGTCCATCGCGGACCGACAGCGCATAACCGTCTGCGTTCAGCATAGCTGACAGCGAGGCGAGGGCGTCCTCGTAGGCCAATTCAGGCGGCTCCGATCTTGCGGGTAACGATCCCCATCGGACCGCCCCCGAACAGGTAATATGGCCATGAACCCGCCGGGCCGCCGCAGACCACAATGGGGAAGTCCTTCGGCGTTGCCGTGCCGGCCATGGCGACGATGCGTTCTTCGTCTCCGGGTTCTACCGGCTCGTTGCGGGCGCGCTGCCACTGGACTTTCCAGCCCTCGCGCTTGATCCAGGCGATGGTGCGCCGGGTCTGCTCGCACAGTGCTTCGCGGATGTCCTGCTTGCTCCAGCCGGCCTTGGCGAAGAGTGCCGCGTTCTCCGGCGGCAGCAGCATGGCCGCCGCGCCTTGTTCCACCAGCATGCCGTTGTGCACCGCGTAATGGGCCATGGTGTCGATCCAGGCATCGGGCGTCTGGTCGGAATGGGCGCAGATCCAGTGATAGCCGCTGACCATCATCAGCGAGACCACGCTGTCCTCCTGTGCGAAGCCCATCTCCACGTGATGGGGTAGCAGGGCGGGGAAGGCCTCCTCGTTCTCGACAATGTGGTAGCCGGCGTATTTCGCCGGTTGCCCCATCATCGAGCGGTCGAGCACCGGGCGGCCGTGCTCCGGTTCCGGCGCTCCCGCACCCGGGATCGAGCCCAGCACGTTGATCTGCGCAAGGCGTACGGCCCGGCCGATGGTCGAATTGGCTCGGTTGCCGGGGCCGAGCACGTTGCCGTGACTGTTCATGCCGATCCGGTTGCGAATCGGACCGTTGACGATGAAGCCGAGGGTGAAGCTGCCGGTGGAGCTGTTGGGAACGTGCTTGGGGAAATTGGGGTCGAGCATGGCATCCATGATCGCCACCACCACAGGAAAGTATTCGGGCAGGCAGCCGGCCATCACTGCATTGATCGCCAGTTGCTCGGCGAAGACGGGCACGCGGCGTTCCGGGTAAAAGCCGATCTGCCTGTCAGGTGCGAGGCCTGCCACGCCGAGGAACTCTGCCACCCGGTCCGCCGTCGGCGGGACAATGGGCAGGCCGTCAGTCCAGCCATTGCGGTGATACAGTTCCTGCGCTGCGTTGAAGTCTTCAACTTCAAGTTGCTCCGCCATGGTCACGCCCCCAGCAGTACGCCCGGTGCTTGCCGGGCGGCTTCGATGGCGCGCTGGCGCAGCTCGTCGTGCATCAGGCTGGCGACGGGATGGTCGACCACTGCCCAGAGGATTGCCGGCATGCCGCGCAGCGAGGCATTGATCTTGATCGCATCGAGGAACGGCGTCGTCGTCACCAGCAGGGCGGGGATGCCGCGCCTTTCCAGGTCGATGGCATTGGCGATGCCCGATGTGCTGCATGCGCCGCAATCGCCATTGGCCATGATTACCGCATCGCACCTGTCGATCTCGCCCCAGCCGTCGTCGGGCATGAGGTTGCCGGGATCGTAGATGCCGCGCACCACCTCGAAACTGTAGTCCTTCTCCAGTTCTTCCCGGATCATCTCGAGCAGCAGGGCGGCATTGAGCTTCTGGTTGTTCCACAGGCCGATGGTCTTGCCGTTGAAGCTGTCCAGTCGAGGCGAGGGCGGGGTGCCGGAGGCGAGGTCCTCGGCCATGGGCGCCTGGGTGGGATTGAGGACGGTCAGCGGCATGATCCTCTCCACGGTCCGAATCGGCCGTTTGAGGGGATGCTATTCTTGCTGCTGGCGCAGCGCCACATCGCTCATGAAGCGGACATCGTCACCCTCGGCCAGCCAGTCCGCCTCGGCGGCGATGGCGCCCAGCATGTCGGCAAGGTCGTCGAGCTCGGTCTTGGCATAGTTGCCTAGCACATAGCCGGTCACCCGTTCCTTGTGCCCTGGATGGCCGATGCCGATGCGCACGCGGCGGAAGTCCGGTCCGAGGTGCTGGTCGATCGAGCGCAGGCCATTGTGCCCCGCAGTACCGCCACCCTGCTTCACCTTGACCTTGAAGGGGACGAGGTCGAGCTCGTCGTGGAATACGGTGAGGGCATCGGTGCCGAGCTTGTAGAAGCGCAGCGCCTCGGAGACCGAACGACCGCTTTCGTTCATGAAGGTGGCGGGCTTCAGGAGCAGGATCTTGTCGCCGCCTATGCGGCCTTCCTGCAGCCAGCCCTGGAATTTCTTCTGGACGGGCCCGAAGCTATGGACTTCGGCAATAGTGTCCACGGCCATGAAGCCGGCGTTGTGCCGCTGCATGGCATATTGGGGCCCTGGATTTCCAAGGCCGACCCAGAGTTGCATGGAGAGGTTCCCCTAGGCCGAAGGTGACAGGGGCAGCATAACCCCCTCCCGCGGACGGGAGGGGGTTGAAAGCTTTACGCGCCTTCCGGCTTCGTCTCGTTGTCGCCTTCTTCGCTGCGCAGGCCCGAAGGGGCAACGATGGTGGCGATGGTGAAGTCGCGGTCGGTGATGCCCGAAGCCGAACCTGCGGGCAGGTTCACGTGGCTTATGTGGATCGATGCGCCGACTTCAAGGCCGGTAACGTCGATCTGAACTTCTTCGGGGATGCTTTCCGGATCGCAGACCAGATCGAGGTCGTGGCGGACGATGTTGAGAACGCCGCCGCGCTTGAGGCCAGGTGAGGCGGCTTCGTTGATGAAGACCACGGGCACGTTCACGTGGACCTTGTGGTCCTTCGAAATGCGCAGGAAATCGGCATGAAGCGGGCGGTCGGAAACGGGATGGAAGGCCACATCCTTGGGCAGGGTGCGCACCTTGGAGCCGCCCAGTTCGATTACGACGATCGAGTTGAAGAAATGCCCGGTGCCAAGCTGGCGCCGCAGTTCCTTTTCCTCGACGTGGATGGAAAGGGGTTCTTCGTTGTTGCCATAGACAACGGCGGGGACCCGGCCATCGCGACGCAGTGCACGGGAGGCTCCCTTGCCTGCCCGCCGCGCCTCGGCCGGCAGGGTAAGCGTATCGCTCATCTTCTTGCCTTTCGAAAGTGCATTTCAGTGTTTCGCGGCCACGCCTCCAGGGATGACCATGACCTGCGAAGCGCGGGCCGTTAGGGGAAAAGCGGCGCAAAGGCAAGGGACATCGCCCCTGCGTCCCTACTGCACCCGCGTCACAGTGTAGCCGCGCGCCGCCAGCAGCGAGGGCAGGCCTTCCGTTCCCGCCATGTGCGCCGCGCCCACCGCGACGAAGGGATGGCGCCCGGCGGCCAGCATGCCGGTGAGCTTCGCCACCCAGGCGCGGTTGCGCCCTGCATAGAGCGCCTCGCGCAGCTCCGGATCGGCCAGCAGGCCCCGGTGCGTCTCCCGCTCGATGGTCGCCATGTCGCCCTTGCGCCAGGCTTCGGCCAGGCTGCCGCTCTCGCTCTCGCCGCTTCCGGCATCGGCCACCACCAGTTGCAGCAGGTCGCGCTGTTCCTTCTCGGGCATCCGCTCGAAGGTGTCGAGTTGCTCGCGCGCGCCTTCGATCTCGACCACCGGCTTGCCGCCCGCGCCCCGGATGATCGCGCGGTCGATGCCATAATTGCTGTCGAGCGAGCCTTCGCCCACACGCGCAAGAGTCAGTGCCGCTGCCCAGGTGTCCGTCTCGGCAAAGCCATTGTCCTCGAGCCCGCCGCGCTTCAGCAGCGCCAGCAGCGGCTGCCGGAACTTCGGCTCGACCCGCTGGGTGAGGGGAGGCTCTCGCCCGGCCGATGCCGCCAGCGCCTGGAACTCGCGCGCCATCGCGCCCTTGTCGTCGAGATTGCCGACTTCGACGACGATTGCATTGGATTGCTCAAGGGCCTGCGCCACCGCCGGTGTGCGCCAGAGGGCGGGGCGGGCGAGGGAATGGATCGTGCCGAACAGCCATGCATGCTGCCCGTTTGGCCCATCGACCCGCCACAGGGCCGCACGTGCCGGTTCAGGCGAGGGCGTGCAACTGGCCAGCAGCGCAAGCGGCGCCAGCCAGCCGGCAACGCGTTGCAGCCGGTTATTGAACCCGGCTCGAAGCAATGCCCATCTTCCCCAGATCGTCCTGCACGCTGCCCGCACCCGCCAGATGTCCCGCGCCGACTGCGACGAACACTGTTCCCGGCTTTTCCAGCCGCGCGCGGATCCACTGCGCCCAGGTCCGGTTGCGCGCATAGAGCAGCTTTTCCATCAGCGCCGGCTCGTCCTCGTCCTTGTTCATGATGCGGGCCAGTTCCTCGGCGTCGCCCTTCTTCCAGGCCTCGACCATGCCTTCGAGCTCGTTCTTCGCCTCGGGCATGGTTCGCACGACCTCGGCCAGATAGCGCAGCTGCACGTCCTGCGGCAGCGAATCGAACAGGCCGAGCTGGAATTCCGCCGTCTCCAGGGCGGTATGCGGCCGCGATAGTGCCTTGGCCTGGGCGGCAAGGGTCGTCTCGACACTGTTGCCCGGATTGTAGCCTTGCTCCAGGATCGGCCTGGTGGCGAGGAATATGGCAGCGTACCAGGGCTTGAACCGATCCAGCGCGGCGGGCTGCAATTTCAGACTGGCGAGGGCCTGTTCATAGGCGGCGCGGTCCGGCTCGCTCATCAACCCGCGCAGGCTCTTGTCTTGCGGCAGCATGGCCGTGGCAAGAATGGCCGACTGGCCGTCATCGGCGCTTTCCAGGATTTCGGTGACGAGTTCCTGCGATTGTTCGAAGCTGTCCGACACCTTGCCGATGTACCAGTAGATCCCGTCGGGCAGCGCATGGACGGTGCCGAACAGATAGATCGTCGTATCTTCGTCTGCCACCTTCCACAGTGCCGGGTGAGAGGCTGCGGGTGCGGATGCCTGACGCGCGGAACTCTCGCCCGCGCCCATGCAGGCGAGAAAAGCGGCTGTTGCCAGGACAATGCGGTACAAGGGGCGTTTCATCGCCGCCTCTATAGCGGCCTTCCGTTCCCAGTCGATGAACGAATGCGGCCCACGCCGTTGACCCAAAAGGCGCTATCCGCCAAAGGGCGCGCGCTATGACTAATCTTGGGGCCGACACCGCGCCGCTAAGCTTCCAGGACATGATCCTGCGCCTGCACTCCTTCTGGAGCGCGCGCGGCTGCCTGATCCTCCAGCCCTATGACATGCGCATGGGGGCCGGCACCTTCCACCCCGCCACGACGCTGCGCGCGCTGGGTCCGGAGCCGTGGAACGCCGCCTATGTCCAGCCGAGCCGACGCCCCACCGACGGCCGGTATGGTGAAAACCCCAACCGGCTGCAGCACTATTACCAGTACCAGGTGATCCTGAAGCCCAATCCGGCCGATCTGCAGGAACTCTACCTCGAAAGCCTTTGCGCCATCGGCATCGACCCGCTGGCCCATGACATCCGCTTCGTCGAGGACGACTGGGAGAGCCCGACGCTGGGCGCCTGGGGCCTCGGCTGGGAAGTGTGGTGCGACGGCATGGAGGTGACTCAGTTCACCTATTTCCAGCAGGTCGGCGGCTTCGATTGCAAGCCGGTCGCGGGCGAGCTGACCTATGGTCTGGAGCGCCTCGCCATGTACATCCAGGGCGTCGACCGGGTCTATGACCTGCGGTTCAACGACCCCAATAGTCCTTTGGGCGGCGTGACCTACGGCGATGTCTTCCTCGCCAATGAGCAGCAGATGTCGAAGTACAATTTCGAGGTGGCCGACACAGAGCAGCTCTTCAAGGGCTTCCAGCACGCCGAGGCCGAGTGCCAGCGCTGCATCGAGGCGGAAATCCCGCTCGCCGCCTACGACCAGGCGATCGAGGCCAGCCACCTGTTCAACCTCCTTCAGGCGCGGGGCGTCATATCGGTGCAGGAACGCGCCAGCTACATCGGCCGCGTGCGGGACCTCGCCAAAGGCAGCTGCGAGGCATGGATCGCCAAGAATTCGGCCATTTGGGAAGCGAAGTTCCCGGGGTGGTCGGCATGAGCGACTTCCTCCTCGAACTCCGCTCCGAAGAGATCCCGGCCCGCATGCAGGTCGGCGCGCGCGCCGACCTCGAAAAGCTGTTCCGCAAGGAAATGGAGGCCGCTGGGGTCGCGCTGGGCGATGTCACCGTCTGGTCCACCCCGCGCCGCCTCGCTCTGATTGCGAGGAACCTGCCACAAGCCACTGCGGCAGTTAGCGAAGAAGTGAAGGGCCCGCGCACTTCTGCGCCCGAACAGGCGCTCGAAGGCTTCCTGCGCAAGACCGGCCTCAGCAAGGACCAGCTCACCGAGCGCGATGGCGTCTGGTTCGCCGTCAGCGAAAAGCCCGGCCGCGCCACCCGCGAGGTGCTGGCCGAGGCGATCCCGGCGATCATCCGCCAGTTCCCCTGGCCCAAGTCGATGCGCTGGGGCGCGCCCTCGCTGTCGACCGAAAGCACTCGCTGGGTCAGGCCCTTGTCGGGCATTGTTGCGATCCTGGGGGAAGACTTGGTCGAATGCGAAGCGGGAGGCGTGCGCTCCGGCTATGCCACCAAGGGCCACCGCTTCCACCACCCTGGCGAGATCACCATCGGCGGTGCCAGCGACTACCAGGACAAGCTCCGCGCCTGCCATGTGCTGGTCGATCACAATGAGCGTCAGGACCTGATCCGCGAGAAGGCGCAGACCGCTGCGGCGGCTGCCGGCTTGACACTGGTCGCGGACGAAGGACTGGTGGTGGAGAACGCGGGCCTTACCGAATGGCCGGTGCCGCTGCTCGGCCGCTTCGATGAGGCCTATCTTGAGGTTCCACCTGAAGTTATCCAGCTTACCGCACGGATAAACCAGAAGTATTTTGTCTGCGAGAAGGACGGCAAACTCGCCAACGCCTTCGTCTGCACCGCCAACATCGACGCCACCGACGGCGGCGAGGCGATCGTTGCCGGCAACCGCAAGGTTCTCGCGGCGCGGCTGTCGGATGCGCGCTTCTTCTGGGAGCAGGACCGCAAGAAGACGCTGGCTCAGCATGCCGAGGGGCTGGCGCGGATCACCTTCCATGAGAAGCTGGGCACGGTCGCCGACAAGGTCGAGCGGGTGGCCAAGCTGGCGGAGTGGCTGGCGAGCGAAGGCGTGGTGCCGAATTGCGACCCGGCGCTGGCGCGGCGGGCGGCGGAACTGTGCAAGGCCGATCTCGTCACCGAGATGGTCGGCGAGTTCCCCGAACTGCAGGGCCTGATGGGCGGCTACTACGCTCGCGCCGAAGGCCTGCCGGACGCCGTCGCTGATGCTATCCGCGATCACTACAAGCCGGTTGGGCAGGGTGACGAAGTTCCGACAGCCCCAGTGACGGTGGCGGTGTCGCTGGCGGATAAGTTGGATACGTTGGTTGGATTTTTTGCGGCTCAAGAACTGCCGACAGGGTCGAAGGATCCATTTGCACTCCGTCGAGCAGCGATTGCGTTCTTCCGACAGATCGCCAATTCTGAGATTAGGCTACCTCTAGAGCAGGTGATTGATTTTGCGTACGATTTGCACGTAATCAAAGATTACACCGACAAATCAAACGGTTTGGAGGCTGCACGCTCAGAGCAATATATTGCCATGGCATTCCTTGGTGCCAATGTCTTGAAAGAAGAAGATGGCTTTCGAACGGATTTGAACAAAGCCACGGTGCGTCAATTCGACATGATTGTGATCAAATGCCAAACTTGGTTTGCCGGAACAAGGTTATCTGATGGCCAGCAAGCATTTGGTATCCGAAACTACACGTGGTGGGGCGCAAATAAGGTTAGGGCTGAACTCCTCGCCTTCTTCGCCGACCGACTGAAGGTCCAGCAACGCGAAGCCGGTGTCCGCCATGACCTGATCGATGCCGTATTCGCTCTAGGCGGGGAGGACGATCTCGTTCGCCTGCTTGCCCGCGTCCATGCCCTCCAGGCTTTCGTCGGCACCGAGGACGGCGCCAACCTCCTTGCCGGTTACAAGCGCGCAGCGAACATCCTCAAGAAGGAAGACTTCGCGGGCGAAGGGGCAATTTCCCTTTTCTACAACCCCGAACCGGCGGAAAAGGCGCTGGTCGATGCACTCGAGGCGGCTGGGCCGCGCGCTGCCGCTGCCGTGGAGGCTGAGGACTTCGCGGGGGCCATGGCGGCTCTTGCTACTCTTCGCGCGCCGATCGACATGTTCTTCGACCAGGTCACCGTCAACGATGCCGATCCTGCCAAACGCTCTGCCCGCCTCGCACTGCTCGCGCGATTCCGCGATGCCGTGCATGGGGTGGCCGATTTCAGCCGGATTGAGGGCTGATGGGCGCGTAATAATCTTTCCAAAATCGGCTATAAGATTATTTTATTTTGCAAGGGTGCTCGGCGCCCTTGTCCGGTTCAAGTACCCGTATTGAAACGGTTTAATGCACCGCGGCGAGGTTTACGCCCAGTCAATTGTGTAAATCTCGCGGCTCAGCAGCAAGGCCCAGGCATATGACGAAGCAGGTCTACACTTTCGGCGGCGGCGCCACCCACGAAGATCCCCGCGCCCGCGACAAGAAGATCGTCGGCGGCAAGGGCGCGAACCTTGCCGAAATGGCGGCTATCGGCCTGCCGGTTCCGCCAGGCTTCACCATCACCACCGAGGAATGCGTCCGCTACCTCGCCGAGGGCGCGAACTTTTCCGAGGAAATGAAGGCCGAAGTCGCCGAGGCGCTTGCCCACATCGAGCGAGCCGCCGGCAAGAAGTTCGGCGATCCTGCAAATCCGCTGCTCGTTTCGGTCCGCTCGGGCGCGCGCGTTTCCATGCCGGGCATGATGGACACCGTCCTCAACCTCGGTCTCAAC